>JAGLUP010000001.1 GCA_023134715.1 Candidatus Parcubacteria bacterium
CTCAATTAGCATATATGTCAATGCTAAAAAGAGGAGTAAAAGATATTTCTAAAATCAGACCGATTAATGGATTTTTAATTACTCCTGGTTTTGATAAACAAGGAACGTCCCACGATTTTCAGATATTGGAAGGAGTAACTTCTATTTCTAAAACCGCTTTAAGAATTCAAGGAGGAGGATTGTGTGAAGGGTTTAGTAAAGAAACTGCCGGGGCATTACCTGGCTTTACCTTTTATAATGGGAAGATTCATCAGGGAGCAGTGGTATCAGTAATATTAGGTTCAGAATTAGAAATTGGTTATGGGGCAGAAACAGGGATTAAACCTATAGCTAATATTGGCTTAATTACTAAAATAAGAAATCCTTGGATTATAGAAGAAATTAATGGAAAGCCAGCAACAGAGGTTATGTTAAAAGTGTATAAAGAGCATACTAAAATTAACACAGAGAGGTTAATAAAAACACCTGATTGGTTAACTCCTATTCTTAGTGGATATGCTACAGCTATTCCTGAATCTACTGGTAATTTCTGCTGGCCAATAATACAAGGTATAGAAAAAGAACATCTTAGATGCGCAACTCCGGTAAAAGAGGGAATTACTTTAGTTCTCGGCCAAATTACCAAAGAATCCTGCAAACAAGCTACTTCAAAAGCTACTCAATTAATGATTAAGGATATTGACTCTAAAAATTTTGGTTTTGTTTTATTTTTTTCTTGTGCAGTTAGAGGAATGATATTAGGAAAAGATTATATGGCAGAAATTAAAAAAATAAAGGAGACATTAGGGAATAAAGACATTCCTGTCTTTGGTATTGCTTCGGCAGGAGAACAAGCATTTTATAAAACCGGTTCGCCAATTGGAACAGCTTTAACTATTACTATGATGGGTATTTCCAATGAATCAATCTTTATCAGTAAAGAAGCGAGATAAACTATACTTATGATTAAAAAAGGAAATTTATATTATCCGTCTAAGGATTTTCAAAAAAAAGCCATAATAAATAACCCGTCAATTTATAAGAAGGCAGAGAGAAACCCAGTTAAATTTTGGGAGGATTTAGCCAAAGAACTTTTTTGGTTTAAAAAATGGAAAAAGGGATTTGTTCACAATCCTCCATATTTTGAATGGTTCAAGGGAGGCAAAATTAACATAACCTCAAATATTTTTGAAAATAATCCTTTGGGATTTGATAAAATAAAAAATAAAGCCGCTCTAATCTGGGAACCAGAACCAATTGAAGAGCGACCTCGCATTTTAACTTATTATGAGCTTTTTAGAGAGGTCAACCGTTTGGCTAATGGCTTAAAAGATTTGGGAGTGAAAAAGGGGGATAGGGTAGGAATTTATTTACCAATGATACCTGAAGCAATAATTTCAATGCTTGCATGCGCGAGAATTGGAGCTGTCCACGCTGTTGTTTTTTCAGCTTTTTCTCCTCACGCGCTTCAGGTGCGGCTTCAGGATACCCAGGCAAAAGTTTTAATTACTGCTGATGGATATTATCGCAGAGGAAAAATTATTGATTTAAAAAAGAATGCTGATAGGGGAACAAAAAATACAAAAGTAAAAAAAGTAATTGTGGTAAATCGAACAGACGATAAAGCTTACCCTGTGAAATGGAATAAAGGAAAAGATATTTGGTATGAAGATTTAACAAAAAATCAAAAAGATTATTGCAAACCGGAAATAATGGATAGCGAGGATATTTTTTTCATTCTTTATACGAGCGGTTCAACCGGCAAGCCAAAAGGATGCATTCATACATGCGGCGGCTACACTGTTCAGGCAAAATTTACAGCGAAATGGATATTTGATTTAAAACAAGACGATATTTTTTGGTCAACTGCTGATTTGGGCTGGGTAACAGGCCACACTTATAGCTGTTATGGTCCGCTTTTAAATGGAACTACATTTATTATGTTTGAGGGAGCTCCGAACTGGCCTGTGCCGGACAGATGGGGTCAAATTATTGAAAAATATGGAGTAACTACTTTCTATACCGCGCCAACCGCAATTAGAATGTTTCAAAAATATGGAACGGATTTATTGAAAAAGTATAAATTTGAAACTTTGCAAATTTTAGGTTCAGTAGGAGAGCCAATAGACGAGGCCGCTTGGAAATGGTATTTCAAAGAAATAGGAAAAAATAAGTGTCCTTTAGTTGATACATGGTGGCAAACAGAAACAGGAGGAATTTTAATTACTTGCTTGCCTGGAATCGGGCCGTTTAAGCCATCTTTTACGGGATTGCCTTTCCCGGGAATAAAATTTGAAATTCTAAATAAAAAAGGAGAGAAATGCAAAACAGGGGAGCATGGAAATTTGATAATGCTTCCGCCATTTTGTCCCGGACTTTTGCGGGGAGTTTATAAAAATCCTAAAAAATATTTAGATACTTACTGGAAAGAATATGGCAAGGAAATCTATTTTACCTCTGACGGAGCGTTAAAAGACAAAAACGGGTTGATTAGAATTATAGGAAGAATAGATGATGTGATTAAAGTTGCCGGCCATAGGGTTACTACCGGTGAATTAGAAAGCGCGATAACTAAACTTCATTTTATTACTGAATGCGCTGTAATTGGAATTCCTGACGAAATTAGAGGAGAGATACCGGTAGTTTTTATAATTTCTAAAAATAAAATTAAAGACATTGAAAAACAAGTAATCAGTCAAATAAGAAAAGAAATAGGGCCTATTGCTTTGCCTAAAAAGATTTATTCTGTTTCTGATTTGCCTAAGACCCGTTCCGGTAAAATAATGCGCCGCATTCTGAAAAAACTATTCAGCAAAGAACCATTAGGAGATCTTTCTACCTTAGCTAATCCAGAAACCGTAGAACAAATCAAGAAAGTGATTATTGATAAATGATTATTGATTGCTTCTCCCTTGTCATTCTGAGCCAGCAGGCGAAGAATCTATAATACGGGATTCTCCACTTCGTTCAGAATGACAATTTAAAAATACTGTGAAAAAATCAGAAAAATATATTCTTTGGTATAAGGAAATCTCTAAGAAAGATGTTTCTTTGGTTGGAGGCAAAAATGCGTCTTTAGGGGAAATGTTTTCCAAGCTATCTAAAAAGGACATCCGAATTCCTGATGGTTTTGTTTTAACTTCCCAAGCATATTGGTATTTTCTAAAACAAAACAAAATTGATAAAAAATTAAAACAAATTTTTAAAACCTTTAACCCTGAAAGCATTAGAAGTTTGCAAAAAACAGGGGAAAAAGCGCGCAATCTAATTTTAAAAAAAGAATTTCCAGAAGATTTAGAAAAAGAAATTATTGAAAATTATAAAAAATTATCAAAACAATATAAAGAAAAAAATATCAGTGTTGCCGCGAGAAGCTCGGCTACGGCAGAAGATCTTCCGAGCGCGTCTTTTGCAGGACAGCATGAAACCGAGCTTAATGTATCAGGAGAAAAAAACTTGTTAAAAGCCATTAAAAAATGTATGGCTTCTTTATTTACAGACAGAGCAATCGCTTATCGGGAAGAAAAAGGATTTGAGCATTTGAAAATCGCTTTATCAGTGGGAATTCAAAAAATGATTAGATCTGATTTAGCTTCTTCGGGAGTAATGTTCACATTAGACACAGAAACAGGCTTTCAAGGTGTAGTTTTAATTAATTCTATTTATGGGATAGGTGAAATGATTGTTAAAGGAAAAGTTATTCCAGACGAATTTTATGTTTTCAAGCCAACTCTTGAGAAGGGTTTTAAGCCGATAATTTCTAAAAATCTCGGAAAGAAAAATAAAAAGTATTTATATAATAAAAAGGGGGGATTAGAAGAGGTAAAAGTTCCCCAAAAAGACCAAATAAAATTTTCTATTGAAGATAAAGAAGTTTTAACTTTGGCAAAATGGGCATGTTTAATTGAAGAGCATTATGGGACACCACAAGATATTGAATGGGCAAAAGACGGAAAAACAGACCAACTTTTTATAGTTCAAGCAAGACCGGAAACAGTGCATAGTTTAAAAAATAAAAACTTTTATGAAAAATATGAAATAAAAAGCAAGAAAAAGCCGATTTTAACAGGCATTGCTGTTGGAGATAAAATCGGACAGGGGAATATTCGCATTATTAAAAATGTCTCTCAAATTAGTGAATTTAAAAAAGGAGAAACTTTGGTAACAAAAATGACTGACCCCGATTGGGTGCCAGCCATAAGAATAGCTTCAGCCGTAATTACTGACGAGGGCTCTAAGGTTTGTCACGCGGCAATAGTATCTAGAGAATTAGGTGTTCCCTGCATAGTCGGCACGCTTAATGGTACCAAAATCCTAAGAACAGGACAAATGATAACTGCTGATTGCGCTCAAGGAGCAACTGGAAAAATTTATTCAGGAAAAATTTCTTTTAAAATTAAAAAACGCAATCTGAAAAAAATACCTAAATTAAAAACAAAGATAATGGTTAACATTGGCGCCCCGGAAATTGCTTTTAAAACTTCATTTTTACCAAATGACGGAGTAGGGCTGGCAAGAGAAGAATTTATTATTGCCGAGAAAATTAGAATTCATCCGCTTGCTTTGTATTATTATAAAGAAATCAAAAACTCAAAAACATCCCTGCCAGGAATTTCAAACTTTATTCAATCTAATAAAAACTCAAAAACAACTCTGCCTGGCGGAGTATTCGGCTCCAATAAAAGCATAGTTAGACAAATTGATGAATTAACAATCGGCTATGAAGATAAAAAGAAATACTTTGTTGATAAACTGGCTGAAGGGGTAGCAATGATTGCAGCGGCTTTTTATCCCAAAGAAGTAATCGTCCGTTTTTCTGATTTTAAAAGCAATGAATATAAAAATTTAATTGGCGGAAAAATATTTGAAAATGAAGAAGCAAACCCAATGCTTGGTTTTAGAGGAGCTTGCCGCTATTTAGATAAATCATTTCAGCCAGCTTTTAGAATGGAATGTCAGGCAATAAAAAAAGCAAGAGAGGAATTCGGATTGGAAAACATTACATTAATGATTCCTTTTTGCAGGACGATAAAAGAAGGAAAAGCAGTACTTAAACTAATGAAGCAGTTTGGCTTAGAAAAAGGAAAACAGGGTTTAAAAGTTATCGTAATGTGCGAGATTCCTTCCAATGTTATTTTAGCTGAAAAATTTTTAGAGCTTTTTGACGGAATGTCAATTGGCTCAAATGATTTAACTCAATTAACATTAGGTATAGACAGAGATAATGCCAGAATAGTTTATATTACTGACGAACGAGATAAAGCTGTTAAAAAAATGATTAGCAGTGTAATTAAGCTTTGCCGCAAAAAGAAAAAATACTGCGGAATCTGCGGCCAAGCGCCGAGCGATTTTCCGGAATTCGCTGAATTTTTAGTTAAACAAAAAATTGAATCTATTTCCTTAAACCCTGACACAATAATCAAAACAATTTTAAATTTAGCTAAGATAAAAAAATAGAAAATCTATGGCAAGAACTTTAAAACAACATTTAAAAACAATTGATAAAGAATTAGCATCTTTGATTCTTAAGATAAGCGATTCGTCTAACACAATAAGCAAAGAGCTTCCTAATAGAATGGGTAAGTCAGACACAAAAAATGTGTATGGAGAAACTCAGTTAATTGCTGACAAATGGGCAGATGAATTTTTAATTGATGAATTTAAAAAAACAGGCATAGTTAAATCAGTGGTATCAGAAGAGCGTTCAGAAGTGGTAAAACTTAATAAAAAAGGAATATTTAACGTTACATTGGATCCTTTAGACGGCTCTTCAAATATTGAAAGCAATAATATGGTTGGAACCATAATTGGAATATATGAAAAAGATTTACCAACACAAGGGAAACATCAAATAGCCGCTTTATATGTTCTATATGGCCCGACGACAACATTGGTTTATACAGCGGGAAACGGTGTTCATGAATTCGTGCGCGCGGAAAAAGCATTTTTGTTAAAAAAAGAGAATATAAAACTTCCTGAGCCAGGGATATTATACGGCATTGGCGGATTGCGAAAAGATTGGCTTCCATTATTTAAAAAATATATTAAAGAATTAGAAGCGCAGGGTTATAAATTAAGATATGGCGGTTCATTTGTCGGAGATGTTAACCAGATACTTCATTATGGCGGCATTTTTGCTTATCCATCGCTAACCACAAAACCAGATGGAAAGTTAAGGTTGTTAGTTGAAAGCAATCCAATATCTTTTATAATAAAACAAGCTGGAGGCGCTTCAACAAACGGCAAATGTTCTATATTGGAAATTAAGCCGGAAAATATAACGCAAAGAGTTCCAACATATATTGGAAATAAAAATTTAATTGAAAAACTAAAAAAATTATTATAATTAACCGAATAGATTATAAAAACTTTGAAAACGAAATTTTAAAATCTTTCTAGCTCAAATTCTGTCTTTTCTTCGCGCTTTATCCCTTCCCGTCCCGATAGGCGGAAACTATCGGGACGGGAGGGAGCCCTACGCGTCTCAGAAAATCCAGAATTTTCGCTTTGAAAAATTTGCTTTATGAAAAAAACAAATGTTAAAGTTCCATTAGATGTTCCTAAAAAAGCGCGGGCAAAATACATTAAAAATTATCTGAATATGACTCATGGTTCTGGACGGCTGATGCTTTTTGCGGGCGACCAAAAAATAGAACATCTTAACAAGGATTTTTATGGCGAAGAAATTCATCCTGACGACGCTAATCCTGAACACTTATTTAAAATCGCGAGCAAAGCAAAAATTGGTGTTTTTGCGACTCAGCGCGGTCTTATCGCGCAATATGGCGCTGATTATAAAAATATCCAATATCTTGTAAAACTTAACTCAAAAACAAATCTTATAAAAACAGTAGATAAAGATCCTTGCAGCGGGAAAATTTCTGATGTTGACGAAATTGTTGAATTTCAAAAAAATTCCGGATTAAAAATACCTGCTGTGGGATATACTATTTACTTAGGAAGTAAATACGAATATCAAATGTTAAAAGAGGCGTCAAAAATAGTATATGAAGCGCATAAAAACGGGCTTTTAACAGTTCTCTGGATATACCCGAGGGGAAAAGCTGTAAAAGATGAAAAAGACCCTCATCTTATTGCGGGCGCGACAGGCGTTGCGGCATGTCTTGGAACAGATTTTGTTAAAATTAGTTATCCGAAAGAGCAGGGAAAGGAATCAAAAGAAATTTTTAAAGAAGCGATAAAAGCCGCTGGCAGAACTAATGTTGTTTGCGCTGGCGGGTCTTCTACTGATGTGAAGGTTTTTCTGCAACGGCTTTATGACCAAATTCAAAGCGGCGCCAAAGGAAACGCAACAGGAAGAAATATCCACCAAAAAGGACTTAAACAAGCAATCGCTATGTGCAACGCGATTTACGCGATAACAGTTGAAAATAAAACCGTTAGTCAGGCATTAAAGGTTTACAATTCCTGCTAAAAATGGTAAGTTAAATTATTATGTTGACTATTTTAGTAAAAATTAGAGATGGAAAAGAAAAACTAAACACTCTTAGAGAAAAGGGAGGATTGCCTGCTGTGTTATATGGGCATGGAGTAAAAAATTTACTTTTATCTGTAAGTGAAAAAGAATTTGAAAAAATCTATAAACAAGCGGGACAAAGTTCTTTAATTACTCTTGAGATTAAAGCTCAAAAAGAAAAACCTTTGGTTTTAATTCATGAAACCCAAAAAAATCCTTTAACTGATAAATTTATTCATATTGATTTTTATCAGCCATCTTTGAAAGAAAAAACTGAAGCAAGGATACCTTTGGTCTTTGAAGGAATAGCGCCAGCTGTAAAAGAATTAAGCGGAACCTTAATTAAGAGTATCCAAGAAATAGAAGTTAGAGCTTTTCCTCAGGATCTTCCTCGTGAAATCAAGGTTAATATAGAGTGTCTTAAAACATTTGAGAATAATATTTTGGTCAAGGACTTAAAAGTAGAAAAGGATGTAGAAATTTTACAACAAGCTGAAGAAATTGTAGCTTCTGTCGCTCCTCCGACAAAAGTTGAAGAAGAATTAGAAAAACCAATTGAGGAAAATGTTGAAGAAGTGGAGAAAGCAGGGGAAGAGAAACCAGAAAAAAATGAAGATGAAACAACAGAGACCAATGCATAAATTCATATTCGGACTTATCTTAGTTCTGGTTTTGGTTTTGCCGAATTTTACAGGATTTGCTCAAGATAAAGCTGAAGAGCGTAAGCTTTTAGAAACAGAATTGCAAGAATTAGAAGAGTTAATCGCTAAATACGCGACAGATATAACTAAGACAGAGCAGGAAAAGAAAACCCTTCAAAACCAAATTTATATTTTAAGAAATAAAATTACTAAGCTGAATCTTCAAATCAAAGAAAGCAATATAATGATTAAGGACATTGGCTTTCAGATAGGGGATACTGAGCATTCAATTGATAAAACCAGTTTAAGAATTGAAGATTCTAAGGAAAAATTAATTAAAATTCTAAGAACCATTAATGAAGAAAATCAGAAATCGCTTATTGAGGTTTTACTTTCAGAAGAAGAAATATCCAGTTTTTATAATAACTTAATCGCTTTAGAAATTCTTAATAAAAAAAATAAAGACCTTTTAAAAAATATTAAAAGCTTAAA
>JAGLUP010000010.1 GCA_023134715.1 Candidatus Parcubacteria bacterium
AAACAAGAAATAATAGAAAAATATCAATTTACAAAATACAAATTAGCCTGCTCTGCCACGCCATCCCCAAATGATTTTGAAGAATTAGGAAATCATTGTGAATTTTTGAATATTATGAGCCGTAATGTAATGCTTGCAATGTTTTTTATCAATGACGCAAACCACACAAAAACTTGGCGATTAAAAAAACATTCAATAAATAGTTTTTGGAATTTTATTGGAAGTTGGGCGATTATGATAAAATCTCCAAAAGATATAGGATTTTGTAATAAAAAATTTAAACTTCCAAAATTAAAAATAATACCAATATTTTTAAAAGATAAATCTGAAAAAGATACTTTATTTTCTATGCCTGTTGATGGTTTTCAAGAAGTTAGAAAATCATTAAAAGCAAGTATGGAAGATAGAATACAAGAAGTTAAAAAAATCACTGAAACTGATAAAAAAAATAAATGGCTAATATGGTGTAATTATAATGACGAGAGTAAAAAATTATCTAAAATTATAGAAGACGGCACAGAAATAACAGGCAGTAATACCAGTGAATATAAATCTGAAAAAATGATAGGATTTGCGAATGGTGATGTTAGAATTGTAATCAGCAAACAAAAAATATGCGGTTTTGGTATGAATTGGCAATCTTGTAATAATATTATTTTTTGCGGACTTAATTATTCTTATGAGGGATATTATCAAGCAATCAGACGATGTTGGAGATTTGGACAAAAAAAAGATGTTAATGTTTATATTGTTTTATCAGAAAAAGAAAAGAACATTTTAACTGCAATAAAAGAAAAAGAAAAACGGCATAACGAAATGGCAAAAAAAATAACTAATTTAAAAATAGATTATTTTAAAAATAACAATAAAATTATGGATTACAAAGAAAAAAATAACAAACAAAAAACTTACGAAACAATACTCGGCGACAGTGTAGAAAAAATAAAAAAAATAAAAACTGAAAGTATTGATTACCAAATTTTTTCTCCTCCATTTTCAAGTCTTTATACTTATTCAAATTCTGAAAGAGATATGGGAAATTGCAAAACAGATAAAGAATTTTATTCACATTATAAATTTTTAGCAAAAGAGCAATTTAGAATTACACAAAAAGGAAGATTGATGAGTTTTCATTGTATGCTATTGCCAACAGTTAAATATAAAGACGGTTTTATTGGATTAAAAGATTTTAGAGGCGATTTGATTAGAATATATCAAGACGCTGGATTTGTCTATCATAGCGAAATTGTAATTTGGAAAGACCCTGTTGTTGCAATGCAAAGAACAAAAGCACGCGGATTATTACATTGTCAACTAAAAAAAGATAGTGCAAAAAGTCGTCAAGGTATTCCTGATTATATTATTACTATGAAAAAACCAGGAGAAAATCAAAATCCTATAACCCATACTGATAATAATTTTTCAGTTAAGCAATGGCAAAAAATTGCAAGCCCGATATGGACAGATATTAAACAAGGCAAAACATTACAAAAAACAAGTGCGAGAGAAGAAAAAGACGAAAAACATATTTGTCCGCTTCAATTAGATGTTATAAGAAGATGTTTATATTTATGGACTAATAAAAAAGATTTAGTATTTAGTCCGTTTATGGGAATTGGAAGCGAGGGATATGTTGCGTTAAAAATGGACAGACGATTTATAGGAATTGAATTAAAAGAAAGTTATTATAATCAAGCTGTCAAGAATTTAGAGATTGCAGATAAAAGTAAAAAACAAATGACTTTATGCTAAATACTTATCCACAGAAAAGATTAAAATATAAAAATATAAAAATTTTCAAAAAACAAGTATTTTTTTATAGTTTAACATTAGCTAAAATACAGGGCTTGACAAAAAATTTTACATCAGCTATACTTAAAATATAAGATAAGAAAGCCACTTAACTAACGCTCCGCCGTTTATTTACCACTTATACGGCAAGAGTATAAATGAACGGCAAGCGTTGGTTAAAAAATAATATGATAAAAACTTTAAAGCAACAATATTACAACCAATCAAGGTGTAGTTATTGCAATGGTAGCGGTGTAGACACATTTAATCATTCAAAACCCTGTCCAAATTGCAATTCCGA
>JAGLUP010000011.1 GCA_023134715.1 Candidatus Parcubacteria bacterium
CTCAATTAGCATATATGTCAATGCTTAAAAGAGGAGTAAAAGATATTTCTAAAATCAGACCGGTCAATGGATTTATAATTACTCCGGGAAGCGATAGTCAAGGAAGATTTCATGATTCCCAGATTTTAGAAGGAGTAATGTCTATTTCTAAAACCGCGCTCCGTATACAAGGAGGAGGATTGTGCAGCGGAATGAGTAAAAGTGCTACGTTGCCCGGTTTTACCTTTTATCAAGGAAAAGTATATCAAGAAGCGGCAATTTCAGTAATTTTGGGTTCAGAATTAGAAATTGGGTATGGAGTAGGCGCTGGAGCTAAACCTATAGCTAATATTGGCATGATTACCAAAATAAAAGATTCTTGGACAATTGAAGAGATTAATCAAAGACCAGCATTAGAAGTTTTCTCAGAAGTGTTTGATAAATATACAGAGTTTAAAAAGGAGCAGTTTATAAAAGATCCAGGCGCTGTATTTATAGCCGCTGGACTCAAAAAGGGATATCTTCCAGTTTTAGCTGAATCTTCTGCTGATTTCTTTTGGCCGTTGCTTATGCCAAAAGTCATTCAAAACAAATATATCAGATGTATGACTCCAATAAAACAAGGAACTCCTTTACTTTTAGGTTATATAAACAATGAATCAGCAAAAAAAGCCCCAGCAAACGCGACAAAATTAATGATAGAAGACATTGATTCTAAAAACTTTGGTTTTGTTTTCTTCTTTTCCTGCGCTTGCAGGGGAATGCTGTTAGGCAAAGATTATATGACAGAAATCAAAAAAATAAAAGAAACACTGGGAAATAAAGATATTCCCGTATTTGGAATAGCTTCCACAGGAGAGTCTGCTTTTTACAAAACTGGCTCACCAATTGGAACAGGATTCACTGTTACAATGCTCGGAATCTCCGATGAATCAATCTTTATTAGCAAGGAAGCAAGATAATATCTAAGAAATTTCTAATTTCTAATTTCTAATTTTGTATCTATGAAAAAACAAAAACATCAAAGGAAAATTAAAAAGATTAAAGTTCAAAAGAGCAAAAAAGTTTCTTTGAAAAAGAAAGGGGTTTTAAAATTAGGTAAAAAAAATAATCAAACCAAATCAAAAAAATCTTTAAAGAAAAAAAAGGTTAAAAAAAGAGCTGTTTCAAGGAAAATTTTTAATCAAATTCCCCGGATTAAAATAAAAATAGTTGGAATTGGCGGGGGAGGGAACTCAATTGTTTCCGAAGTTGCTCAAAAAATAAAAAAAGTTGATTTTGTTGTCGCTAATACTGATTTTCAGGCGCTTTCCAGCTGCCCAAGGGGAATTAAACGTTTATGGTTTGGACAGGAGCTAACTCAAGGATTAGGAGCGGGAATGAATCCTGAAGTAGGAAAAGCAGCTGCTGAAAAAGAAAAAGAAAAGCTCGCCAAGATTTTTGATGGAGTAGATTTCTCTATTTTAATAGGTTCGCTTGGCGGAGGAACTGGTTCCGGGGCATCTCCGCTTTTTGCCAGTTTAGCTCGAGACGCGGGTAATTTAACTTTAGGAATTTTTACAATGCCTTTTAAATTTGAAGGCGAGAGAAAATTAAAAATTGCCCAGGACGCTTTAGAAAATTTAAAGCAAAATTTTAACGCTTTAATTATTATTTCTAATGAAAAAGTTTTTGAAATTATTAAAAGAGAAACTGGTTTTAAAAAATCTCTTTCTTGCGTAAACGAATGCCTCGCTGACGGATTAGGAGGTTTAATAGAGATGATTTATTCGCCCGGCTTGATTAATATTGATTTTGCCGATGTTAAAACAATTTTACAAGGGAAAGGAAAAATAGCTTACCTTAATACTGCCACAGCCAAAGGGCCGAATAAAATAGAAGAGGCGGTTAAAAAAGTATTGAAAAATCCTTTATACGAATATAATATTTCCGGAGCGGAAAAAATCTTATTCAATATTACCAGCGGTAAAGATTTGAAAATGGTAGAAGCAGAAGAAATTAGCAGAATTATTTCTGGATTTAATCCTCGAGCTAAAATTATTTTCGGCATTTCTCAAAATTCAAAATATAATAATAAGATTAAAATAACTCTTTTTGCTGTCGGCTGCGGGAACGGGATTCAGGAAAAAATAAAGAAAATCATCAAAAAAACTTCAATTAAGATTAAGAAAGAAGAAAAGAAACCAGCCGAGAGTCCTTCTGACAGTCAGGCGGGCAAGTCAGCCGCTGCTCCGCCAAAGCTTTTAGAAAAACCTAAATCCGTAGAAAAACCTAAACCCAAGCCAAAAATAGAAGAAATTCAAGAAATTAAAACAAGAAGAAACGCATTGGAGATAAAAAAAACTGAAAAAGCGATTGAAGACGCAAAATTGCTTCAGGAAAAGGAATGGGAAATTCCCACATTTTTGCGTAAAAACAAATAAAATTTATTATGATTAAAAAAGTTATAATTCCGGTTGCCGGTTTGGGCACGAGATTTTTGCCTCAATCTAAGGTTCTGCCAAAAGAATTTTTTCCTTTAGTAGATAAGCCGGTAATTCAATATATTATTGAGGAAGTAATGTCTTCCGGAGTTAAGCAGATTGTTTTTGTAATAAATCCTGAAAAAAATTTAGTTTCAGATTATTTTAAAAAAAATTTAAAGTTAAAGAAACTATTAAAAAATAAAAATAAAGCTCATCTTTTAGATGAATTGGAAGAGCTTGAAAAAATAGCGAAAAGTATTTCTTTTTCTTATGTTTCTCAAAAAAAACCGATTGGCAATGGGCATGCTATTCTGCAGGCAAAAAATAAAATTGGCAAAAATGAGCCATACGGAATTTTATTCAATGATGATATTATTATCTCTAAAATTCCATGCTTTTTACAGCTTTCTAAGGTTTTTGAAACTTATCAAAGGCCGATTATTGCTTTAAAAAAAGTTCCCAAAGAAGAAGTTTATCATTACGGCATAGTAAAAGTAGAAAAAATTGCTAATCGTTTTTATAAAATCAAGGATGTTGTTGAAAAACCCGCGGTTGATTCAGCTCCTTCAGATTTAGCCATTGTTGGGAGGTATATTTTAACGCCGGAAATTTTTGATATTCTTGAAAAAATTCCTCATGGGAAAAATAAAGAACTGCTTTTAACTGACGCTTTTGAAAAAATGCTTAAAGACCAGAAAACAATTTATGGTTATGAAATTGAAGGTGATTGGCTGGAATGCGGAGACAAGGAGCGCTGGCTTAAATCAAATCTTTTGCTTTCTTTGAGGCATCCAGAATTTGGTCCAAAATTAAGAAAATATCTAAAAAAAATAAAATTTTAAAATATGCATGATTTAATTATTATTGGCGGAGGTCCAGCCGGAATTGCAGCCGGTATTTACGCCTCAAGAAAAAAGTTAAACTGTTTTTTGATTACAAAAAATTTTTTAAGCCAAGCGGCTAAAACGTCAAGCATAGAGAATTATCCTGGATTTAAAAAAATTGGCGGAATGGCTTTAGTAAATAGATTTGAAAAACATCTTAATAGTTTTGAGATTGATATAAACCAAGGAGAAGAGGTGGAAAAAATTATAAAAAAGGGTAATTTTTTTGAAATTAAAACAACTCAAAAAGACAGATATAAAGCAAAAGCAGTGATTATTGCCACTGGCGCGGATCCTCGGCCATTGGATGTTCCGGGAGAAAAAGAATTCACAGGCAGAGGCGTGGCATATTGCTCTACATGCGACGCGCCATTTTTTCAGGATAAAAAAGTAGCGGTTATTGGAGGAGGAAACTCTGGTTTTGAAGCGGCTTTAGATCTTACGCCTTATGCCGCAAATATTTATATTTATGAATTCGGAGATAAATCAGCCGCAGATGAAATAATCCAAGAAAAAGTGAGCTGTTATAAAAAGATTGAGATTTTTTTGCGCACCAGAGTAAAAGAAATTAAAGGACGAGGCAAGGTGCAATCTATTGTTTATCAAGACAGACAGACAAAAAAAACTTATGAGCGGCCGGTAGAAGGAGTATTTATTCAAGTTGGGAGCATTCCGGCAACTGGTTTTGTTAAAGGTTTGGTAAATTTTAGCAAAAGAGATGAAATTAAAATTGACGCTAAATCAGGACAAACTAAAACACCAGGTCTTTTTGCCGCTGGCGATGCGACCGATGTAAAATACAAACAAGTTATTATTGCCGCCGGAGAAGGCGCTAAAGCCGCTTTATCAGCTTATGAATATCTTCAAAAATTCAAAAATTAAATCAATAGAAGCAAGGGAAATTTTGGATTCAAGGGCGAATCCTACTATTGAAGTAGAATTAAAAACAAAGAATTTTTCTGTTTTTGCTTCTGTTCCTTCTGGCGCGTCAAAAGGAAAATATGAAGCAAAAGAATCAAGAGATAATAAAAAAAGATATGGGGGCAAAGGAGTTCTTGAGGCCGTAAAAAATATTAACGAAATTATTGCTCCTAAATTAAGAGGAAAAGATGTAAAAAAACAAAAGGAAATAGATGATTTAATGATTGAATTAGACGGAACAAAAGATAAATCAAAATTAGGAGCCAATGCTATTTTAGCGGTAAGCATGGCTGTCTGCCGCGCCGGCGCAAAAACAAAAAACATTCCATTATATAAATACATCGCAAAACTTTCAGACGTCGGGTCTCTGAAAGTTTTGCCGAAGGCTTGTTTCAATGTTATTAATGGGGGAGTTCATTCCGGAAATGAATTAGATATTCAGGAGTTTATGATTATTCCCCAAAAAAAATCTTTTTCTAAAAATCTGCAAACAGCCAGTGAAATTTACTATTGTCTAAAAGAAATTTTAAAAGAAAACTTTGGAAAATTCGCGATAAATATCGGAGATGAGGGCGGCTTTATTCCCCCTGTTTTCGGCACAAAATCCGCCTTGGGCCTATTGGTTAAAGCTATAAGGTCATCTGGTTATAAAAATATAAAAATTGGTCTGGATTGCGCTGCTTCCCAATTTTCAAAAGAACAAGCTTATTTATTAGAAAAGGTTTTTTTGACAAAACAAGGACTTTTAGATTTTTATCAGGATTTAATAAAAGATTACCCCATTATTTTTTTAGAGGATCCATTTTCTGAAGAGGATTGGGAGGGTTTCTCCAAAATTACAAAAAAAATTGGTAAAAAAATTAGTATAATTGGTGATGACCTTTTGTGCACTAATCCGGAAAGGATAAAACAAGCAAAAGAAAGAAACGCGTGCAATGGTATGATTCTAAAACCCAACCAAATAGGCACTATAACTGAAGCGCTGAAAGCCGCGGAATTAGCCAAATCTTTTGACTGGAAAATTATGGTTTCTCATCGTTCAGGCGATACTTGTGATGATTTTATTTCTGATTTAGCGGTCGGAATTTCAGCTGATTTCATAAAAGCCGGCGCTCCAGCCCGAGGAGAAAGGGTGGCAAAATACAACAGATTATTAAAAATAGAAGAAGAAATAATAAATAAACAAAATAAGTATAATTAAATTAATTCTAAAGATTTATTCTAATTAATAATTAAAAAAGGTTTATTTTAGTTTAGTTAAAATTTAGAATAAGATTTGAATAATATGTTTCTAAAATCAAAAAAAAGGGGGTTCACAGTCATAGAGCTTTTAGTGGTTATTGCTATTTTAGGATTATTGGCCTCTGTGGTTCTTGTTCATTTGAAAGGAGCTAAGGTCTCAGCCAGAGACGCTGAAAGAAAAGGAGAAGTGGATTCTATTCGTAAAGCATTGGCTTTTTACTACACAGAACATAGTAAATATCCTGTATCTGGAGAATGGATATCTCTTGAAAAAGACGCGGAAGATGGTGGTCTTGTTTCCCAAGCATTATCAGAATGGCTTCCTGATATGCCTGAAGACCCTCTTTATCCCAACACCAAAGAATCAACAGGAGAACCCTTTTCTTATCAGTATTCAACTGGAGAAACTGGAGGTTATGGATACAAAATTCGTACTGAAATGGAAAGCGTAGCTTATTCTTATCATGAGGTTTCTTCTGTCGGGGGCGGAAGCATTGTTTATGGAGACGGAGAGGAATTTACCTGCGGAACCGACACGGTCACCGATGAGGACGGAAATGTTTACAACATAGTTCTTCTTGGAACACAATGCTGGTTTGCAGAGAATTTAAAGTATGACGGGGATCCATCTGGCAATGGCTGTAAAGATGTAACTTGGGTAAATAACAGCGATGAGGGCTGGTGTGGAGATTACACTGGCGGACCCTTTACTGACGAAGGATTATTATATCAATGGTCAACGGCAATGAATGGGGCTGTCACTGAAGGCGCTCAAGGTCTGTGTCCGACTGGATGGCATATACCTACTACTGACGAGTGGATCGATTTAGAAAGGTATGCTTGCGAGCACAAGATTGACGCTAACACTTTCGATGAGTGCGCGATTACTTTTCCAAAAGATGATATCATAGGGTGGAAAGGGCAAGACACGACTACCGCGAATGGAGAAGGAAGCTACTTAGCTGGAAATGAGGGTTTGTGGATTAATCACGACATTGACAATCACGGAGCTGGCGACAATGACTTTGGCGCTTCTGGTTTCCTCGCCCTTCCCGCGGGTTGCAGGTATGCCTCTGGCAGTTACAACAGTCGGAGCGCCCGCACATACTTATGGTCCTCCACTCAGAGCGACACTAATGCTTGGGTAGGGGAGTTGAGTCACGATTATACATATGTCGGCCGGTACAAGTACAGTAAGGCATACGCCTTTGCTATCCGCTGCCTCAAGGACTGATCAGATAAAATAAATATGCCTCAATTAATTTTAAAAAATCTATTCTAAATTTAGCTAAAAAGATTTATTTTAGTTTAGTTAGATTTATGAATATGATTATATGCGATATATGGCAAAAAATAAATTAAAAAAGATATTTAGCTCAAAAACTAAACCTTTAAAAGGGCTTATTGTTATAGAACTTTTAGTGGTTATTGCTGTTCTTTCTTTATTGGGTTCTCTTATTTTAGTTGAAATAAGAGACGCTCGAGCTATAGCCAGGGATGGGAAAAGAGACGCTGAAGCTGGAGAGGAGAGGGGCAGTCTTCGCAAAGCTCTTGAAATGTATTATTTTACTGAAGGAAAATATCCCCATTCTATTAATTCAGAAACAGACGATGGGTGCTGTATAGAAGAAGATGATGCAATTCAAACATTATTAGCTCCTTATTTTTACAGCATACCCGAAGATCCTCTTTATAAAGAAGATGACCCTCTCGCAACCGACCCTGATCCCGACAAAAGATTATTTAGATTTTGTTATCATTACAGAACAACCAATGAAGGAGAGAATTTCGCGACTCGAGTCAATTATGAAAGGGGAGGATACAAAGAGGTTGCTTCTTCTTGGTTTAGTATGTGGACAGGCGATGATGATGATGGAACATTTTCTACTATTCCCATGAAAGACGCTTTCTCGGTTTTTGTTTCCGGAAACTACGCCTATGTAACTTCAGGAGATCCAGCCGGCAAAGGATTAAATAAAATTAAGATTACTGATCCATCTAACCCCATATTAGAAGAAAGCAGTAATGCAAATTTAAGCAACCCTGTTCGTGTAATAATTTCTGGAAACTACGCTTATATAGCTAATGGCACAGAAAAATCTTTATATATTTATGACATTAATGATATAGCTGAACCTCTAGGAACTATTTCATTTAGTGGTTTAAGTAGCGCACATTCAATTGCTGTTTCTGGAAACTACGCTTATGTAATCGGTGACAAAATAGGGGCTACTGATAATAATTTTAGAGTAATTGATATTTCTGATCCAGAAAATCCTCAAGAAATAATAGGTCTTCAATTAAAAGCTGCTCCAAACGATATAAAAATTTCTGGAAATTACGCTTATATAGTTGGCGGTTATCATTTTTCAATTGTAAATATTTCTGATCCAGAAAATCCTGAAATAAAAAAAGAAATCTGTGATAATACAGTAAGCATGGGTTGTGGCGGTGATTATTACCATTTAAAAAATAGCGTTGCGATAGAAGTTTCTGGAAATTTTGCTTATATAATGACTCTTTCTGGTCCAGCTACTCCTCACTTAAAAGGCTTAACTGTAATTGATATTTCTGACCCTAACAATTTAAAAGAGGAAGCATTTCTGCCTATAGATGAAATAAACACAACTTATTTATATTCAGATATAGATATTTCTGGAAATTTTGCTTATGTTGGCAGTTATATGCCGCCTGGCTATATTATCACTATTGATATTACTGATCCTTCTAATCCTGTTGAAACAAATATATTCTCTAACGACGAAATAGATTGTCCATATCAAATATTTATTCACGGAAGCCACGCTTATATTGCTGTTCATTGTGACGATAATTTAAGTATTATTAGTCTTGATGAGCTATAATTATATGGCTCAATTAATTTTATTAAGACACCTTAAATCACAATGGAATTTGGAAAACAGATTTTCCGGCTGGGTTGATGTTCCTTTATGTCAAGAGGGGACTAAGAAAGCTAAGGAAATTGCTGAAAAAGTATTTAAATTTAAAATTGATATTGCTTATTCTTCCCCTTTGATTAGAAACCAAAATACCCTGGTAAAAATTTTAGATTATGTTGATAAAAAATATCCGATTTTTATTTATCTTGATAAGGGTAAAATGAAAAAATGGGGAGATTTTAAAGAAATCCATGAGGATTATTTACAGGTCTATATTTCAGAAAATTTGAATGAAAGATATTATGGAAAACTGCAAGGATTAAACAAGCAAAAAATCATAAAAAAATATGGTCGTCAAAAAGTTCATCTTTGGCGGAGGAGCTTTGAAGAATGTCCGCCGGATGGCGAAAGCTTAAAAGATACCTACAAAAGAACGGTTCCTTTCTATAAAAAATATATTGAAAGGGATTTGCGAAAAGGGAAAAATGTTTTAATAGTTTCCAGCCATAATAGTTTGAGAGCAATAATAAAATATATTGAGAAAATATCCGACCAGGACATTATTGATACAGAAGTGCCTTTTGCCGGGATAATTTGCTATAAATTTGATAAATCGCTAAAATTAAAAGAAAAAAATAGCTTTGAGCTTTAAGTTTTTAAACTATGCTTTTCAAAATATCTAATTAAGGATTCATTTTAATTTAGCTGAAAAGATGTTTATTCTAATTTTTAACTAAAATAGAATAATATCCGAAATAATATGTTCAAAAAATCAGAAAAATCATTCACAGTCATAGAACTCTTAGTAGTTATTGCTGTTTTGGGGCTTTTAGCTTCTATGGTTCTTGTTCATCTGAAAAACGCTAAGGCGTCAGCCAGAGACGCTGAAA
>JAGLUP010000012.1 GCA_023134715.1 Candidatus Parcubacteria bacterium
ATTTGTGATTGTAATGGTATTTCGCGACCTTTAAAATGTTTTTCAAATCCTTTAATTATACTTTGTAATGCTCTTTTTCGGCGTTCATTTGAAAAAGAGTTTATAGTGTCTGATATGCTGGAATAGTTTTTGTATTGATTGGCGGGTTGTTTGTTTGGATATGTTTCATAGTATTTTTCAGTAGTTAAGATTTCAGCTATATTTTTACAATGCACTACGCAATTATTTATTGTAATATTGCTTTGGTTGTTTAATGTTTTAAGAATTTCATTTTGCTTTTCAGTAATAAAATGATGTCCACCCGTAAAAGTAATGACTACGAATTTTTTTACATCTGTTGATATTTGCATAAGTTTATATGTTATCTAAATTAATATTTTTATTATTTAAATTAGTTAAATTTTCATCAATATATTTTTCTACAGTTTCAAGTGTCCATTTAAAATCTGCATTAATAATTAAATATTGCATAGTATCAATTATTTTATCAAAATCGTAATTTTTAAGATTTGAAGCAGATTTTAAATTTCTGCGGATAAAAGTATTTTGATGTTCTTTGCTTGTAAAAATAACTTTTTTAGCTTTTGCATATAAGCCAATAATTTGAATATGTATTTGTTTATCTTTTAAAAGATTTGGTATTATTTCCATATCGTCGCCGTTAGGTGACAATGTTTTAGTTTCTATTTCTATTTCTTTTTTAGTTTCTATTTCTATTTCTTTTTCCAAAGGGGCTTTATAGGGGCTTGTAAGGGGCTTTATTATTTTTTTAAGATTAGCTAATATTTCTTTATTTTCTTCAAAATGTTTTTTTATTGATTTTTGCACATTATCTTTAAAGTTTCCGCCTATTGGTTGATGTTTTATTTTATTAATTATAAAAATCCATTTATTGTCATACAATATTTTATCGTCTTTAATAAATTTTAGTAAAATTTTGTTCCAATCTTTAATACCTGTTAAGGGGCTTATAAGGGGCTTTGGCAATTCATAAAGTCCTGAAATATGAGCATTTTGGTTAGTTAATAAAAAAAACCATAATAATTTTTCTTCAGGATTTAATGATAGAAACCAATTATCTTGCCAAATTCTTATTTTTATTTGTTTGAATTCTGCCATATTTTTACAAACTTAAAAAACAAAAAACTCTTGATTGTATCCAATGGCAACATCGTCAAATGCAACGCCATTTTCAACAATCAAGAGATTTCTGCTTTTTAAATTTGACGATGTTTTTTGTTGCATAGTTTTTTTAGTTATGTTTTAAGTATAGACGATATATTAAAAAAAGTCAACCCCCTTGTTTTAAGGCTAAAACTGGAAGTTGCCCACTTTTATATTTTGGTGCTAAAAATATTTTGAAAAAGTTGTCCACTTTTTGACTACAGAATTTTACTTGACTTTTTCAAAAAAGTATTTTATACTTAAATTATGGAATGCATATTAGGAATAACAATAGGAATATTATTGTCTTGTTTGGCGTTTTTTGTCGGACTTCAGCTAAAACATAGCGATAAATTTCAAGATGTTGTAAGTGGACAAGTCAAATTAAAAGACATAATTATAAAACCCAAAGGCAAAATATTTAAAAGAAACACTGAATTACAAGAAGTTATAAGCAATAATAAAAAAGGAATTAAAATTAAATGAGTAAATTTGCTAATATACAAACAACTCCGTCTTCGCTTTCAAATGAAAGGGCAAGACATTCAAAAGATACTGTTCAGCCTTGGACTAAAAAAGGTGTGAATGAAAAATTTATTAAACGCTTCGGTGCCGACAATCATCCAGACACTGAAGTAAGAGATTTTTATAAAAAGAAAGGATTTTAATTATGACAAATGAAATAAAAAGAGAATGGGTTATACCAGAAGAGCAAGCGTCTTTTGTTTTATTAGAAAATAAAAAACCAGTAATTACAATATCATTTTTTGAAATTGAAAAAGAAATAGGCGATTTAAAACTTTCAAGAGTTAAAAAATATTTAAAAAATAAACAAGATAATTATGTCAAACGAAGCAATAAATTTAGCCAATCTTCAAGAAGAAGCAAATAAGGAAGTCCAACAACGAAAGGATTTTGAAATTGTAAAAAAAGTCAACGGCAAAATACAAGCTATATTACAAAAATATAACTGTATGTTAGTGCCAATTTTAAATATACAAGGCAACCAAACAAGACATTTAGTAAATATAGTCTTAAAGCCGAAAGATACAGGCATAGTAGATAAGGAGGGGCAAAAGATTTAATTATTATAGCGGGGTAAAATACGACAAGCGGAAGTGATTATTGCGGACATTTCGGCTAAGGCTAAAATCATCCATAAGCAATTAACTTTTTATTTTACTCTGCTTTAAGAATTAATTTATATGGGATGCGGTAAAAGAAAACCAAAAAAGAAATAAACTATCTCACTCTATTGAAAGAATGGGGATTTTTTCATAAGTTTTGCACTCGGCTTTTAGTCGGGTGAGATAATTTAACTCTAAAACTATGCCAGCAGGAAAATATAAAAAACAAGATTTAGCATATTTGGCAGGTATTATTGATGGCGAAGGATGTATTCAATTATCAAAATCAATGAATAATAATCGTAGATATACGCCTTATTCATATTTTTCTACTATTACAGTAGAAATGGGATGTAAAGATGTGCCAGAATGGATATTAAAAAGATTTGGCGGTTCATTAAGAAGTAGAATAAGAAAGAACAGGAGATTAACTATGTGGACTTGGCAAGTTTCAAATGGTTTTTCAGAAGAATTGGTTAATCATTTATTGCCGTTTTTAGTTCAGAAAAAAAGAGAAGCGGAGTTATTTATAGAATTTAGAAAAACTATAAAAAGTAATAGAAAAGTTGCTTTAACTCCTAAAATTTTATTATTTAGAGATTTGTTAATTAGAGAATTAAGAGGACTTAGAAAAATAAGTTTTCCTAAAATTTATGTCTAACGCAGGAAGACCATCAAAATATAAACCAGAATTTTGTAAAGCTATTATAGACTATTTTAGCGTTGACCACACAAAGGAAGTGATAGAAGTTGTTGCAGGAAAGAATGGAGCGGTAGAAATAACAAAAGAAGTTGCAAATGATTTACCGTTATTTGGAATGTTTGCGAACTCAATAAGCATTGATAAAAGCAATATGCTTAATTGGGCTAGTAAAAAGATTACTAATGTTAGCAAAAAAGGGGAAGAGATTGAAGAATATAAATATCCAGAATTTCACAATGCCTATAAAAAAGCAAAGGAAATGCAAAGAGCAATGTGGATACAAAATTCTTTAAACAACAGATACAATTCAGCGTTCACTATTTTTATGGGAAAGAATATGTTTGGTTGGAGAAATTACGATGAAGTTAAAAACACAGGAGAAATAAAACATACCCACACCCACGAAACCAATTTAGAAAATTATAAAAAAGCACAAAACATTGCAAGAGAGTTTGAGAAAAAACTTTATAACCAATTAAAGAAATGAGCTTTACTTTAGAAAATGTGAGCATCCACGCTTGGATTAATAAACATCAAATCAGAACAGAAAAAGGCGTGCCGTTAGAATTTACAAATCATTTATTCTTGTTTGAGCCATACTCAGATACAAGTCCATTCCAAGCAACATACAAAGCTGCACAGATTGGTTATAGCACAATGGCTATTTTAAAAGCATTGTTCATTGCAAAGAATTTAAACCTTGATTTGATTTATACTATGCCTACTGACAGCGATGT
>JAGLUP010000002.1 GCA_023134715.1 Candidatus Parcubacteria bacterium
GAAAGAATTGTAAAAATTCAAACTCTGCAAAAACAAGAAAGCCAATCTACTAAAAACAGTCAGGAATATTATTTAAAATTGACTGAAGTTGAATATCAAAAATCTCTTAAAGAAAAAAAAGAGACAGAAAAAAAAGCGGCTGACATCAGAGCGAGAATTTTTGAATTAATCGGTGTGGCGAAAGCTCCGACATTTGGCGAAGCAGTAGAAATAGCTGAATTTGTAGAAAGCTTCACGGGCGTGGAGCCAGCGCTCTTGCTTGCTATATTAAGTCAAGAATCAGGAATTGGCAGGAATGTAGGGCAGTGTTATTTAAAAAATAAAAAAACAGGAGAGGGAATCAGCATAAAAACTCAAAAAATAATGCCAAGAACAATGAAGCCGAGCAGAGATGTTTCTCCTTTTTTAAAAATTACAAAAGAACTTGGAAGAGATCCTTACGCAACTCCTGTTTCATGTCCAATGAGTTTTGGTTATGGAGGAGCAATGGGTCCGAGCCAATTTATTCCATCTACTTGGATGATTTTTAAAGAGCAAATCGCAAAGTCAACAGGCGCAACAGCAGATCCTTGGAATATAAAACACGCTTTTCTCGCAACAGGATTATATATAAAAGATTTAGGAGGAGCTTCATCAAATTATTGGAGTCAATGGAGAGCCGCTATGAAATATTTTTCCGGAGCCAGTTGGACAAAATATGAAGAATTCTACGGAAATCAAGTGATGCAAAAAACCAAACAGTTTAGAGAAGACATAAAATCTATAAATAACTAAAAATACCACCGATTAATCGGGGTATTTTTATTTATAAAATATTCTTAGTTTAAATTTTGTTGTAGTTTTTTAATTATTGGGGCTAATTTTCCATTCATAATCGCTTCCATATTATGCCAGCTTTTTTTTATTCGATGATCAGTTATTCTATTCTGGGGGAAATTGTAAGTTCTAATTTTTTCAGCTCTCATTGCCGAACCAATTTGAGACCGTCTTTCTCCTTTCAGTTCTTTATCTATTTTCTCCTGCTGCTTTTTTAAAATTCTCGCTCCTAAAATAGACAGGGCGTTTTCTTTATTTTGCTGTAAACTTCTCTCTGT
Source organism: Candidatus Parcubacteria bacterium (assembly GCA_023134715.1). GTDB lineage: Bacteria > Patescibacteriota > Minisyncoccia > Minisyncoccales > JAGLUP01 > JAGLUP01. The sequence goes on from JAGLUP010000002.1 coordinate 1,095, forward strand.
TTGAGAAGTTACCACTACTCCGGTCGGCAAATGAGTAATTCTTATTGCCGTCATTCTTTTATTAACATATTGACCTCCAGCGCCTGAGGCCTTATAGGTTTCAGTTCTTAAATCTTGAGGACGAATTTGAACTTGAGCTTCTTTTGTTTTAGGAAGAACTGCGACTGAAGCTGTAGAAGTGTGTATTCTTCCTCCTTTTTCAGTAGCAGGAATGCGCTGAACTCTATGAACGCCAGCTTCATATTTTAAACGCGGCCAAGCGTCTCTGCTTTTCAACTCAAGAGTTATATTTTTATAACCACCCAATTCTGACGGATAGGAATCTAAAATCTTTTGCGGCCAATCCTGTGATTGGCCGTATTTGGAATACATTTTAAACAAATCTTGAGCGAATAAAGACGCTTCCTCTCCGCCAGTTCCAGCCCGAATTTCTATAATTATAGAGTTTGGTGTCATAATTATTTCTTTTTCTTAGCGAGCCGTTTTTTAAACTTTTCTACTCTTCCCATTGTATCAATAATTTTCTTTTTTCCAGTATAAAAAGGATGGCATTTTGAACAAATTTCAACCTCTATGATTTCTTTTGTTGAGCCAATACTAAAAACATTCCCGCAAGCGCACTTAAACTTAGCGTTATCATAATATTTAGGATGAATATCTTTTTTTTCTTTCACTTCTTCTTTCACTTCTTCTTTCACTTCCTTTTTGACTTCTTTCTTCACTTCTTTTTTAATTTCTTTTTTAATTTCTTTTTTCATACATTCATATCTTACCAAAACTTTTCAAAAAAAGCAATGCCTTGCGCTTGCTTTAAATTTTTGGATATGATATATTAAAATCATTATGATAGAGAAAATAAAAGAGAAAAAGATTAAAAAAGAAGAAGTTAAAAAACCAAAACTTACCGCAAAAGCGGAAGATTTTGAAATTAATATTGAGGAAATGGCAAAAGCTGGAGTTTCTTTCGGCCATCAAACATCTAGACTCCATCCTAAAATGGAGCCCTATGTTTGCGGTATAAAGAATACCACTCATATTATTGATTTAGAGAAAACAGCCGAGAATTTTAAAAAAGCTTTAGAATATATTCAAAAAATTGTCTCTGAAGGAAAGGTTCTGCTTTTGGTCGGAACAAAAATTCCAATAAAAGAATTAGTCAAAAAAACAGCAGAAGAATGCGGTATTCCTTATGTTAAAGAAAGATGGATTGGGGGCACTTTCACTAATTTTGAAACTATAAAAAAAAGAATTGAATATTATAAGGAAATTGAAAGAAAAAAAGTTGAGGGAGAATTAGAAAAATATACAAAAAAAGAGAGAATGGAAATGGAAAAAGAGCTTATAGGTTTTGAAACAAAATTTGGCGGAATCAAAAATATGGGAAAACTGCCGGAAGCTATTTTTGTTTTAGATATGAAAAAAGATAATATAGCTGTAAAAGAAGCAAGGATAAAAGGAGTAAAAATTGTCGGAATAGTTGATACAAATGTTGACCCTGGCTTAGCTGATTTTCCTATTCCAGCCAATGATGATTCTGTAAACTCTATAAAATATATATTAAATAAAACAAAGGACGCAATAATAAAAGTAAAAAAATAATATGCCAAATATTGATGAAGTTAAACAACTCAGAGAAGAAACCGGAGTTTCAATAACTGAATGCCAAAAAGCCCTGAAAGAGGCAAATAATGATTTAGAAAAAGCAAAAGAGGTTTTAAGAAAATGGGGCAAAAAATTAGCTGAAAAAAAATCTTCTCGGGAAGCCAAAGACGGCTTAATTGAAATATATATCCATCCAAACCAAAAAATTGGAGTAATGCTTGATATTCGTTGTGAAACAGATTTCGTGAAAAAATCAGAACAATTTAAAAAATTAGCCCATGACTTAACCTTGCAAATTGCCGGAATGAAGCCCTCTTATGTAAAGCCAGAAGATGTGCCCGAAGAAATAGTGGACAAAGAGCGAGAAATCTACAAAGAGCAATTTTCTAAGAGCGACAAACCGGAAAAAATAATAAAAGAAATTCTTGAAGGAAAAATCAAAAAATACTTAGAAGAAATTTGTCTTGTTTCTCAGCCATTTGTTAAAAATCCAGATAAAACTATTCAAGATTTAATAAATGACGCTATTGCAAAGCTTGGAGAAAATATCATAGTAAAACGATTTACTCGTTATGAAATTTAAATATGTACGAAGCTATAGCTAAAATAATTTTATTTAGCAGCACATTTGGAATGGGAATAATTTTAGTTAAAAAAATTCCAATTTTAGCTTCTTTACCAGAACAAACTGAAAAACCTTTTTCTTTGAAAATATTATTTCTGGACACAGAAGAAAAAATTAAAAATTTTCATTTTGTTAAGTCATTTTCTTTGGAAAAATTTTTACAAAAGCTTCTTTTAAAATTTAAATTCTTAGCCCTAAAAACCGACGAATTAACCAGTAAATGGATTATAACTCTTCATTCTCGGTCAATTAAAAGAAAAAATAATCTATCAGATGATTATTGGATTAAAATCAAAAAAAAGAAAGGCCTAAAAGGTAAAAAAATAACGGTTAAGTAGGGAGCTATTGTTTATGCCAGCATAGCTCAGTGGCAGAGCAACTGTTTTGTAAACAGTAGGTCGCGGGTTCAAATCCTGCTGCTGGCTTGACAAATTTTTAAAAAATGGTATTATAAGTAATAATTGAAAGAAAAGGTCGATATATTGTAATTAATAAATAGATAAATTCAAAGAAAGATAATATGGCAAAAGATACAGATAAAGAATTTCTTGAGTACATTATTAAAGCTTTAGTTGATCACCCGGAAGATGTAAAAGTTGACAGAAAAGTTGACGAAATGGGAGTTTTGCTTTCTTTAAGCATAAATTCTGAAGACATGGGACAGGTGATTGGAAGACAAGGAGCAACTGCTCGCTCAATTCGAAATTTAGTTCGAATTGTTGGTCTTAAAAATCACGCTCGAGTTAACCTAAAAATTGAGGAACCAGAAGGTGGCCGAGCAGCTCCTAAAGCTAGTACCGGAGAAAAAACCCCTGAAAAAGGAATTTCAGAGGGATTAGACGATCTTAAACTGTAGACCTTGGTTTACAGATTAAAGAAAACCGTGCTATTATGTTAAATAGCGCGGTTTTTGTTTAAGATATAATTAAATATGATTAAATTTGATATTATTACAATATTTCCAGAAATTTTTAACTCTTATTTTAATGAGAGCATAATTAAGCGCGCTCAAAAAAAGAAGCTAATTAAAATTAATATTCATAATCTTAGAGATTTTACTGTTGACAAGCATAAAACAGTTGATGACCGGCCTTACAGCGGGGGAGCAGGAATGGTATTTAAGGTTGAACCAATCTATAAAGCGGTTAAGAAAATAAAAACAAAAAGTAAAAAGCAAAACACAAAAGTAATTTTATTTTCAGCTAAAGGAAAAAAATTTAATCAAAAAATCGCTAAAAAGTTTTCAAAATTTAATCAGATTATTTTGATTTGCGGCCGCTACGAAGGCGTTGACGAAAGAGTGGTTAAATATATTGCTGATGAAGAAATATCAATAGGCGAGTATGTTTTAACCGGCGGAGAACTGCCGGCAATGGTTGTAGTTGACACGGTGAGCCGACTAATCCCTGATGTAATTAAACCAGAATCCTTAAAACAAGAATCTTTTTCAGATTTTTTAGAATATCCGCAATATACAAGGCCTGAAATTTTTTTGTCTAAAAAAAGTGTAAAGTGGAGAGTTCCAAAAATTTTATTGTCAGGCGACCATAAAAAAATAGAGCAATGGCGCAAAAAACATCAAAAAGCAATTGCCAAATAATTATTTTATGGTATGATAAGTCATTATCAGGGGTGCGTAGTCCCATAGGGGGTGGGATCGGTCTGTAAAACCGCTGTCTTTTAGGCCCCGTCGGTTCGACTCCGACCGCACCCAAAATAGGGTTGCCGATGTAGCTCAGCGGTAGAGCAACTCCATGGTAAGGAGTAGGTCGTCGGTTCAAGTCCGACCATCGGCTCACCGAAGTTATTCATAATTTTAAAACTATGGCAAAATCAAAAAAGAAACCATTTATAAAATTGCGCTGTGAAAAGTGCAAAAGAATAAATTATTTTACCCAGAAGTCAAAGGGTCAACTTTCAGTTGAAAAAAAATTGGAATTGAAAAAATTCTGCAAGTGGTGCCGCAAGCACACTTTGCATAAAGAAATGAAGAGGTAAACTTATGAAAAAAACATCTTCAATTGTTAATTTTTTATTTGAAATAGCGAGCTTGAGAAGGATATTCAGGTCTCAATGTCAAATGATTGAAAAAACCAGCGATAACATCTCTGACCATAGTTTTCGCGTTGCTATAATTGGAATGATTTTAGCAAAATTAGAAAAAGCAGACGAAAATAAGATTATGAAAATGTGTCTTTTTCACGATATAGCGGAAGCCAGAACAGGAGACGCTAATTTTGTTAATAAATTTTACGCAAAATTAGATGAAGAACAAGCGCTCAAAGACCAGCTTGAAAACATTCCTAATTCTTCAGGAATTATTTCTTTATTTAAAGAATACGAACAAAGAAAAACCAAAGAATCTTTAATAGCTAAAGACGCTGATATTTTAGACCAAATGATTCTTCAGCAGGAATATTTTTCTAATGATGGAAAAAATAGAAAAACCTGGCAGGTTTTTTCAAAAAAGAAACTCAATACAAAATCTGCTAAAGAAATAGCAGAATCTATTGAAAAAACAAATCCTCTTCAATGGATTTATTCCATAGCAGATAAAAACAAAGTTGACTATAAATAATCTAAATATGGGGGTGTGGTGTTAATGGTAGCACAATGGTCTCCAAAACCATTAGTTCGGGTTCAAATCCTGGCACCCCTGCCATAAAAATGAAAATAAAAATTATCAAAGATTCAATTAGTAAGGAAGAACTTAAACAAATTGCGGAAAAACAATTTGGAGATTTTGTCAAAGCAGTAGTTGATATAGAACAAGAAATTATGGCAATTGGCGGAGAGCTTCACGCTGACGGAGAAGTTGAGCTTATGGAAGCAGAAAGTTCAAAACGCGAATACACCTGGGGTATTAATCTTTATCCTGAAATAACCAACGAAGATTGGATTGAGTTTGATTCTGTAATTAATCTAAAACCATCTTTTGGAAATCGTTCCCGAGGAGTTGATAATTCTGAAATTCAGCAAAAAATTAGAAATATTGTAGAAAAATTAATAAAATGAGAAAATTTTTTCATAAAGAATTAGCAGAAGGGAAATGGTTTGAACTTTCTTTGGCAGAACAACTATCAAACATAGGAAGCGAAGTGAATAGAACAAGCAAATGGCAGAATAAAAACGAAAAGCTTTTTCAAAACGCGGCTGAACGGGCATTAGAACTTTTTGACTTAACGCTTGAAGACGCTCGCTGGCGCGGCCGTCTTCGGGAAATCGGAAGATTGCGAGAAATATTTTGCGACGCTCTTCTTGGAGGAAAAAACTACAAAAGCTCTTTTAAAGATCTTGAGCATTATTTTTTACAATTTACATTTCTTGCTCAAAACTATTGACATTTTTTCACTTTATGGTATAATTAAAAATGTTAAGGAGAGAGATACCGATTTTAATTATTCACGAAAAACAGACCTCTCCTTTAGACGTCTGTTTTTCTTTATTGACAGTTCTTTAGAAAAACAAAATAAAAAGAAAGAGAAAACAGTCGGGGAAGTCATCCCCGTCCCCGTGGAATATTCTCCTGCTGATTGAGGTTCTAATAATCGCAAATTTTGACAAATATTGACACGAATTTAGGCGAATTTTGGAATTTCAATCGGCAGGAGAATAATATTATTCTCCTCCGGAGGTAAAAATGGCCAGTATGGAAAAAGTTAAAAAATTTTTAGAGGTAAGTGAATCAAGGAAGCAATACGTCCTTATAGTTGAACATATGATAACACAAATAAGGACAGAAATTGGAAATGAAGAGGTGCTCGACAAATTTAGCGAAGTAATGAACGCGGTGGGTGTCAAAATAATGGATGCAATTGAAAAAATTTATGCCGATTTATTCTCAGATGAAGAAATTGACGAACTAATTCTTTTGCATTCTAGTCCGATGGCTATTCGTTCTCGTGAACTTCAGCCAAAGATTTTAGAAAAAATCGGGCTTATCAGTAGTGCCATTATTGACGAGGAAATAGAAAAAGCGTTTGCTGACGGAAAAGCAGAAAAACCATTTGTTGGCGAATAAATCTTTTCTCTTTCTTTTTTTCTTTTTTCGAGCTCAGAATGTACGAGACCCGACCTCGTACAAGATTGTGGGTTGGAAAAAGGTGAATAGAAATAAACAAAAACCGACGGAAGCATGTCTTTCGTCGGTTTTTTATTGATTGATATTTGGGATAATGATATAGTGAGATAATGGCTAAGAAAATAATTTTAATAGTAAGTATAATCGCGCTTGTTTTGGGTTTTTTGGTTTATCAATTTTTCTTGAAGGAAGAAGGGCCGGAATATTCTTTGGTTACGGTAATAAGGGGAGATATTGTTCAAGAAATTTCAGAAACCGGAACAGTGAAAAGAGGAGAGGAAATAAATCTTGGCTTTAAAACCAGCGGAAGAATTGAAAAAATCTATGTAAAAGTAGGGGACATGGTAAAATCCGGCGGTTTTTTGGCAAAGCTTGGCGCAAGCCAGCTTACTATTCAACTTACTGAAGCTAAGGCCTCTTTAAATTTAGCCGAAGCAAAACTTAATCAGCTTTTAGCTGGTTTTAGTCAGGAAGAAATTAAAATAACAGAAACCGCTGTTGCCAACGCGCAAACAGCTGTTGAAGACGCTGAACAGAACTTAACAGATACGAAAGCAGAAGCAGAAGAAAATCTAAATCAAAGCTATGAAGACGCTCTAAATATTTTAAATGACGCTTACTTAAAAATTTATAACGCTTATAACACAGCAAACTCAATTCAAGAAACCTATTTCAGCGGAGGTAACCAAGAAAGCACTCTTGTTAAAGAAAATAAAAATGTAATAGAAAACGCCAGGAATCAAACGCAATCTTATTTAAATATCGCTAAAAATAATCCTATTCAAGAAAATATTGATATCGCGCTTAGAGAAACAAAAAACGCTTTAAATAATACTTATAACGCGATAACCATTATCCGAAATACGACAGAAACACCTGTTTATGAAAATTCAGTAAGCTCTGCTGATAAAAGCTCTTTAGATACAGAAAAATCTTATATCAATACGGCCCTAACCAACCTTATTAATTCTCAACAAACAATTTCTTCCGCTAAACTTACAAATGAATCAAATATTAATACTGCGCAAGCGGCTCTTTCTACTGCTAAAGGAGCTTTAGAAAAAGCGCAAAATGAACTTGCTTTGAAAAAAGCAGACCCCCGTCCCGCAGATATTGATTTATATCAAGCTCAAGTAAAACAAGCTCAAGCTAGTGTTTCGCTTTTAGAAAATCAAATTCAGGACTGTGTTTTAAAAAGTCCTGTTCAAGGACAAATCACAAAAATATCACAAAAAGCAGGGGAAATGGCAAAAAACACAGTAATATCTTTAATTCCAGCGGCGCCGTTTCAAATTGAAGTTGATATTTATGAAGAGGATATAGTGAAAATGAGCATCGGCAACCCAGCAGATATTTTTTTTATTGCTTTCCCTGATAAAATTTTTAATGGAAAAATTATAAGCATTGACCCTGCTGAAAAACTAATTGAAGGAGTTGTCTATTATCGAGTAATTATTGACCTTGAAGAGATACCGGAAAAAATTAAACCAGGAATGACAACTGACCTTGTTATCAAAACAGCTTTCAAAGAAAATGTTTTAATTATTCCCGAAGAAGCCATTCAAAAAAAGGACGACAAAATAATGATTGAGGTTCTTGAAAACAACAACATTAAAGAGAGAGAAGTAAAAACAGGTCTTTTGGGCAGTGACGATATGATAGAAATTATTTCTGGACTCAAAGCCGGAGAAAAAGTAATCTTGCCCAATTAAAAATGATTATGGAACCAATTATTAAATTAGAAAATGTTTGGAAGATTTATCAGTTGGGAAAAACAGAATTAGCCGCTCTAAGAGGACTAAGCCTGGAAATTAATCCAGGCGCTTTTGTCGCTATTATGGGCGCTTCCGGGTCTGGAAAATCCACTCTTTTAAATATAATTGGCTGTTTGGATTTTCCAACCAAGGGAAAGGTTTATTTAAAAGGAGAAGATATTACAAAAATGTCGGAAAGTCAGCTTGCTCAGCTTAGGGGAAAAGTATTGGGGTTTGTTTTTCAAGAGTTTAATTTGCTTCCAAACATTAATTGTTTAGAAAATGTAATGCTCCCTATGGTATTTCAGAGAGTTCCGTTCTTAGAAAGAAAAGAAAAAGCAGAAAAAATTTTAAAAATGGTTGGGTTGGAAAAAAGAATGATTCACCAGCCGGCGGAGCTTTCCGGCGGCGAAAGACAAAGGGTAGCGATGGCAAGAGCCTTTGCCAATAATCCGGAAGTAATTATAGCCGATGAACCAACAGGAAACCTTGATTCAACCACTGGAAAAATGATAATGGAATTTTTAAAAGATTTTCATATAAAACAAGGTAAAACAATGATTGTTGTAACCCATGATCCTAATATCGCAAATTACGCCGAAGAAATAATTAACATTAAAGACGGGCAAATAACTAAAAATCATTTAGCAGCTGAGAAAGTTTTATGGAAGACCAAAGAGAATATTTTAAAATCGCCTTAAGAAACATAAGAACCAGACGTTTAAGAAGTTTCTTGACTGTTTTAGGTATTATTATTGGCGTGTTTTTAATAATTTCCTTGCTTTCTTTAAGCGAAGGACTAAAAACAACCATTAACAAACAATTACAGGCAATGGGCGGGGAAATGATTATGGTAATGCCCGGAGGCGAGGAAGATATTTTTACCAGCATGATGTTTGGCGGCGCGAAACTGCAAAAACAAGACATTGAGGCAATTAAAAAAGCAAAAGGCGTAGATAAAGTTTTAGGATTTTCTTATACAGGGACCATTGCAAGATATAAGGACGAATCAAAGCAAATCGCAATGTGTGGTTATGACCCATGGAAAGAAAGCTTGGATGTTTTGAGTATTTTTCAGGGTTGGAGTTTAGCTGAAGGAAGATGGCCGAGCAAGGGAAATCAGATTTTAATTGGTCAATATATAGCTAATGAAATTTTTTCAAAAAAAATAAAAGCCGGTTCAGAAATGGTGATAAAAGGAAAAAAGTTTGAGGTAGCCGGCATATTAAACTCTTTGGGAAGCAAGCAGGACGACAGTATGGCTTATATGGATATGAAGGTATATCAAAATTTAACAGGAGAAAAACAAGGGACTGCAGCGTACGCAATAGTTAAACTTAAAGAAGGAGCAGACGAGAATGTCGTGAAAACAGAGATTGAAGACAGTTTAGAAAAGACAAGAAAAAGAAGAGCTGGCACTGATGTTGCTGATTTTAGCGTAATTACTTCAGAAAAAATGGGAGAGATAACCGGTACTATTTTAGATATAATTCAAGTTGTTATTATTGGATTTGCCAGCATTGCTATTGTCGTGGGCGGTATTGGAATTACAAACAGCATGTTCACTTCAGTTAGGGAAAGAACCAAAGAAATTGGAATTATGAAAGCGATTGGAGCTAAAAATTCGGCGATTCTATCAATTTTTTTAATTGAAGCGGGAATAGTGGGAATTTTTGGCGGTATAGGCGGAGTATTACTTGGAAGCATTCTTGCTAAGGTAATTGATTATTATGGCCAGATTAATCCCACATTTTATTTTACAACAACCATTTCTCCATGGATGATTGTTTTCGCTTTAGTTTTTTCATTTTCTATAGGATGTTTGGCAGGATTTTTTCCTGCCAGAGCCGCAGCTAAACTTAAGCCGGTTGATGCGTTAAGAAAATACGAATAAACAATTATGTTTAAAATTTTAAATTTTTATAATTTAGCTCTTGACAAGGTTTTTGGCTTTGCTATAATTAAAGTAGTTAATCCCACTGCTCTCTCGGCTTGCCGGGACGGCAGTCTTTTTTTATATGAACAATAAGAAAGTTTTTGTTTTTATTGACGGCGGAAATTTTTATTTTAAATTAAAAGAATTAAATTTTCGGCTTGATAAAAAATTCAGTTTACTTAATTTTCAATTTAAAAAATTTGCTGAATGGCTCATTCAACCAAATAATTTAATAGAAATAAGATATTATATTGGAGCGATAAAGCGAAAGCGGAATAATCCTAAAAGTGAGCAATTATACGCAAGTCAACAAAAACTTATTGGAAAACTTCAACAACAAAATATTGCTATTACACTTGGTCAAATTATTCAACATCCTGATAAGAGTTATCATGAGAAAGGCGTTGATGTTCGTTTAGCGGTAGAAATGATTAGGTTTGCCCGACAAAATAAATACGACACAGCATATCTAATAAGCTCTGATACTGATTTAGTGCCAGCCGTAGAAGAAGTTCAAGCATTTAATAAAACTGTTCAATATATTGGCATTCCCAAAGGTCAATCATTTGGGTTGTCTACAGCGGCTGATGATGTCAGATTATTAAGGCCAGAAGAAATCAAGCAATTTTTTACTAAATAAGCCCAATTGACGCATTGAGATATGAATAATTTAATAGATAATTTAATTGAAGATGGGTGGTTGAAGACGCCGAGAATAATTGAGGCGTTTAGGAAAATTAAAAGGAATGATTTTATGCCTGCCCGCATCGGCTACGCCGAAGGCGTTGCAGGCGGACCAGAAGACATAAAGCATTTATCTGAGTTAGATCAACCTATTCCTATTGGTTATGGCCAGACAATTTCTCAGCCATTGGTAGTGGCTTTTATGTTGGAACATCTTCAGCCGAAACCTGGAGATAAAATTCTGGATATTGGTTCTGGCTCTGGCTGGACAACCGCGCTTTTGGCTCACATTGTAGGGGATAAGGGTAGAGTGATTTCTATTGAAGTTGTGCCAGAATTATCAAAATTTGGAAAGGAAAATATAACAAAGTATAATTTTATAGAGAAGGGGGTTGTGGAGATTGTTTGCGCTGACGGCTCAAAAGGATATAAAAAACAAGCGCCTTATGATAAAATTCTGGTCTCAGCCGCAGTTCAACAAGAAAAAATCCCTGAGCCGTGGAGAGAACAGCTGAAAAATGGCGGCAGAATGGTCACGCCAGTCCTTTCCTCAATCTGGCTTTTAGTCAAAAAATCAGAAAAAGAATTTGAAGAAACCGAATTTCCCGGCTTTGCCTTTGTCCCCTTAATTGAGAAATAGAAAAACACGGGTCGGGTCGGTGTAATTTGTAAATTTTGCTTGACAAAAAATTATTATCTGTTATTATGTATATAATAATCCTGATGTTCAGGATTTTAAAATTGGTCTTTTAAAATTAAAAATGTTGAGATGGCTAAATTGCTTATTAAATTTAGTAGGTAATTTAGCTATCTTAACGATTTTGGCAAGGAAATAAAGAAAAATAAGTAAATCTTTATTTTTAATGAACTGAATGAGTTTATAAAAAAAGATAGCGAATCGAAAAAAAACAAAAGAGGTGAAAAATGACGGAGAATACTATTTTGAAAGGAATCGGAGTGCTGGCAATAATAATTCTAGTGATAGGCGGATTATGGGTATTAAAAATAATATTTCTGCCAGTGAAAACAGTGACGACGCAAGTAGACAGCGCGGGAAAGATCATAGATAAAACCTATGATGCAGACAATGCTCTATATAACTACGAGTGGTTTAAGACACAGCATGAAAAGATAGTGGCAAATAGACAGCAGATAGAAAACACAAAAACAGAGGTAAAGGAATTCAAAGAGACGTACGGCAATGTGACAACTTGGGGCTATCAAACCAAACAAGAATATAATAGACTTAATAGAATTAAATTGGGACTGATAAACCAAGATAAAAATCTTGTAGCTAAATACAATGCGAGGAGTGAAATGGCAAACAGAAAGATATTCAAAGACAAATTGCCGCTACACGTAGATAAGATGATATGGTGAAAAAAATGAAAAAAAAGATGATATTGGTAGGGATTTTATTGATTTTGGCAGTACTTATGTGCGGATGTCTTGATGAGAACAAAGAAGGGTCTTCTGGCGAAACCCAGAGAGCAGAAGCTGGATTTACAGAAAAAAATCAGCAAAGATTAACTGTAGCTTCGCCACCACCAGAGCTTGACAAAAGCTTAGAAAGGGAAAATCTAATAAGGAGACTGCAGTTGTTAAATGACCAGAATAAAGTATTCTATATATACTTAGTGAGCTATGGAAAAGTGATGGCATTTTACACGGCGAAAGGGAAAGTGTCTAGTGTCAATAGCAAATTGACAACTGGAGAACAAATAGTAGACGATCCGCATGGAAGCTATCAAGCAGGAGGACAAGTAGTAGAAAGCCCAGCTCTTGATGGAAGCTATGGCACTAACGGCGACGCCATATTCTTCTTTACAACTGAAGGAGCATATGTTGAATGGGCAGGTGAATATATGGTTAGCGACTTTCCTTTAGAGCTATCAACGCCGCCGGCATTAGTGATGAACATAGAAGAAAAAGCGGCAGGATAAGCTTTGAGCCAAAATATATAACAGAAGAGAATGGTGACAATTAATGTCCTTATTTATTTCTCTTCTTTTTTTTATTTAAAATTTGTAATTTCTTTAATTTTTTGATAATTTATAGTTAGAAGTAAAAACACAGACCCGACGTGTGTAAATAAAAACACGGGTCGGGTCGGTGTAATTTTTATGAAAAAGATTTTAGTTGTTTTAATTAGTTTTTTTGTTTTTATATTTGTTTTTTTGTTTTCAATATACGCATGGCTTTTGCCGTGTCGTAAAAGCGGTTTTTTTGAAATTAAACAAGGCAATGGTCTGATTGAAATCGCCGAAGATTTAAAAAAACAAGGATTTATTCAAATGGAGCTTCCTTTTTGCGCTTTTGTGTCGTGGAAAGAAAAATCAAGACAATTAAAAGCAGGCGTTTATTCATTTAGAACTGATGACACTTTTTTGACTATCGCTGAAAAAATCATCAATGGAGAAAATTATAAAATAAAAATAACAATTCCTGAAGGTTTTACGCTTGAACAAATAGATTCTCGTTTAGCTGAAAATGTAACGAGAAGCGATCTCGTTACATTGGATGCTGGCTGGTTTAAAGATGAATTTGAGTTTTTAAAAGATGCGCCAGAAAATGATAGTTTAGGGAATGATAGTTTGGGAAATGTTAATTTAGAGGGTTTTTTATTTCCTGACACATATTATTTTTCCGGACAGGAAAATCCTGAACAAATAACTAAAATCTTTTTAGATAATTTTGACGAGAAATTAACATTGGAACTTAGGCAGGAAATTGAAAAGCAAAATAAAACTATTTTTGAAATTATAATAATGGCTTCCTTGATTGAAAAAGAAGTGAGAACATTTGAAGACAAGCAAATTGTCTCTGGAATTTTATGGAAACGATTAAATGCTAAAATGCCCTTACAGGTTTGCGCCACTATTGCTTACATTACCGGTAAAAATACAGTCAAAACATCAACAGAAGAGACACAAATTGATTCACCGTATAATACTTATAAATATTTAGGATTGCCTATCGGGCCGATTTGCAACCCTGGACTTGATAGTATAAAAGTGGCAATCTATCCTAAAGACAGCGCGTATTGGTATTATTTATCTGCCCCAACCGGCGAAACAATTTTCAGTAAAAATTTAGAGCAACATAATATCGCTAAAGCAAAATATTTGAAAAATTAAAAATCTAAGAGTATAACACATATACAACGATCGTGTTATATGTGTTATACATGAAAATGGACAGCAAAAAAAATATTACAAATTCTGGAAAATGCTGGACTTGAAATTAAAACTATTGTCCAGCTATTGACAGAAAAATAAAAAAGATTATAATTAAGACAATATGGCAAAAGGTTGTTAATAAAATTAGAATAATAAATAGCCGCAGACAATGGGCAACACCCGCCTTCGTCCCGATTAGCGGGACTTCGGCGAGGCGCAGTAAGTCCCATCGAGGCAATATATAGTTTTTATATTGTCTGCGGTAACGCAGATTTTTTATGGCATTAACAAAAGAACAAAAACAAGTAAATATCAAAGATTTAAAAGAAAAAGTTGACAAGCAAAAATCAATGGTTTTTGTGGATTTTACCGGCTTAGGAGTGGCGAAAATGACTGAATTGAGAAAACAAATGAGAGCAGAAGATTGCGAGTTCAAAGTAGCAAAAAAAAGCTTGACTCATTTGGTTCTTAAGGATTTTGACAAAGAAATCGCTGAAAAAACAAAAACGCTTGAAGGAGAAATAGCTTTAGGATTTGGCTATAAAGACGAAGTTGCGCCGTTTAAAATCTTAGGCAGATTTTCAAAACAAAACAAAGATTTAAAAATTTTAGCGGGAATTTTAGAAAAAGAATTTATTGAACAAGAGCAAGCGATTGTTTTATCAAACCTGCCTTCAAGGCAAGAACTTTTAGCGAAAATGGCGGGAAGCATGCAATCGCCGATTTCCGGTTTTGTTCGAGTTTTGCAAGGTAATATTAAAGGTCTAATATGTGTTTTAAAACAAGCCAAGATATAAAATATAAAACATAAAATTTTCAATTTTCAATTTTTCCCGCTTTGCGGGACCAGCCTCGGGCTGGCAATTTCTATTAAATTTTTCCCGCCAAAGCGGGATCCCGCAAGGCGGGACAATAAATTAATTTCTAAACAGTTTGAAAATTAGAAATTAGATATTTAATAAAAATTAGAAATTAGAAATTAGAAATTAATAAACTATGACTGAAGAAAAAAAAGACGAAAAAGTTAAAGAAACGAAAGAAGAAGCTCCAAAAATAGAGGAAAAGCCGAAAGAGGAAGCTCCAAAAACAGAAGAAAAACCTCAGGAAAAACCTGAAGAACCTAAAAAGGAAGTAAAAGAGGAAAAACCTAAAGAGGAAGAAAAAAAAGACATAGAAGTGCCGAAGAAGTTTAAAAAATTAGTGGAAGAGATTGAGCAGATGTCTGTTTTGGATTTAGCTGAATTAGTAAAAATCTTAGAGGAAAAGTTTGGTGTTTCAGCTGCCGCTCCGGTAGCGGTTGCCGCGGGTCCTGCCGCAGGCGCTGATGCGGGCGAAGCAGAAAAAAGCGTGTTCACTGTTGTTTTAACAGCAATAGGGGACAAGAAAATTGAAGTAATTAAAACAGTTCGGGATATTACTGAAAAAGGATTAAAAGAAGCGAAGGATTTAGTTGACGCGGCCGCGTCCGAGCCACAGACAGTTAAAGAAAACGTGAAGAAAGAAGAAGCAGAAGAAATGAAAAAGAAATTTGTGGAAGCCGGCGCTAATGTGGAGTTGAAGTAGGGGATTGATATATTAAAATTAAAAAGCGCAGCTTATGCTGCGCTTTTTATGTTCCTTTTAATACGGACAAATAACGTACATTTTAACGGACTTCAGGTTTTAAAATCACGCAATAATCGCGCAAAAAACCACGCAATCAAGTATTTAATACATAAAAACTGGCTGGTCCTTTTTCTTCTTTTCTAAGTAATTTTAGTTTTACTAAATCTTGCAAATATAGCTGGGCTGTTCTTTTTGCCACACTTAAAATATCAACTACATCATTACTGTCAATTCTGCCCATTGTCATCATAAAATCAACGATCTTAATCTGATTTTTATCCAGATACACCTGTCCACCGATTTTGCCTTTCATCTTAACGTCCAAGCTTAAAGGTATAACAGTATTCTTAATACTTTCCATTTCAGTTTTAAATCCTTTGATAAAATATTCCAGCCAAATAGTTAAATCGCCCTGCGCCCGTTCTTTATAATTTTTACCTAAATGAATTGCTTTATAATATGCCGGTCTGTTCTGATTATAATAACTTTCTAAGGCAAAAAATTTACGGAAATCATATCCTCTTTGGTAAAGAATTAAAGTAGCTAAAAGGCGAGCAGTTCTGCCATTGCCGTCGGCAAAAGGATGAATAGCGGCAATTTCTGAATGAGCAATAGCGGCTGTGATTATGGGACAAATATTCTTTTTCCCAGCTTGATTAAGCCATTTGACTAAATTTCCGGTTAATTTCGGCAATTGGTTAGCTCCTGGTCCAGTATAAGAAACCTTGATAATTTTGCTGCCGCGGCGGACGACTACATAAACTTTATCTTTCCTAAAATGACCACATTGAGCTTGAGCAATAGTATTTTTAGCGACTAAGCCATGAATTTCTAAAATTGTTTTGGCAGTAATTTTTCGTTTTTTCTCCACGAATTTAGAAATATAATATAGCGCGTCGCGATAATTTTTGACTTCAAAAATATCCCGCTGAGGAGCATCAACTTTTTTACCAGCCAAAACTTTTTCCACTTCATAGCGATTCAAAATATTTCCTTCAATACTGGTAGAAGAATGAATCATTCGCGCTAACGCCTGCCGTCTTAATTTTAATTCCTGCTTAGGGAGGATTGGCGTATGCAAAACTAATGACTTAATTTCAGCAACTTTCATTAAATCATTAAGAATTTGATGAGTAATTGTGTATTTTGGCTCAAACATATATTCTTTATTATATCATATAATCTTTTAATTGCGAAATAGATTTTTCGGAATAATATAAAATAATAAACATAACAAACTAGGTCGATCGGCCTAGTTTGTTACGTTTCTAAATTCTATTGATATTTTTAACACTAAAAATATGATTAGAAATGGACTGGACTACCATTTTAACCCGTATTAAAATGGTAGTTAACGATTAATAAATATGAAGCTATTATAGTAGAAGCCGGCGCTAATGTGGAGTTGAAGTAGGGGATTGATATGTTAAAATTAAAAAGCGCAGCATAAGCTGCGTTTTTTAATTTTTCTCTTTTTAAGAATTTTTATTTTCAACTATTTTTTTTCTTTATAAATCCATTTGCCTTTTTTCTTAGCAAGAGACATAATAGCAGAATGTTTCTCAATTTCAGTAAATTCTTTAGGAGTATAACCAATGACATCCATAGCGATTTCATAGGTAACATCATCTCTCATCCGTGAAAGCCATTGAAGCCGATTTCTAAATTCCTTTTTTGAAAAATCAGGAGAGACAACGACCAAATCTACATCACTATGTTTGGTGGGTTTTCCCCATGCAAAAGAACCAAACAAAAGCACCCCCTTAACTCTGATTTTTCCTTTGAGATTTTCAATATAGTGATTGATTATTTTTTCAGGAAATTTTATTTTTGTTTTCTGAGCCATAAGAAAAAAACTTTAGTTTTTTGTAAATAAGTTATGGTAAAATCCTTATCAGGTTGAGGAAGAGATTTATAAATTATATCAGGATACCGTGATCTTAAATAAAATTCATTAAGATCTTCCAAAAACTGCTTTTGCTGTTCTGATAAAGATATTTCAGACATTTTAGCTAACCTTGGCAAATCGTGAATTTTTAATAATTCCTTTCCTTTCTTAATTATTAACATTTTTAACATTTTCTCAATACTTTGATGGCAATGCCAAAGAATTAATAAATATGTCCAATTAGTAGGCCTTGGACTTTGAAATAATCTTTGAGCAGCATCTAAATCTGCTTGAGCGTAAAGTATCCATTTTTTGAGAATCTCATTCATCATTTATATTATACTAAATTTAATTTTTTTGTCAAAAATTATATTTAATCATGAAATTATTTAAAGCAGTTTGGGATATCACGACAGAATCACGACAGAAATCGCGACATTAGTTAAAATAAGCTGCTAACATTGATATTATTCTACGCTCTCATTATCCATTATATCATATAATCTTTTAATTGCGAAATAGATTTTTCGGAATAATATAAAATAATAAACGTAACAAATCAGGTCGATCGGCCTAGTTTGTTACGTTTCTAAATTACATGACTACCATTTTAATACGGGTTAAAATGGGGGAGATAGGACATTGGGAACGTAAGAGGGTTGACATTTCTGTTAGGCGTGTTATAATGTAATAAATTAAGGAGTATAGCTATATGCTATGCTTTTTAATTTTCTACCCCGCCTCTGCGGGGACAAAAGGGAAACTATGTCTGGGCGCCGAGTTGGCGATGTTTGACTAATGACTTCGGTCATTTGGTTAAACATTATTTCCTCCCCAATTTTGGCGTTCGGACATAGTTTCCCTTTTTGTTTAATTTGTTATCCGATATACTTGACAAGACATTATGCTTGACATAATATGAAAAAAGAGTATAGTATATATTGTAAAGCTTATGACATTAACTATGACATTAAAAGTTTTAGAAATTTCAATAGAAATAAGACGAGAAAAGGCCTTTTAAATTGGGCTTTTTCTTTTGAAAAAATTTTAAATTATAGTTGTAAATTATGTATTATGTGTATTTCCTAAAGAATGCTGACAGTAAAGTATATGTAGGCTATACCAATAACCTAAGAAGAAGAATAGGAGAACATAATCGTGGCAGGGGAGGTAAATACACAAAATATAAAGGCCCATTTAAATTAGTTTATTATGAAGCGTATGAGTCAGAAAAAGATGCAAAAAAGAGAGAGGATAATTTAAAATTACATAAAAATGCTTATACTCAATTAAAAAAAAGAATATCAGAAAGTTTAACATAAAATCCCCCACCTATTCATAGGTGGGGGAAAAGGTCGAACCCCAACAACTAATTAAGATTTGAAATTAGTGTTGAGGGAAACTTTGGGAGGAAAAAATAATTATTAATAATTTAAAAAATATAAAAATATGAACAAAAATATATTAATTAGTTTAGCAATTATCGGCTTAGTAGCCGCAGTTGCGGTTACCGGAACCATCGCATATTTCAGCGACACCGAAACCAGCCCTAACAACAAAATAACTGCCGGCGCTTTGGATTTAACTGTTAATGGTTATAATAACCCTGCGTTCGCGGTTGTTACTATTGACGATATGAAACCTTCACAGACATGGTACAGCGGACCCATTACTCTTACAGTACATAATAATCCAGGCGATTTATACAAGCACATAGTAAAAAAAGATATGTGTTGTGTAACGGTTGATGTAACAGAACCTGAATGTACTGATCAAAAGGGAACATGGACAGAAGGCGCAACTCCAGGTACAGGAGAATGTACAAGTATGCCTTACGGAGATAATGATTATTTGCCAGAGGTTACTTGGTTTGACTTAGAAGTTTGGGTTGACGACAATGGAGATGGTGTTATAGATGAAGATGAATGGGATGTGATTATTGCTGACGGCACAGTAACAGTTGACGAAATTGCTTCTTACTGGATTTATTTAGGAAGATACGGTAAAGACTTAACAGATAATGAAATTACCATTCGCCAGAGCTTCCACATGGACAAAGACGCTGGCAATGAATATCAAAGTGACAGTTGCACATTCAGTGAGGAATTTATGGTATTACAGACAAACGCGCCGCACCCAGACGATGTTGTGAATGTTTATGAAACAGGCACAACTCTTTGCACCGATGGCATAGATAATGATTTTGATGGTTTTATTGATTGTGTATGCGGTAATGAGGATCCAGGATGTGGATGTGTATGTCCATAAAGATAGAGAAATTGACTGTTTTTTATCCCGCTCTTTTTGAAAGAGCGGGAATGTAAAGGAGTTAAAATAAATAAAGCTTAAAGGAGGAGAAAAGGTCGATGGATTTAAAAATATAATAATAACTTATAGAACTTATGAGTAAAAATATAATAATTAGTTTAGCGATTATTGGCGCAGTCGCGGCTATTGCAGTTACTGGAACCATTGCTTACTTTTTTGATACCGAAACAAGCAGCGGTAATACTTTTACTGCCGGCACGATTGATTTGACACTCAATGAAACTGCCGGAGCCCCGATTAACTTAACCAATATGGCACCCGGCGATACGGCATCGGGAAGCATGGTCGTGACAAACGTTGGCAGTTTGGTTGGCTGGCTGGGAGCGCGATCTTCTTATGTGGAAGAAAGCCCTATAGGAGATACAGGAGCTGCTATTCCTAATATGAATGCTGATGAAATGGCCAAGATGTTATTAATAACCGCGTTTACAGCTGATGGATTTGATATGTTAGCTGCGGGTAAAATTCCGGATGTTGACGCTGATGGCAGAACAACAGTATATGACATAGTAAATGATACAAGCGCGATAGCTCCTCCTCATGCAGGCGGTTTGTGGTATTCTTATGATGCAGATATGACATCAGGGGAGAGCCATACATACTCTCTAACTGTCCAGTTTGACCCAATTGCCGGAAACGACTACCAAGGCGATGGAATAGTATGGACTTTTGAATTCTTGCTTGACCAGCAATTATAGTAATCAGGCGGATTTATGTAACAGTTTAAAATTTTTTTGATTGTCTCAATTCATTCCTTATGGCATTGGGGCAATCTGTAAAGATTTTAAAAAATTATGGATAAGAAAATTATAATTAGTTCAGCAATAATTGGCTTAGTTGCCGCAGCTGCGGTTAGCGGAACTGTCGCTTATTTCAATGACACTGAAACCAGTGAAGACAATGCTTTTACTGCCGGGACTTTGAATTTGGAAGTGGGCGGTAATGACCCTACTGATTGGCATTTTGAAGCGCTTAATATTAAACCTGGAGATACTGGCTCAGAAGAAGTATTATTGCAAAACACCGGCAGTTTAGACGGCTATTTACATATTACTTTTGCTAATTTAGTTAATGATGAGATGGGTTGCACCGAACCAGAGGGTCAGCCAGAGGGGTCAGATACTACTTGCGATAACCCAGGGGAAGGCGATGGAGAATTGGCGGAAAATTTAGATTTGCTGATTTATCTTGATGAAGATTCAAGTGATAATTTTGTTTTGGGAACTGACACTTTAGTTTATCAAGGGAAAGCAAGAGGAATTTTACAAGGCGATGAATTTAATTATTTTTTAGCAAGCAGCAGTTTAAAAGATTTTCGGGTTGAATGGGAGCTTCCTACTTTAACAGGCAACGAAGCCCAGAGCGACAAAGCCGGCTTTGATATTGTTTTTGAATTAACACAAACGCAAAAAGATATAGTAGGCAACTGGCATTTTAATGAAGGAGAGGGGCTTACTGCTTATGATTCCTCTGGCAGAGGAAATGACGGAACTTTAAGCAGTGATGATTTCTGGGCAGACGGACAATATAATCCAGCGCTGGGATTTGACGGAAATGATAATAATGTTGTTATACCTGACTCAGACAGCTTAAAACCAACTTTCGTAACATTGGAAGCATGGGTTAAGAGTAATGGTTCGCCTGGAAATCATAGATATATTGCCGGAAAATGTTATGGCGGCGGATGGGGTTCTTATCATCTTTATACCGGAAACACAGGAGGACTTAAATTTTACATAGGATATGACGGAAGTTATGTTGCTTCCCCAAACGTAAGCGCGGCAAATATATGGGATGACAACTGGCATCATATTACTGGAACTTATGACGGCTCTACGGTAAAACTTTATGTGGACGGCGCTGAAATTCCTGGAGGAACAGGAACCACAGAGGATATTGCTTATAACACAGAGGATTTTTACATCGGCAGTTATGGAACAATCGGATATTACTTTAGCGGTTTGATTGACGAGGTTAAGGTTTATTCAAGAGCTTTAAGCGGTAGCGAAATTTCAGACCATTATAATGCAGGGCTATAATATGAAAATATTTAAAATAATTTATTACATTTTTATTGGATTGATTGCGTTGGTTGCGGTTTTGCTGATTGTTTCAACTTTTGAAATCCCTGGAAATTTCAAGGCAATGACAGTTCTTTCCGGCTCAATGGAGCCAGCGATTAAAATGGGAAGCGTGGTAGTGGTGAAACCAGCAGGTGATTATAAAATTAATGATGTTATTACTTTTGGAGAGATGACAAAGACAAAGACGCCGACTACTCACAGAATAGTTGATATGAGGGTAACAGAAGGCGTGCCTTCATATATTACCAAAGGCGACGCTAATAACGCGCCTGATACAAGAGAAGTTTTAAAAAAAGAAATAATTGGAAAAGTTTTATTTTCTGTGCCGTACGCGGGATACGCGGTTGACGCGGCGCGAAAACCAATAGGATTTGCGTTATTGATAATTATTCCCGCCTTGCTTATAATTTTTGATGAAGTTAGAAAAATTTACGCGGAAATTAAGAAGAAAAAACAAATTACAAATCATGAGAAATAGTTTTATTAAAATTGTATGTTCGTTGTTGATTATCGGGCTTAACTGGGCTGGGATTTCGGCTGTGGGGCAGACATTGGCTTATTTCAATGATATTGAAGATTCTCCAAACAATATTTACAGCGCCGCTGTTTTAGATTTTTCTCTTGACTCTGCGTTAGATTTTGAGCCGGAAGTAATTCCTAATACTCAAAACTCTCTTAGAACTATTACTGTTCAAAATGACGGCAGTTTAGCAGATTTTGAATATAGTGTCAGAGTAGAAAACGCTACCGGCACTTTATGTAATGATTTAATGCTTGAAGATGGTTTAAGCGGCGTTGCTCAATCCTTAGATAGTTTTATTTCAACGACTACTACTTTTTTAAGTAAACAAAACTGGACTTTTACAGCAACACTTCCAAATGACGACCCGGCTTTAGAAAATCAATCTTGCGATTTCACTTTTGTTTTTGAAGGAAAAAATGGATTTTCAGACATTGAAAAAATTGAAAATACAATAATCAGTGGTCAATGGGGCGCTCATTTGGTAATAAATAAAGTTTATTATAATCCAGACGCTGCTCATCAAGGGCCGTCCGGCGAAGAAAAATTTGAATGGATAGAGCTTTATAATTCCGGTACTCAACCTGTTAATTTACAGGATTGGGATATTTGTGACAATGATGACTGCATGAATATTAATCCTAATGTAGATATTCCAGCTTTAGGATACGCTTTAATTTCTCACGCTAACAGCACCTGGAAGTATTGGGAGATTGATATAGATGGAGTAATAACAATTCATCAATTAGGAGGAACGCCTATTGCAATGGATAACACTGCTGATATGCTTATTTTAAAGAATGACAATAACATAATTATTGACCAGATGAATTGGGGAGCTCCTACTTCTACTTGGCCAAATTATAATTCAGGAGTGGGAATTTGGCATCCTGGAGTGCCTGACGCACCAGAAGGATATATGTTGGGCAGGGTGCCGAATGGTCATGATACTGACACGGTTGGTGATTGGCAGGGTTTAGGTCTGCCGAGCGTAACCGGAATAAACGTAAATCCGCTGCAAGCCGAACATTACGGTTGCTGCGGCAACGGTAATGAGGGTGTTTCTCAAGGTGACTGTCTTACCAGCTGGTACCACGCGCCGGGAGTGTATTACAGCCAGCAATTAACCATTGGCTGGACAGCGACAACTCCTAATGCTTCCGGTGATGGCGGACTTTCAATTGATATTGCTTATATTACTGATAATGACTGCAGTGGAGATATTTCAGGCGGAGACATTTCCTATGCTGTCGCAAGCGGCATAGCCAATAGCGGAAGCTATGTTTGGACTGGCTGGATTAGTGGTTGGGATGGCACTTTATGGCAAGATGAAAATAATGATGTTGTTCCGTATTTTTACGGATTCACCTGGATTAAAATAACCGTTACCGGCTCTGAAAATTTTATGCTTAGGGATTCCGAGGTGAGCATTCCAATGTTTGAACCCCTGCCTCCGGGAATTAGTTTTGAAGACCTTTACTCAATACCCGGAAGCTCTTGCAATAGCTGTAGTTTAGGCGGCGCGGATGATAGTATAATAACAGGCGGCGATAGTGGCGCGGGCGAGGAAGCGACAACAACAGAAGCTGAAACTGCTGACGCAACTATCGATGAGGCGACGACAACAGAGGAAGTGGCGACAACCACGGAACCCGCCGAAAGTCCTGCGGACATTCAGGCGGGCGAGGAAGTGGCAACGACAACAGAAACCGTAAGCACAACTACTGACGCAACTAGCGATGAAGCGACTACCACAGAGGAAGTGGCTACAACCACTGAACCCGCCCAAAGCGAAGGCATTCAGGCGGGCGAGGAAGCAACAACGACAGAAGAGGTGGTGGCGACAACAACAGATGATGTCATCGAGGAAGCTGCCGAGGAACCTGAGCCAATAATTGAAGTGATTGAACCCGCCGAAAGTCCTGCGGACATTCAGGCGGGCGGGGAGCCAGCGACTACGCCAGAGGATATTCCTGTTGACGATACTGAAACAGGTGATGGTGAGACAGAATAAAATATTATGAATAAGACATTTAAAACAATTTTAATAACTTCTATCGCTGTTTTTAGCGCTGGTTTATTAGTCAGTCCTGCTTGTGCTACAACAGGTATTTTAGAAATTAACTTTCAGAAAGATCCTTTATTTGGAGAAACTAATTTCATGCCAGGAGATACTATTACGAAATGGGTAGAAGTTATAAATAACACCGGGGGAACTAAATCAATCGCGACAGAAGCAATAAACTGGCCTAATTTTCCTGATTATGGCGCTATTCCAAACAATGATTTATCTCGCGCTTTGCTAATAGCCATTAGCGAACAAGGAGGTTCTGATTTATATGGAGGCACAACAGGAGAAAAAACTTTATTTCAGTTTTATCAAAATGGTGAAACTTATCTCTCCGATGTAGCCAACAGCACTACTACATATTATGATTTTCAAATCAGCTTTCCATCTGAAAAAGGAAACGATTGGCAAAGCAAAACAACCGGCTTTGATATTATAGTCGGTTCTCAAGGAGAATATACGCCAACTTACGCTTGCAATGATGGAATTGATAATGACGGAGATGGTGAAATTGATTACCCAGACGACCCTGGTTGCGATTCTCCCACAGATGACGACGAAGTAGATTCTGCTCCTCCTACTCCACCTGGGGGAGGCGGAGGCGGGGGATTGCCGCCTGGATTAACGATTCGGTATGAAGATACTACTTGCATTGGTCCATGTGACGCTATTATTCATTGGCTAACCAGTTATAATGCTACAAGCAGGGTAGTTTATGGAACTGAATCAGGAACATTTGATTTAAATCATCCGAATTACGGTTACCCATCTACTACATTAGAAACAGATAACATTCCCCCTATAAACGAAAATGGAACTACAAGCCACACAGTAATACTTACTGGTCTTGCAACAAGCACTACTTATTATTTCCGATGTGTTTCTCACGCTTCACCGGCAACAGTTGGGTTTGAGCATAGCTTTACTACTTTAGCTTTAGGAGAAGGCGACCCTTGTTGCGGGGAACTTCCAACACCTCCAGCGCCCCCAACACCACCAACACCACCGATTCCGCCATCGCCTCCAATAGCGGAAGCTCCACCTATAATAGAAGGAACTCCTGCTTTGCCTGGCGAGGCTCCAGCAGAACTAACTGATGAGGAAAAAATTGAAGAAATTGAAGAAAAAATAAAAGAATTAGAAGCCGCCATAACTCAAGTTGAAGAAGAGTCAGAATCTAATTTAGATAAATTTTTAGCGGCAATTGGCGGTCTCTTTGACATAGAAAACAGTTGTCTTATCTTAACTATTTTAGCAATCATATTAACTGTTTTGTTTATTTTATCAAGAAAGAAAAAGAGGGAGGAGGAAAAGAAATATATGGACTTAATTGTTGTTTTGCTTGTCTTGATTATTTTAGCGCTCTTATTTAAATGCCTATATTTAATTATTCCTATACTTCTCTTAATCGGCGTTCTTATTTACGAAATACTAAAAAAAAAGAAAAAGAAAAAAGGTGAATTCATTGTTGAAGAAAATAGATTTTAAATTTGTAAAATTTCAAAAATAAAAACTCCGCCAAGGCGGAGTTTTTTAATCTCTAAAAATCTTTATTTTAGATTATTTTTTTCTTTATAAATCCACTTGCCTTTTTTTTTGGCAAGAGACATGATAGCAGAATGTTTTTCAATTTCAGTAAATTCTTTAGGGGTATAGCCAATAATATCCATGGCAATTTTATAAGTAATATCATCCCGAATATCAGTAAGCAAGTCCAATCTTTGGTCAAAATTTCTTTTATTAAAGTCAGGAGAAATAACAACTAAATCTACATCACTATGCTTAGTAGGTTTCCCCCAAGCAAAAGAACCAAATAAAAGCACTCCCTTTATTTTAATTTTTTCTTCAAGGTTTTGGATGTAGTGATTAACTATTTTCTTGGGAAATTTTATTGTTTTTGCAACCATAAAAAAAGTTTTTTAGTTTTTTCCAAATAAATTTTGGTAAAATTTTTGTCAGGATTAGATAAGGGCTCATAAATTAAATCTGGATAGCGCGATTTAAGATAATATTTATTAAGTTTTTTGAGAATGTCATTCATTATTTATATTATACTAAATTTAATTCTTTTGTCAAAAATTATTTAATTATAAAACTATTCTAAAGTTGGATTTGGTAAACGGTTGAGCCGTTTAAGAGATAAATTGTTTTACTGTCTTCAGATATAGAAAAATCCTTTAAATCGTCAAATTTATCGCTCTGATACTGCTTAATTATTTCTCCGGTTTTACTAAGAATAATAAGACGGTTCTTAGATGGTTCAAGGATATAAAGCTCGGGAGAGCGAGAATCAGTAAAAATCTTAGACGGTTTTTCTAATTTAGGATAAAAATCAAGAGTCAGGGTTTCTTTATAAGAGCCAATATAATATCTATCAATTTGATTATCTTTGGTTAAAATCCAAATACTTCCGTCTATAGTCATGCTTTTAGCTTGAGTGGTTTTTTCAGAAGATTTTAACCAAATTTGGGAAGCTCCCCATTGAGAATTTCCCAAATAAGGATATCTTATAATCTCGCCGGATTGCTTGTCTAAAAAATATAAGCTAGAACGAAAAGAGCAAGCCAAATCCATCTTAAAATCATTAGGCGGTTCTTTTCCCGCTGGACAGGAGGGTTTCTCTTGTTTTGGAAAATCGCCTGAATAAAGCTCGGGCTGGTCAATGTTTTTTATTTTATTTAAATCTTCAAGCTGTTTTTCAATAGAATCCTTTAGGCCTAAAATTTCATCTTTTTGGGAACTTTTTTGTTCTGTTAAAGGTATAATTTCTTGCAGCGCCTCTTGAAATAAAAGATTTGCCTCTTTTTCATTTTTGATGATTAAAAAGCTTTCTGCCTGAAGAGTTTTTTCTTTTACACTTTCTATTTTATTTTGGAAATCTTTTATTTTTTCTTCTTGCTCTTTTTTGAATAAAGTAAATCCTAAGGCAAGAACAATAATTAAGCCAAAAACTAAAATTAAATTTCTATTAATCTTTTTTTTATTTTTTGAAAAAGATAAAGTTAATTTTTCTTTAATCGGGGGAAAGGTGGGAAACTTTAAATTAGGAGTTTTGACTTCAGGAGTTTTAAAAACAGGGATTTTAAAACCAGGTATTTTAATTTTTGGAAATTTAATTTTTTGACTAAGCTTAGAAATAAAAGCAAAATTAAAATTTAAGCGGGACTCTTTGTCTTTTTCAAAGGTTATCGCTTCTTTTAATAAAGTTTTTGAAGTTAGATTGATTAAAACGCAAATGCCGGAGATTTCTTTAAAGATTTTTTCTTTATTTTTCAGGATTTTTTTTACAGGCTCTGTCGATTCAGCTATTTCTTCTGTTATTTTCTCCAATTCAAAGGCCTCGGAAACTTGAGCAGATAAAATTAGAATTTTATCATTCTGAATCGCTTTGCCGCTTACAATATTTCCAAAAACCTTCAAAGGATAGGGTTCAATCTCCTGAGAGTCCAGATTTTTGCCAATATTAAAAATCTGGCCGGACCTTAATAAAAAAATTTTAGATTTTCCAATTTTAGCAAAATTAAGCTCTGAATTCGCGCTTAAAGATTTGGGGCTGATAGCAAGAATGGTAAATTGAATATTTCCCAACCAGCTTACATCTCCTTTTTTTGTCTGTTGAGACAAAAACTCATTTGCTTTTTTCAGGGCTTGTTTTAACGATTGCTCTGGAGAACGCTGCAGAGAATAATAATATTCTTTTTTAATAAGAGAAGCCAAATCATTTAAAAATCGGGAGTGCTGGGGCAGGGCATTGCCAAGCTCGCCCACAATAAACAAGTTTCCCAGCCGTTTTTCCGCTTCGTTTTCCGGTTCATAAATAAAGCTGTCAAAAAGGATTTCTTCTTTTGCCTTAGGATTAAAATGTAGGTCAAAAATATTCATTACTTTATTATACTATAATATCCTTATTATCCACAAGTGGACTATTGACAGGCAGGGATGGTCAGGTTATTCTAAAATAATCACTTACCGAGCGGTAAGTAAATAATGAAAATGAATATTGCTGCTGATTCTAAAAAACGAATATTTGAAACCGCGTCGGAGCTTTTTTCCGAGTTTGGTTTTCTGGGAATTTCGATGGGAAGCATTGCTAAACATTTGAATATTACCAAAGCCGCTCTTTACTATCATTTTAAAAGTAAAAAAGAATTATACCTGAAAGTGCTGGAAAATTCTTATGAAAATTTATTTAAAACTATAAATAGGGGAGTGGAACAAGCAGAGACCTCGGAACAAAAGCTTTCTCTGTTAATTCAAAACTATCTTTGTTTTGGTTTAAAAGAAAAAAATCTCATTAAATCATGTTTTTTGAAAAGCCCTGACCTTGACTTTGAGATTATAGATTATACTGCCAACTTGAGAAAAAAAATTAATACTCAATTTCAGGCCTCTCTGAAAGAAATATTTAAAGAAAAAAAATGGAAGGGGAATGTAGATTTAAAATTTACTACTTTATTTCTTTTAGGAACAATGGACGGATTGATACTGGAAGCAGGCTTGTTCAATAAAAAATTGAATATAAAAAAGAAAAGCTCTCAAATTTTAAAAATTATCAGTCCTAATTTTGAAAAGGTCGAATAATAAATAATAATAAATTCACCCAGTGAAACAAAACTATGTCTTTAACAGATCCAATTGTTTTAGTAGCTATTGTGGTAGTTGTTGGCGGCGTTCTTTATTACCTCAAAACAACCAATAAACTTCCATTTTAATTAAAAAATCAACCCCCCTCTTTTGCGCAAGCGCGAAAAGAGGGGGGTTTCTTGTTTTAATTTTAAAAATATAATATAATAAGCATATACACCCCGTAGGAAATATGAATAGTTTAATAGATTTTTTAACTTTTGTAATTGTTCTTGTTGTCGCCTGGTGGTATTTAACTAAGTTTGTCCACACAGGAGTAGCGGGAATAGGATTTTAATATGGCATACAAATCAATTTTTGGCTGGATTTTATTATTTGCCGGGCTTTTTGTAATTGGCTGGGGTCTTTATTCTTCTTATAATATCTTTACCGTTAAAACACCTGTTCCGGAAATTTTTTCTTTACCTGCTGAGAACAACGAGAAAATCAATAATTCTTCTGGAAATTTAACCCCTGAAGAACAAATGCAGGAAGCGATGGATGAACAAATGGAAAAACAATTAGGAAAAATGCTTCCCAAGGATACCTTGCCTAAACTTTTAAATCTTGTCGCTTGGTCAATTTTTGCGGGAATTTTAATTTTTGCCGGAGGTCAAATATCAGGCACAGGTATTAAACTAATAAAATTATAAATTATGGAACAAAGCATAGTGTTTCAATTTATTGTTTGGTATTTTTTTGAAACGCCAAAAGAGATACTAAAGACATGGCGAAATTTTCTTTTGTTTAATTTTAATTATTTTTCCATTCCCTTGCTTCTAAAAACTCTTTTTTCTCATTGGCGAAAATATAAATATTCTTATGGCAGGGGATTTGACATCCATAGATATTTTGATACTTTTAGCTTTAATATTATTTCGCGGGGAATAGGCGCGGTTGTCAGAATTTTTGTAATTATTGCCGGGATTGTTTGTGAAATTTTAGTTTTGATTCTCGGAGCAATTATATTCATCGGGTGGTTAATGCTGCCTGTTTTTTTAATTCTGGGATTTTATTACGGCCTTAAAATCTTATTATAAATAAATTTTATGTTTATTAAATTATTCAATTGGTTGATAAAAAGAACGCCTTATTGTTTTGCTATCGGTTTTCTTTCAAAAATTTGGGGTATTTTAGCTGCCTTTTTTGGACTTTTCTTTGTTATTGTTCAGCTTGAGTATGAATCTTTTGAAATATTAAAATTATTTATTTACAGTTTTACAATATTAGTAATAATTGTTAGTTTGTTTTGTTTTTTAAGATATGGTCTTCTCAGAAAATTTTTAGGAAAAAAATATGAAAAAAAAGAATTTAGAATTCTTAATGATAATATTTTAAAGGGTCATTTTCGTCCTAATATCTCTGCCGCAACTCTTCTTGAATCGCTTGAGTCACTTAAAAAAATAAATCTATGGATTGGAACATTATTTATACAAGTGAGCGTTATAACAATAAGCGGCCTTATTTTAATAGATAGGTTAGCTAACGAAGAATTTAAAAATGTCCTTGTTATTCTTATCGGGGGATGTATTAGTATGACAATAGGTTTTATATGCATACTTATTCTTTCTGAATTACTTAGTTCTCCTGTTAGAAAAGAGTGTAAAATGCTTTTAGCCGCTAAAGGCAAATATTTTGAAAATTCTTATTTTTTAACCTTAAGAACTAAATCGAAATTCTTTATTGTCGTAATGGGATTAGCTTTAGCTATAGTTTTATCTCTTTCTTCTTCTCTTAATCCAACTCTTATAATATTTTCTATTTCTGCCCTAATCATTGCTGGCTTATTAAGCGAATTAATATTTAAATCTATTTATAATTCCTTAATGGAAATTGAAGAATCGACAAAAAAATTAATTAAAAGAAAAAAAGTTTCATTTTGCACAGGCAGTTTAGACAAAGAAATCATAGATTTATCTGAAAATCTTAATTTGACTGCTAATGAGATTTATATTACCAGACAAGCCCTTGAAGAAGAAAAGACGTCTTTGGAAATTAAGGTTAACGCCAGAACAAGGGAATTGAAAGAACTTACTCAAAGCTTGGACCAGAAAGTAAAACAAAGAACAAAAGAGCTTCAGGACAGAGTAGATGAACTGGAAAGGTTTCACAAGCTAACTGTTGGCAGGGAAGTGAAGATGATAGAATTAAAAAAAGAAATCAAAGAATTAAAAAAAATTCACCCAGTGAAATAAATATGATAAATTTTAATCCAAAACAAGCGGCTATTTTTCAAGCAATTAAGCTGGGAAAATATTTTAAATTGGTAAAATCTTTAAAAAAGATTTTTGTCTTTGTTTTTATTATTTGTTTTGTTTTATTCGCGTATGGTTTTTCATTTGAGGTCTTTGACAAAAATCTCCAGTCATTTCTTTTGGGGCTTTCTATTGTTTCTTTAAGTTTTATTATATGTTTTCAGATATTAGAATGGTTCTTTAATTTAAAATTAAAAAATCCCCCAATAGAAGAAACTAATCTTGCCTCTTTCTTAAACTATGACGCGGCTGAAGCGGTTTATATGGCAATGGGTTTTAGCAAAAAAAGAAAATTGCCTCAAATTTCATCAGAAGCAATGCTTTATTTTTGTTTAAAAGGCAAAGACCCTAAAATAAACTTTATCTTTACCAGAGCAGGTTTGAACTTAAAACAAATCAGAGAAGAATTAAAAAATTATTTAAACAACCTTAAAAAAGAAAAATATCAGGAACGTTTTTCTGAAAACTTTTTAAAGGTGAAAAAGAAAATTGGAATAGGGGATATTTTAATCAGTCAAAGCCAAATTAGCCCGATTTTTAAAAAGCATCTTATTGAAACCGGGCTTAAGACCGAAGATATTGAAAATTTGGTCTGGTGGGCTGAATCATTGGAAGAGCGAATTAAAGAAAGGAAGAAATTCTGGGAATATAATAATTTAATAAAACTTGGTTCAATCGGTTCTGATTGGGCGGCTGGCTACACTTTATCATTAGATGAATTTTCAATTGACTGGACCGAGGCGATAAAAAAACATGGTTTTAGAAAAATTATCGGACATAAAGCAGAAATTAAACAAATAGAAAGAATTTTATCTACTTCTGAAATTAATAATGTTCTTTTGGTGGGTAAACCGGGTTCAGGAAGAAAAACGCTTATCCAAGCATTGGTAATAAATAGTTTTTTAGGAACAAGTTTGCCCGCTCTTAATCATAAAAGAATAGTAGAGCTTGACCTTGCTTCTCTTATTACGGAAACCGGTTCAATTGATGAAATGGAAAAAATCCTGGAAAAAATATTTGAAGAATCTGTTTCTGCCGGCAATGTTGTTTTAATAATTAACAATTTTGATAATTTTATAGGGCAGGATGCCCGCCCGGGAGCAATGGATATTTCCGGAGTTTTGGAACGATATCTTCATCTTCCTAATTTTCAAATTATTGCCATTACTTCTTTTGTCGGACTTCACCGTTTTATTGAACCAAATCCTTCTATTTTAAATCTATTTGAAAAAGTAGAGCTATCAGAACTTTCTGAACAAAAAGTAATCAGAATTTTAGAAGAACGAGTTTTATCTTTAGAACAAAAATATAAAAAATTCGTTACTTATCCGGCTTTAAGAGATATAGTTTCTTTAAGCGCGCGCTATATCCCTGA
Organism: Candidatus Parcubacteria bacterium; assembly: GCA_023134715.1. GTDB lineage: Bacteria > Patescibacteriota > Minisyncoccia > Minisyncoccales > JAGLUP01 > JAGLUP01. The sequence continues at coordinate 33,702 of JAGLUP010000002.1, forward strand.
CATTCCTTTCCCTCAAAAAGCGATTGAACTCCTGAATGAAGCAATGATTTATGCCAGTCGTTTTCCAAAAAAACCAATTGTTACGCCGCAATATGTGAATAAAGTTATTTCTGAAAAAACCCAAATTCCCATAGGAAAAGTAGAAATTAAAGAAAAAGAAACTTTACTTAATTTAGAAAATTTAATTCATCAAAGAATTATTAATCAAGAAGAAGCGGTTAAAGAAGTTTCTTCCGCTTTGAGAAGAGCGCGAGCTGATATCAGAATTAAAAAGGGCCCAATGGGCAGTTTCTTGTTTTTGGGGCCGACAGGGGTAGGTAAAACCGAGACCTCAAAAGCAATAGCTGAAATTTATTTTAAAAGCGAAAAGCGAATGATTCGGCTTGATATGTCTGAATTTCAAAATATTGAAGATATTCATCGGCTTCTCGGCAATTCAACTGAAGAAGGGCTTTTAACTATGCCTGTTCGCGAAGATCCTTTTTCTTTAGTTCTATTAGATGAAATTGAAAAAGCTCATCGCAATATTTTAAACTTATTCCTGCAAGTTACTGATGAAGGGCATATTACCGATGGATTAGGCAGGAAAATTAATTTTTCCAATACTATTATTATCGCAACCTCTAACGCCGGAGCAGATATTATCTGGGAAGATATTCGGTTGGATAAAGAATTAGATATTATTAAAGAAGACCTTTTATCTCATCTTTTTAAAGAAAAAATTTTCAGGCCGGAGTTTATTAATCGTTTTGACGCCACAGTTATTTTCAAACCGCTAACTAAAGAAAATTTAAAGGATATTGCTGAACTTCTTTTGGAAAAACTAAGAAAAAATTTAGCTAAAAAAGACATTGAGTTTATAGCGACAGAGCCATTGGCAAGTAAAATTGCTGAATTGGGATACAAGCCGTCTTTTGGCGCCAGGCCTATGAGAAGAGTTATTCAGGATAAAATTGAAGATGAGTTGGCTGAAGCGATTTTATCAGGAAAATTAAAAAGAGGACATAGAGTACAGGTGAACCCTCAAAATTTCTCTTTGAGTATTGATAAATAATCATAATTAATTTAAAATAAAATTAATATATAAAATGAATAAAGCATCTAATTTAATGCAGGAGATAGTAAGTTTATGCAAAAGAAGGGGATTTATTTTTCCTTCTTCAGAAATTTACAACGGATTCAGAAGTTGCTATGACTTTGGATCTTTAGGTGTGGAATTAAAAAACAACATTAAGCAGGCCTGGTGGAAGAATATTGTCCAAAACAGACAAGATGTGGTCGGATTAGACGCTTCTATTTTAATGTCTCCAAAGGTCTGGGAGGCGTCAGGACATCTTACTGCTGGATTTGCCGATGAACTGGTAGAATGCAAAAGCTGTCATAAACGATTTAAATTAGACGAGCTTAAAGAGAATAAATGCCCGGAATGCAAAGGAGAACTAACTAAACCGCGAAAGTTTAATTTAATGATGAAAACATTTGTAGGGCCGGTAGAAGATAAAGCCGCGACCACTTATCTTCGCGCTGAAACCTGCCAGGGAATTTATATCAACTTCTTGAATGTTTTAAATTCAATGCGAATGAAAATTCCTTTCGGCATTGCCCAAATCGGCAAATCTTTTCGGAATGAGATTACACCAGGAAATTTTATCTTTCGGTTAAGAGAATTTGAGCAAATGGAAATGCAATGGTTTTGTCATCCTCCGGCTTCCAAAACCACGCGAAACAGACGCGAAACTAAACGCGAAACAGACGCGAAAAATTGGGAACCGGATGACTGGTTCAATTATTGGAAAGAAGAACGAATGAAATGGTATTTAGATTTCGGGATTAAAAAAGAAAATTTAAGAGCCGTGGAAATTCCAGAAAAAGACAGAGCTCATTACGCTAAAAGACAAATAGATATTGAATATAAGTTTCCTTTCGGGTGGAAAGAAGTTGAAGGAATTCATGATAGGGGGGACTGGGACTTATCTAACCATTCAAAATATAGCAAAAAAGATTTAAGTTATTTTAATGAAGCAGATAAAGAAAAATATATTCCTCATATTATTGAAACATCAGTTGGAGTAGACAGATCTCTTTTCGCTTTTTTGTGCGAAGCGTATGAAGAAGTTAAAGGCGGACGAACTAAAACCACCAAAGCGGTAAAAGAATCAGAAATGGTTTTGCGGTTAGATAAAAGATTAACCCCGATTAAAGCGAGTATTTTTCCCTTAGTGAAAAACAAGCCAGAAATTGTTAAAAAAGCAAAACAGATTTTTGATTTATTAAAACCTAATTTTATGTGCCAATACGATGAAGCCGGTTCAATCGGCCGCCGCTATCGCCGCGCAGATGAAATTGGAGTTCCTTTTGCAATTACTATTGATTTTGACACCTTAAAGCAGGACGATGTAACTATTCGCGACCGCGACACAATGAAGCAGGAAAGAATAAAGATTGAAAACTTAGTTGAGACCCTAAAACAAAAATTAAACAGTGAATAAGTGGGGGTTGACATAACTATTAGATAAGCTAAAATATAATTAGATAAAAAATATTTACCTAAAAAATATGAATGAAGAATTAATAAAAGACATAGAGAAACTTTTAGATAGTCAGACTAAAAAAAATGAAGAGCTTTTAAATGAGCAGACCAAAACAATCGATGAAAGATTGAAAAAAAATGAAGAGCTTTTAAATGAGCAGACCATAGTAATTCTTTCGGCTGTGGATGAAAAATTAAAGAAAAGCGAAGAAAGAATTAATAAAAAGATTGAAGAATTAATCACAACGATTGATGGATTTGTAAAACGTCTTTCTGATACAGACCAGGAATTTACTTTTATGAAAGAAGATGTAAATAGAATTAAACAAGTTCTCAAAGAAAAACTCGGCGTAGATTTAACTTAATCCCGCGCAATAGTAATCAATAATTTAATCTCCCGACTTGTCGGGGGTTTTTTATTTTTTGAATTATGTGATATTATTATAAGCAATTATAAGCAAACTTATGGAAATTTTAGAGGATATAAAAATTATTTGGGAATATCTCAGAAAGTATAAAAAAGAGGTTAAGAAAACCGCTGTTTTAGCTGTGGTTCTTTCAGTAATAACCGCTTTTATACCATATATTTACGGCCGCTTAGTGGATATAGTTTCTACCGAACCATCTCCTGATTTTCTTATTTTATCTTTATTGGGAATTTGGATTTTGATGAGTTTATGTTCAGCTATTTTTAAAAAAATCGTTTGCACAAGGGGTAATTTTATTTCTGCCGATATTCTTGCTGATTTTATATACGAAAAAGCAAGCCACATTATAAATCTTCCCTCGGATTTTCACCGGGAAAAAAGAAGCGGCGAACTTCTTTCAAAAATTAACAGAGCGAGCGAGCTTTTGCGACTGATTATTAGCGATGTTGTCTTTTGGATTCTTCCTCAATTTCTAACTGTTTTTATGGGAATTTTAATTTTATTTTTCATAGATCCACGGCTGTCTTTGGGGGTTTTGCTTGTTTTCTTTTTTTCAATAACGATTACTCTTTATAAAACACCTCCTGTTTTAAAAGCAGAGAAAACATTAAATAAAAACTTTAATAAAAGTTTAGGAATTTTAAATGATTCTTTTTTAAATATTCAGACAATAAAATCCTGCGCAGCAGAAAATTTTCAAAAAAAGAAAATTAAAAACATTTACCAAAAAGAGCTAACTTCAGATTTTAAAAAAATTTTTGGTCTTTGGGATGAAACTATTTTATTTCAAGAAATTATTTTTTCTCTAGGCTTTGTTGTAATTTTTGGATATGCTATTTATCTTTTAAAAATTGGAGAGATTTCAACAGGAAAGTTAATAATGTTTCTGGGTTATTTCAATCTTACTCAAGCCCCGCTAAGATCTCTTCTTTGGCTGTGGCTTTCCTTTCAAAAAGGACTGACTACAATTAAAGAAGCAAGAAAGCTTTTAAAAATAAAACCTGAAAATTATAATGCAAAAGGCAAAACTTTGGAAAAAGTTGATGGAAAAGTTGAATTTAAAAATATAGGTTTTAGATATCCGGGCAAGACATTGGTTTTAGATAATATAAGCTTTGAAGTTTTGCCGGGCGAAAAAATTGCTATTGTCGGCGGAAGCGGCGAAGGAAAAACAACCATGGTGGATTTGCTTTCTCTTTATTTTATTCCGGCGAAAGGAAAAATTTTAATTGACGGCATAGATATTAAAAAATTTAATCTTCAATTTTTAAGAAATATGATTGCCTATGTTCCTCAGGAAATAATGCTTTTTAACGATACAATTAAAAATAATATCTTATACGGAAAACCAAAGGCAGAAGATAAGGAAATTATACAGGCGGCAAAAGCCGCTAACATTCATAATTTTATTAAATCCCTGCCCAAAAAATATGATACTTTAGTCGGAGAGCGGGGGATTAAGCTTTCCACCGGACAAAAACAGCGATTAGCCATTGCCCGGGCTTTAATCCGCGACCCTAAAATTTTAATTTTAGACGAAGCAACTTCTTCTTTAGACACTGAATCAGAAAAACTTATTCAGGAGGCATTAGAACGATTGATAAAAAACAAAACAACTTTTATAGTCGCGCATCGCTTAAGCACAGTGAAAGAAGCGGATAAAATTTTAGTATTGGAAAAGGGAAAAATTATTGAGCAGGGGACTCACAATCAATTAATCAAGAAAAAAGGCGCTTATTTCAAATTTTACTCCCTCCAGTTTAAAAAATAAAAACAATGAAAGAAATAGAGATATTAGTTCAAGTTTTAGAAAAAATAGATACAGCGAAGAAAAAATTAAACGATTCGCTCAAATATATTGGCGATAAAGATATTATAGATTTTTATTTCTATAATCCTTTAAAGTATAAAATAGATCCAAGCGATGAGCATCCTCTTAAAGAGATAATCAGAGTTAGAAAAGCGAACAATAAGTCCTTTATCACATATAAAAAGAACAAGTTTGATGAAAAAGGAAATTGGCTTTACTCTGACGAAGAAGAAGTTGAAGTAAGTAATTCTCAATCAGCAATTAAAATAATAAAAAAATTAGGATTTAAAGCCCTAATAGAAGTGAAAAACACTAAATCAGTATTTGTAAATGATAAATATGAAGTTGTTTTAGAAAAAGTAAAAGATTTAGGTTATTTCCTGGAAGTTGAAATCAGAAATCCAACTAAGGATATAAATGTTGAAAGCGCTAAAAACGGCATTCGGCAATTTATAAAAGATTTAAACATTAAGGTCGGGAAAGAATTAAACATTGGCAAGCCTGAGCTAATGTTAAAGAAAAAATTAATTTGATTGACAATTTGAGAAAAGTTTGAAAAAATAGGCTAACAAGGAAAATTATTAGAATTCTAAAAAAATAAATATGAATTTAAAACAAAAAATTCTTACGGGAATGCGTCCAACGGGTCTCTTGCATTTAGGACATTATGTTGGAGCTTTAGAAAATTGGATTAAACTACAAGACGACTATGAATGTTATTTTCTTATTTCCGACTATCAAGCACTCGGTGATCATGTAAATGAGATAGAAAAAATTAGAAAATCAGTAATTGATATGGTTCTAGATTGGATGTCGGTAGGACTTGATCCAAAAAAATCAGTATTTATTGTGCAAAGTTATGTTCCAGAACATGCTGAATTGGCTTTATTATTAAGTATGATTATTCCTATTGCATATATTGAACGAAATCCAACATTAAAAACAGAAATGAATCAATTAAGCAAAAAAGATATTTCACTAGGATTTTTTAATTACCCAGCAAGCCAAGTGGCAGATATCCTACTTCCAAAAGCTCATCTTGTTCCTGTCGGCGAAGACCAAATTCCACACATTGAACTTACGCGACAAATAGCAAGAAAATTTAATAAATTATACAAAGACATTTTTCCTATACCAGAGCCTCTTGTTGGACGTATTTCTAGATTAGTTGGCACTGATGGAAAAGCTAAAATGAGTAAAAGTTTGGGAAACTGTATTTATCTATCTGATTCAAAGGAAACCGTTGAAAAAAAAGTAATGAAAATGTATACAGACCCAAAACGAATTCATGCCACGAGTCCAGGACATGTAAAAAATAATCCCGTTTTCATTTATCTTGATGCGTTTCATAAAGATATAAAACAACTTGAAGAGCTTAAAATAAAATATAAAAAAGGAACAATTGGCGATGTAGAAGTAAAAAAAATCCTTATAAAAACATTAAATGATTTTCTTGACCCAATTCGCAAACGAAGAATTTATTATAATGCTCACCCAGAAAAAGTTAAAGAAGCTATTGTCCAAGGAACATTACGAGCGAAAGATATAGCAAGAGAGACAATGAAAGAAGTAAGAAAAGCTATGAAAATTACTAATTACGAAGATGTTGTTATAAGAGCAACCAACCTGTAGCATAAACCCTGTCTCGGCAGGCAACGGAATTAGAAAGGAATCGCAATCCAAGTAAAATTCCGGGTGGGATTTTGTTCATTATAAATTTGATAATTTATATAAGCGACCCAGCAAGTCCTAAAACTGCTCTTTTTTGTTTGAAAAAATTTGCATTCGTTCCTGTAGCTAAGCTACAGGAAAAGCTACAGGAAAATATATTTGTTGACAATTTGGGGAAAGTTTGGGAAAATAGGGGAATGAGGAAGATTATTAGAATTCTAACTAAAATGGAGGAAAATTTTAATTTAAAGCTTTAACAGAAAAGCCCAACATTTGATGTTGGGCTTTTAATTAAAGGACGGTTCGTTTGTTTAAGAACTATTTTTGTAGTAAAATCAGAATAAAAAATTAGTTAAAGCAAAACAAACTATGAGAGATGTTATTATTGTAGGGGCGGGTCCGGCTGGAACCTCAACTGCTACTTTTTTGGGAAAAAAGGGGTATGATGTTTTACTTTTGGAAAAAGAAAAATTTCCTCGGGATAAAATTTGCGGTGATGGCATAGGACCTACTTCATTGAAGTATTTAAAAGAAATGGGGATTTACGATGAATTATTTAAAGAATTTCAGATTATCAATTCTGCGCTTCTTTCTTCACCATCTGGAAATGAAGTTAATGTAAAAATACCAGGTAGTAAGGCGTTAATAATCCCTCGTAAAAAATTAGATTATATTTTAGTTAAACATTCGGTCAAATCTGGAGTAGAATTAATTGAAAAATTTGAAGTTAAAGAGCCCCTAGTAGAAAATGATAAAATTATTGGAATAAAAGGAATATATAGAAATAAAGAAGAGATTATTAAATCTAAAATTGTTGTTGCGGCTGATGGAACCCACTCAATTATTGGTAAAAGATTAACTGAAAAAGGACGAAAGTCAAAAAACAGATATTCAGCTATTGCTATAAGGACTTATTTTGATAATGTTGAAGATCTAAAAGATTGCGCAGAAATACATTATGAAAAATCTATTCTTCCAGGTTACGGCTGGATATTTCCAATAAATGAAACTTCAGCCAATGTAGGGATAGCAATGAATTATAAACGTTATAAAAAACAAAATAAAACAATAATCCAATTATTTTATGATTTCATTAATAACAATGAATACGCTAAAAGAAAATTAAAAAATGCAAAAATGAGACAGCCCTTAAGTGGATGGATGCTTTCCTATGATGCTCACTTAAATAAAAAATATCATTCTGGAGTTCTTTTTGTTGGAGATGCCGCTTCTCTTGTTGATCCCTTATCTGGGGAAGGAATAGCTAATGCTTTATTGAGCGGCAAATTAGCTGCTCAAGCCATAGATTCAACTCTAAAAACGAATGATTTTTCTTGTCTTGAAAACTACCCTAAGCAATGGAATAAATCAATGAACCCAAACCTTAATGCGGGTTTATTATTAGAATATATAATGTCTTATCCTTTTATAATCAACCGTTTTATTAAAAAAGCTACCCGAGATGAAGGATTGGCCCAAATCTTAGCCAGTTGTATTGCCGGCACTTTTCCTAAAACAAAAATGTTCTCGTTTAATGCAATAAGAAGAATAATATTTTAAAAAAAATTAAATATTCATCATTCACTATAAAGAATTTCATTGACAATAGAGCAAAAGTTTGGGAAAATAGGGGAATGAGGAAGATTATTAGAATTCTAACTAAAATGGAGGAAAATTTTAATTTAAAGCTTTAAACAGAAAAGCCCAACATTTGATGTTGGGCTTTTAATTAAAGGACGGTCCGTTTGTTTAAGAACTATTTGGGGAAAAAGAGCTTAAAATAAAAAGAGACCGTCCTAATAAGTCGCCATGGCAAATTCATCTTATCAGAAGGATAAATCTCTGTCAATTGGGGAAAACTCTATTAGATATTTGTATAAAGAGTTTGATAAAGAATATTTAAATTATTACAAAAAACAAGTGGTGGAGTTTCAAAAAAAATATCCTGATATCACCAATAAAAATAGGCGAACAGGAAAATCTTTAAAAAACATTTGTTTTTTTATTTGGCATTACACTGATGGAGAAAAAGGCAAGGTGTTTGACTTGCTTTTTGATACTTCAGTACTACTTTCGGCTCAAGACGATTTTTTAGATAATCCTCAAATTGATTATCAAAATAAAGAGAAATTTCACTCTGTTTGTAAGGATTTGCTTAACGGCAAAAATTGTAATTTAACTAAGATTGATACGGCACAACTTCAAGAGCTGATATCGCTTTGGAAAACAATAATTAAAAAAATTAAGAATTCTTCATCTCGGGGAGTTTATCTTTATTGGAAAAAAACTGCTGAACAAATGAATGAAGCAATGAAAAAAGAAGTTTATCTATCAAAGAACCAAAGAGTTGCTTTCGATGATTATATAAAAAAAGCGGTATACAGCATAGGAGCTATTTTTATTTGGACTACTTATCTCATAATAAAAAAAGCGCCTATCAGCACTTTGGAAAAATTAAAACCTATTTTTTTGAGAGGAGCTATAATAGCTCGATTTAGTAATGATATATGTAGTTATAGAAAAAATAAAAATAAAATTAATGCAGTAAATATAATTATGAATAAAAAAAATTCTGAAAAATACATTTTAGGCCTAATTAGAAAAGAAAAACAAAAATTAAATAAAGATTTGGAGGGATTACAAATAGAGAAATGGATTAAACAAGCAATACAGCGCTCTACTGATTTTTTAATTGAATTTTACAAAAACTCAGATTTTACAAAAACTTTTTCTAAAAAAGAAAATTAAATTAAACTTAAGAAATTTTTCCCTCACATTTTTTAGCGTGAGATTTTTATTTTCCTTTATTTTTGAGTTTAGTTGTAGCAAGCCCCGTATTAAGTATTGAAAAAATCGCTGGTGCGAGGTAAAATTATATAAAGGATTGAAATTATGGATTTGGCCTTGATTCACAAGATAATTGTTATGTTAATTGACGCTATTGGATTATGGCTGGCTTTTTGGGTTTTATCTGCTAATCGGAAATCGAAAGTTAATCAGATGTTCTTTCTGATGACAATTTTTATTCTTTTATGGATAACCCTTTGTTATTTTAGCGGAACACTAATACATAATTTAGAACTATCTTTATTCTTGGGTAGATTAGCGTATGGCACAACTATTCTTTTTTTTATCCCATTTTATTTTTTCTCTCTTAGTTTTGTGGAAAAAAAGGAAAGATTTTTACTTCTAAAAATACTTATTCCAATTAGCAGTTTAATACTTTTTTTATTTTCTGTTTTTACAGATTTTATGGCTGTGTATATGACACCTACAAAATTTGGTGTTGTGCCCATATTAGGGCAAGGAAAATTTATTTATTTTGGATTTGTATTGTTTGTAACCTTATTAGTTATAATCCGACTTTTTAAAAAATACTTTAAATCATTAAGGAAAGAAAAACTTAAGGTTCAATATTTTTTAGTTGGTCTTTTTATTTTTATAGTGGCAAACCTTATTTTTAATGTCATTTTACCTTTTGGGCAAAAAATTCCTCAATATTATTATATTGGCAACTATTCAGTTGTTTTTTTGCTTGGGTTTACGGCTTATGCGATTGTAAAGCAAGAATTATTTGAAATAAAGGTTGTTTTAACTTCACTTCTTGTGGGATTGATTGCTATTTTACTTTTGATAAATACTTTGGTTTCTCAAACAACTTTTGAATATGCATGGAAAGGAGCCATTTTTGTTTTATTCTTGGTTTTTGGCCAAATGCTTATTAAAAACATAACAGGAGAAGTAAAAAGAAGAGAAGAAGTAGAAAAAATATCTAATGCAAAATCAGAGTTTATTTCTATTGCTTCGCATCAGTTAAGAGCGCCTCTAACTGCTGTAAAAGGATATATTTCAATGCTGGTTGAGGGAACTTATGGAAACTTACCCAGAAAAGCTCTTATGCCTATGAAAAACGTTTATACGTCAAATGAAAGGTTGCTAAATCTTGTTGAAAATCTTTTAAATGTCTCTCGAATTGAATCAGGCAGGATAGAGATGAATTATAAAGAAACCTCTTTGGAAGATTTAATTTCTTCTGTTATTAAAGAAATGAAAATTAACGCGCGAGAAAAAAAGATTTATTTAAAATTTGAAAAATCGAAAAAACCTTTGCCTAAAATTAATATTGACCCGCAGAAAATAAGGCAAGTTGTTTTGAATTTGATTGACAATGCTATCCACTACACAAAAAAAGGAGGAATAATAATAAAAATTAAGATACAAGATAGTAAATACCAGATACAAATAATAGATACAGGGGAGGGGATGACTAAGGAGGAATTGGGAAAGGTTTTTCAAAGCTTTTCCCGCGGCACGGCAGGCAACCGATTCTGGACTGAAGGAGCAGGTTTGGGCTTATACATTGCTCGCAAGTTCGTGGAAATGCACAAGGGCAAAATCTGGGCAGAGTCAAAGGGCAGGTCCAAAGGCAGCCAGTTTTATGTGGAGCTGCCAGCGAAATAATTTAAAATTTATGATACCGAGCTAATGAAAATATTTCAAAAGTCACAAAAATTATCTATAATATGTTAAAAAAACAATCAGTTAAGAAAAAAATATTTATTGGAGCTGCTTGGCCTTACGCCAACGGTTCACTTCACTTAGGGCACGTGGCAGGACTAATTGGTGGAGATATTATAGCGCGTTATTACCGCCTTTGCGCAAATGATGTGTTATTTGTGTCTGGAACTGATTGCCATGGTACGCCAATTGTAATTGAAGCGGAGAAAAAGGGAATCCATCCCTCCAAGATTGCTGAAAAATATCATAAAGAATTTATAAAAACCCTTGTTAGTGGCCTAAACTTTTCCTATGATTGTTATACAAAAACAACGACTGAAAAACATAAAGAGGTTGTTCAAAATATTTTCCTTAAATTATATAAAAAAGGTTATATTTACACTAAAACAGAAGAGCTGCCTTTCTGTCCTAAATGCAAGCGCTTTTTGCCAGATCGCTATATTGAAGGAGAATGTCCTAAATGCCATTATAAAAAAGCAAGAGGAGACCAGTGCGATGAATGTGGAAATTTAATGAACACAAAAGAACTTTTAAGAGCGCGTTGTAAAAATTGCAATAATACTCCGGAATGGAAATCGTCTGAACATTTTTTTCTTAAACTTTCATCTTTTCAAAATAAGCTTAAAAAACGAGTGGCTAAAAGTAGGGGATGGCGGTCAAACGCTACAAAATTTACTTTAAATTTATTAAAGGAAGGCCTACCAGACAGAGCAATTACTCGTGATACAGAATGGGGTGTTCCAATTCCATTAAAGGGATATACTAACAAACGAATATATGTTTGGTTTGAAGCGGTATGCGGATACTTATCAGCTAGTAAAGAATGGTCAGAAAAACAAAATAAAAAAAATAAATGGGAATCATTTTGGCTAAAAGATAATTCTATTCATTATTATGTTCATGGGAAAGACAATATTCCATTTCATACTATAATTTGGCCTTCGATGCTTATGGCTTTTGGTGACTTACACTTACCTGATAAAATTATTTCTTCAGAATATCTTACGCTAGAGAAAAAACAGTTTTCAAAGAGTCGTAATTGGGCAGTTTGGCTGCCAGACTTTTTAAAAGACTTTGATTCTGAAATGCTTAGATATTATCTAATAATCAATGGCCCTGAAAATTCAGATACTGACTTTTCTTGGAAAGAATTTCAAACCAAAATAAACAATGAACTCGTCGCCAACTTTGGCAATCTTGCGCATAGAACATTTTCCCTGATTAAGAAAAATTTTCCTAATGGCATTGAGTTTCCAAAAAAATTAGACAATAAAAGCAAACAACTGTTAAAGCAAGCAGAAAAAAGCTTCACTCTTATTGGCGAAGCAATCCAGGAAGCGCGCTTTAGGCAGGGATTAAAAATAGCCATGGATCTTTCAGATCAGGCCAATCAATATTTAAGCGATGCCGCTCCATGGGAAAGTGTCAAAAATAATCACTCTCAGGCAGCAAAAGATTTAGCAGTAACAGCTCACATAATTCGCTGTTTGGCTATTTTGCTAAATCCATTTATTCCCCTAACAATCAAAAGAATTAAACAAATCACAAAAAACGATCCAGAAAAAATTTGGCAGTATCCAACACCTGGATTTGTCCAAATTGCAGACCTAAAGCCTTTATATAAAAAAATAGATGATTCTGAAATAAAGAATCAAATTGAACGATTAGGTTAAAAGAAAAGCCGAATATTTATAATTCAAGATAATCAAGAAAAATTAGTTAAAATTTTTCAGAATTTTTCCCGGGACAGAGTAAATAATAATTTTTAAATAAAAAATTTGACCTTGTGTCCTATAACATCACACAAAAACAAGATGTAAGCCAATAAACCCAAAAGTAGTCAGTTTTATGTGGAATTGCCGGTGGAATAATTCCTTAACTAATTAAGAATATTGTTGTATAATAAAAATACTATGGATAATGATAAAATAAAAAATAAAGGGTTGTGGGATATTAAAAAATTAAAAGAGAAAAAGGAAAAAGATTTTGAAAAAACATGGCTTGAAACAGCCAAGCTTTTACCGAGAAATACCCATCTTAAATTAAAAAACAAAGGAACGCCGAATTTAGTCGCAGAGATGATAGAAAAATCAAGAAAAATTCTTTTAAATGCTGGCTTTAGAGAAGTGATAAATAAAACTATTTTACCTGAAGATGATATTTATAAACAATATGGCCCGGAGAGTCCTTTAATTTTAGATAGAACCTATTATCTCGCGACCCCATCTAAGCCAGATATAGGATTAAGCAAAAAGAGAATTGAGGAAATAAGCAAAATAATAGGAAGTTTTACTTCGGAAAAATTGCAAAACATATTGCGCGACTATAAAAAGGGAATAATAGAGGGAGACGATTTAATTGAAGAAATAGTTAATAAACTTAAGATAAAGCCAGAACAGGCTACGGCAATAATTGAAAAGGTTTTTCCAGAATTTAAAAAAAATAGACCGGTTTGTTCTAATCTAACATTAAGGGGGCATATGACAGCTACTTGGTATCATACTCTTGCCGCCCTTCAAGACAAAGAGGAATTTCCAATAGCGTTATTTTCTGTCGGGCCTCGCTATAGAAACGAACAAAGAGAGGATTTCAGCCATCTTTGCGTCCATAATTCCGCTTCTATGGTAATTATGGATCCTGAAATAAGCATTGAAGCAGGCAGAAAAATTACAAAAGAAATTTTAAAAGAATACGGCTTTAAGGACGCAAAATTTGAGAAAAAAAAGGCAACTGCAAAATATTACGCGCCGGAACAAGAAGAAGAAGTATTTGTGAAAAAATTCGGAAAGTGGATTGAAATAGCAAATATAGGAATGTATTCTCCAATCTCTTTGGCAAATTTTAAAATTCGCTATCCTGTGTTTAATGCTGGCTTTGGCATAGAAAGATTAGCTATGGTGTTAGAAAATATCAAAGATATAAGAAAACTTGTTTATCCTCAATTTTATGAAAAAGAATATACTGATGAAGAAATAGCTGAATCCATCAGTTATATAAAAGAGCCCTCTACTTTAAAGTGTAAAAAAATAGCCGAGTCAATAGAAAAAACAGCAAGGAAAGAAAAAGATGAAGCATCTCCTTGCGAAATTGAAGCATATAAAGATAATTCAATTAAAGTGGAAATTATAGAAAAGGAAGAAAATAAAAAATTAATTGGTCCCGCCGGACTAAATTATATTTGCGTAAAAGATGAAAATATATATCCAGATATTTCTCAATCTGGAATTCCGACAGGGAAATCTTATATTTCAGGCATAGCTAACGCGATTGCATACGAGATTGAAAAAGGAAATATCCCGTTTGCGCTTAAAGTTAAAACAGTAAAGGGGCTTTCTGATATTAATATGAAAATTCCAAAACATATTAGAGATTATTTAGAGGGAAAAGGAAAAAAAATCGGTTTAAGCGGATATGCGTTTGTGGAAATCCAAGTTAAAAAAAATAAAAAATGATATACAAAAGACAAAACAAAAATAAAATAAATATTAATCCTATTCAAGCCGGGGGAATCTTAACACAAGACGCAAAGAAAACGCTTATTGAGTGGGGAGATGGTTATTCAGTATGTGATATTTGGTATAGCGGAAAAATTGATAAAATAGAAAATCCGCAAATCAGAAAATTTATTGATGAAGCTCTGCCAAAATTTCTCGGAAGCGACATTGTAAGAATAATAGGAGGGGCAAGAGAAGGAATATGCGCTATTATGCGCGCTGTGACAAAGCCAGGAGATACTATTTTAATAGACGAAAATAAACATTACACAACCGTGCTTGCCGCTGAAAAAAACGACTTAAAGGTTATTGAAGTTCCAAACTCTGGACACCCTCAATATAAAATTGATGTTAAAGATTATGAAAAATTAATAAAAAAACATAAGCCAGCTTTAATTTTATTAACTTATCCAGACGGAAATTATGGAAATATGCCAGACGCAAAAAAACTTGGAGAAATCGTTTCAAAATATAATATTCCTTATTTATTAAACGCCGCTTATTCCGCGGGAAGGTTGCCTGTTAGCTTAAGCGCTATTAACGCAGATTTTATAGTCACATCCGGACATAAAAGCATGGCTTCTTCCGAGCCCATTGGAATATTGGGTTTTAGAAAAAAATGGAAAGATATTTTATTTAAAAAATCTTCTTTTTATCCTGATAAAGAAATTGAATTTTTAGGCCATTATCAGAAAGGCGCGCCGATGATGACTTTAATGGCTTCTTTTCCTTATGTTGTAAAACGAGTAAAGAATTGGGAAGAACAAGTGGAAAAAGCAAGATGGTTTTCAGCTGAAATGGAAAACCTTGGTTTTAAGCAATTGGGTGAAAAACCGCATAACCATGACTTGCTTTTTTTTGAAAGCCCTCAGCTTTATAAAATCTCGCAAAAACACAAAGATGGAAGATTTTTTCTTTATAAAGAACTAAAAAAGAATGGAATTTATGGAATAAAGCCAGGACTAACTAAATATTTTAAACTTTCAACATTTGCCGCGTCAAAACAAGACCTGCAAAAGATATTAAAAACTTTTGAAGAAATATTAAGAAAATAAATTATAAAAATTATGCATCGCAATAATCCAGTTTTATGTTGAACTGCAGATTAAGTAGAATTCATTTACAATTGTGAAAGCAATAAAATTATATAAAAAATTAGAAAAAGATTTTATCAAGCCTTCTTTGAGTGATGATTGGGCGAGATATATGGATTTAATATCTGATTTTCTTTCAGAAAATTTTAAAAAACGTTCAATGGGATTAGTGTGCGACAATACTCAAGATATTAATAAAATTTATACTGCTGTATTTCCTTCAGATGAAATTATGCAATTAATTTTGGATAAAAATGAAACCGATATTATGCTTTTTGTCCATCACCCCTCAATTTGGGTTTTAGGTAAAAAGTTCAAAGTTTCTCAGAAAACAAATAGGGCTATAGTTTTTCGAGAAATGAATAGAAATTTATTACAACAGTTTTAAAAAAGAAGAATATCTATTTATAATTTACATGTTCCTTTAGATGATTACGGAGAATATTCAACAAGCGTAACTCTATCAAAGGCCTTAAAAACGAAACCAGAAAAACCATTTGCTCCTTATTTTGGTGGATTGTGTGGCGTAGTTGCAAAAACCGACATAAAGACAGTAAAAAATTTAAAAAAAAGAATAGAAAAAGTTGTTAACCACAATGTTAGATTGTATTCTTATGGAACAAACGAAATAAAAAACAAAAAATTTGCAATAATCGCCGGAGGAGGTAATTCACCAGAGGAAATTTCCAATATCGCGGAGCTTGGAATAAATACCTTTATTACCGGCGTAACTAAATTAGACAAAAATTATTTACCTTCAGTTAAGGCACACAGTTTATTAAAAAAATTTAGAATAAATCTCATTGGAGCAACACATTACTCAACGGAAAAATTTGCCTGCATTGCTATATGTAAATATTTTGAGAGATTAGGGTTGCCATCTGAATTTATAGAGGATAAACCTTTATTAGCAGATATGTAAGGGTTCTAATAATACACAAGGGTAAAATCTTGGCAGAAAGCGCTGGCAGGTCCAAAGGTAGTCAGTTTTATGTTGAACTGCCGGTGAAATAATTTTTCTTGACTTTTTATTTTTATTATTCTAAAATTAAATTAGAATTAAAGCTAAAAAATATGACTATAAAACTATCTCCAAAAATTAAAAAAACAGTAAGAGAATTTGGTTATTTGGATGAGGAAAAATTTATCCGAGAAGCTATAGAAAAAAGATTAATGGAATTAAAAAAATTCCGCTTTTTTGCTATTTCTGAAGAGATAAGAAAAGGTTTAGAAAAGAAAGGAATAAAGCCAGAAGATGTCTTAAGGGAAATCAAATCTTAATCAATGAAGATTAGAATTGTAATTGATGCCAACATTATAATTTCAGCTCTTCTTGGCGGAAAGCCAAGATTTATTTTATTTGACACTAAATTCGAGTTTATTACTTCTGACTTTACCCTAAGAGAGGTAGAAAAATATATTCCTTTAATTTCTCGTAAATCTGGCGTTTTGGAGGAAGAAATCAAAAGGGGAATGTTCTTTTTACCTTTAAAAGTTGTATCTCATGATTATTATAAAGATTATATAAAGCAAGCAGAAGAATTAATTAAAGAAATTGATAAAGACGATATTGATATTTTGGCTCTTTACTTAAAAGAAAAAACATTTCTATGGAGCCAAGATAAAGATTTTGAAAAAGTGAAGTTTAAGATAAACCTGCTCAAAACAGAAGACCTTGTTTTATAATTCTATTTTTATTGCCCGCAAGTGCAACGGCAAAATCCGGTTTTATGTTGAGCTACCAGTGAAATAATTTAAAAATAATTAAAAATTCGAAGAATATATGTGAAATAGGGGATTGAGCCCCTGTTTTTTTGTTTTTTAGAGGGGGTGTGGATAAATTGGGGAAAAATCAAGGGTTGACGAATGTTTAGGAGTGGGATAAAATATAGATGAAGTGGAAAACTGTGGATAAATATGTTAATAACTCATCCATATTGTGAATAACTAATATGTTCATAGGCGAATACAAACATACTATTGATGTTAAAAAACGGCTTTCTATTCCGGCTAAATTCCGAAGAGAGCTGGGAAAAGGCGCGGTAATTACCCGCGGCATTGATAACTGTCTGGTTATTTATCCTTTAAAAGAATGGAAAGTTATGTCTGATAAATTAGGCAAGCTCCCATCAAGCCAGGTTGAAGCCCGTGGGTTTGCCAGAATTATGTTAGCCGGAGCCGCGGCAGTCCAGTTTGACAGCTTAGGCAGAATTCTTATTCCTGAATATTTAAAAAAATACGCTTTATTAGCAAAAAATGTTGTTATTACCGGGCTTTATAATCGATTAGAAATTTGGGACAGTAAAAAATGGGATTCTTATAAAAAGAAAATGGAAAAAGACGTAGGGGATATTGCTGGCAAATTGGGAGAGCTTGGCATATAAATTATGAAATATCACATTCCAGTTCTTCAAAAAGAGGTCTTGGAATATCTTAATCCAAAGCCAAATGAAAATTTTATTGATTGTACAATTGGAGAAGCAGGGCATACTTTTGCAATTTTAGAAAAAAATAAACCAAACGGCAAAGTATTGGGAATAGAGATAGACCCTGAGGTTTATAAAAAATCACGGGCGACAGATAGGTTAATATTGGTCAATGATTCGTATGTAGATTTAAAAAAAATTGTTGGGCAATATAATTTCAAAAATGTTTCTGGAATCCTGATTGATCTTGGTTTCTCATCCTGGCATATTGAAAAATCAAAGAAAGGATTTTCTTTTCAAAAAGACGAAGCGCTTGATATGCGATTTAGCCCGGATTCAAATTTAACCGCAAAAGAAATTCTCAATAGATATTCAGAAAAAGAAATTGAAAAAATCTTAAAAAAATACAGCCAGGAAAAATTTGGCAAAAGAATTGCCAAAAAAATTATTGAAGCAAGGAGAATGAAGCCGATAAATACCACATTTGAATTAGTTGAAATAATTAAAAGCTCTGTTCCTTTGTGGTATCAGCGCCAAAAAAGAAACCCTGCGACTAAAACATTTCAAGCATTGAGAATCGCGGTAAATGACGAACTTAATAACTTAAGGAAAATTTTACCGCAAACATTAAAAATTTTAAAACCTGGGGGTAAAATAGTAATAATTGGTTTCCATTCTTTGGAAGACAGAATTGTTAAAAACTTTTTCAAAGAAACCAAAAAAGAGAAATTGGTTAAAATTTTAACTGAAAACCCAATTAAACCAGGCAGGGAAGAAATTAAAATAAATCCTCGTTCAAGGTCAGCGAAATTAAGAGCCGCGATAAAAATATGACAATTTCTAACAAGGTAAAGAAAAATATTTTTAATCTTAAAATCGGTTTGTTTTCATTATCTATTTTAGTGGGCGCTCTTTTAATGTTGTATGTTTTCCAAATTAATGAAATAACAAAAATATCTTATTTGACAAAAACTTACGAAAAACAAATAAATGAAATTTCTCAAGAAAACAAGGATTTAGAAATTAATCACTCTCAACTTAGCACTTTAGAAAATATTGAAATTTTAGTTCAAAATTCTAATTTTGAAAAAGTAAAACAGATAAAATACATTCAGATTTTAGACAGCACTGTTGCGGCAAAATAATTTTTTAACAACGGAAAATACTTAATTTCCTACGGGGTAAATGAAAAATTGGAGAATTAATCTTATTTTGGCTTTTATATTATTATTTGGAGCGGTTATTATTGGCCGCTTGTTTTATATCCAAATAGTAGACCACAACTACTACCTTGCTTTAGCCAAAGGACAGCATAAATTCTTAGAAGAAATTAGCGGCCGAAGAGGCGAAGTTTTTTTTCAAAATAAAACAGAAACATTAGCAATCAATAAAAATCAAGAACTAATTTTCATTTCCCCTAAAGAAATTGAAAATCAAGAAGAAACAGCTGATAAGTTGGCTGAAATTCTTGGCTTAGAAAAAGATGTCATTTTAGAAAAAACTAAAAAAGATACTTTTTATGAATTGATAAAAAATAAGTTAAGCCCGGAAGAAATAGAGGATTTAAAAAAAATAAATTTAACAGGAGTTCATCTGCGACAAGTTCCAGGAAGATATTACACTCAAGGACTTTTGGCCGCGCATATAATAGGATTTTTGGGCGGAGACAAACAAGGTCAATACGGTATAGAGGGATACCATAATGACTTGCTAAAAGGAGAACAGGGTTTGCGAGAAAAAGAAAAAAGTCCATGGGGCTTTTCTTTTTTTCAAGAAAATTCTGCTCCAGCGCTAAAAGGAACAGACATTGTCTTGACTATTGATTATAATATCCAATTTAAAGCGGAAAAATTATTAAAACAAGCTAAAGAAAATTTAGATATTGAATCAGGAACAATTATAGTCATAGAGCCAGATACAGGAAAAATTCTTACTATGGCTAATTTCCCGAGCTTTAATCCTAATGAATATTCAAAAATTGAAGATTTTGAAATTTTTCAAAATTCTGCCATTCAAAAACTTTATGAACCAGGCTCTGTTATGAAACCATTTACTATGGCAGCTGCTTTAAATGAAGGAAAAATAACTCCTGAGACAACTTATATTGATGAAGGAAAATTAACAATTAAAGACCGAACTATTTATAATTATAACTTAAGTGTCTGGGGCGAAATGACAATGACAAATGTTTTGGAAAAATCAATCAATACTGGCGCGGTTTTTGCTGAAAGCCAAGTTGGGCATAATATTTTCTTAGATTATTTGGAAAAATTCGGCTTTTTTAATTCAACTGATATTGATTTACAAGGAGAGAGTTATTCGCAAAATAAAGAATTGAAAAAGGGCTATGAAATAAATTTTGCTACTGCTTCTTATGGCCAAGGGATTGAAATGACGCCAATTCAGTTAGCCCGGGCTTTTTCCAGTATTGCCAACGGAGGAAAAATAATTAAACCTTATATAGTAGAAAATGAAAATCAGCCGCAGATTCTTAATAGGCCAATCTCTAAAAAAACCTCTTCTCAATTAACAGCTATGCTGGTAAGCGTAACAGAAAACGGTTTTGCTAAAAAAGCCAGGGTTCCCGGCTATTATATTGCCGGCAAAACCGGCACGGCCCAGGTTTCTTGGAGCGCCTTAGATGTTGACAAAGAGGGATATTCCGACAAAACAATCCAAAGTTTTATTGGATTTGCTCCTGCTTTTGACCCTCAATTTTTAATCTTGGTAAAACTGGACAATCCCAAAACAAGAACAGCTGAATATTCAGCTATGCCTTGTTTTCAAAAATTAGCAAAATATATTATTGATTACTGGCAAATCCCCCCAGACCTTGAAAACTATTGACATTTTTGGACATTATGGTATAATTAAAAATGTTAGGAGAGAGAAACTGATTTTAGTATATTGACGAAAAACAGACCTCTCCTTTGAATGTCTGTTTTTCTTTATTGATAGTTCTTTAAATAACAAAAAACCCTCCTTCGTTAAAAACTATGGAGGGCAAAGAAAGAAAGAGAAAAAACAGAGAAGCCATCTCCGTTAAATATTCTCCTGCTGATTGAGGTTCTAAGTTTTGGACCTTAGTCAGCAGGAGGATAATTTATCCCTGCGAGGTGAAAAAGATGAAAGAAAAAATGAAAACAATGATAGTGGCTATTTTAATAATAGTTACTATAGGAATTGTAGGAGCGGATGTATGGGACGCCTATTATAGCCATGTTGTCTATATTGAAGAGATAGAAGTCCACATAGCGGAAAACATAAACGTAGAGCTATTAAGTGGCGCAGATTCTGCTTTCGTATATCCTGGCAACATTTTATGCAGAACTTACAAAATAACAAACAAAAAAGGGGTAGAACAAAAAATGATGGTTAATTTCGGAATATCAGAAGTGCCATATAGTTTATATACAGTAATTGAAGGAACAACTGGACCTAATGAATTCTATGTTCCTCCAGGAGAAAAAATAGTGCAAGCATGCTGGAAACCTTTGGCTAATGCTCCTAGCGGGGATTATACTATGAATATAGTATTTTCCAGAATGAAGCACACCTTTCGCGGCTAAATAGTTTTTTTTCTTTCTTTTTTTCTTTTTTCGAGCTCATAAAACAAGGATTGTGGGTTGGAAAAAAGTGAATAAAAAATAAACAGCTCTTTTAATTAAATAAAATAAAAAAAGAGGGAAAGAAAATGATTGCAATTGGTAAAACAAATTTAATAGGAGATATACCTGGAAATCTTTCTAGGGTAATTTTAGGAAAAGATTTCTGCATGGAAAACGGTGCATTGTTAAAAATAAAAGAGGAGAGAAAGGAAACGTTGAAACGAATTAAAAGAAATGTGGAACGTCAACGACCTTAACTCTTCTCTTTCTTCTTTTTTCGAGCTCATAAAACGGGTTTGTGGGTTGGAAAAAAGTAGATAGAAGTAAACGAAAAACTACACCGGACGGGTCGGTGTGGTTTTTTGATTTTGTGATGGTTTTGTGTTAAATTTAATAATGAACTAATAAACACAAGGCCCTATCGTCTAACGGTCAGGACGCTAGATTCTCAATCTAGTAATAGGGGTTCGATTCCCCTTAGGGCTACATAAGAATAAATAAGTTCTTTTAAAATTTAAAAGAGGTGATAAAAATGAAAACAACAGACGAGATTGGGGCAAAAAAGATAGAAGCAACGCACTTAATTAAGGTAGAACTAAAATTTGATAAAAATAAATGGACAGAAAAAAGTTTAAAAGAATTTGTAGATAAAAAAATGGAAGGGATAAATCCTCTATGTTTTCCTGATTTAGATTTATTTAGAGTTAAAGATGATACACTGAATGTCTGCCTATTTATTAGTTTTTTAGCCGGAGTAAAAACAACTGGAAAATTAGCCAAAGAATGGCTTGAGGGACATATAAAAGAACAAGGAATAAAAATAGAGAAAATAGAAGTAAAGGCAATGATGGATTTTATATCAAAAATACAAGGATTAAATTTCGAGTATAAATCTCGGAATTTTTTTTATTAAATTTTTGGTTTTTGCAAAAAATAGAGAATAAGGTAGAATAAACCCAGTAGTAAAATAATATGGAAAAAGAAATTTCTTATCATGGTTTTTCTTCAGAAGAAATAATAAGACAACTGGAAACAAATTCTGAGCAGGGTTTATCTGAAGAAGAAGTAAAATCGCGCCATAGGCAATATGGCAAAAATGCGCTTCCTAAAGAAAAACCTTTGTCTCAACTGAAAATACTTTTAGAACAAGTTCGCAGTCCTTTGATTTATATCTTAATTATTGCTGGACTTATTACTTTATCATTAAAAGATTATACTGACACTATTGTTATTTTCGGCGCTGTCTTTTTAAACACAATCTTTGGTTATGTTCAGGAAAAAAAGGCCTCAGAGGCCCTAAGAAAGCTAAAGCAGATTTTAAAGATTAAAATAATTGTTTTTCGGAGCGGAAAAGAAAAAATAATTTTTCAAGAAGAATTAGTACCCGGAGATATTATACTTTTAAGACCGGGCGACAAGGTTCCAGCTGACGCAAGATTAATTAATGAGCGCAATTTGAAAATAAACGAGGCGGCTCTTACCGGAGAATGGTGGACGGCTGAAAAAACCAGCAAACCGCTTCCAGAGAAAACAGCTTTAGCTGACAGAGACAATATGGTTTATATGGGTACGGTAGTAGAACAGGGACACGGAAAAGCCGTGGTTACTACTACCGGACTGCAAACCGAGATTGGGAAAGTTGCTCAAATGCTTAGGGACGTAAAAGAGGAAAAAACTCCTTATCAAAAAAAATTAATTCGCTTTAGCAAGAAAATTGGGATTATTATTGTTTTAATCTGTATGGGAATTTTTATTGAGGGAATGCTTACAGGCGGCGAATTTATAGAAATGTTCACTATCGCTATTGCTGTAGCCGTGTCTGTCATTCCAGAAGGGCTTCCAATGGCAATGACAGTAATTTTGTCTTTAGGGATGACAAGAATCTTAAAAAAGAAAGGATTGGTAAGAAAATTAGCTTCGGCTGAAACGCTCGGCTCAACTTCAATAATTCTCACTGATAAAACAGGGACTTTAACCGAGGCAAAAATGAAAGTAGCCGGAATTTTTAATGCCGCAAAACAAATTGAAATCAAAGACGAATCTTATATCTTGGCTATAAAAATCGCTACATTGTGCAGTGAAGCGTTTATTGAAAATCCTGAAGAATCTTTGGAAAAATGGGTTGTCCAAGGGAGACCCACAGATAAAGCATTGCTTCTGGCAGGAATTCAAGCCGGACTTTCTAAAAATAAGCTTGAAAAGGAAGAGCCAAAAATTGACGAAATTAGCTTTAGCCCTGTTTATAAATACTCGGCAGTCCTACATAAATTTTCTAAAAACAAAAATATATTGTATGTCTTGGGCGCTCCAGAAATAATTTTAGAAAAATCAAAATTATCTAAATCACAGCGAGAAAAGTTAATTAAAAAAGAAGAAAGCTTAAGTAATAAAGGATTAAGGGTTTTAGCTGTCGCTTATAAAAAATGCGCGGCTGAAAACGAAATCAAGCCCGAAGATGTTGATAAATTAATTTTTGTTGGATTTATTGGACTGCATGATCCAATTAGAAAAGGCGCGAAAAAAGCGATTAAGGTTTGTCGTCAAGCCGGACTGAAAACAATCATTATTACCGGCGACCATAAATTAACCGCAAAATCAGTAGCTAAAGAATTAGGTATTTTTGTAAAAGAAAAAAATATTTTGGAAGGAAATGAGTTGAAAGATTTAAGTGACGATGAATTAGAAAATAAGATAAAAGACATTAAAATATACGCCAGAGTAGAGCCAAAACAAAAATTAAGAATTGTTAAGGCGTGGCAAAATAAGGGAGAAGTGGTGGCAATGACTGGAGACGGTATAAACGACGCTCCAGCGCTAAAACAAGCTGATATAGGAGTAGCTTTGGGAACAGGTACCGAGGTGGCAAAAGAAGCGTCTGATTTGGTTCTTTTAACTAATGATTTTGCTATTATCGTATCCGCAATTGAAGAGGGCAGAATAATTATTGATAATATCAGAAAAGTAATCACTTATTTGTTTTCTGGCGGTTTTACTGAAATAATTTTAATTGGAATCTCTCTTTTTTTCGGCTGGCCTCTGCCAATTTTAGCCGGCCAAATTTTATGGATAAATATTATTGAAGACGGACCGCTCGGCATCTGTCTGGCTTTTGAAAAAAAAGAAAAAGATGTAATGAAGCAAAAACTTCAAGGCCATGATATTCCTCTTTTGACTAAAGAAATGAAAAATCTAATTTTCATTATTGGATTTCTTAATTTCTTGCTTCTCTTAGCGCTGTTTTTTTGGCTTTTGAAATATTCAGGTTATGAAATTTCTCATATTAGATCAGTTATTTTTGCCGGCTTAACCATAGATTCAATTTTCTATGTTTTTTCCTGTAAAAGCTTGAGACGCAATTTATGGCATATTAATCCTTTATCTAATAAATTCCTGATTGGCGCATGGCTATTTGGCATTATAATGCTGTTAACAGCGCTTTATCTTCCTCCTTTACAAACGCTTCTTAAAACAGTCCCTCTAAATCTTCTTGACTGGACATTACTCTTAGGATTGGGCATCTTAAATATAATTTTAATTGAAGCCGTAAAATGGCGCTTCATTACCAAAATAAAAAAATGATTCCTGAATTAAAAATTTTCTTAATCGCTATGACTCCATTCGGAGAACTAAGAGCGGCGATTCCAATTGCTCTTGAGATTTATAAGCTTCCAATTTGGTCAGCTTATTTTTGGTCGGTTTTAGGAAATTTAGTGCCTGTAATTTTAATTTTAAAAGGATTAAAAATAACTTCAGAATACCTTTCTCACAGGATTTATTTTTTTAATAGATTTTTCGCCTGGCTTTTTGAAAGAACCAGAAATAATCATGCTCAAAAAGTTAAAAAATGGAAAGAATGGGTATTGATAGCTTTAGTAGCTATTCCATTGCCTTTTACCGGAGCGTGGACTGGAAGTTTAGTTGCTTTTGTTTTTGGATTTCCTTTTAGAAAAGCGTTTCCTTTAATTGTTCTTGGCGTAATGATTGCTGGAATTATTGTAACTTTTACGACTTTGCTGATAACTAAAGGATTAACCCCTTGACATTTTTTCGCTTTATGATATAATTATAATTGTTAAGGAGAGAGAAACTGATTTTAGTATATTGACGAAAAACAGACCTCTCCCTTAGATGTCTGTTTTTCTTTATTGATAGTTCTTTAAGTAAAAAAAAGAAAGAGAAATGAAATCTTCAGGGCAGTAAATTGATAATTAATAATTAATTATTAGCTTAATGCTCTGAAGAAATTTGATAATGTCAGGTTTTCTGGTGATGGCAGATATATTGAGGTAAAAAATGGATACAAAATGGAAAATATTATGGATAATAGTGGTCTTGGGATTGCTTGCGATATACCCTGTTGCGCTTCATACAAGCGGGACCAGTAAGGAAATAACAGTGAAAGAAAAATGGGTGAAATACCACAGAGAAGATGCTAAATATTTATTCTCCGATGAAGAGAATAATGTATATAGTATTGAAGATTCTATTTGGCTTATAAAATTTGATGCGTCAGATAGATATGCAAAGATAACAGAAGGAAAGAGATATCTTATCAAAACATATGGCTGGAGAATTCGGATATTATCATCCTATTCAAATGCTATGGGAATTACTGAAATATCTAACTAATAATTTTTTCTTTCTTTTTTTCTTTTTTCGAGCTCATAAAACAATGTTTGTGGGTTGGAAAAAAGAAAAATTAAATTGACTTTTTAGGATGAAAATGTTAATTTGATAGTAATGTCAGATATTGTTTTAATTTTAACAATTTTTTTAATTATTGCCGGAGGAATAGGATTTTTATTTTTTTTCTTTAAAAAAGAAATTGAGAAACTTGGAGAGAAAAAAGATGATGATTCTTTGACAAAAATAATAGAAAAACAAATCACTCAAAGCACTAAGGTTATTGAAAATGTTACTGAAAAATTAACCAAATTAGAAAATACGAATAAACAGGTAGTCGGTTTTGCGCAGCAGCTGCAGTCATTGGAAAATATTTTAAAAAATCCAAAGCAGAGAGGAATTTTAGGGGAGTATTACCTGGAAGAATTATTGAAAAATGTTTTCAGTCCTAATCAATACCAGATGCAATATGCGTTTAAAGACGGACAAATAGTTGACGCGGCAATTTTTATTAAAGATAAAATTCTTCCGATTGATTCAAAGTTTTCTTTAGAAAATTATAATAAAATTGTTGAAGAAAAAGACGCTTTCAGGCGAGAACAGCTGGAAAAAATATTTAAACAAGATTTAAAAAATAGAATAGACGAAACAGCTAAATATGTTAGACCAGAAGAGGGGACTCTTGATTTCGCGTTTATGTTTATACCGGCCGAGGCGATTTATTATGATTTGTTAGTCAATAAAGTCGGAGCGGTTAAAAGCAATACACGGGACCTTGTTAATTACGCAGTAAGAGAAAAGCATGTTCATATTGTTTCGCCAACATCTTTTTACGCTTATCTGCAAACAATTTTACAGGGATTGCGGGCTATGCAAATTGAAGAGTCAGCAAAAGAAATTCGCAAAGGAGTTGAAATGCTCGGACGGCATATAGTAAGTTATGAAGAATATATGCAAAAGCTGGGAAATAATCTCGGCACGACTGTAAACGCTTACAATAAAAGTTATAAAGAATTGAGTAAAATAGACAAAGATATAGCTAAAATTACTCAAGGTAAAAAAACAATTAAACCATTAGAATTAGAAAAACCAGAACAAAACTTATGAGTTTAGCAGTAATTAGAACCGGCGGGAAGCAGTATTTGGTTTCCACGGGACAAAAACTAAAAATTGAGAAATTAGATATAGATGAGGGGAAAGAAGTAGAGTTTCCAGAGGTTTTGTTGTTGGAGAAAAATAAAAAACTGGAGATTGGAACTCCTTTTGTTAAGGGCGCAAAAGTTCTTGGAAAAATTTTAAAACAGGCCAGAGCTAAAAAAGTAATCATTTTCAAATATAAAGCCAAAAAACGCTACAAGAAAAAAACAGGACACAGGCAATCCTTTACTGAAGTGGAGATAACTAAGATAGAAAAAGAAAAGTAAAAAAAGGTTCAAATTCCGACGATCGCGCTAATTTGAACCTTTTGAAAACTAAAATTATTGCAGACATTGCAAATATTTTCAAAAAACGCTTGACATTTTTTCATTATGTGGTATAATTAAAACATAAATGGAGAGAGAAATTTGTCATTAAATAACAAACGACTCTTCCATTTTTGGAGAGTCGTTTGTTATTTCAGCTCTTTAGTTTCCAGCTCTTTTTTTAAAAAAAGAAAATGAAAAAACCAACCACGGAAATAGAAGGAAATAAAAAACCAACCACAACGACAGAAGCTATGGCAGAAACTATGATAGTTATTGCAGGAACTCCTGTACCCGCTAGTCAGGCAAAACAATATAGAGCAATATTCTAAATTTTCTTTTTTAAGAGACGGTAAAACCAAATTTATTTGTGTTTTACCGTCTCAACCTTATTTTCAATAGCAACGAGAGAATTCTTTTTAAACAAAATGCACACGTCAGGTCTGTGTAAATTTGAAAAGAGCTCTCTCCTTGTTAGAAATAAAAAAAACAGTTCTTTAAATAAAAAAACCCTCCTTCGTTAAAACTATGGAGGGCAAAGAAAGAAAGAGAAATGAAATCTTCAGGGCAGTGAATTGATAATTAAACAATTAATTGTCAGTTTAATGCTCTGAAGAAATCTGATAATGTCAGATTTTCTGGTGACGGCAGATATATATTGAGGTGAAAGAATGGATATTGGTCTTATTAGCAGTATGGCAATACTTTTTCTACTTGGAATGGTAGGATTGGCAAATGCGACACTTGCAGAAGAAAAAAATAGACGAGCTGTGTCCGCTGGAATTGGAATGATTGCGTGGCTTGCCCTTGGTGCCACAGCTACGACTCAAGTAATGGATGCAGGTTCTCCAGCAGGGATTGATGAGCTAAAGATCGGTGGAGAATATCATGTCAATTATGTAGAGTATTCTTGCGCATCGATTGACTTGCTCCTTCAGGCAGTAGAAGAGGATGAAGAGAAGACAGAACCAATACATGTAAGGATAGAAAGATCAAGGAGACAAGACTACTTGAATCAACATGATATGGTTATTGTGACGAACGAGAAAAATCTAAAAATTACCCGTCGTCATGATAACGCAATGGGCTAAATTTTTTCTTTCTTTTTTTCTTTTTTCGAGCTCAGAAAAATGTACAAGACCCGACCTCGTACATTTTGTGGGTTGGAAAAAAGCAAACAAAAATAAAAAAAACAGTTCTTTAAATAAAAAAACCCTCCTTCGTTAAAACTATGGAGGGCAAAGAAAGAAAGAGAAAACAACAGAGAAGCCATCCCGGGGGACACCCCGGTGGATATGAATCTTACTCTTCCGGCAAAGATTGGAAGAAAAAAGAGGTGAAAAACATGGATAGAAAAAATATATTGATTGTTATGATATTCCTGATAGTGGGGAGTTTAACGACAATCATTGCGTCGCTAATAAGCACAGGCACAGTGAATAAAGAACTATTGGAAATTATATTTAATGTAGACGCGCTCATTCTCGTCTATGTTGGAATATTAAGCATTCATTAGTTTCTCTTTCTTTTTTTCTTTTTTCGAGTCCATAAATATTTGTGGGTTGGAAAAAAGAGGTTAGAGATGCTCTCGTCCTGCATCTTTGCTCTCTCCTAGACGTAGGATGGGAGCTTCTCTGACCTTTTTAAAACAGCCCCGCTAAGCGGGGCTGTTTTTCATTCTCTTGTTTTTCATTCTCTTCTTTGGAGAGCGCTTTTAAGGGTTTCCTTATCAGCATATTCTAATTCCGCGCCAGTCGGCAAACCGCGGGCGAGGTGAGTAATTTTCCTGCCTAACGGCTTTAAAGCGCGCTCTAAATAAAGTATTGTCGCTTCACCTTCTGTGGTCGGATTTAAAGCTAAAATTATTTCTTTGAAATTAGCTTTTTTTATTCTCTGAATCAACTCCTTTATTCTTAATTTTTCAATATCTTGCTTTTTAAGGGTTGAAACCGTGCCTCCTAAAACAAAATAAAAACCTTTATAAGTTTTTGTTTTTTCAATTGAGATTAAATCAGTTTCTTTTTCTACTATGCAAAGCAGGGTCTTATCTCTTCTCGGGTCTAAACAAATCTCACAAAATTTCTGGTCTCCCTCATAAGAATTAAAGCAAAACGTACAAATTTTTATCGCTTTTTTTAATTCTAAAATTGAATTAGTTAAATTCTCAACTTTCTCTACGGGAAGATGGATTAAATAAAAAACAAAGCGAGCTGCTGTGCGCGGTCCAATCGTGGGAAATTTACTAAATTCATCAATAAGTTTCTGCTTTTTCATATTTTTCAATAGTTCGGAAACAAGCTCTTTGTTCGTCAAAATATAATTTTATCATTCCTATGGGTCCATTCCTATGCTTGGCAATAAGAATTTCAGCAACGTTTTTCTCGGCATCGTCTTTATATCTATCCGGCCGATGAATAAATAAAACCACATCCGCGTCCTGTTCCAATGCGCCGGATTCGCGAAGATCAGACAAGCGAGGAATTGGAGGAGTGCGCTGTTCCACTGCCCGAGAAAGCTGGGAAAGAGCTAAAACAGGTATATTAAGCTCGCGAGCCAGACCCTTCAAAGACCTTGAGATTTCAGTCATCTGCTGGACTGTGCTTAAATGCGGACTCCGAGATTCCATCAATTGCAAGTAATCAACAACAATCATGCCCAGCCCATGGCTGGCTTGAAGCCGCCTTGCCATTGCCCTCATTTGTAAAATACCAGAAGTAGCCGCATCATCAATAAAAATCGGCACTTCAGATAAAACACCGATTGCCTGGTTGATTCTGCTAAAATCATTATTTTCTCCTTCGCTGGAGAGACGGCCAGTTCTTAATCGCCATAAATCAATATTAGCGTGAGAAGCAATCAATCTGTCCACTATTTGGTCTTTTGCCATCTCTAAGCTAAAAATTCCTACCGGCAATTTTTCCTTAGTGGCAATATGGCGGGCAATATCAAGAGATAAAGAGGATTTTCCAAAACTTGGCCTTGAAGCAAGAATTATAAGGTCTGACTTTTGTAATCCGGCTAAAACATTATCAAGGTCTTTAAATCCAGTTGAAAGCCCTCTTAAATTCTGTCCGTGCTTTGAAAGCTCATCTATTCTTTCAAAGGCCTCTTCTAATGTGCTTTTTATCGGCACAAAGGCCTGGCTAAGAGATTTTTGAGCTATGCTGAAAACTTTTTTTTCCGCTTCGTCTAAAAGCAAATCAACATCTTCTGTTTCTTTATAGCCCATAGAGCCAATATCCTGGCCGACTTCAATTAAACTCCGCAAAATTCTCTTTCTTTGAACAATCTTAGCGTAATTTGAAACATTAGAAGCAGTGGGAACAGAGTTTATTAAATCAGTTAAATAGCTTCTTCCCCCGATTTGTTCTAATTGATTTTTTTCTCTAAGTATATTAGTAACCGATACCAAATCAATTGGCTCACTTTTTTCAAAAAGCTCAAGTATTGTCTGAAAAATTTTCTGATGAATGTTTTTATAAAAATCGCGAACAGTTAAAAAATCAGCTACTTTAATAATAGCGTCTTTGTCTAACATCAAAGACCCCAGCAAACATTGTTCTGCTTCAATATTCTGAGGCGGCAATCTATCAGGCAATTCAAGATTTTTTGGAGAATTATCGTTCATATCTTTATCTTTCAGTATATCTAATCTTTAAAAAATTTCAACCCTTTACAAAAACTTAAAATCAAGTATGCTTAAATTAGTTCAATGAGAAGAGAATGCTCTTTAAGAACTGAAAATTAAAAGAGGTGATAAAAATGATAGCTGAAGCTATAATGACTAAAAAATCTATAAATGAAAAACCTGCATGTCCGGACTGCGGAAGTAGGCAAACAATAACTGACTATAAACATGGTGAAATAATTTGTAAGTGTGGTTTGGTTTTAAATGATACATTATTTAATTTCGGACCCGAGACAAGAGCATACGACCAGGAAAAAATGGATAAAGTAGCGAGAACTGGCAGTCCTTTAAAATTTGCCAAACAAAATTTAGGATTGACGACAGAAATAGATCATTATGATAGAGATATTTTGGGAAGATCAATTCCAACTGAAAGAAAAGCTCAACTCTATCGTCTAAGGAAATGGCAAAGAAGAGCAAGAATGGGAACATCTGTTGACAGAAATCTTTCTATAGCATTGCCAGAGCTTGATAGAATGTGCGGACATTTAAACATTCCCAATAATATCAAGGAAGAATGCGCTCAGCTTTATAGAAAATGCGTAAAAGAAAGAATAGTCAGAGGAAGATCAATAGAAAGCGTAGTCGCGGCAGTAATATATTTAATATCAAGACAGCGTAAGCTTCCAAAAATCCTTGATGAGTTGGAAAGTGTGTCTGGCGTCAAGAAAAAAGATATTGGAAGGAGTTATAGAATAATTTGCAGAAGAATGAAGATAAGAATGCCAGTGACTACGGCGGCAGATTATATATCGAGATTAGCAAGCAAAGCAGGGGTCTCGGGAGAAACACAAGCAAAGGCGATAGAAATACTTGAGAAAGCAAGAAAAGACGGAACGATAAGCGGAAGAGTGCCTATAAGCATGGCGGCGGCAGGAATATATTTAGCCGCAGAAATGACGGGAGACGAGAATGCCAAACAAATTAAAGGAATTTCAGGTGTTTCTGAGATGGGAATAAAAAATAGATATAACGAACTAAAAAGATTTATTGACAGAGACAATGGAATAGAAGTATTGCTTGAAGAAGAGATAGAAACATTAGATGATATGCTGGGGAAGGTAGAAAAGAAAAAGATTCTGCTAAAATTTGCCGATGAGTTAGAGTTGTCAGACGAAACAAAAAAAGAAGCAGTTGAGATTCTGGAAAAAGTTATGGAAAATGGCTTTAAGCTGGATCCAAGAAAAAATATCAATGGATACATAGAAGCGGCAATTTATCTTAGCGCCATGGACAATGAAAAAATTTCTCTATGGAAGATAGAAAAGGTTACCAAAACTTCAAGCACAATAATCTGGGATAGGAAAGAAAAAATAAAAAAAGCGTTAATAGGAATAGAGCAATAAATTGCTCTTTTTTTTTGATTTTAAATCACTCTATCTAAAATTTACCTTGCCAAACAAATGAGTCTGTGATAGTATTATTACAGTAATTTGACAATTATATAATTAATAATTACTGATGAATGAAAAATAAAAGAGGTGATAATAATGAATAAATGTAAAGGTTGCGGAGGTTCAGAAAAAATCACAGACTATAAACATGGTGAAATACTTTGCAAAAAGTGTGGTTTGGTTTTGAATGATGCGCTATTTGATACTGGACCCGAATGGAGAGCATTTGACAAAGAACAATCAGATAAACGAGCGAGAACAGGCGGCCCTTTAAAATTTGCCAAACTAAATTTAGGTTTAACAACAGAGATAGACAAATACGACAGAGACATTTTAGGAAAACCGGTTCCCACTATAAGAAAAGCAAAACTCTACAGATTGAGATACTGGCAAAGAAGGTCAAGAATGGGAACATCTGTTGACAGGAATCTTTCTATAGCATTGCCTGAATTAGATAGGATGTGCGCGTATCTCAACATTCCCAACAATATTAAGGAGGAATGCGCCCAGCTTTACAGAAAATGCGTAAACAAGAAAATAATCAAGGGAAGGTCAATAGAAAGCGTAATTGCCGCAACAATATATCTGATTTCCCGAAATCATAAAATGCCAAAAACTCTTGAAGAGCTTGAAAATGTGGCAGGTGTAAAGAAGAGGGATATTGGAAAGAGTTATAGAACAATCTGCAGAAGATTGGGCATAAAAATGCCAGTGATTACAGCCGTGGATTATGTGCCAAGATTAGCAAGTGAAGCAGGAATTTCCGGGGAAACAACAGCCATAGCAATGAAAATGCTTGAAGACACAAGAGAATCTGGAGCGATAGCAGGCAAGGTGCCTATAAGCATGGCAGCTGCAGGCGTATATTTAGCCGCAAGAATAACAGGAGATAAAAAGTGTCAAAAGATTAAAAGTATTGCAGGTATTTCTGAATCTGCGATAAAAAGCAGATACGTCGAGCTTGAAAAAATTATTAATGGAGAAGTATTGCTTGAAGATATTGACACGGGGATTACAGAAAAAAGAAAACCTGAAGAAGAGCCGACATTAGATGATATGTTATGGAAGATAGAAAAGAAAAAGATTCTGCTAAAATTTGCCGATGAGCTAAGATTATCAGACAAAACAAAAAAAGAAGCAGTTGAGATTCTGGGAAAAGTTATGGAAAATGACTTTAAGCTGGATCCAAGGGAAAATATCAATGGATATTTAGGAGCGGCAATTTATCTGGCAGACAAAAACAATGATAGAAAATGCAAGCAAAAGGGAATTGCGCTCATTGTCGGCGTATCAGTTCCGACAATTTCATACAAAGGAAAAATAATAGAGGGGAAACTCTCTTCTTTTTTTTGATTTTTGGAAAATATATGATATTATAAAATTATAATAAGCTTAAAAATAATTTTATGAATATAAAAAAACAGGATATAATTGCGGCTTTTATAATCGGCGAAGCAGACGCTTTGCTTATGATTCTAATTGCTAAAAATATTGGCTGGGACTTTGATTTAATTAAATTCACGCCAATTATTTTGCCAGTTTTAGCTGTTTTAGGAATTATTTTCGCTAATTACTTAGGAAAAAAGATTTTAGCTATTTTCCAAGCAGCTAAATTTGCTTTAACCGGAACATTGAATACTTTTATTGATTTAGGCGTGTTAAACCTTTTAATGTTAGTTTTTGGTGTAAGCTCTGGAATGCTTTATTCGGTGTTTAAAGGAATGTCTTTTATCGCAGCCACAATTAATAGCTATCTTTGGAATAAATTCTGGACCTTTGAAAAGAAAGAAACAGCAGTTTCCACAAAAGAATCTTCCCAATTTTTTGCTGTTGCCGGCATAGGCCTTATAATAAATGTTGCTGTTGCTTCTTTTGTGGTAAATATTATAGGCCCTCAATTTGGAATCTTCCCAGAACTCTGGGCAAACATTGGCGGAGTTATTGCTACGCTTACTGCTATGTTCTGGAATTTTGTTGGCTATAAATTCATTGTGTTTAAAAAATAATTATGTCATTAGCTTTATATAGAAAATACAGGCCAAAAACCTTTGCCGAAATTATCGGGCAGGAGCATATTGTTAAAACTTTAACTAACGCGCTCTCTTCAGAAATGATTTCCCACGCTTATTTATTTACAGGCCCTCGCGGCTGCGGCAAAACCACAATAGCTCGTTTATTGGCTAAAGCGGCAAATTGTGAAACCCGAAAACCAAATGAATTTGAGCCCTGCAATAAATGCTCTTCCTGTATTGAAATTAATGAAAGCAGGTCAATTGACTTAATTGAAATTGACGCGGCTTCTCACAGGGGAATTGACGATA
The DNA here is from genome assembly GCA_023134715.1 of Candidatus Parcubacteria bacterium. Lineage (GTDB taxonomy): Bacteria > Patescibacteriota > Minisyncoccia > Minisyncoccales > JAGLUP01 > JAGLUP01. The sequence goes on from JAGLUP010000002.1 coordinate 68,770, forward strand.
TAAGAGAAATAAGACAGGGGATTAAGTTTGCTCCCACAAAATCAAAATACAAAATTTTTATTATTGACGAATGCCATCAGTTAAGCAAAGACGCGGCAAACGCTTTACTGAAAACATTGGAAGAGCCGCCAGCTCACGCTATTTTTATTTTAGCCACAACAGAAATTCAAAAAATGATTGCGACAATTCTTTCCAGATGCCAGCGATTTGATTTCTGGAACCTGACCATGCCGCAAATCATCCAACGATTAGAATTTCTTTCTGAAAAAGAAAAAATAAAAATTGAAAAGCCGGCTTTAGAGCTTATTGCTTTGCAGGCAAGGGGATCTATCAGAGACGCTGAAAGCTTGCTTGACCAGGTTATTAGTTTTTCCAGCGCTTTAGACCAGAAAGCGGAAATAAAAACACAAGAAATTAAAGATTTATTGGGAATTGTTGATTTAAGTTCAGTTTCGCAATTCGTTGATTTTCTTGTTGAAAAAAACATTTCTAAAACAATCAACTATTTGCAGGAAATTCTGGAAAAAGGCAAAGACCCGCAGGAATTTACTAAAACCTTGATTAGTTATTTAAGGCAGGGACTGCTTTTAAAAATCAGCCCTGATATGCAAAATCATCTAAGTATTGGCTTAACAAAAGAAGAACTACAAAAACTTCAAAATCAAGCAAATGGTTTTTCAGAGCAGGAATTGCAAAAACTTTTACAACTTTTTTTAAAAGCGGAAAACCAAATAAAATATTCTTCAATCCCTCAACTGCCAATAGAATTGGCAATCGTTGAGGCGATTGGCTTGGAGAAAGAATAGTGTTGTGTTTTTGAACCACGATGATATAATAAAGACAAGATAAAGCGTGGTTCATTATGGCTAAACTCAAAGAAAAAGAAAAAGCGATAAAACTTAGAAAAAAAGGGCGTTCCTATTCTGAAATTTTAAAACAAATTCCGGTAGCTAAATCTACCTTATCTTTATGGCTAAGAAGTGTTGGATTGGCTCAACCTCAAAAGCAAAGACTTACTGAAAAAAGAAAACGGGCATTAGAAAGAGGAGTGAAAGTAATCCGAGAAAAAAGGATCCTGTTGGTAAAAAAAATTAAGGAAAACGCTAAACAAGAAGTCAATAAAATTACTAAAAGAGAGTTATGGCTTATTGGGATTGCTTTATATTGGGCAGAGGGCGCTAAACAAAAAGAAACTAATGTTTCAGAAGGGGTATCTTTCGGTAATTCTGACCCAAAAATGATAACACTTTTCCTCAATTGGATTTATACGACTTGCGATCTCAGCCCTAATAATCTTAGTATAAGATTATATATTCACAAAACAGCCAATGCTGAAAAAGCAATAAAATTTTGGTCATCTGCTACCAAGATACCAATTTATAAATTTAAAAAAACTGTTTTTAAAAAGCATAAACCGAGAACGAATCGACGAATTAATAAAAATTATCAAGGTTTAGTAAAAATCACTATTAAGAAAAGCACAAATTTTAATAGAAAAATAACAGGCTGGATTGAAGGAATTTGTGAAAATTGCGAGATCGTCTAATGGTAGGACACCACCCTTTGAAGGTGGTTATCTAGGTTCGAGTCCTAGTCTCGCAGCATTAAAGGATAATTCAATTTTTTAGGCCTGTCCTCGCCCTTTTGCTTTTTTCCGGCCCGGGCTTGATTATTGAATTTTAAGAGTATTTTCCATGCTTTGAGGGGAGTGAACAATATCTCCCGCTCTCGCAAAAGAGGGTTCGAGCCAATCTTTTTTAGGAAATTTTTCTTTTCTGAAAAATTTCCTCGCAAAGCAATAATTTGGGCTTGTTTTGCCTCTAAAATGAATTTTTTGGCGGGTTTGAGCCAATGATTATCCTTTTGCTCAAAATTAGTTAATTTCTGTTCATTCTCAATTTTCTGATTGAGAATTTTTTCTTTTTTAGCGAGGTATTCATCTTTAGAAATTATACCTTCAAGATGAGCGTCTAAAAGTTTGTCTAATCTATTCTGACAATTCTCAATTTCATTTTTTAAATTTTGAGCAAAAGAGAATTTGGCTTGGGCATTTTCTTTTTCATCTGTATCAAGATTTTCAATCATTTCATCCGCCCAAGCCGAATTTAAAGAAACTTTTTGAATGATGTTTGAAATCTGCTCGGCCAAAAGTTCCTCGCGGATATATTTTTGAGAACAGGGGACACGCTTTTTTGTGCATCGGTAGTAGTTATGTCCTTTCTGCGTCTCAGAAGTAATAGAACAGCCGCATTCAGCGCATTTTAGCAATCCGCGAAAAGCGTATTCCTTTTGGCCTCGTTTGGTCTTGCGGGCTTTGGTTTTCATCACTTCTTGGCATTTGTCAAAAAGTTTCTTTGAAATCATTGGCTTATGGCTTCCTTGATAAAGCTCGTTATTGAAGATAAACGCGCCATAATAAAATGGCCTAGATAAAATAGCTTGAATATTACTGACGCTTAATATTTTGTTGTTTCGGCTCAACAAGCCCAAATCAGTTATTTTATTTCTTAAATCTTTCAGAGAATAATTTTCTGTTGAATAAAGTTCAAAAAGTTTTTTGACGAGGTGAAATCTTTTAGGGTCTTTAACTATTTTATGATTGACCTTATCGTTTATGTAACCAGTAGGGGCAACGCCGGGTAATTCGCCTCGTCTTACTTTTTGACGCAAACCTCTTTTTACATTCTCTGAAAGATTGTCAATATAGTATTTTGATTGCCCAAAAGCAATGTTCAGCATAAACTTGCCCTGCGGAGTAGGATTAAACCAGAAAGTAGGGAATTTTAGCTTTTTAATTTTTTCAGTATCAACCAAATAGATTATTCGTCCGCCGTCTATTGAATTTCTCGCTAATCTGTCAGGGTGCCAAGCTAAAATTCCCGACGCTTTATTTTGTTCAATAAGCGAGAGCATTTCATTAAAAACAGGCCTGCCAGGATCTTTGGCTGTTTTGCATTCAATGAATGTCTGGATAATATCTAAACGCTCTCGCTTTGCAAATTCTTTCAGTTCCGTTATTTGGGCTTCAATGGAAAGAATTTGCCTGTCAGGTTCATCTGTTGATTTTCTCGCGTAGAGAAAGAATTTGTTCATAATTGCTTTTGGGCGAATTAATTTATTGCTTTGCGTTTCTGCCCAAAGGGCAGAAAAAAGATTGGCTCAAACCCTCTTTTGCGAGAGTGGGGGATATTGTTCACCTTTTCTTTCCCCTCAAAGCATGGAAAATACTCTTAAAATTCAATAATCAAGCCCGGGCCGGAAAAAAGCAAAAGGGCGAGGACAGGCCTAAAAAATTGAATTATCCTTTAATGCTGGGATTTTTGAATGAAATCCGAACTTTTTTTCGCGAAAATCCGGACGCGGATTTTTGAATCCCGACCCAACGTTTCCGCCCGCCTCCGCTTCGCTCCGGCGGGAAACAAAACAGAAAAATTTTCCACATTTCATTTTCTCGCCAGCAATTTTTTAATTTTTAATTTAATGAAAAGAAAATTTTTTCTGTTTTGTGTTTCTACCCCAAACCCTGCTTCGCAGGGCAGGCGGGCAAAAATTCCTTCCTCCAAATATCTTTTCTTTTTGCCCGCCCGCTTTTTTGATATGGGGAAAAAATAAGTCCTATATGCTAACTATAGTATGTAGCAATAAAAATATCAAGTGGGTATACTATAGTTAGCTTATGAAAAAGAAGATTTTACTAAAATTCGGCGAAAAAGTTAGAGATGAAAGAATAAGACAAAATCTTTCACAGGAGAAGCTTGCTGAAAAAGCAGGTGTTCATCGTACTTATATTGGCATGATTGAAAGAGCTGAAAAAAATATAACATTAGAAAATATAGAAAAAGTCGCAAAGGCTCTTGGTTTAAAATTGTCAGATTTTTTTAGTGACTTTCAATAAAATTATGCCAAACCAGTTCAATAAATTTTTAATAGAATTCTCCAAAAGCTTTAAAGAAAAGGATCCTGTAATCCATAGCGTTATGGCTAATATTTTTTCTATGAGAATTATCGGGAATAAAACACATGGCGACCTTGCTGAAATTGCCTTAACAGAATATATCAACGAATTCGTTGGTGATTATTCAGCAAAGCATACAGGAAAAGAAACATTTCGAGCAAAGGTGAATGAAGAAGATATAAGAGTGACAAATAAAAACACAAACGAGGAAATGCCGATAAGCATAAAGACTTATGGATTTGGTCCTCTACAATTGTCTACAAATAAGGACACTTCTATGTTTAGATATTTAACAGAGATTGTTGGAAAAAAACAAGTCATTGATTCCAATAAAATTCGCAAGATACTTAGCAATCCATGCTTTATTGATTTTAATGATGTCAATGTTCTGCCTTTAATTTACAATGAAACAGAAATGACTTTCAAGGTGATCATATTTGATGTCAAAAAAGCGTATAAATCGGTTAGAAAAATAAAATTTTTCCCACCTAGAAAATTTGGGGAGAATAGGGAAACACATCCTATTTATAAATTCTTTGATAAAGATGACAACTATATTTTTGAAGTAAGATATGGTGATACGAAAGCTAATGCGTTGCAACGGGGAATGTGGACTCACACTGAAAATGCCAGACCATTTTTCAAAAAGATTCTGAAAGGTTCATATCAAATTAACGAACCTTTACTTAAATTAATTTCAAAGACACTTGTTTGTCGGAAGAATAAACATGAAAAGATTCTAGAAAAATTTTTTCCTGCACATGGTATAGAATAGATGTAAAATATTTGTTATAATACCATTAGATTACTAATCTAGTGGTATTTTTTATGGAAACACAGGGAATAAAATATACTGGCTCTAAAAGGAAAATACTTCCTATTCTATTAGAATTGGTGCGGCCGTTAAATATCCGAACTGTCTTAGATGGTTTTTCCGGGACTACAAGGGTGGCACAAGCATTTAAGAAAAGTGGGCATACCGTTTATACTAATGATGTAGCTGTGTGGTCTAAAATATTTGGAGAGTGTTATTTGCTAAATAAAAAACCAGCGAGTTATTATCAACCAATAGTAGACCATTTGAATAAAATTCCCGGGAAGTATGGTTGGTTTTCAGAATCTTATGGCGGAAGGCCAAATAGTGGTAGTGCCGTTGAAAAAGATGGCAAAAAGAGAATGTGGCAGTTACATAACACTAAAAAATTGGATGCAATCAGAGACGAAATAGACAATATCGCAAAAAATAAAATAGAGCGTTCAGTTTTATTAACCAGTCTTATTCTAGCGATGGATAAAGTGGATAGTTCAGTTGGTCATCAGGTTTCGTATCTAAGGAGGTGGGCTCCAAGGGCTTACAATACAATGAAGATGGAAGTTCCTCGTTTGATTATAGATAATAACAAGCATAAAGTTTATCAAAAAGATATTTTTGATTTAGTGGGGGATATTGAAGTTGATTTGGCTTATTATGATCCTCCTTATGGCTCCTCTAATGAGCTTATGCCTCCTTCAAGAGTGCGTTATGCTTCTTATTATCATATTTGGCAAAGTATATGTCTAAATGATAAGCCAAAGTTAGTAGGCGTAGCCAATAGGCGTGAGGATGTAGGAGACACAGTGTCGGGTTCCATTTTTGAGGAATACAAGAAAAATTTAGACGGACAATATATTGTTATAGAGGCAATAAAAAAGTTAATAGAAAATACTAATGCGAAGTATATTGTTTTATCATATAACAATAATGGACGGGCTACTTTTGGAGCTATCTTAGATGTTCTGAAAAAACTAAGAATGAAATGCTCAATATTGGAAATGGATTATAAAAAAAATGTAATGGCGACTATGGCTTGGACTAATGAGTGGCTCAATAATACAAATGGCAAGGATAGTAGAAACAAGGAATATTTGTTTTTGATTCAGAAAGCAAAAACAAATATAATAAATTCTAATTTTGAAATAAAAAAAATTAATACATTAGAATTAGCGGCTGTTCATCAACGAGAGTTGGGTTTTAAGTAAGGAATTTATTTAATAAATTTTTTATATAAAATAGAATGAAAAGTTTTTAGGACTTGAGAACATAACATAGGAAAAGGAATAGATGAGATTATGAGAAAGATAAGATGATTATGAAAATAAAAAAATTAACAATTAGCAATTTTCGGGCATAAAAAATCTTTTGGATTTTCGGGCATAAAATCGTATAAAAAATGACACAAGATGATTTTGTTTTTAATGAATACAAGCCACTAAGAAATCATCTAAGCAAATTGTCGCTTGATGATTCTTTTTTCGTCATCTGGTCATATATTCAACATTTACAATTCAATAATCTAATATCTAAAGAAATAGAAGTGATTTTAGAGTTTTTGAATAACGATTACATGCAGAAAATAAGAATGTGTTCTGAGTGGGAATTAGAAACTCTAGCAAGAGAAATAATCATTAATGGACGAGAAAGCTCTTTCAACGATCAAACTCTTAAAAAATATGGCTATTTTGCTGGCGCTGTTAATAAACTAAAAAATTTAGAAAATAATATTGGTGGCGCCTATATAAACAAAGACAATATTCTTGTTGAATTATTTCGAATATCACATCGTCAATTTCCTTGGCAAACAAGACCAAATAGTGAATTTTTAACTCGCTATTACAAAATTTTTAATACCCCAAAATTAGATGAAATTTTACAAAAATCCCTTGGATTAACAGCAAAAAATTTGTATCTCGTAGGAATGATATTTATAGGTGCCTATTTAAAACATCCTGCTGTTAATTTACCAATTAAGATAGAGGTTAGGGGAATAAATCAGGAAAATATTGAAAAGTTTTTGAAAGTATTCTCTATCTCAATCAGTGAACTAAAAGAAAAGATAAAAAATGAACAAGAATTTAATAATAAATTTGTTTATTCTTTTTCGTCGTTAAGAGCTTTCCCGATTATTAAAATGATTTATTTCGGTCAAGAACGTTTAGTTTGTCCATTGCCAACTTTGTTATTTTGGCGTATAGCCAGTGGTGTCTATTATGAAATTTGTAATGAAAAAAATTTTGATAACTATTTCGGCATATCTTTCCAAAATTATGCTGGTGAAGTTATCGAGAAAGCTACGGCAACTAATGAAAAAATTAATTTTCAGGCAGAAGAACAATACTTTGTCGGAAAAGATAGAAAAGACAGTGTTGATTGGATTATTTACAATAATGACTCTGCTTTATTCGTAGAATGCAAAACCAAAAGATTAAGATTGCCGGCAAAGCTTAAGCTTAATGATGGCTCTTATGTTAATGAGGAATTAGAAAAAATGGCAAGTTTTGTTTTGCAAATCTACAAAACAATAAAAGATTATAAGGACAACAAATATCCTTCATTCAAATTTGATAAAAATAAAAAGGTATTTCCTTTAGTATTAACCCTTGAGCAATGGTATTTATTTGGTAATCGATTTTTTAATGAATTAGACAAAATATTGATTGAAAAACTAAAACAAGAAAAGATTGACCCTTTATATTTAGAACAAATGCCTTATTCAATTTGTTCAGTTGATGAGTTTGAAAATATGATCCAAATAATACAAAAAACGGGGATTTCAGATTTTATGCAGAAAAAGGTTTTCGACGATGATAAAAAGAAATGGGCATTTCAACCTTTTATGAGTAGCATATTTGCAGAATATTATAAAAATACTAAATTCTTATTTAAGGAAGACTATCAAAATATTTTTAATTCCATTTTAAAAAATAATTCTGAACCCACCCACCACCCTTATTAATTTTAAAATCCCGCTGAAAAAATCAGCTGGAAAATTATCAAAGTTTGGAAACATGATTTGAAAAATTATAAACTAAACAAATTGAAATAAATTATGACTAAAAACGAGAAAGATTATTCAAAAGAAGGAAGCGCTCCGAAAATAATACGGGGTGCTTTACAAGTTGTTGGTGGTACGGTTCCTTTTGCGGGCGGTTTATTTTCGGCGGCAGCGGGAGCGTGGTCGGAAAATGAACAAGAGCGAGTAAATAAGTTTTTTCGACACTGGATAAAAATGCTTGAGGACGAAATTCGCGAAAAAGAAAGAACTATTCTTGAAATAATGGCTCGGCTTGATGTTCACGACGAGGAAATTGCGAAAAGATTAGAAAGTAAAGAATATCAATCACTTTTGAAAAAAACATTTCGAGAATGGTCTGGCGCAGAGAGCGAGGAAAAAAGAATGTATATCAGAAATATCCTTGCGAATGCCGCCGCCTCAAATATAACAAGTGATGATGTTGTGAGATTGTTTATTGATTGGCTCAAAAATTATTCGGAAATGCATTTTCATGTTATCGCAGCCGTTTATAATTCAAACGGAATAAGCAGAGGTGCGATATGGAAAAAAATCGATAAAGAGCCGGTGCGTGAAGATTCGCCAGAGGCCGGACTTTATAGATTACTTATTCGTGATTTAAATATTGGCGGGATTATTCGTCAACATAGAGAAAAAGATGCTCACGGAAATTTTTACGGCAAAACTCCGCAAAGAAGAACTACATCGCGGCGCACTGGCCCAAAAAAAATGGAGTCGGCGTTTGATGAAGAAAATTTGTATGAACTTTCAGAACTTGGTCAGCAATTTGTCCACTATGCAATGACTGATTTACCACTTAAAATTGAATATAATCCTCAGGAAGAGGCAGGTCAGGAATAAGCCCACCGAAAAAAAATCAAGTGAAGCACGAAAGCGGGACTAGCGTTTCTGCTTTCCTGCGATAGCCCCAGTAGCAAAGCGAAGCTTGCTATAGGGCGAGCAGGAAAGCGGAAACGCTTTCGCGGACGGGCAAAAATTGGGACGGATTTTTGTCCGCCTGTTTTTTTGACGAGTCGAAAAAAAATTTGAAAATTATGATTTTTGTGTTATCATTATAAGCAATGAATATCCAAAAAGGATTTATCCAAATTCCAATTTTAATTCTTATTGTTGTCGGAATAATAGTTATAGGCGGAGCTATCTATTTTGGTATAAATCAATATCAAAACTATCAAGCTCAAAATCTTGAAAAAGAAAAACAAGCTCAAGATTTAATTTTGGCACAACAAAAAGCAATAGAGAAAACTATTCAAGAAATTGAAGAATTAAGGACAGAAAGTCAAGAAAAAAAACAAGAAGAAGATTCAGAAATGGATAAGATGAAAGAGGAAATGGAAAGTTTGAAAGAACAACAAGCAGAAACCGCTAAAAAACAAGAAGAGATTCCTCAAAAAGAAGAAGAAACAAAGCAAGATGAATCTATAATTACCGCTTCCGAAATAAACCCTTATTTAACGGGGGTGGGAGAAATATATTGTGCTGGAAGTAGTCCAGCGAGAGGAAGTGTATCTCTCTGGCATTTTAGTAATGAATTGGGATATACCGTATTAACGAATAAACATGTTATTACTACAAATAATTGTGATTTAGTTGTTTCTGATACTGCTGAGGATACAGAACATAGCGGTGTTTATAATTTAGGGATAGAAATATATAATTGGAACAATAAAACAGATGTTGCTGTTTTAAAGATAGAATCTTTGGGGCTTGATATTTCTGTACCTATTTCAAGTTTAAATTATAAAATATCATCCTTGTCAAAATGTTCTTCAATAATGGCTATTGGTTCTCCTGTTATGGTGGTAGGATTTCCAGCTTTTGCAGAAGCTGAAAATGAGTATGGTTTGCAAACATTCTTGACAATGACAAATGGAATAATAAGCGCACAAGATATATCAGTAAAATGGGGAGAAGGGAAATTACCTTATTCCAATTATTTTGTTTCAGCGAAAATTGACAGCGGAAATTCTGGCGGCATTGCTTTTTCTAAGGATGAAAATGGATTATGTGTATTGGGCGTTCCAACATGGCTTAGTATAGGTCATTATGAAACACAAGGAATAATACAAAATATCCATAATGTAATGTACCAGCAATAAAAATTTATAAAAGAAAGAAAGAAATAAATTTCAGAAGCAATAATTGGATTTTTATTTTTGAAATTTTAATTACTTTCAAGTAGAAAAAGTAATAAAAGTAGGATTAGGATTAGGTCTATTGAAAAAGTTCGTCGTTGATTGATTTTTTTGATTTAAACCAAAGATATGGAAACAATTGATAAACAAAATTTAATGACAGGGGCAGGAAAAAACCTTGAGAATAAAATCATTAGATCATTTAAAAAACATAATCTTCAATGTATAAAACTGGACAAAGTGAAAAGTGGAAAAAGACCAGACTGCTATGTTTATACGAATAATGATAGTAAGCAAGGATTTATTTGTGAAATAAAATCTATTATTAGCGGAGGAAGCATAGAGAATGGCAAGTATTTACTTAGCACAAAAGATCCTGAATTTAGGAAATCCATTCGCCTTAATCCTAAGCTTCGTGATCACGATAAAGTTGAAAATGTATTGAAAAGGAAATTAAAGGACGTATTAAATTATGCAATTCAACAATATAATAGTCTTATTGTAGATGAATCGAAATATAAGCAGCATCCTTTCGTCGTGGTAATTTGTGAAGATTTTTTTGCTGAGATTCTTCATTCGTGTAACTTCGGTGAGATCTTTAAGAACGGAAAAGAAATTAGCGCTATAATAAAGCTCGTAAAAAATTATGAAAAAGAACAAATTAACAAAAGACACCTAAAAGAACTCAATGATTATTATCATTATCATTGGAAAGATAGAAATTACGAAAAACCAGGAAAAAAGTGGAATGAAGATTATGGGGGAATTCCTGACACAGTACGATTTAAGATTTGGCTAAATGATAACGCAAGGATAAAATTTAAGGCCAATAAATTTTTCAGAAATCCAATCATAATTCATTCTTGAATTTTTCGACTCGTCAAAAAAAACAGGCGGACAAAAATCCGTCCCAATTTTTGCCCGCCTGCCCTGCGAAGCAGGGTTTGGTGTAGGAATACAAAACAGAAAAAATTTTCTTTTCATTAAATTAAAAATTAAAAAATTGCTGGCGAGAAAATAAAATAAGGAAAATTTTTCTGTTTTGTTTCCCGCCGTAGCGGAGCGGAGGCGGGCGGAAACGTTGGGTCGGGATTCAAAAATCCGCGTCCGGATTTTCGCGAAAAAAAGTTCGGATTTCATTCAAAAATCCCAGCCACATAGGATAACTTAAAAAAAATCGCAAAACAAATAATTTTTATGAAGTTAAGTAAAATAATATGCCTTATTTTTTTACTTCGATAACTCAATTTATAATACGTAGAATCTATGGAATCAAAGAACCCAAAACTAATTGGAAATATCTTCTGATTGTAATAGTTTTAGCCGCGATAGTCGGCCTAATATCCTTATTTTACAAATAAAATTAAAAAAAAGAAAATCAAATAAATCTATGAAAGAAAAAATTAAAGAAATTTTTACTAAAGAGGTAGGAAAACCCAAGGAAGGGTATAGTGAAAAACAGCTTGAGCATTTTTCAAGGGTAGCTTTTCAAGGATCAATAATCGGATTTTTTTTAGCATGGATAGGATTTATTATTCAAATACTTGTTTTTACTTACGCAAACCGTGCTTTAAAAAGTTCTAACACAGATACGATAAAAAGAGCAAAGAGTGCAAAAAAAATTGCTGGTGTATATTTGTTATTTTTTGTATTAGTTAATATCTATCTATCTTTTCTTGTTTTATTCTCTAATTAACGAATCTAAATAAAAATTAGAATCCAACGCTTAAGATTCTTAAGAAAATAGCAAAAGCGCTTGAGGTAAGTATTGACGATTTAATAAAATAATTTTTATGACTAAGCAAGTTGATATTTCAAAACAAAAAAAAGAGTTGCTTCAAAAGTTAAAAAGTCCCTCAATATCTGATGGCTATAAAAGATATTTAGGCACTCCTTTGCGCTATGCGGGTGGAAAAACTTTGGCGGTCGGACATATTGTCAATTTACTGCCAGACAAAATAGGCAGAGTCGTGTCTCCTTTTCTCGGTGGGGCATCTGTCGAAATTGCATTATCAAAAGAACTCGGCATAAAAGTTATTGGATATGACATTTTTGATATTCTTATAAATTATTGGCACTATCAGATAACTAAGCCGAAAGAGTTGGCAAAAAAACTAGAGAAATTTAAGCCAACCAAAGAAGAATATGCGAGGGTTAGGGAGATAATGAAAAAACACTGGAAAGGAATAAAAAAACTAGAAGGGCTTGATTTAGCTGCTGTTTATTATTTTAATCATAATTATTCTTATGGCCCTCATTTTCTCGGCTCTCAATCAAGTGTTTATCTCCAACCAGAAAGACACAAAACAACAGTAGAAAAAGTAAAAAACTTCGATACAAAAAACCTAAAGGTTTTTTGTAATAGTTTTGAAAAAATAATTCCGAAATATAAAAACGATTTTCTATATTGTGACCCGCCTTATTATCTTGATGGAGATAGTAAAATGTTTATCGGAATGTATCCTCACAGAAACTTCCCAATACACCACAAGGGTTTTAAGCACGACGAACTTAGAGATCTTCTAATGGCACACAAGGGCGGGTTTATTCTCTCCTACAATGATTGTTCCACAATTAGAGAGTGGTATAAGGGCTTCAATATGATAGCCCCGTCTTGGCAATATACCTTTAGTCAGGGTGATACACGAATCGGCAAAAATAGAAATGAGAGGAATAATGGCTCTCACATTAAAAAATCACACGAAATAATAATATGGAAACTCCCAAAATAAGAAAAACAAGAGCTTCTTCGTCAGACGAAGCAAGACGATATCGACAACAGGGGCATGACGATGCACTATTATTTGCGCTTGCCATAGGTCTAAATGAAGATTATAAAAATGACGCAAAGGCGAAAAAAGATGTGATTGATCCGTCTGGTGATTCCCATTCGGTAAAGAGTGGAGAGAAAAAATGGCAAATATTCTTATACGGTTTAACTCGTTTTGAAAACGATGCCTTTTTTCGTGTAATGAACGGAATAGGACAACTTTTGAGTAACTGCATCAAGTCTTTTCCAGAAACATATCAGGAATATGAACAAAATAAGGCAGAGGCAAAAGAGAAGTTACGCCCACATATGGTTGCACTTGCCGATAAATTGCAAGATAAGCACAGGTTGAGAGCTTTCATTGGCAAATCAATGTTCAATGGTGGAGAAGTAAATTATTTAACTGTATATCAAGACAATAAATTTCATATTTTTTGGGGAAAGGAAGTAGAGCAAATAATGGCAGGCAATCTTGAAGTCGCTAATTCACAAGCAAGACAAGCTGGTCAATTTCCTGAACAAAAAGTTATATTTAGATTCGAAGGTACAAATCTTGCTGAACTTGAAATGCGGAACGATAGCCCTACGCACTATAGAGAAATAAGGTTTAATATGTATAAACCAAAAGCCATGAAATTACTTTTTTCAAAAATTACATTCAAACAAAATTATAATGAAAAAGTAATTTTGTATGGAGAAGCTACGAGGCATTTTGGTCGCTGGACTTAGATACAGAAAAAATCCGAAAGGATATTTTGGAAAACCGAATTTGGTTTTGAAAAAGTATAAAACAGTTATTTTCATTGATTCTTGTTTTTGGCATAGCTGTAAAAAACATTGTCGTTTACCGGCGATAAGAAGAAAATATTGGACCGAAAAAATAGAAAGAAACAAAAAGCGAGACAAAGAGGTTAATCGTTATTATAAAAAAATCGGCTGGAAAATTATCAGAGTTTGGGAACATGATTTGCAGAAAAATTACAGGAATACATTAAAGAGCAAAATAAAAAAGGTAAAAAACTTTTCGGTAGTATTGTAATAGAAAAAACAACAGGTGGATGATAAATCAAAATGTGAAATACGACTGGACCAAATGTGCAAAAAACGATTGGAGCGACTAGGATAAATTACTTATTTAGAAAGTTTTTACTATAGAATTATGAACACCTACAAAATGCTTTATATAAAACAAGAGGATTGGGAAGCCCAACAACAAAAGCCGAGAAACTTTCGGAAAGTCATTAGAACGTTCAGTAAAGAATAAACCTTATGAGTATTCCATCCCCAAAAGATTTTATGAAAAAAAGAAAACCTTACAGGTTTTCTGATTCAAAAATTGTAACGGAAAGTAAGTTAAATCGTACCATTCTTGAATATCAGTTAGATACCTTGGGAAGCAAAAAACAGGAGCAAGACTTTGAAGAGTTTGCAAGGAAACTTTGCCAATATGAAATTTGCCCTAACCTTCGACCTCAAACAGGCTCTACTGGTGGAGGCGATAGTAAGGTAGATTCAGCAACCATTCCCGTTGCTTCCCAAATACGGCTTTCTTTTTTTCAGGGACAAGATAACCAAAACAAAGAAGAATTTGCTTTTGCTTTTAGTACTCAAAAAGATTGGTCTGGTAAAGTTAGAAGCGATACTGAAGAAATACATAAAACTGGAAGAACCTACGCAAAAGTCTTTTGTGTTACAAGTAAATTTGCGCGAGATAAAACAAGGGCAACTTTAGAAGATGGGCTATCTAAGAAACATAGTTTCCAAGTCGTTATTCTCGATAGAAATTGGATTCTCGATAAGGTATTCGCAAACAAAAGGCAAAAACTTGCTATAGAAGAATTAAAACTTGGAGATGGACTTGAAGAGAAAAAAGAAGTTGGTCCTTTGGATCACCAACGGAAAAAACAATTTGATGAGTTGAATACATCCATTATAGAGGATGTTAGTAAAAATCACGTCACTATAAAAACTGTAGATAATAGTCTAGATGTGGCACTGCTAGCTGCAGAACTTGAGGAGCCAAGGCAAGATGTTGAGGGTTTATTTGAGCGTGCAATTAGGTTCGCTAAGGAGCACGGGACTGCTAACCAATACTTTACTGCTTTATATCAAAGAACGTGGACTACTTTTTTTTGGTTTGAGGATTTTGCAATTTTTTTAAAACTTTATAATGAGGTTGAAAACCTAGCGCTTGCTTCCAAGAATATATTTTCTACTGAACGTTTAAATAATTTATGGGGTCTTCTCTCTACACTAGCTTTAACATCAGATTTGGTCTCGGACAAACTTCTTAAAGAAAAGACAAAGAGTCTTCAGGACAAACTCAATTCTCATAAAAATAACGAAGCAAATCTAAGTGCTTCAGTACATGCCGAGGCGATGCTGTGCTTCACAAATCTTTTGCAACATAGGGGTGACCCGACCGAAGTAGCAAAGACCTTTCGGCAACTCAAGGCTGTAATAGATAAGGCAAGTAATCTTATTGGTTTTCCATTTGAGATAACTTTCCAACTCTTAAACGAGATGGATGATGTGTTTAGTGGCGAAAGTGCCTACGAGGAACTACAAGAGCATTTGGTTGAGGTGGTTACAGAAAGAGAGGGAGATCTGTCGGCTGGCGAGTTACTTCTCAATCGTGGGATACAGCATCTTAAAGGGAAGCGAATATATAAAGCAATTGATTTTTTAGGGAGAGCCTTGAGACGTTTCTATAAAAAAGAAAGTAAGGATCAGCTCGTTCATGCCCTTTTCTTTCTCTCAATAGCCTACGAAGATGCTGGACTTCTCTGGGCGACTCGCGGTGTATTATTAAACGCCGCATCTCATGCAACCAGTGATTTTTGGTTATACAGCAAAATAAATACGATGCAGCTCTCTTGCTATAAAAGGCTAAAAACTATTGAGCTTCTGTTGGGGCGAATAGGCTATGCATTGGAATGGCATCAATTACACCTTATTCTCGCCTCTCAACTCATAAAAACCGATGAAGAAAGGAATAAGCTCTTAGAAAAAAACCTCTACTTCGGTTCATTGATGGGATTGCTTTTAATTAAAACTCCTGACAGGGAACTGAAAATGTTAGAGAAACTGCCCGATACTCTAATGGAAATGGATTTAGACTTTACTGCATTTGGTTTAATTTATCGTCTTGGCGGCAAGGACTTACTACCCCCGTCATTTTTAGACAAAATGAAATCTGAAGAAGTTGAGGACTTTTTCAATTCATATCTTGCGCAACCTGCACAAGAATCTCTGCCAGACGTACCTGCATACTACGTTGAAGATACCGTTGAATTAAAGTCTAGAATTCTTGGATGCGAATATATTGTAAAAGTGCCGAATAGTAGTCCCGAAATAGAAATTGGTGAGTATATACTCGCAGCTCTTGAAAGCTTTTTGTCTACGGCAATAGATATGAAAGCAGCTTCTAGAGACAGCAGTGTGATTGTTGCAATCTCACGAGATTCTGCACAAGGAGAAGAATTAAAATATGAGATAAAAAAGGACGGTAAATTTGGCATAGCAATAACTTGCGGTTCTTTTAACCCACACTCTCTCTTAAAGGAAAGTCAGGAAAAGATTTCTAAGAGTATTTCAGAGATTGTTTTACAATTAGTTGGGAATACGATTATCTTTAATGACTCTGAAACTGATTTGCTCAAGCTTTTTAAAGATGAAGAGGTTAGTTCGAGGGCTTTTAGTTTCTCTACACCAATGGTCACGCTAGGCAATGTCCTTGGGTACAATCCAAAAAGGTCAATTACTGAATGGATTAAACCTAAAGCGAAGTCCTATCCCTATATTCCGGAGAAGAGTGGGAGGCCAGTTAAAAATAAAGAATTCAAAAAGGAAGATACTGCTAAATCATCGGATATACCTATACGTCACGATGAAATAAAAAATGTTTCTATAATACGGCAACATCTTTGGGATAAGGCAGGTTGGAGCGGTGTACTTTATATAACTGTACCCGCTCATCTGCCTGTAATGGCTTTCCTGTTTAAAAATGAAGAAAAAGCAAGAGCTATATTCAAAGATTGGAAGGAAACATTTGGCGATGAAGATAAAGACGAAACAATAAGAATTTCTATGGTGAGAGGGGTTTCAGAAAAAGATCCTGCTTGGTATAGAGCTGTTGTTACAACAAACATCGACCTTGCCACGAAAAACCCAGAACATAATCGTCTTATAATTGTCTCAAGAATACACACTCTTACTCCAGATACTACAGTAAACCTCGACAGATTTTCTGAAAGTTTCAAAAAGTTTGGTATTTACCTGTTAGCCCCAGCAATTATTGACGATACTAAGTCGTATCCGAGAGTTCTTACTGATATAGGAATTGTAAAAAGGAATTTTAATGATAGGCAGGCTTGGGAAATCGGTCCAAATGATTTAGACATATCGAGCATCAACGATGAGACTAAACCTATAATTCCTAAAGATATGAAAAACGCGCCGTTGCTTGAGCTCTTTAAGCAAAAAGATAAACTGAAATAATTTTGGACGTAGGAAATTAGGGAGTTTGCCGATCTCTGAAATCGGCAAAAGTTTTTAATTGCGAATATAAAACAGCCTGCCGCAAAAAATCGGGTAAAGCACGAAAGCTTAGCAGGCAAAAGGAAGGGGGTCCCGCCTACGCTAAAGCTTCGGACGGGCAGGATGGGGGATCCCGCCACGGCGGGATTGCCTACTAAGCTGTCCCGCGAAGCGGGACTAGCGTTTCCGCTTTCCTGCGATAGCCCCAGTAGCAGAGCGAAGCTTGCTACGGGGCGAGCAGGAACACAAAACAGAAAAAATTTTCTTTTCATTAAATTAAAAATTAAAAAATTGCTGGCGAGAAAATAAAATGTGGAAAATTTTTCTGTTTTGTTTCCCGCCGTAGCGGAGCGGAGGCGGTTGCGGAAATGCTTGCCCGAGCGGAGTCCCCGATTTATCGGGGACGGAGCGAGGATAAAATACCAATCAAAATTCCGCGTCCGGATTTTCGCGAAAAAAAGTTCGGATTTCATTCAAAAGTCCCAGCATTAAAGGATAACTTAAAAAAATCGCCAAGAAGGCGGTTTTTAAATTTATTATTTTCTCGCCAGTAATTTTTTAATTTTTAATTGGATAACCAGTCGCTTCGCTCCTTGTAATTGCTTCGCAATTAAGAATAAAAAGAAAATTTTTTCTGTTTTGTGTTCCTGTCCCAAAATCTGCTTCGCAGGGCAGTCGGGCAAAAATTCCTTCTCCTAGATATCTTTTCTTTTAATAGGAATAAATTTTTTCTGGATTTGACAAAACCGAAGCACATAAAGATTATATGCTTCGGTTTTTTTAGAGCCGATCATAGCACTTTTACTCTATCTTATGGCAACTATTAGCAACCATTAGATCAATGCATCTATGCAACAATAGAAATTTTCGTGGCTTCCTAAAAACTTTCTGTCCTAAAATGCTACCAAGCCAAGAAATTCCACCAAGGTTTTTTAACAGCCAAAACCTTGCCAGTTTCAGCATCAATCTTAGATTCAACTTTCATAGAAACAGGTATCAAGAAAAACAATTTTGCTTTTTTTGTCCCTTGGATTAAATAAATCGGTTTTTTTGCTTCTTCTTTGATCTCAATTTCTTTAATTGCTTTTTGGTCGGGAGTGCCCGAAACTGCCACTGCATCTGCTGGGGAAATATTAATTGGCTTTTTGCCATCAGAGGTTTTCATTAACAATTTAGATTCCTCGATGACTAATTCTTGAGAACATTTCACTTGAACTGAAATATTAGGTGTTTCTAATATCACTCTCCCTCCTCCAGTATGAAGAACAACATCTTGGGATTGAAATTCACCAGCTCTGAAAAACTCAATCTTACCAGTTGAGGTATCGTAGGCAATCCCTCCTTTTTTGTCGTCTTCTTCCTCGGACTTAGCGCTACAGATGACTTGGCCAGGATATGAAGCAGTTACTTCACATTCAGCGCCTTCGGGACATTCATAATAACTGCAGGGATTTTTCTTAGCGCATCTAAGTCCCAAACCGGGAAATCTGTAACAGTTCAAATCCATGTTTTTAGGGCAAGGATTTAACGCATCACAAGTAATATTAGTTATATCAACGCCCCACTTACATTCGCCATCATATTTTTTAACTGCATCAGCTTCCATTAAAAAACAATTATTCATGTAAGTAATTCCATCACAGCCACAAACAGGTTTATAATAATCTGGACAAGGGCTTTGCCTTACTTCGCAAGTTCCACTGATACCCTCGCAACATCCTTTAGAAGCAATTGCGTCCTCACACTTTTCATGCAGAAAACAATCATATTCAACATAATCTGTTGATCCACATTCATTATCAGATAAACACTCCTTTCTGCAAACTATCTGCATTGGAAATGTGAGCTGAACCAAACCTTCAAATCCCTCTGGGCAAGGATAGTAACTAAATGGGTTATCTGCCGCACACTTTGTACCAATTCCTGGAAATTCATAACAGCCTCCAATAAATGCGCACGTTGATTTTCCATAATCACTGATATCACAGCTTACATTTGATATTTCTTTAATACACGGTCCATCATAATTCTTGAAAACTCGGTTTCTCTTTCTAAGGCAGTCATTATCATAGGTCACACTATCGCATCCACAAACAGGTGAAATAATAGAAGAACAGATTGTCGGAATCTCTGTACATGTTCCAGCTTCAAGATCGCAAGGAAAATAATCACAGAATTCGCTATCTGCGCAATCATTGTCTAAACGGCAGTTCCCCGCACATACTACTTCTTTTGGAATCGTGAAAAAACCTTCTTTGACAATACAGGCAGAATTTTCAGATATTATCGAACAATTAAAGTAATTGCAGGGATCTGATTCAGCGCATCTCGTGCCAATATTCGGAAACTTAATACATTCCAAGTCGCCAGGACAACTTGCTTGAGGGTCACAATAATGGCTAGATATTTGTTCAATACATTCTCCTCTGTAGTTCCCTGAAATTCCTGAAGCTTGTCTGTGGCAATCACTTTGGTAAACTTGTCCATCGCATCCACATACAGGCCCGACAATTTCACATTGACTAGAATCAGGCTTTCTTACGCATATACCCTCATCTTCATTACAATTTTGGAATTCACAGAATTCTGTTATATCACAATCAGAATCTAAATAACATTGGGTTGATGCTTTAGTAAAGAAAATGCCAATAAAAGAAAAAAGCACTAAAAGAAAAACTAATAGTCCTAAAAGAAAGATATTTTTTGTTTTTAGCACAATGGCTAAATTTTTTATATTCATTTATTTAATCTTTGCGCTTAATTCTAATCTTTATTTCGACCTTTATCTCATTATATAAAAATTCTACTTTAATTTCAACTCTATTACTTAATGTCTTCACTACCTTAAACAGATAGATATACTTTTCTGCCAGTCTGTCCGAAAGATGGAAGCGAAATAGGAAGGAAATGGCTTGGAAAAGAAAAAAATTGCGTTTGCAATTTTTTGTCAAATCCAGAAAAAATTTTCTTTTCATTAAATTAAAATAAAAATCGTCTTATTGGCGGTTTTTTGGTATAATGGAATAATTATGGAACCTTTAGCGTCAAAAATCAGGCCGAAGAGATTAAGGGAATTTGTTGGTCAGGAACATTTAACAGGGGAAAGGAAACCCCTGAATATTGCTATTAAAAATAAGCACTTGTTTTCGTTTGTCTTTTGGGGACCTCCTGGAGTGGGGAAGACGACTTTGGCGAAAATATACGCTAATGCTTTAGACGCCTCTATTTATGAGCTTTCCGCTGTTTCCGCAGGCAAGAATGATATTAGAAAAATAATTGCTGAAGATACACAAGGAAAATCTAAGATATTAGTTCTTGATGAAATTCATCGCTTTAATAAAGCTCAACAGGATTTTCTTTTGCCTTTTGTGGAAACTGGCAAAATTACTTTAATCGGCGCGACTACAGAGAATCCAAGTTTTGAGATTATTCCTGCTCTGCTTTCGCGATGCCGCATCTTTGTGATGGATGAGCTCACAGATAAAGAAATGGCTAAAATTATAAAAAGAACTAAGTTTAAATTAGATAAAAAAGCGAAAGATTGGTTGATTGCTATGGCGAACGGCGATGCGCGGCAAGCGATTACAATGATAGAAAACACGAATAATTTATACGGAGAAATTACAATAGAAACATTAAAAGATACTCTCCAGTCAAAAGTTTTGCGATATGATAAAAAAGGAGAAGAACATTACACTGTTATCAGCGCTTTTATTAAAAGTATGAGAGCTGGCCAGCCAGACGCGGCTCTGTATTATTTAGCGAGGATGATAACTTCCGGCGAAGACCCTAAATTCATTGCCAGAAGAATGGTTATTTTTGCCAGCGAAGATATCGGACTGGCGCAGCCAACTGCTTTAGTGGTAGCTAATGAAATTTTTCGGGCAGTGGAAACTATTGGACTTCCGGAATGCGGAATAAATTTAGCTGCCGGAACAGTTTATTTATGTCTTTGTAAAAAAGACAGAAGCGCTTATGAGGGTTATTTGGCGGCGATGAAAGACGCAGAGCAATATGGGAATCTACCTGTGCCTTTGGAAATAAGAAACGCTTCAACAAAGCTAATGGAAAATTTGGGTTATGGCGAGGGATACGAAGCGTATTCAAAAAAAGATTTATTGCCTGAAAAAATAAGAGGAAAGAAATATTTTTCCCGCAAAAAGCCGGAAAATAATTAAAACAAAAATGAAAAATGAAAAGAAAAAATATTGGTCGGATAAGGTAACAAAATACAGCAATGCTCTTGATTTAGAGCAAAAAGTTTTTACTTTTAAAAACCCGAAAAAAATTGCTTTATCTCTTAAGAAATCAGCCGAAGAAAGCGAAAGGAGAAAAGCGAAGCCGTTTCAATCTGCAATGTCTATGTTAAATTTTTACATTAACCGCGCTGGCAAAAATTTGCCAGAAGAACAAAAAGAAATTTTAGAACAAGCCAAAATTGAATTAAGAAAAGTATTTGAAAAGAAAAATAAATTTAGTTAAAGTAGGTTGGAGAAAAGGTCGGATATTAAAAATTTAATTAAAAATAAAAAATGTAAACTTATGAAAAAAATATTTGGTTTAATAATAATTTGTTCTGTTTTGGTTTTACCAGTTTTTGCTGCCACACCAGTTAATTTTGATAATTCAGGGAATCATCCTTTATCTGCTACCGATATACATTTAGTTAAAAAGGTGCCGCTTCCACCAGTAATTGGAGAAGTAAAAGGTAATCCTCATGGTGGTCCTCCTGGGAAGAATGGAGAAAGCGGCTCCAAAGAACAAGCGGCAACTGGAACTTTAGGCAATACAGAGGTAGGCAATAAATACGCTATTATAATTGGAATTTGTGATTATCCTGATGGAAAGAGAAATTATGATCTTTGCATATCAGATGGGGATTCCTTGCGTATGCACCAAACCCTAACTCAACTTTACGGATATGCTACTAGTAATATTGCTTTATTTAAAGACGGAGGGAATAGCAGTACAGCTTGGTTTGCTCAAATTCCTACTAAAGATAATATTTTAAGAGCCATTAATGATTTAAGAGCGAAGGTAACCAGTTCAGATGAAGTAGTGTTCTTTTTTAGCGGTCATGGGGCAGATGGATTAGTTAATGATGGGGACAAAGAGAGAAGAGATGAAGGAATCGTTGTGCATGATAGCGATGATGGTGAGGTTGATGGTAATTCGCAGATAGATATTATATGGGACGGAGAGTTGAAAACAGCATTCAGCGGTTTTGCTACTGATAGGATTGTTTTCGTATTTGATAGCTGTTTAGCTGGTGGAATGAATGATGTAGCCAGTGAGGGAAGAGTTATCTCAATGGGAACCAGTGAAACCAGTGTATCTTATGTATATTCAAGTGATCTACTAAATGTAAGAGAAGATGAAATGGAAGATGTGGATGAAAACGGACAACTAGACGGCGAAGGAGTATTCACTCGTTATTTTGTTAATAAAGGAATGTTGCAAGGTAATGCAAATGTCCACAATTATGTTAAAGTAGAAGGAGATGAGCCAGCAACGATAGAAGAGGCCTTTGATTATGCTAAGGAAATAATCCCTTCTATTTGGAAGAGGCAGAAGCCGACAATAAGTGATGATTTTATTGACGATTTGCTTTTATAATCCTTTCTGAAAAAGGAATTAAAAAAAACAAAGCCCTGATTTTATAATGGGCTTTGTTTTTTTGTTTACAAACAAACATTGAAAAAACCCGAAAAAGAGGGTAGAGTAGAAGAAGATAAAGTAATGAAAAATGTTGTAAAAGTAATAATGTACACATACAGAGAAAATAATGGAAAGAAAGAGTTTTTTGTTTTGCATAGAAAAAGGGGGGACTGTGTTGTTTTAACCGGCCATGTCAGGGACAGAGAAGAAATAAAAAATGAATCTTTAGAAGACGCGGCAAGAAGAGAAACAATTGAAGAATTAGGAGTTGAGCCGATGAATATTATTGACCTTAAAACGAAAATTTATGTTGAAATAGAAAAAAATAACGCGGCAGGATATGAACACGCTTTCTTAATCCAAATTCCAAATAAAGATGTTCATTTTTTGGAAGGAGATGAAAAGCACAATTGGCATTCATTAGAAGAATTAGACGCCATTTTAACATATCCAAATCAAAGGGAGTCATTAAATAAAATAAAATTAAGTTAATATGAAACAAAAGGGATTTGCTTTAATTTCATTATTGATAGCGCTCGCCATTATTTTAATAATTGTTTTTGGACGCGGTTATTTTGATAATACTCCCTTAAAAGATTACAAAACCGACAAAGAGAGAGGGGAAGAAGCAATCAAAAAAGCTGAAATGTTAAAACAAAAAATTGAGTGCAAAGAGAAATGCTTGTATATAAATGAAAAACAATGGCAATATATAGGTGGAAGCCATTTTGAAACTAAAGAACAATGTATTGATTATTGCTTAAGCGATAAATAAGTTTTTGTACAAATAGACATTGACAAATTTTTACTTTATGATATAATTAAAATTGTTAATAGGAGGTGCTATAAATGGAAAAAGAAGAAGAGGAGGAGGAGAAGGAACAATATTATCTGACGGCAAGAATTATGATAGGTGGAGGGGAGAGTTGCATGTCTCTACAAGGAGGATTTGATACTCCCGATGAAGTTATAAGTAAGGCAAATCAACTACTTGAAGGTGATCATCTTGGTTGCCCTGAACTTTCTAAACCAGTGCAAATTTCTATGATAAAAGGCGTGATAGCTCCACTTGAAATAACAAAAACTGCTTCTATTAAAAAAGAAAATGCCCCTTAAAATGGAAGTTCCAAAAGGTCCTTCCTTTTTTATTTTCGTTGCTTAATCGTGAATCCGCCTTTTCGTAGAGGCGGATTTTTGGTATAATGAAATAATATGAAAAGAAAATTAAATTTGATTATAAACATTATTTCTTTTTTCGTTTTTTTGTTTTCAGCATTTTCGGGACTTATTTTGTGGAAGATTTTTCCGTCTGGCAGCGGATTTCGCGGAGGCAGGGGAATCACAGAAGATAATATTTTCTTAGGTTTATTTCGCCGCGAATGGAGCGATATTCATATATATACCAGTTTAATTTTTGCTGCATTGGTCATTATTCATTTGATTCTTCACTGGTCCTGGATTAAAAATATTCCTAAAATAATAAGGCAAAAAAATGGCTGAAATAAATAAAAAAAATTTGGAAGAATTAAAAAAAATTAAACAAGAAATTTTGGAAGGCAAGAATTGCCCCCTTTATGAATATAGAATTGAAAATGGATTTTATCCTGTCATCGGACAAGGAAATCATCAAGCGAAGATAATGTTCATCGGAGAAGCGCCAGGACTTAATGAAGCAAAAACTGGCTATCCGTTTTGCGGAAGAGCGGGAAAAATTTTAGATGAACTTTTAGATTTTGTAGATATTAAAAGAAAAGAGATCTATATTACCAATATCTTAAAAGACCGACCTCCGGGAAATCGTAATCCGAGCAGAGAAGAAATTGAGGATTATACGCCATATTTAGAAAGACAAATAAAAGTTATAAAGCCAAAAGTAATTTGCACCTTAGGAAATTATTCTACCGCTTATATTATGGAAAAATATGGATTAAAAGATGAAATTCAGGGAATAAGCAAAATTCGTGGAAAAATTTTTGAAACAGGCGACACATTCCAAAATATAAGAATTATTCCTCTTTATCATCCCGCGGTAGTGGCCTATAATCCTAATATGATGGGAGCCCTTAAAAAGGATTTTGAGATATTGACAGGATTAAAATTTTCATGAAAACAATAAAGATATATTGTCAAAATTGCAGAACGGTTCTATATAAATACCACAAAGATAAACCAGGTCATTTGATTAAATGTTATAAAGATAGAATTTTCAAGGATTATACAGCTGGAGATTTAAAATGTCCTCAGTGTAAGCAACAATTTGCCAGAGAAACGATGATTTATAAAAAACCAGCCAATAAAATTATTCAAGGAAAAGTTTTTGTAAAAAAATAATTTGCCTGAGAGCTTTTTTTTGGTTTTTGAATGTTGTATAATATAATAATGGAAAAACCAAAAGAAAAATTTAATCAAGAAGATTATTTTGTTAGACCTCTTTATTGTGACAAGGTTTTAGAAATTTTGAAGAAAGAATTAGAAAAGATTGAAAAATCGGGAAAAAAGAGTTTGTGGGCTTTCAGCGCCGAGAAGACCTTGAAACATTTAGAAAAAGAAAAGGGTCTTAATTTAAGCCCTCACGATGTAGAAAATATTATCTGCGCCTTATTAAAATATATTGATAATCAATAAAAAAATCGCCAAATGGGCGGTTTTTTAGCATATCCCTGCAGCTAAGCTACAGGGATTGCTTAGCAAAATTTGACGCGGTTTTGGTTTTATGATATGATTTTAGTATAAATTAGTATAGAAATTGCTCTTTACAATAAATATTGGATTGAATTGGTAAAGAGAAAGAATGAAAATATAAATAAAAAAGAGGTGATTTAAATGGGAAAAAATAAAATAATGTTGGCGGGACCAGGTAATATGGGAACTATGATAGGGCGTAGGATATTGACTGAAAATGGTTTGGAGCTATCTAAGACAGCGTTGGCTGAAGATAATGGAGGAAAAATGAGATTGGGCCCAGAAGCGAATTTTTTGACTATAAAATTAGCTGGCATGGACTTTCAAAGAAGAGCGATTATAGATGAAAACCCAGATGTTATTATTGATTTTACGCATCCTGATAGTGTGAACAGAAACGCAGAGCTTTATTGCGAGCTGGGAATACCATTTATTATGGGAACAACTGGAGGAGAACGCGGACATCTGAAAGAAACTGTTGAAGAGTCAGACATCTGCGCTGTGATTGCTCCAAATATGGCGCCGCAAATTGTGGCTTTTCAGGCAATGATGGAATATGCGGCGAATACTTTCCCAAACGCTTTTAAAGGTTATGGTCTCGTGACAAGAGAAAGTCATCAGGAGCCCAAAAAAGATACCAGTGGAACAGCGAAAGCTATGGCGGGTTACTATAATAAGCTTGGGATATCCTTTGAAATAGAGGATATTATAAAGGTGAGGGATCCGGTTGTTCAGAGAATAGAGCTTGGAGTTCCTGAAGAACATTTAGACGGACATGGGTGGCATAGCTATTATCTTCTTTCTGCCGATGGAAATGTGCGTTTTGAATTTAAGCACAATGTAAATGGAAGAGAGATTTATGTAGACGGAGTAATGCTGGCTATTTCTTTTCTGCTATCTAAAATAGAGAAAAATTGCAAGGGAAAGGTTTTCTCTATGATAGATGTATTGAAAGTAGGACAAAGCCAGTAATGGCAACAAATTTATCTATTGACAGAAGTCAATAGATTTTTTTTACTTAAATTTTTTATTTTAATTTTGGTCGCACCATTTTCTGGCGTTTTGGAACATTTTTAGCCAAGGGGACGCCTGTAATTCTTTTTTTACCCCGTGAAATTGCTCCGCACCTCCCGGTTTACGGGAGGATTTCACAGGGTGAATTCTCTCCGGCATCCATGGCCACTGCCATTTGAGAAAAGTTCGTTCCGGGTGCGGCATCATAGCTAAATGCCTTCCGTCTTCAGAGCAAAGCGCTGTAATTCCTTGCGCTGACCCGTTTGGATTAAACGGATATTTTTCAGTAGAATCTCCATTATCGTCTACATACGAAATCGGGGTTAATTTTTGAGCAATAGCATTTTCTAATAATTGATTGTCTGGAAACAATAATCTGCCTTCGCCGTGAGCAATCCAAACGCCTAATACAGAGTCCTGCATATCTTTTAACATAATAGCAGGGCTTTGAGAAATTTTTACGGTTGTCCATCGCGATTCAAAGCGTTCAGAATGATTTTTTACAAATTTAGCGGGCACCCATCCCAAAAGGCCCATTAGCTGACAGCCGTTGCATACGCCTAATGAAAAAGTATTTTTGCGATTATGAAAAGCCGCAAAAATATCTCTAAGTTTGTCATTAAAGCGAATCGCGCTTGCCCAACCCTTTGCCGAACCAAGCACATCAGCGTAGGAAAATCCGCCGACAAACGCAATGCCGCGGAAATCATCAAGATTAATCTTGTCATTTAATAAATCCAACATTGCTACATCCCAGGGCTCAAAACCAGCCATATAAAAAGCGCTGGTCATTTCTCTGTCGCCGTTGCTGCCTTCTTCTCTGATAATAGCAATTTTAATTTTTTCGGTTTTCTCTAAAATTTCCTGCGGCGTCTGCTCGGGAGTAAAAGCAATCTTGTATTCAGGATTTTTTCTTTCATATATATTCTTTTTTTCTTCCATTGCCTGATTTTCTTTTGTTTGCAGTTTATTTAACTGATGACTGGTTTCCTCCCAGACCTGGCGAAGTTCCAGCATACTTTCGTCTAAAATTACATTATCTTCAGAAACAATTTTAATCTTTTGGTTTATAGTTGTCTGTCCGATTAAACAAGTTATGTTTTCCAAATTATATTTTTTAATAATTTCTGTAAATTTTTCCTGAAGAGCCAAATCAACTTCCACAACAAGACCTAACTCCTCATTGAAATAATAGGGGAGTATATTGTCTGAAGACAATTTAACAGAAAGAGCTGCTCCGCAGTTTCCGGAAAATGCCATCTCAAGAATGGTTGTGATTAAGCCGCCGTCAGACCTGTCATGGCCTGAAAGAATAATTTTTTCATCAATCATTTGCTGAATAGCGTAAAATGATTTTTTAAGAACATCTGAATCGTCAACATCAGGAGATTCATTTCCTATTTGTCCTAAACTATGGGCAAGAGCTGAACCTCCAAGCCGATTTTTATTGTTTCCAATATCAATCAGCCATAGCGCGCTTTTGCCGGGTCTTTTAATATCAGGGGTTATAACTTTATTAATATCAGGCACATCAGCATAGGCCGATATAGTTAATTCTATGGGCGATTTTACTATTTCATCGCTTACTTTAGCGGCCATAGATAAGCTGTCTTTGCCGCCATCAACGGCAATGCCTAAATCAATCATTATTTTTCTCATAGCGTCAGCGGCATAATATAAATTTGCTCCTTCGCCAGGTAGTTTTGCCGCCAACATCCAATTAGCCGAACATTTTATATTGTCCAATTTCTCTATTTTTGCCCAGACAATATTAGTTAAGGCCTCTCCAACAGACATACGAGCGCCTGCTTTAGGATTTACAAGTATTTTTATTGGCTGTTCTCCAATGGCTATTGCCGCGCCAGTATTGTGAAAATGGCTTTGCGCTATAACCGC
The DNA here is from genome assembly GCA_023134715.1 of Candidatus Parcubacteria bacterium. Taxonomy (GTDB): domain Bacteria; phylum Patescibacteriota; class Minisyncoccia; order Minisyncoccales; family JAGLUP01; genus JAGLUP01. Next base: position 97,270 of record JAGLUP010000002.1, read on the forward strand.
CACATCAGAAACAGTTAGCTGTAAAGGACCGCAGCATTGCTGTCTTGCGATAAGTCCTGTTACGCTTCTGTCAACCTTACTTGTAAGAAACCGCTTTGAACCCACAGAAACAAGGCGCAAAACATTTTCCAGCGCTTGTTTGAAGTTTAATTTTTCCAGCAATTTTAAGCTCTCTAAATTTAAAGTTTGCGTTTGGTCTTTAAATGTTTTTTGCGGCATTTTGCCTAAAATTTTAGATAATTCAAGGTTTACTGGAAAAGAATTATCTTTTCTGTCGCGCACAATTATGCGGCCGTCTTCCGTAATCTCTCCTAATTGCTCATACTTTACTCTTTCTCTTTTACACATTTGAGCAAATTCTTGTATTCTGGAGGGCTTAATAAGCAACCCGTTTCGTTCCTGATATTCAGCGCCCCAAATTTCTAAAACAGACAATGTTTCATCTCCAATGTTAATATTTCTTATCTCTATTCTTCCGCCGACCGGCTCAACTAATTCTGTAAGCACATTGCACGGACCGCCAGCCCCTTGGTCGTGAATGCTTATAATCGGATTATTTGCGCCAAGTTCAACACATGCCCTTACTACTCTGTTCATTTTTTGCTCCATTTCAGCGTCGCCTCGCTGTACCGCGTTAAAATCAAGCTCTGCTAAATTTTCTCCCTGAATCATACTGGACGCGGCGCTTCCTCCCATGCCTATTCTATAAGCCGGACCGCCAATCTGAATAATGAGCATACCTTTTTCAGCCGGTTGTTTTTCTCTATGACATTCATTAATTTGACCAACTCCTCCGGTAAACATTATTGGTTTTAGCCATTCTCTTCTTTCTTTGTTTGGCAGTTTCATCCCAAAAGAACGGGTAAATCCCTGAATAAGCGGTTCGCCAAATTTGTTTCCATAATCTGAAGCGCCATTGCTCGCTTGTATTTCTATGTTTAAAGGGCTTGCCAGATTATCTGGATAAATAAAGTTTTTATCTTCCCACGGCAAATCATATCCCGGAATATTTAAATTGCCCACGCAATATCCCGCGGTTCCGGCTACGATTAAAGAGCCCCTGCCTGTCGCTTGTCCATCTCTTATTCTTCCGCCGGTGCCTGTTTCAGCTCCGGGAAAAGGCGCCACGCCTGAAGGGAAATTATGGGTTTCTGCCGTAAAAGTGATGTCATAATTTAGCTTTTCTTTTTTGAAACCAGACGACTTCCCCGGAATTTTAGGAATAATAGTTATAATTTCATTTCCCTTAATAGCGCTTGAATTATCTTTAAAAGCGATAATACTATTTTCCTTATTCGCTTTAATGGGAGCGCGCACTATGTCAAATAACGTTTCAGGCATTTCCTTTTTATCTATAATCAGCTTGCCGTTAAAAAACCAATGCCGGGAATGTTCGCTGTTTGCTTGTCCAAGCTGAAAACATTCAACATTGGTCGGGTTTCTTTTTAAATCTTTTGTAAATAAATCATAATAAAATTTTTCATCCCATTCGTCCATCCCTAAACCCATTTCTTTGTTAATCTTTTTAATCGCGGAAATGCCGTCTTTTAGCAAAGGTATTGTGTGAACTTGCTCTGGCTTAAGAGCTGTTTTAAAACTTTCAAGAGGTTTCGGATAATGGCACTCGGTCATTCTGTCATGTTCGCAAGAGGTTGCGTATCTTCTGGATTTTTCAATCCTCAAAACATTTTTTAATCCTGCGGCGCGGCAAATAGAAACAGCATTGGTTGAGAATGCTGTCGCAAAATTTAGACGCGGACCTATTTCAATTATCTTTTTATTTTCAATGTCAAAAAACGATTTGGTTTTTATGCTGTCTGCCAAAAATCCATCCGCTAAAATTTGTTTTAAAATAAGCTCCTGGCTCTGCGTAAGCTTTTCTGAAACTTCAACATTAAAACAATATTCTAATTCGTCTGAAATTTTATGATAAAAATGATACATACTTATTACCTTTAATTACTTCTCCTATGAGAATCGCTTCCTTTATGTCATCGCTTGAAATAACCATTAAGCCGATACCGCAATTAAATGTTTTTAACATTTCCTGAATGGAAATATTTCCTTTTTCTTGAATATATTTAAATATCGGATTAACAGGCCACGAACCGAGCTTGATATTTATAGCGCAGCCTTCCGGCAATACGCGGGGAGGGTTTTCAATAATGCCGCCGCCAGTTATATGTACCATTCCGGCAATTTCATACTTTGAAAGCAAAGATTTAATTTGCTTAACATATATAGTAGTCGGCTCAAGCAGTTCTTGTCCCAAGGTTTTTCCCAAGAAAGAATGTTCTTCATCAAGTATTTTCCTTGCTTTCTCAGGGTCGTTAATATCTATGCCAAATACTTTTCTAACCAAGCTATAGCCGTTGGAATGAACTCCGGAAGAGGGGAGTCCAAACACTTTCATTCCCGGCTTGATGTTTTTTCCTAAAATAAGAGCTTGTTTTGAATCCGCAAATCCAACCGCGAATCCAGCAAGGTCGTAATCATTGTCTTTGTACATTCCCGGCATTTCAGCCATTTCGCCGCCGAGAAGGGCTGTTTCAGCTCTTTCGCAGCCCTCTATGATGCCATTTACTATTAATGACGTTCTTTCAGGGATTTGTCTGCCCATAGCGATATAATCTAAAAAAATAGCAGGCGTTATCCCTGCTACAATAAGGTCGTTGACGCACATCGCGACCAAATCAATGCCTACTGTATCGTGTTTCTCCATAATAATAGAGAGCATAAGCTTTGTGCCGACTCCGTCTGTGCTTGTTCCCATAACTCTTTTGTCAGGAAGCTCAACCACACCGCTAAATCCGCCTATTCCGGAAAGGATTTTTCCATTATAATGTCTGAAGGTTTTTTGAGCTCTGTCTTTTATAAGCTCAACCGCTTTATTTCCCGCTTCTATGTCCACTCCACTATCGGAATAAGTTGTTTGTTTTTTGTTGTTAGCCATATATTTATTTTTTCTATGTATTTATTTTAACAAAATAAAGCAGTTTATCAAAATCTGCTTCTCAAACTGGCAAAAAACCTTGTTTTTTGATATAATAAAATAATGATTAATGAAAATTTCGTTATATTGGGAGTAGTTATCGGTTTTATCGGGAGTTTGAGTTACCTTCTTTCCACGATTAAGGGCAAGACAAAGCCAAATAGAGTTACCTGGTTTTTGTGGGCAATTGCGCCTCTTATTGCGTTTGCTGCTGAAATTAAAGAAGGAGTTGGCATTCAATCATTGATGACTTTTAGTGTCGGTTTTGGCCCCCTTCTTATTTTTTGGCATCTTTCGTAAATAAAAAATCAGTATGGAAATTAAGAAGATTCGATTTTATCTGCGGCGCTTTAGCCTTGTTTGGCCTTTTATCTTGGTATATAACAAAAAACGGAAATTTTGCCATCTTCTTTTGTATTCTCGCCGATGTAGCGGCAGCGGCTCCAACGCTTCTGAAATCATATCATTTTCCAGAGACTGAAAATTACCATGTATATCTGGCAGCCGCAATAAATGCGGCAATTACACTTCTAACTATTAATACCTGGAATTTTGCCCACTTCGGTTTTCCTTTATATATTTTAACTCTTTGCACCGCTCTCGTTCTTCTTATCAAGTTCCGAATGGGTAAAAATATTGCTAGCCCTTTTAATCGCGCTAAACCTTAAAATGAGACACTAAAAGATGTTTAATCCCGCGGATTAAACATTATATGATATTGGAAATTCTGTTGTAGTTTGTTATTATAATAATAGAAGTATTAACTAAAATTGCAAAAATATTAGCCACTGATGCTTATAAGTTGATAAAAAAACAGCTATGCCAATTTTTAATGATTTAAATTTAAATAATTGGAAAGAATCAGAAGTTTGGACCGACAGTCTTTGGATTATTCCCGAAAGAGATAAAACCGGAAAACATAGTGGTTTTTATCACGGCAATTTTATCCCGCAAATACCGCGCCAATTTATTTTGAGATATACAAAGAAAAACGAAATTGTTTTTGATCCATTTTTGGGAAGCGGCACAACTGTTTATGAAGCAGAAAATTTGAACAGAAATTTTATCGGCATAGATATTCAAAAAAAACTTATTGATCATGTGGGTAAAAATATTGAACCAAAAAATAATTTTTCTGATTTAATTATTGGCGACAGTACAAAAACTGAAACCCTTGAAAAGGTAAAAGAATATTTAAAAAATCATAAAAAGAAAAATGTTCAATTGGCAATTTTGCATCCGCCTTATGCTAATATAATTAAATTTAGCGATTTAAAAGATGATTTATCAAACGCTAAATCGCTGAAAGATTTTTTAGAAAAATTTTCGCTTGTAGTTAAAAATACGGCAGACATTCTTGAAAAAGGACGTTATTTAGTAATTGTTATTGGTGATAAATATACGGCTGGACAATGGATACCTTTAGGGTTTTATTGTCTGAATGAAGCTCAAAAATTAGGGTTAATCTTGAAAAGTATTATAATTAAGAATATGGCGGGTAATCGCGCTAAACAAAACAAGGAAAGTATTTGGCGCTATCGGGCGTTATCAAGCGATTATTATATTTTTAAGCATGAGTATATCTTAGTTTTTAAAAATTAAAATTATGACAAAGAGAAATCCATTCAAAGAAAAAACAACGAGTTATGAAGATTTTAAAACGATGAGTGATTTAAAATGGCATTGCGTTAAATGTCAATTAAAATCTGGTCAAGCAAAAACTTGGCAAGTTTGGCGGCAAAGCGGTATTCAGTTAGACACAGATGAAAAAGGTAATTTTTATAAAACTATTTTTTGCGCAAAATGTAAAAATAAAACAGTTCACAGAAAGTTAAAATCATTAAAAATTTTAGAAGACACGAAAATAAGATCTGGATTACCTCAAAAATTAGCTAAAAAAATCAAAGAAGTTTTAAAATTTCAAGAAGCATTATTTTTAAGAAAAATGATACCGAGAGAATTGGAAATAGATCATAAATTTCCGCAAGTAAGGTGGAATAAAAATGAAGACGAAAATAAATCAGATATGCCAGAAAAAGAAATTAAGGATAAATTTATTCTTTTAACAAGAAGCAATAATCTTTTAAAATCTAGATATTGTGAAAAATGTTATAGAACTGCTAAAAGGGGAAATTTTCCGGGAATTTATTTTTGGTTTAAAGGAGATGAAAAATGGGACAAAAAAATTGACAAGCATGACAAAAAAGGATGCGAAGGTTGTTTTTGGTTTAATCCTTACAAGTGGAGAGAGGAGTTAAATAAAATTGTAAAGAATAAGTAGTTAATAAAAAGCTTGTATAAAGTTAATTTCTATGATAAAATAAGCATGAAGATAAATAGATTTAAAATTAAAGAACTTATGGCCAAAAAGAAAATTGACAATTTTTCTGAACTTGCTCGCATGCTTGGTATTTCCAAAAACCAGCTTTCAAATATTTTATCAGAAAAATATAATCCAATAAAAAGCAATGTCATTGAATTGGCTGAGTTTTTTGATGTTAACCCTGTTGATTTATTAGAGGAGGATAAAAAAGATAAATAATATTCAATTTTTAATTATAATTTATGAAAAACAGCACACCGCAAAAGTCTGCTATAAATTCAAAAATAGAAGACTTAATCCAAGATAAATATACTTATTTGAATGAAAGGTTAAGAAGGGGAATGGCTTTTGTTGACTTAGCAACATCCATTATTTGTGATTATGCCACCCAAAGTGAAGACATCACAGATGGCAATGACGATAAGGGTATTGATTCAATTTTTATAGTATCTAATGAACAGGGGAAATTCATTAATATATTTAATTGCAAATCATCAGAATCAGATGATTTTTCCGAAAAAGATTTAAGTGATTTTAAGGAAGGTCTACAATATTTATTCGAAAAAAACAAAGAAGAGTATATTGAATTAGAAAATAAAAATTTACTAACCAAAATAGAAAATATTAGGGAAGATAAAGAAAGCATACAAGAAGTTAATTGTTTTTATTGTGTTTTTCAGGGAGATGATAAAACAGATAAAAAAATAGTCAGAAAAATAAAAGAAGTAGAAAATTACTTTGTTGCTTATTTTAAATCAATTTACCCTTATTCTCAATTTTCATTAAAATTAATTTCTTCGGAAGATTTGTATTCAATTGATATAAAAAGAAAGCAGAATTTAAAAGATGAAACTATTGAATTAGCTTATTTTGGTGATAAAACTATATCCAGTGAAATAGAAATTGAAAAAATAAAAGGGCGCTTAGCAACTGCGAGAGGTCAAGATATCGCAAATTTAGTGAAAAAATATGGCGACGCATTATTTGAAAAAAATGTAAGAGGTTGGATGAGTTTTAGAAAATATAATAAAGATATTTTAGAATCATGCTCTTCTGAAGACGATTCAGAATTATTTTGGTTTTTAAATAATGGTTTAACTATCGTTTGTGAGTCATGCATCCCAGATCCCGATAAAAAAATGCTAAAAATCAAAAATCTGCAAATAATAAATGGGCAACAAACATCAATAGTATTAGAAAAAGCTTCTAATAACAATAAATTAAAAAGAGCAACTAAGATATTGCTAAAAATTTATGAAACAACTGACTCAGAAATAATAATAAAAGTTGCCAAAGCAACCAACAGTCAATTAGTAGTTAAATCAAGAGATTTGGTTTCAAATAATTCTGAACAAATTGCCTTGCAAAATGAATTTTTAAGAAAATCATATTTTTATGAAAGACAGAGAGGCGAAAAAAAACCTTCAAAAAAGAAAAACGTCAAAATATTTTTTAATAATTTTTTCGTAGCTCAATCTGTTTTGGCTACTGTAATTGCAAAACCTAGTTTAGCAAAAAAGAAACAAGAAGATAAAATATTCGGGGAGCCGATCTATTCAAAAATATTTAAAAAAAGAAGCTCTATCGAAATATTAGCCGCTACATTATTATGCGATTTTTGTTTTAAAAAAGGAACAAAAATAGAAAGAAAAAATGAAATAGATGAAATTAAATATTTTGCATATTTTCACATTGCTAGAATTATTTGGTTTTATGTTAAGAGTGAAAAAAATGCATTAGATAATAAAGAGATTATAAAAAGTATTGAAAATAATGAAACAAAAATAATAGAGGTAATGTATAAAAAATCAGTAATAGTATTAAAAAAAATATTTGACGAATATAATAAAAAGGAGAAAATTTTTAGTATCGGGCATCTTTTCTCTAGATTAGATATTGAGAATGATATTAATAAAAAAATAAATCCATGAATTACATCGGCTCAAAATTATCGTTATTGGAATTTTTAGAAAATTCAATTGATAAAGTAGTTGATAAAGACTGCCGTGTTTTTTGTGATTTGTTTGCGGGAACTGGAATTGTTGGAAGTTATTTTAAGAAAAAGGGCTATAAAATAATAGCAAATGATATTCAATATTATAGTTATGTTTTAAATAGACATTATATTGGCAACCATAAAGAATTAACTTTTTCTAAATTATCAAAAGAAATTTCAAAATTGAAAAAAATTAAAACAAAAGATCGGAAAGATTTTGTTTGCGGCTATTTGTCAAATTTGAAAGGTAAAAAAGGATTTGTCTATAAAAATTATTGTCTTGGTGGAACTAAAAATAAGAAAATACAAAGGCAATATTTCTTAGACGCAAACGGAATGAGATGCGATGCGATAAGGCAAAAAATTGAAGAATGGAAAAAAGAAAAATTGATAAATAATAATGAATATTATTTTTTACTGGCAAGTTTAATTAAATCAATTGATAAATACGCGAATACCGCTTCTGTCTATGGCGCTTTTTTAAAAAAATTAAAAAAGTCCGCGCAGAAAAATTTAATCTTACAGCCAGCTGAATTAACTATTAATGATCAAGAACATAAAGTTTATAATAAAGATATAAATATTTTAACCAAAAAAATAAAAGGCGATATTCTATATTTAGATCCGCCTTATAATCATCGCCAATATGCAACGAATTATCATGTATTAGAAACAATTGCCAAATATGACAATCCAAAAATTTATGGAAAAACAGGTTTGCGAGATTATCAAAATCAGAAATCGCTTTATTGCTCAAGATCGCAAGTGAAAAAAGCTTTTAAGGATTTAGTTTTGAAAGCAAAAACAAAATATATTTTTTTGAGCTACAATAATGAGGGGTTAATGACTTTGAAAGATATTAAAGCAATAATGAGCTTGCGGGGTAAATATGGTTATTTTACAAAAAAATATAACCGTTTTAAGGCGGACAAATCGGAGAATAGGAGTTTTAAAGCAAATAAAACTGTTGAATATTTACATTATGTAATTTGTAAAAATATATGAATAAATTCAAAACATCCGCTATTGAAATATTAAAAAATGTAAAAAAGCCCTTGCACTATAAAGAGATTACTCGACTGGCATTAAAGAGTGGGATCTTAGAGACCGAAGGTGCGACACCTGAAGCGTCAATGAATTCACAGATTGTTATGGATATCAAAAAAAGAGGATTATTTTCTGATTTCGTTAAGATTGCATCCGGTATTTTTGCGCTTAACCCTCAGAGAAAGGTTTTAAAACAAAGTCAGAAAATTAAACGGAATGGCGAGGAATCGAATAAGAAAGTGGCCACAAACTTTGAAGAAAAGATAAAACAATTTCTTGAGAATTTGGAATTTTGTGATGTTGATGGCGCAAGAGACAATTTCTTGATTAATAATATTCAAGTTGATGTTTGTGGCGGTTGGGATAATGCGTTGTTAGTTATAGAATGCAAAACAAAACAGAAGTTAGGCAAAAAAAATTTAAGAGCTGCTATAAGTGAATTTCGAGGCAAGATATTGTTATTGCAAAAAGGGCTTAAAAATCATCCGGTGTATTCTAAATATACATATTTTAAATACATTATTGTTACAAAAAATATAAGAGTTAGGAAATGCGACTATGATTTTGCCAATCAGTATCCGAGTATATACATCTGGAATGATGATTTTTTAGAATATTACTCAAGTCTATATAATTTTATCAAACCCTATGCGAAATATGATCTTTTGGGCGAAATGAGAATCAAACCTATCCAGAAGCAACCCATTACTGTTCCTGCGTTTCAAGTTAAACTTGGGAATGTTAATGTTTATAATTTTGTCATGAATCCCAAAGATCTTCTTGAAGTTGCGTTTGTCGCTCGAAGAGAAGTCGGTATAGAGAGATATTACCAAAGAATCATAGAGAAAGAAAGATTATCTAAAATAGCAAAATATATTGAAGGCGGAGGAACTTTTCCGAACAACATCATCATATCTTTTAAAAAAGATTTAGATGTAAAATTTCACCTAAATAAGGGCCCCGATTATAGCAGTACAAACTGGCCATATAAAGGGATATCTTATGGGATATTAGAGTTTCCAAAAGATTATAGAAATTGTTGGATTATTGACGGACAGCATAGGCTATATGCTTTTGTAAACGTAAAAAAAGATTTTTATTTTAACATGCCTATCACTGCGTTTGAACATTTAGACATAAAAGAGCAGTGCAAATTTTTTTTAGACATTAATAAAAACCAAAAACCTGTTAGCTCTGATTTGCTTTGGGATTTAAACGGTGAAACGATTGCATCAGAGGAAGATGGTATTATATCAAATACAGTCAAGTTTCTTAACCTTGAAGACAGGGGTCCATTATTCTTTAAAATTTATTATCCTTCTACTGGCGTGAAAAAGAAATTGGATATGATAAAAATTTCTGCTTTGTGTATTGCTATAAAAAAAAGAAAGCTGGTTGGCACAGTAACATTACAGAATATAAAAAATCCTCTTTATCACAATGACCCAGCCGAGCATATTAAAAAGTTAGGAAAATGCTTTTCAAAATATTTTAGCGTTTTAAAAAATACTTTTCCAGACAATTGGGAGCTTGCATCAAAGGGATTTATTCTTACAAATGGGGGAATTAGTGTTATGATCGGTCTTTTTGAAAAAATATTATCTAGAATTATGCAACAAAGATCTCAAGAACCAACAAAAGAAGATTTCGATCTTTATGTGCAACCGCTTAAAAAACAATTAGAATCAGAAAATCTTGATGATCTAAAAAAATTGAGATTAAGATGTACGAGCGAAGCCGGAAAGACAGATTTGCTGACCGAGTTCATTCTTAAGATAAGATCTGAAACGGATGATGATCAGTTTGGGGGAGAGATTCAGGTTTATAAATTAAAAGGATCATTTTTATTATTGGAAAAAAGATTGAAAAAATTAATTAAGAAAAAATTATATGATCCTAAAAATAAAGATTGGTTCAGAAATGCTACTGATGAAGATATGTATGGTCGTGCACTTAAAATAATGAAGAAAAATGGAATTGCTGATATGAATAAAATCCATCTTCAGATAGGTTTAGGGGATTGTTTTAGCCTAATGAGAAAAAATAGCAAATTGTTCTATCCTATTTTTATAGGAGAGAATAAGCCTTTTGCAAACAAGACAATCTTTGAAGGAGCAATTAGTGTCATTAGCACAATGAGGGCTAAATTAGGAGCACATCACACAGGCACAGAGATAAGGGATAGAGAAGAGGATATATTGATAATTCATTTAGAACAAATCAATGCTTGTTTAGACAAAACATTAAATTTTTAATATTTCTAACTTAGCGTTCTAGAACGCCAACCCAACGCCAACTTTTCCAACCAATTTTCTTTCATTTTTTCTCTTTCTTTCTTTTTCCTGTTTCCCCTTTTAACCCCTATTTTACACTATAAATACACTTACCACTCCCGAGGGGCGAGGATGCGAACGGAGAGATAACGGAGTGAGCGTCCGAGCCCGAGGATACAATAAGTCAGGGGAAATTTAGTGGATAGCTATAAATACTAAATTAAATAAAATTAAACCAAGTAAAAAATTGAAGAAAAATTGATTGAGGAATAAAATTTATGCAGAAAGAAAATTTTTTACCATGTTTTTATGACCCAGAATTAAGAGAAAGATTGTGGTATTTATTTAATTACGCAGAAAAGGAAGCGCAAAAATTCGCAGAAGTTAATAATAATTGGGTTGGTATTAAATGTGTTATGGCCGGGTGTGCGGAAAAATGGAATCTTGTAAAAGATAATACTATTTACGCAGAAATTCAAATAGTAGTGAACGAGAATAATATGGCTGTTTTATTTCACGAAATTTTTCATTCAGCATTTCATAAATCTTTTCTTTGGCATAAAGATGGTATGTGGGGCGATGCATTTTGTGATAGTTTCAGGTATTTTATGGAAGAAAAATTATTGAAAGAAGGTGAAAGAAGTAAATTTTTTAGAGAAATGTGCGAATGTTTAAATTTAAACTCACAAGGAATCCAAGATAAATTTTCTGATGATAAATGTCATAATTTAAAATACAAAATTCCTACATCAATCATAATTAAAAAAGTGAATAGAGATTATGACAAATTTAAAAATCTATGGAACGAATTAAAAAAAGAATACGACAGAAAACAGAGTGCTTTTCTCGAAGATTATTTTGAATTTGAGATGAAAAAGAATTTAGCGAATTTTGGGCAAGCGAGCGATCTAATCATTTAAAAAAGATTGCTCAAGCCGAGAATATCTCATTAGATAAATTTGAGCAATTAATTGGCGAGTATTTATATACCCAAAAATTACCTCGCGGACAAGCTATCGCAGACTTATTGCCAGAACAACCAAGAATTTTAGAACGAAAAGGCATCATCAATCGCATCAAGGGCGCAATTGAGAACATTGTTGATATGTTTGAATGGTAATGATAGTCTTTTTCAGAAAAATAAATAAAAATTATTATGATTGATTTTAATAAATATGAAATTTTAACCTTTGATTGTTATGGAACACTCATTGATTGGGAGGGCGGTATTTTAACAGCGCTAAAACCAGTTTTTGTGAATCATAATATAAATCTTAACGATAATCAGATTCTCGAGCTTTATGCCGAATTTGAATCAGAAATAGAAAAAGGCGAATTTATAAAATATAAAGAAGTCCTCAGAGAAATAATGCAAAAATTCGGCAACAGGCTTGGATTTACACCCTCATCTTTTGAAAAGGATTGCTTGGTTAATTCGTTAGGGGATTGGAAGCCATTTCCCGATACAGTTGAAGCATTACAAGCCCTGAAGAAAAAATTTAAGTTAGCTATTATTTCCAATATAGATGATGACTTGTTCGCTCTTTCTGCAAAACATCTTATTGTTAAATTCGATTATGTTATAACCGCAGAGCAGGTAAAAAGCTATAAACCATCATTAGAAAATTTCAAATTTGCTATTGATAAAATGGGCATTGCTCCTGAAAAAATTTTACATATCGCGCAAAGTATTTATCATGATATTATCCCGGCAAAAGCATTAGGTTTATCAAGTGTTTGGGTCAACAGAAAAAAAGACAAAGAAGGTTCTGGAGCAACGCCTTCAGCTACCAGTCAGCCCGATTTTGAAGTGCCGAACTTAAAAACATTGGTTCATATTATGAACTTAGATTTAAAATAAGATTATGCTCAAAAATGGGAGAAATTTATTAAAGATTGTTTTGGGAGGATTGGTGGTTTTGTTTTCTTTGTTGTTTGGGTTTGATATTTATCAAAATCAATCTGAGCTTTCTGATATTGTGGAGGTTGAAGAAGTTGAGGCGGAAGTGGAGGAGGTGATTGACGGGGACACTATCAGGGTGAAAGATATTAAAACCGGAGAGGTTTTTAATGTTCGCTATCTGGGAATTGATACTCCGGAGCTTAATGGTCCAGGTTATGAAACTTGCTTTTCTTCTCAGGCAAAAGAAAGAAATGAGGAACTGGTTTTAGACAGAAAAGTGATTTTAGAATTTGATATTGATAAATATGATAGATTTGGCAGAACCTTGGCCTATGTCTATGTTTTGGACGAAGATGGAGAAAAAGAAACATTTATTAACCTGGAACTTTTACAAGAGGGCTATGCCCGATTTTACCTTGATAAGCAGAATGTTTTTTATCAGGATGAATTTGTTCAAGCGGCTCTTTCTGCTCAGGAAGGTTTTTTAGGGATTTGGGGTTCTTGCGGAGAATCTCAATTTGATGGAGAATGCGTAATTAAAGGTAATATAAACGACGCGGGTAAAAAATATTATCATCTTCCCGGAGATAAATATTATTCTAAAACTAAAGTCAATTTACTTAAAGAGGATAAATGGCTTTGCTCTATTGAAGAAGCAGAAGCTAAAAACTTTCACAGAGCCAACCAGTGAAGATTGAAAATGTCATGATTACGATTTTGAAATGTCATGATTATTTGTTAAACCATTAATATGAAAACAATTTGAGTTTGCCGTGGAAAATTATTTTAAATAATAAAATAAAAAATTATGATGAGTTAAATGGCGCTACTGCGGCGGTTGGCAGTCAGTTGTCCGCGGAGATTAGCTCCGTGAAAAAAATTAATGTTCGAAAAATCGCCGAGGGGGCGGTTTTATTTGTAATGTCAAGTATTCTTACTTATCCACTTGACAAGGTTTCTTTACATAGTATATAATGAGTATATATGGCTAAAGACCTATTTAAAAAAATTAAAGCATTGCGCGAAAGAAATAATTTTTCGCAAGGGTATTTGGCGGGGGAGCTTGGCATGTCCCGCCCAACCTACACGCAAATTGAAAAAGGCGAACGTGAACTCACCATAACCGAAGCAAAAAAGCTTGCGGGGATTTTTAGCATGTCTCTTAATGATTTTTTGCAGGACAAATTAACAGAACGCGAAGTTGTTTTGGAAAAAGAAAAAAAAGGCGGCGAAGCGCCAAAACCGGAAATGAGAATTATCATGCCGCGGGCGAATGTAAAAAAATTTAAAGAAGTCCTGCTTTATGTTTTGGAGAAAATTGGCGCTCGGCCAAACATTGGCGAAACAGCGATTTATAAACTGCTCTATTTTATTGATTTTGATTATTACGAAAAATTTGAGGAGCAGTTGATTGGCGCCAAATACATTAAAAATCACTTTGGTCCGACGCCGATTGAGTTTAAAAAAATAACTGAGCAGATGATAGAAAAAGGCGAGATAGAAAAAATCAAAAGCAAATATTTCCAACACGAACAAAAGAAATATTTGCCGAGAAGAGCTGCCGACTTAAAAATTTTGTCAGCCCAAGAAATTCAGCATATAGACGAGGTCTTGTCGCGTTTAGCTTGGAAAAACGCCTCAGAATTAAGCAATTATTCACATTCCGACACTCCATGGAGAGTTCATCAGATTGGCGAAGAAATCAGTTATGAAACTGTTTTTTACCGCGATGACGACCATTCAGTAAGAAACTATGAAGATGAACTTTAGAAATACCCAAGAATTTCAAAAAGATTTTAAAAAATTATCCAAAAAATTCAAAACTTTGGACAGCGATTTGGCGGAGTTTAAGAAAGTTTTAAACGAGGCGCCATTGGGCATCGGTAAGCATTTTAATATTGTTACGAAGACCGACTCCATATCTATTGTTAAGGCCAGACTTTTTTGCAGAAGTTTGAGAAAAAAAGATTTAAGAATTATTTATACCTACATTGAAAACCATCAAACAGTGGAACTGATCGGCATTGAATTTATTGAAATGTATTTTAAGGGAAATAAAGAGAACGAGGATAGAAAGAGAATAAAAGATTATTTGAAATTTTTTGATTTTTAAACCCCAGCAAATTAAATTTAAAAATCGTGGATGCGGCTTTTGGTAGAGGCGGTTTTTTTGTTTTCAGGGGAGTAAAAAATTTGACAGAGGTTAGAAAGTTTGCTTGAATAAAAATACTCAAAACAATGATCTTTTAAAATTACATATGGAGAGTTTTGAAGAATTGAAAAGTTATTGAAAATAAAACTTGAAAAATGAAAATGAATGAATTTGGATGGAAAAGGATTAAAAGAAATAAAAGGATACTAAGTTGGAAAATACGAAACGCTGTTTGGCAGAAATATAACAAAGCTACTTTTGAGCCGGAAGGAAAACTGAAAGCTCGTTTCTGGAAATGGATATATGATTGCTTAAGAGGACATTTTAGCATAAGAACTAAGCATGGAGTTTTCGGAATTTTCTGGCATGGATTTGCAAATTTTGATATAGAATTAGGGCACTTTTTTAGGACAACAGTAGATTACAGGCATAAAAAGATTTTGATTAGTTTTGTCAGGGATTATTATAAAAATAATTTTCTTGTGGGAGGTAAAGGTCAGGCATATCATCGGTGGCTGTTTGGTCACACCTTAGGAATGGAATATGGAAATGACAAAGCTAATCGCTACAGTGAATGGCACTGTGGAAGATATACTCCTTATGCCTCAGGAATAAATACAAAAAAGACAGGAAAACTTTTTGGCTTGATCGGCTATGGAAATGAGAAAAAGAAAGAACCAATTTTCAGTTTTGAACAACCTATTTTTCCATGGATAACCTCTGAATATGCGGAAAAAAATGGATGGTATGTTTGTTCTTGCAGTAAAGAAAATAAATGCCCAGGAGGAGAATGTGAATTTGCTATCAGTGATGATAGAGTAATACCTTGTTTACCAAGACATCTTTTAAGGCCAGGAGATGTAGTGATATTTTTTGACTACATTGAAGAAGGGGACAGATATTATCTTTTGAATAAGGAAGACATAAGAGAATGGAAAGAGGGGTCGTTCAGCTTGCTGCCATATGGAATAGTGGTGCGAGCGCCAGAAAAACCTCCAGCCAGTTTGTCAGAAAATTTTATTAATATTCTGAAAACGAAATTAGTAGAATTAAAAATGATTAAATCATTTTTAATTTGAGGACAACTGTCCTCAAACAATAATTAAGTTGTAAAATTAAAAAGTAAATAACGGAAAATGAAAAAAATATCTAATTGGATACATGGATTTGACGACAAAGGAAAAGATTTATCGAAATGTGTTAAAGATTTTCTACATTGCCATACTTTATGGTACGGAAATGGAGGACCATGCTCAAATTGCACTGGTCGTGAAATATGCTTAAAATTGAAAGAGGAAGGTTCTCTTGACCAACCATTTAATATGGATTAAAAAATGCAAACAGAGCTTTTGATTAAGCTCTTTTTTTTTGTTTTGGCTAGAAAATTGGATAAAAAAGCGGTTTTTTGGTATAATGAAAATAATGAAAAAATTTTCACCAACAAAGAAGACAAAGCCGTTTAAGACCCGACATTAAACAATAAACAATTAATATTTTCTTAGCATATAATTAAAATGGAACTCTGGATATTATTAGGAATATTAAGTTATTTATCATACGCGATTTCTACATCTATAGACAAATGCCTAATGAATCATGGATGGAATCCTTTAGTGACTAATACAGTTAAGATGTTTTTTGACGGACTGATATTGCTGATTATAGGTTTAATATTTTTTAATTTAAGCTTTACTTCTGAGCTATTAATTTACTCCCTTTTACTCGGATTTTTGTACGCGTTTTCTGGGATTTTATATTTTAAATGTTTAAAATACAAAGATGTGGGAGAAGTCGTTCCATATCTTCAATCTTTTACAATCCTATTGGTTTTTATAGGTTCAATTTTTCTATTTTCTGAATCGGTGAACTCTTATAATTATATTGGAATTTTATTAATCATAATCGGGGTATATTTAGTTCTGTTAAAAGATGGGTTGAAGATTCCAAAAATAGATAAAATCTTATTTTTTATCTTCTTAATTGTTATTCTAAACACTGGCTACATATTAGTAGTAAAAAGCTCGCTTCATAATATTGAACCGATAAATATTGCTATAATGATGTATTTTTCAACTACGCTTGTTTTATTAGGTTTCTCTATCTTTCACAGTAAACAAAAAGAAATATTTAAGGTTAAAAATCTGAAAATAATTCCTGCCGCATTCTTCGGCGCATTGGGCACATTATTTTTATATTCAGCGCTATCTATTGGAAATGCATCAAAGGTATATCCTTTGGCGGGATTAGAATCAGTTTTTGTCTTCATAATTGCAACTATTTTTTTAAAAGAAAAATTCTTTTTGTACAGATTTATCGGCACAATTATTGTTTTTGCCGGAATATATTTAATTTGTATATGAAAAAATCCTTATTAACAAAAAAATAAAAAAAATATGTCGGATTTATTGGAAAATTTCAAATTGCCATTAGTTAACGCGCACTGCCATGCCGCAATGATTGCTTTTAAAGGATTAGCAGAAGACAAGCCGCTCAAAGAATGGTTGGAAAAATACATTTGGCCATTGGAAAGAAAAATGGTAAATAAAGAAATGGTAAAAACAGAAACGAAAAAAGCGATTAAAGAAATGAAGAGAAATAAAATCGCTTTTTTCGCTGATATGTATTTTTTTGAAGACCAGGTTGCTGAAGCCGCAATAGAGGAGAATATGCCGGTTCTTATCGGAGAGGTCTTGCTGGACTTTCCAACGCCGAGTTATAAAAATTTTAATGAAGGACTGCTTATTACTGAAAAATTATTAGATAAATATAAAAATCATTGTTTAATAAAAACCTCGGTGGCTCCTCATTCAATTTATACTGTAAGCTCTGAACATCTTGTTGAAGCCAAAAAATTAGCTAAAAAATATAATGTAATTTATCATATTCATTGTTCTGAAACCAAACAAGAATTTGATGATTGTTTAAAAAAATACAACAAAACGCCGGTTCAATATTTAGAAAAATTAGGAGTATTAGACGAAAAAACTCTTTTAGCCCATTGCGTCTGGTTAGATGATAAAGATATAAAAATATTATCAAAAAGAAAAGTTAAAGTGGCTCACTGCCCTTTAAGTAATTCTAAACTTGGTTCTGGTATTGCTCCAATTGTTAAATTACTAAAAAACAATGTTTTAGTATGCCTTGGAACTGACGGAGCTGGCAGTTCTAATAGATTAGACATCTGGGAGGCCGGCAAATACGCCGCTTTATCGCAAAAAGCAATTAATTTAGACCCGACTGTTTTACCAATTAAAGAAGTTATTAAAATGCTCACGATTAATGGAATGAAAGCTTTGGGATTAGAAATTCTAAACGGAAAGAATATAAAACAATGGGAAAAAGAACTACAAAAAAATAATTACTCTTTTTTATATAGTTCAAACTTTTCATAATAAAATTAGCTTAAAATTATGGATTCATCATATGTTATTAATTTAAGCGGGGAGAAGGAGCAATTTTCTTTTCAGAAAGTATATAGGTCGGCTAAGCGAGCCGGAGCTTCTGCGCAATTGGCTCAAAAAATCGCTGAAATAATTGAAAAACAGGCATATCCTGGAATTAAAACTTCTGAAATTTTCAAAAAAGTAAAACAATTACTTGGTCAAGAAAGCCCAAAGGCGGCTTTGAAATTTAATTTAAAAAAAGCTATGCAAAAATTAGGGCCCACTGGTTTTATTTTTGAAAAATTTGTCGGTGAAATTTTTGAAAAATTGGGCTATAAAGTAAAAATTAATCAATTTCTGCCTGGTGGCTGTATCCGGGATTATGAAATAGATTTTATAGCCCAAAAAAATAAATTATTATATGTAGGGGAGTGTAAATACCGAAATTTGCCCGGCGAAAGAGTGGGGTCCAAAGACGCTTTGGCTAATTTTGCACGATTTTCAGATATTTTAAATGGGCCATATTTTAAATCAAATCAGTATAAAAATTTCAAAATAAAAACAATAATGGTCGCTAATACAAAATTCACTAAAAGAGCCATAGATTATTCTGCCTGCGTGGGCGCTGAACTTTTGGGATGGAGATATCCAAAAAACAAAGGATTAGAATATTTAATTGAAAGCCAAAAACTTTATCCAATTACAATCCTGCCTTCTTTAAATAATTATTTGGCTGACTATTTAGTTTCAAAAAAAATAATGCTGGCTCAAGATGTTTTAAAAATTAACGCGGAAAATCTGGCAAGTAAATTAAAAATACCAAAAAACAAAATTCAACGCCTCATACAAGAAGCAAAAACTTTATTAAAATGAAAAAAGCAAATTTAATTTTAATGGTAATAGTGTTGAGCAGTTTGGCTGTTTTTATTTTATGGCTTGAAGCCAATGATAATAAAAAAATAATTGAAAAAAATGATGATGAGATAGAGATAGTAAATGAAATAAAGGCAGAAAATGAAATAGGTGATGAAGAAAAAAATAAAGATAAAGATGAGGCAAGCGAGATTATTGCTCTTGAACCTCTGACTTCAGAAGAAATAAATGAAATTATTGAAGCAGGCGTGAATTGGCTCAAACAGTCGCAAGAGCCAAACGGGCATTTTTATTATGAATACTCGCCAATAGCAGATAGTTATTCAAAGCAAGACCTTATGGTAAGGCAAACAGGCGCTCTTTATATCTTGGGAGAAATTTTAAAAAAAGACAAAGAAAATAAATACAATCTTAAAGATGCTGTTGTCAAAGCAATTGATTATTTTGAGAAAAACTCAAAATCAGGAGAAATAAACGGCTATGAATTCCGCTGTGTTTTGAGAAATACTCATATGTGTTCGCTGGGAGGAACAAGTTTAACTCTTATAGGAATAATAGATTTAATAGAAACATATCCTGAACTGAAAAATGAATACAAGGAGCTTATGACTGATTATTTAAACCATATTTTGGCAATGAAAAAGCCGGAGCAAGGTTTTAGAGGATTTTATTACTTAAACGGACATCCGTCAGAAACAGAATCGCATTTTTCTAACGGAGAAGCATTTTTAGCTTTAGCTAAATATTATAAATATAATCCTACTGCTGAAGTTAAAAAAGTAATAGATGATTCCTTTGATTATTTTGAGGCAAAATATAACGAGGTTTATGATTGTAATTTTTACCTCTGGGGAATGGGAGCGATAAAAGATTTATCTATTGCTGAACCAACAGATAAGTATTATGATTTTGTAAAAGCATATACTGATTGGCGTGTCTCGGCGTATAAAAACAGAAGAGCGTCTCTGGGAAATAAATGCGCTTATATTGAAGGCGTTATCAGCGCTTATTCAGTCATAGAGCCAAATCTTACTGAAGAAGAAGAAAAATATTATCTGGAAGAAATAAATTTCTGGCTGGCAAAAAGCAGGGAACTGCAGGCCGACGATTCTGGATTTCTTAATTTAAAATATGGCAATCAAACTTATGACTTAAAAGTTTTAAAGCCGGAAAAAGCTCATGGCGGTTTTCTTACTGGATTAAATAATCCATACCAAAGAATTGATTTCACTCAGCACTGCCTAAGCAGTTATCTTCAAAAACTAACAGACATTGATAACAAAGGTTTATAAATATAAATAAATATGAATAGAAAATACCAATGGATAAAATGATAAACTTAAGAATACATCACTTTTATGATATCCTTCGTAGTTTTGGACAGAATAAAAAAATAAAACCTCATCCTCATTTACATTCATTTCATAAGGTGGCGGAATTAGTTCGTCATAATCCTAATTTAAAAATAAAAATCACTATAAGTTGCGATAGCATTTGCGAAAACTGTATACATTATAAAAATGGAACTTGTGATGATTTGATAACTCATAGAAAAGATTTTAGCTCAAAAGAAGCATTAAATAATTATATTGACAAACGAATAATGAAAAAATGTTTATTAAAAAAAGGCGATATATTAACAGTCCGTCAATTATGTGAGAAAGCAGAATTATATTTAGATAACATAGAATTTATTTATTCAGGCAATGACTTAGGGCATACAAAAAAACGAAAAAATAATGTCATTGATGGATTGAAATATTACAATAAAATTATGGTTAAAAATAAAAAGAAAGAAAAATTGAATAAAGGGGAAATAATTATTTATAAAACTTCTCAAAAAGAGATTGAACTAAGGGTGCGGTTGGAAAAAGAGACAATATGGCTTGATGCGCATCAAATGGCACAGGTTTTTAATATTGACAGAACTGTTATAGTCAAGCATATAGGAAATATTTACAAATCAAAAGAATTAAGAAAAAAATCAACCTGTGTAAAAATTGCACAGGTTGCTGCGGACGGTAAAATCCGGCAAATGAATTTGTATAATCTAGATATGGTAATTTCTGTTGGCTACCGTATAAATTCGCAAAGAGCAACGCAATTTAGAATTTGGGCAACCAGAATTTTAAAACAGCATATTTTACAGGGCTATACTATAAATGAAAAAAGATTATTGGAAGCGCGAAATAAATTTAATCAATTACGGGAAATAATTAATTTTTTACAGCAAAAATCAAAAGCAAAATTATTGCATGGACAGGAAAAAGAGATTTTAAATTTACTCGCTAATTATTCAAAAACACTTACTCTTTTAGAACAATACGATAAAAGCAAACTTGAAACCGTTCGCGGTAAAAAATCAAAATTTATTTTAGAATATGATAAATGCTTAGAAATTATTGTCAAAATTAAAAAAGAATTGGTTGATAAAAAAGAAGCTGGAGAACTCTTTGGCAGCGAGGTCTCCCATAAACTTGAAAGTGTGGCTAAAAACCTCTATCAAACCTTTGATAGTAAAGAACTTTATAAAACAATTGAAGAAAAAGCAGCGAATTTACTTTACCTAATTATCAAAGACCATCCTTTTGTTGACGGCAATAAACGGATTGGTTCATTTTTGTTTGTTTATTTCTTAGATAAAAATAATTATTTATATCGCGAGACAGGAGAAAAGAAAATAAATGACAACGCTCTGACAGCTTTGGCTCTTTTGATAGCTCAAAGCGAACCAAGAGAAAAAGATCAAATGATCGCGCTGATTACCCAATTATTAAAATAACCTTTGTAATTATATGACAAAATTTCAAAAAAGGGTATAATAAATTAAACTTAAAGGTCGTTAATGTAATAAATAATCAATTAACCCCCCTCTTTTAGGATTTATGTTCTATGTCTATGTATTGAAAAGTAAGAAAGAGGGGGGGGTAAAATAAAAAATATGAAATATTTAAAATTTTTGCTAATTATATCATTGCTTTGTGTGGCTGTAAGCTCTGACGCAGTAGTTTCCTTAGATGGAAAACAGCTAAGCCCGCAGAATATTGATTCATCTATGGATTTAAAAGTAAGCGCGCCGAAAGTAAACGTCTATATTGAAACTGAAAAAATAGCCCCGAAAGAAATAAAAGTTTATCTTCCTACTGTAAAAGATGTGGCAGTTGAAGTCAAAAAAGAAATAGACAACTTGAGTATTCATCCAGATATAATATTTAATCCTGATTTTTCTGAGATTACTAATTTAAAAATTAATCCTGTGGTTGAGAAAGAAAAAGTAATTTACAAACTTGAATTGCCGACTGATACTGCTATCTATAAAGAAAAAAATATTATTCAACCGATATTTGACTTAAGGATAGACAAACCTGTTGAATTTAGAATAAAAAGCCAGCAAATTGAAATAGGCAATGAACAAATAATAGATTATAAAAAAGTCATATCTAAAATTGAAGGCGAAAAAGCTTTTTCCGGGATTAACATAGAAGTTCAATCAATGGCAAGAAAAGAAATGCACAACATAGAGGTTGTTCCAAAAGTAAATTCTGCTGTTTTTAAATTTACACACCGAGAACAAACGGTCTCAATGCCTGTATATTCTGATTTTAAAGTAGAAAATAAAAAACTGTATTTGATTGAAAACAAAAAAATACATAATTTGAAAGTTTTGCCAACAGAAATTTATTCATCAGTTCATAGTATCGCGGAGAAAAATCCAAAAGTAATAATAAACTTAATTGATTTGAAAGTTGAAAACGATAAACCAGTTTATGACTTAAGAGTGGAAGAACCATTCAAACTTCTCTGGCTTATACCAATGAAAATACAAACTAAATATCTTATTAACCCTGCAGATGGAAGCGTGAACGAAAAAGAAAAACCATGGTATTCATTTTTAGGCAGCAGCATTAAGCTGTTTGAAAATCTGTCTTTCTAATGGACGCAAAATTAAAATATCAAATAATTCCAATAACGCTTATTTTTATTGGGGTTTTATTATTTGGCGGATATAAATTTTACCAAATAAATCAAAATTTGGAAGTTCTTAAATTAGAAAAAATTAGGCAGGAAAAAATTGCTGAAGAAAAAATAACCGCTCTTAAAGAAAAATTGGCTGAACAAGAAATTCAAAACGCATTTTTGGAAAAAGAAAAGCCCGACCCCATTGAAATAGCTAAAAGATTTAATAAAGAATATGCTGCCAGAAAAAAAGTTTTAGAACTCTCAAATAATACCAAGGGAGTTTATATGACCAAGCTTATTGCTAACTCCAGACCTCAAGATTTAACAGCCAGAAAAATTTTACAAGATATTAAAAAACTTTTAGACGAAACCGAGCTTAACGCTGTAGTAATAGATGTAAAAGAAGTAGATGGATTTGAATTATCAGATTCTCTGAAAAAATTGATTAAAGAGCTGCATAAAAAAGATATTTGGGTTATTGCGCGCTTTGTGGCTTTTCGCGATTCTGCTTTAATTAAAGAAAGACCAGAGCTTTATCTTAAAAAACAAGACGGCGCTCTTTGGCAGGATGAAAAAGGATATTTTTGGCTTGACCCTGCCAGCTCCCAGGTTCAAAAATATCTTCTTGATTTATGCTATGAAGTAATTGATTTTGAATTTGATGAAATTCAATTTGATTATATTCGTTTTCCAGCCAAAGATAGGGGAGCGGTTTATCCGATTTATAATAAAAATGATGAAAAACGCGAAGCTATCAGAAATTTCTTTTTAAAAATACGAAACAACCTGCGAGCTTATAAACCAGACATCATTCTTTCTGTTGACCTTTTTGGAGAAACAGCCACTCGTTTTGTTTCTTCGGAAATAGGCCAGGACTTGGCTGACGCTGTTGATATCTTTGATTATGTGTCTTTTATGCTTTATCCCAGTCATTTCTTCCAAGGATTTCAAGTAGGGGGTGTTTATTTTCCTTATGAAAATGAAGATATTACCAAGGTGGTTTCCAGCAATCCATATCAGGTAATTTTAAGATCAATTTTTTCCGGCTCTGATTATCTTTCTTTGTCTTATTCTGAAAACAAGCTGCAGCCGCAATGCCCCGGCAAAGGTTTTTCTTTTTTGTTCTGTCCTCAGGCAAAAATTCGTCCCTGGCTTCAGGATTTTGATTTAAAATCTGACACATCAAGAGGGATTTTTTATGACGCTGAAAAAATAAAAGCCCAAATTAAAGCGGCAGAGGACTCGGACGCTTCTGGCTGGCTCATCTGGGACCCTTCAAATATTTATACAAGCACCAAAAAAGCGCTAAAAGATGAAATAATAAAGTAAAAATATGAAAATTTATATAGAAAAAAATAAATTTAATGAAAGTTTATACAGCTTTATGAGAGATTGCGGATATATGCCTTTTCATGACAGCTATATAAGGCCTTTAATTCCAAGCGGCTATCCTCGCTTCCATATTTACACAAGCGAAACAGATGAACAATATATTCTCAATCTGCATATTGACCAAAAAAAACCAAGCTATGGAAAGCAAGCCGCGCACAGCGCGGAATATGACGGGCAAATTGTAGAACAAGAAGCAAGAAGAATACAAAACAACATTGACCAGCTTTAAAAACCAAGTAAAAGACAGAGATGGCTTCTCTGTTTTTTATTGCTTAGAATTAGACAATAAAAAAATAGAAAAACATGAATAAAACAACAAAAATTAAAAATCCAGTATTTGTTTTGCGAAATGCTTCAAAATCCTATGGCAACCAGGACTTGTTTTCAGATGCCAATTTAACAGTAAATTTTAATCATCGGATTGCGATTGTCGGGCCGAATGGCATAGGCAAAAGCGCTCTCTTAAAAACAATTATTGGATTAGAAGAATTAGACGATGGGAATATAATAAAAAATAAAGATTTGAAAATTGGTTATCTGTCTCAGGAAACTCACTGGAAATCGCTTGAGAATACTCTTTCGCAAGAAATTAATTCTGAAAATTTAAAAGAGAATAAATTAAATAACAATTATCGTTATAAGGGACTGGTTGAGAAGTTCTTGGATGGTTTTGGTTTTTCCAAAGAAAGTTTTCAAAGAAAAATTAAAACATTGAGCGGCGGAGAAAGAACAAAGTTAGCATTAGCTAAAATTTTAGCTTTTGAGCCAAATTTATTGGTTTTAGACGAACCCACGAATCACCTTGATTTAGAAACAATAGAGTGGCTGGAAGAACTTTTATTAAAATGGAAACAAGCGATAATTTGCGTATCCCATGATAGATATTTCTTAGATAAAATATGCGACAAGACATTTGAGCTGACTAAGAAAGGATTAGATAAGTATTATTGCGCTTATTCTGAACATCTTAAAGAAAAAGATAAACGTTTTGAGAGAAAAGAAAGAGAGTATAAAAATCAGCAGAAATATTTTAAGAAGCAGCAGATTTTTATTGATCGTTTTAGGGCAAAAGCATGCGCGGCAAAGGCTGTCCGGAGCAGGATTAAACAATTAGGAAAATTAGAGCAGGCTGAAAAACCTGAAACGTTCAGAGATATAAAAATTGGTTTTGATATTGGAATAAAAACCTGTACAAAAGTTTTGGAAATAAACAATTTAATAGTTGGCAGAAAACAAGCGCCTTTGTTTAAAACATCTGGCAGAATAGAAGTAAATTGGGGAGATAAGATTGGAATTATAGGTAAAAATGGCGCTGGAAAGTCTACTTTATTAAAAAGTATTTTGAATATGAACGAGCTTGTAAAAGGAAAAATTAATACTGGGCAAGGGATAGAAATAGGTTATTACGCTCAGGCGCATGAGGAGCTGGACCCTAAAAAAACCATAATGGAAGAGATTGCGTCTAAAACTACAGCTCAAGAAGAAAAAATCAGGAGTGTTCTGGGATGCCTTTTGTTTACTCAAAATCAAGTTTCAAAAAAGATTGACAGTTTAAGCGGAGGCGAGCGCGCAAGAGTTGCTTTGGCTGAACTGATATTAGAGAAATCAAACTTTCTCTTGTTAGACGAGCCAACTAATCATTTAGATTTGCCAAGCAAAGAAGTTGTAACCAATATGTTAAAAGAATTTAAGGGCGCAATTCTTTTGGTTTCTCATGATAGATATATTTTGAATAATGTATGTAATATGATTTGGGAGATAAGTGATGGAAAATTAAAGAGATATATAGGAAATTACGAAGATTATCGCTACAATCTCAATCTTTAGTTTTTTAAAAAATCTTAATCTTAATTCCGCGCAGTGGTATTTGGGTCTGTTTTGTAGGTCTAAGGTCGGGTCTTAAACTATCTAAATTTGACAAAATTGCGCTGATACGGTATATTTAAAATAACAATGGAGGATAAAAAGTTGAATTTTCAACTTTTAAAAATAAGTTCATTGTAAATAAAATAATGAAATGAAAAAGAGGTGTAAAAATGGATGAAAATGAAATAAAAAACGAAATAGAAACGGATGTTTCTGATATTCCTTCAGGAGCAGCATTGAAAGCAATTAAATATTTTACGGATGATTATTTAACGCAGGGCGAATTACAAGAAAAAACAAGAGACGACCAAAAACCTGTTGCTATAGCAATAGTGAATAAAAGCGGTAATTTAATAGCTTTTATTGGTATGGATAAGGTGAATCCGATTGATGTAGAATTGAGTATTGCTAAGGCCTGCGCAGCTCAGAAGTTTGAAGCAGATACTATTGACCTAAGAGATCTGAGGCGTTTAACATCTAATCGACCTTACCTCTATGGGGGAGGAATTACCATAAGAAACATGGAAGGAAAAGTCATCGGAGCAATAGGCGTAAGCGGTAGAGATACTGGAGAAGAAAACCATAAAATAGTAGTTGATGAGGCTCTGTATCATTTAAAAACAGTTTTGATCTCGCAAAAAAAAATGAGGGACCATATTAAGAGATGATAAGAGGAGAAATCAAAAATAAATTTTCCTCTTTTTTTTATTGTATGTTTAAACTCAAATACTTTACCTGCGGCCGCAGGTAAAGTATAATAATTTTAAAAACTTCGAATATCAGCAATATTTTTATATTCTGTTAGGTCGGCTTTTAGTAAAGCCGGTTTTTTGGTAGAATAAAGTATATGGATTATATGAATAATTTAAAAAATAAACTTGAATACAAAAAAGAAGGGCATTAACCTTCGGACGAACCTTAGGTGTGTCCCTTCATCGTGATGTTTTTATTATATTAAATTACAAGACATATTGTCAATAGCTATCAATGAAATCTGTTATTCAATTAAAAAAAGAGTTAAAAAAAATATCCAGTCCTGAGCAGGCGAAAATTTCTGAACGGTTTTGTAAAACTGGAAAAGGCGAATATGCTGAAGGAGAAATTTTCCTGGGAATTAAGGTTCCAGACCAAAGAAAAATTTCCAGCAATTATCAAAATCTTTCTTTAAAAGAAATAGGCCGGCTGCTTGATAGTAAAATCCATGAATATCGCCTTACTGCTTTATTTATTCTGATTAAAAAATATGAAAAAGCAGATGCTCAAGAAAAAAAGAAAATCTTTGATTTTTATTTAAAACAAACTAAAAATATAAATAACTGGGGTTTAGTGGATATTTCCGCTCCAAAAATTGTCGGAGATTATCTTTTAGATAATCCTCGCGATGTTTTATATAAACTCGCAAAATCCCCGCCCAAGGCGGGTCCCCGACGAGTCGGGGAAAAAAATCTGTGGGAGAAAAGAATCGCGATAATAGCGTGTTTTACTTTTATAAAAAATAATGATTTTAAGGACGCATTAAAAATCTCTAAAATACTTATTAAAGATGAACACGATTTAATTCATAAAGCAGTTGGCTGGATGCTGAGGGAAGTTGGAAAAAGAAACCAACAAATAGAAGAAGAATTTTTAAAAAAACACTGCAAGCAAATGCCGAGAGTTATGTTGAGATACTCTATTGAAAAATTTGATGAAGACAAAAGAAAATTTTATATGAAGTTTTCCACTGGTAAATTATAAAAAAAGTGTTAATCTAAATAAATGTACGAGCAATTCTCTAATCTTGATCAACCCGAAAAAATATCGCGCTCTAAAAAATCAAAGATTTTTGCTTTGATTGCAATAGCCGCTTTGATAATTGGCGGTTTTTATTTTTGGAGTAAAAAACAAGAAACAGCTAAACCATATATCCAGGGCTATCGTCTGGTTAATGAAAAAATTTCGCAATCAGCCGCAATCGCAATTTACCTGCCAGACGGTCTTGAAAAATCAAACACTGAAAAAAATATTGAATTCTTTCCAGAGATTGAAGGCAATTGGCTAAAATCTGACCAAGGAAGAGAGATTATTTTCAAACCAAAAGAAAAACTGGAGCTAAACAGGTATTATTCGGTAGAACTAACATTAAGTCAATTAGATGAAATCTCTGCCCAATCCATCCAATTTGTCTCAGCTCAATCAGAAGCAGGGGAAAGCATTATTAAAGCTGATTTTCTGGTAGTTGAAAATCCAGAGATAATTGCTATTTTTCCCAAAGAAAATTCAGAAGCGCCGGAAAATTCAGAAATTACCATTGTTTTTAACCGACCAATGGTGCCTTTAACTACTCTTGGCTATTTGGAAGAAAAAGATATCCCTGTGGAGATTACTCCGGCAACCGAAGGAAGATTTAAATGGATTACTACAAGAAATTTACAATTTATTCCCAAAGAACGACTAAAAAGAGCTTCTAATTATAAAGTTAAAATAAAATCAGGAATGGTCTCAATGGACAATTTAGAAGTAAGAGGGCAAGAAATTGAATTTTTTACGAGAAAACTAAGATAT
Organism: Candidatus Parcubacteria bacterium; assembly: GCA_023134715.1. Lineage (GTDB taxonomy): Bacteria > Patescibacteriota > Minisyncoccia > Minisyncoccales > JAGLUP01 > JAGLUP01. The sequence continues at coordinate 125,974 of JAGLUP010000002.1, forward strand.
CTTAATTTGACACAAGGCAGAATCATTTACAACCAGCCCATTTCTATTTATTTTAATCAGCCAGTGGATTTAGAAAAAATTAAAAATGAAATATCATTAGAAAATATTACTACCGGAGAAAAAACGCCATTTATTATTGAATATGCTGAAGGACAAAACCAAAATGAACTTAAAGAAAAAAAGGACGAAGTATTTGGAAATATAAATATTTCTGATGTAACCGCCGCTGTATTTAATAAACTTGGATTTGAGTGGCCTTTTAATAAAGATGAAAAAGAAAAACAAGCCAATGAATCAATAATCCGAATTTATAACAAAAAAGATAAATTTGGCAGAGAAAAATTTTGGGATTTTGCGAATAGCTACTCTTTAAAAATAAATAAATCCTATCCTATTGAGGGAGATATTATATTGAATGAAATGCGAATTGTTAATGTTAATGTATCAGATGTTATTGAGAGAATTAGCGCTGAATCAGAAAGAACTAAATATGCCGCTCCTGATTTTTTTGACCCTCAAGGAAAGCTCTGGATAAATTTTTATGAAGAAATTGATTTAAATAAAAGTGAAATTAATGTCCAAAAACTAAAGCATATTGGTTACGGAGAAAAATGTAAAGACGAAACGCAAACAATTTCCAGTAATATAGAATGTGAAAAAATAGCAGACAAGAAAAAAATCCTTATAACCTTTGAACAGGAAAAAATAGGATTAGGGGAAACATTAGAAATCAATTTTAAGAAAATAGTTAATCTTTCCAACCTTACTATAAACAGAGAACCAATTATAAAACACATTATTTCTTATCCAAAGTTTAAGCTCTTAAAAACTTCTCCTGAAAATAATTCAAGCCAGACAAATCTTACTGAATTTATTATTTGCAGCAACTCTCCTATTTCAGCTCCTGCCAGAGAGGATTATAAAAATTATCTTAAAGCTAATTTAGATTATGAGATAAATTATTGGGGAAATTCCTGGAGGGTCGGTTATATATCTTCGCGTGAAGTATGCGATATAGATGAATTCCACACCAGCATTAAATATGGATTAATGCCTCTGGCTGATTATTCTTTAGAATTAAAATTAGAAGATGTTTTTGAACAAAAACTTTCACGCTCTTTAAAATTTTCTACCGGCGCAATGCCAAGCTTTCATTTGAATTTTTATCATTTACAGAAAAATTATAATGTAACTTCGCCTGAAAAAACCAAGCTTACCTACGCTGCAGAAAATATGGATTATGTGAATATAGAAATTTGTAAATTAAGTCCTTTAAATTTTCTCTATTATTTAGATAAAAAACCTAAGTATTATGAATCTGGCAGAAGTATTTTAAATTGCCAAGAGATTGTCAGAGATAAAATTTATCTGCCGGAAAAATACTGGATTAAAAATTATTTTAAAATAGATATCAATGATTATTTTAAGGAACCTCTTGGCCATTATATTCTAACTCTTTCTCATCCTAATTATAGAAGACAATGGGGTGAAAAGCGTCAAGTTTATGAAAGAAGCTATTTAACTATAACTAATTTAGCAGTGGCTGAGAAAAAAATTAATTCTCAATACGCAAATTATGGAACAAATGAGACCTTAAACGCAAAACAATTAAACGAACTTCGCAATTTTTATTGGGTAACTAATCTTGATAATTTAGAGCCGGTTCCCAACGCTTCAATAAAGCTTTATCAAAAAAACTTAACTCCGGCAGGAACTTATACCACCAATGACAAGGGAATTGCTCTTACTCAAGTAATTACAGATTTACAAGGGGTGATTATAAGCAAAGGGAAAGACAGTACTGTTATTCCTCGTTATGAAAGCAGATTAGATTATGCAAGCAGCGCGTTTTCCGCTAAAAAGATTTATTTATACACTGATAAGCCGATTTATCGCCCGGGTCAGGAAGTTTTTCTTAAGGGCATTTATAGAATCGGCTATGATGGGAGCTATGAAATTTATTCAGGAAAGAAAGTTAATTTAAAAGTTTATAACAGCAAAGGCGATGAAATTTTAAATAAGGATTTAGAAATTAATGATTTTGGCACATTGAACACCAACCTTATTCTGGACAAAGGAGCTCCTCTGGGAATGTACCGAGCATGTATAGATAAATTTAGCTGTATTTATTTTGATATTCAAGAATATGTTCCGGCTCCTTTTGAAATAAAAATTGAAACTGATGAACAAGAATATATTTCTAAAGATACGGTAGATTTAGAAATAGAGGCAAATTATTATTTTGGAGTGCCGTTGGAAGGAGGAACAGTAAGCTATACTATTAGCAGCCAGGATTATTATTTTGACCGTTTTTCTAACGGCTGGTTTAATTTTGGTTCCGGATGGTATTATCGCTATCCTCATTATTACGGCGAAAAATTTATTTTAAGAAACGAAACATCTCTTGACGCTAATGGCAAAGCGAAAATTTCCCAGTTATTTGATTTGCAAAAACTTTTTAAGAATAAAGAAGACAGGAAAAGTAAAATTATTGTAGTTGATATAACAATAAGAAATCCTCAAGGCCAAAGTGTTTCCGCTCAAAAATCTTTTATTGTGCATAACGGCGAATTTTATTTAGGTCTAAAAGCTGACAAATCATTTGGGCCGAAGAATGAAAAATTTAATCTGAAAATAAAAACAGTTGATACTCAAGGCAAGGAGACCAAAATAAAAAATATTACCTTGAATCTTTATAAAGTAAAGTGGATTTACAATAAAAGATTGGGCTCAGACGGCGGCTATCATTATGAATGGGAAAAACAAAAGGACTTAGTTAAGACCTATAATTTTAATACAAATAATCAAGGAAACTTTACTCAGGAATTGAAGATAAGCCAAGAGGGAAGTTATGAGGCAGAGGCAGAAGCAGAAGATAAAAGAGGCAATTTAATTTCGAGCTCGTATAATCTTTATATCTATGGCGCAAAACAGGTGAGCATTAAACCGACTAAAGATACTAAATTAGAAATTGAAGCTGAAAAAACTGATTTAAAAGTAGGAGAAACAGCAAAAATTATAATTAAATCCCCTTATGAAAAAGCTAAGGCCCTTATTTCGATTGAAAGAGGTAAAATCTTTGATTATGAAATAAAAAATATAAAAGGCAACCTTTATAGCTATGAATTTAAAATTAAAGAAGAGCATCTGCCAAATGTTTATGTTTCGGTTTTACTTCTTTCTTCTGAACCGGAAATTAAATTTGGGAAAATTGAATTTAAAATCAATACCGAGAGAAAAGAACTTAACATAGAGGTTAAGTCCAATAAAACACAATATTTGCCCGGAGAAAAGGTAGCTTTGGATATATTAGTAAAAGATTATAAAGGCAGACCTGTTTCCGCGGAGCTTTCTCTGGCAGTGGTAGATCTTAGCGTTTTAGCTCTTAAAGGTAATCCTAAAAAAAATCCTTTAATATTTTTCTATGGCGGTTTTCCATTAACCGTTTCTACCGCTTCAAATATTAAAAACATTTTAATAGAATTTCCAATTGCGACTAAAGGCGGAGGAGGAGGGGCAGATGAAGCGCTGGCTAAGAAAAAACGTGGAATATTTAAAGAAACAGCGTTCTGGCAAGCAGTAGTCAGGACCGATGAAAATGGGAAGGCCTTAGTTGAATTTATTCTGCCTGACAATCTTACCACCTGGCAGGCCGAAACAATAGGATTAACCAAAGATACCAAGTTTGGCGTTAATTACCAGGAATTTCTTACTAAAAAAGAATTAATGCTGGTTCCTTTAAAACCTCGGTTTGTGGTTCCGGGAGACACTTTTTACATAGGAGCAAAAATATTTAATCAAAGCAAAGATAAGCAAAAATTAAACGTTAAATTTGACAGCCAAACCTTAATTTTAGAAAACGATAAAATAGAAAAGAAAATTACAATCAATTCAAATAAGACCGATACTGTTTATTTCCAAATAAAAGCGCCTCCTCAATTTGAAATCGGAGAACACAAATTTATTCTTTCTGTTAAAAACCAAAAGTTAGAAGATACGGTGGAGCAATCAATTAATATCACGAGAAATAATACGTATGAAGTTACGGCTACGGCTAATTATACTCAAAACAATGTCAGCAAAGAATATGTTTTTCTTCCTGACGATATAGTTAAAGATAGAGGCAACCTTTCTTTAAAAGCCAGCGCTACTTTGGCTGTGTTCCTTTCTGATTCTCTTAACTACTTGTTAAAATATCCTTATGGCTGTTCAGAGCAAATAGCCAGTAAATTAAACGCGATTGCCATTGTCCAAAAAGGCCTTAACCTGCCGAATATCAGTGATAAATTTAACTTGGAAAAAATCAAATATAGGGATAAAGAATATTCTATACCAGAAGTAGTAGAAATTGGGCTGGCTGAACTTTATAACAACCAGCGAAGCGACGGGGGATTCTCTTATTGGAAACACGGAAAATCTGATTTTTATTTAACCCTGCATTTAACAGATACGCTTCATAATCTTTCTTTGGCTGGATTTGAAATTAATCAAAACAGCTTAGAAAGAGCGGCTGATTATCTTGACAAAGAAATCAGAAAAGGAAAATGGAAATATGAAAATGAATCGCAATATAAAAATAGGATAATTTTAACTTCTTATACTTTATTTAGGTTGCCTAATTTTAAGGATAACTACTTTCTAAAACAAAAAATAATTCAAATAGCGCAAAATGATTTATTTATCCAAGAGCAAATAAGCAATAATAGTTTGGCTTATCTTGCAATATTATCAACAAAAGATTTTGACGCGAATTTAAAAAATAAAATTTTTACTGTCTTAGATAATAGAATTAATATAGATTCCAGAGGCGCTTTCCTTGAAACCAATAAAAATATAATTTGGCGATATTATGAAACTTCAATTAAAAATACAGCGCTGTATTTAAAAGCGCTTGCCGTTGACAAAAGAGATAACCAAATTTTAGATAAAGTTTTAAGATGGCTTTTAAACAGCAGGGCAAAAGATGGAGCATGGGGCTCAACTAATAACACAATTACTGTTGTTGATTCATTTACTGATTTCTTAGTATGGAAAAAAGAAACTGAATCAAACTTTGGTTTAGATTTATTTATTAATGAACAAAAACAGGGCGATTTTAATTTCAATCCAGAAACAATCTTAGACCAATTTAGAAAAAAGATTTCTTTGTCAGATTTAAAATTTGGTAAAAATAATACTATTGAATTTTTAAAAACTAATCACAATAATCTACCTAATAATCTTTATTATGACTTGGCTTTGAAATATTATCTTCCTGCTGACCAAATTCCTCCTCGAGATGAAGGATTTAGCATCAGTAAAGAGTTTTATAAATTAGATGATAAAGAAAACAAAAACCCGCTGAGAGAAGCCAAAGTAGGAGATGTTCTTAGGGGACATATTCAAATAACAATACCGACATCCAGAAATTTTACGGCTATTGAAGATTATATTCCGGCTGGAATGGAAATTGTTAATCTAAGTTTAGCAACTGAAGAAAAATCTTTAAGATTACAAGAAAAAGAATTACAAGGAAGAGAGCTGCGTCCTGATTTTAAGGAAATCCGCGATGACAGAGTTTTCCTTTTCAAAGAAACTCTTAAGCCAGGGGTATATGAATTTGATTATTATGTAAGGGCCTTAATAAAGGGCAAATTTATTCATTTGCCTGCAATAGCTTCAGAAATGTATTTTCCGGAAAACTTTGGCCGAACCGCCGGAACATATTTTGAAATAAAATAGCTTCCACGGAGCTTAGCTCCGTGGGTCCAAGCTATTGACAAATTTCGCTTTTATGGTATAATTATAAATATTAGGAGAGAGAAACTGATTTTAATTATTCACGAAAAACAGACCTCTCCTTTGGATGTCTGTTTTTCTTTATCTCTCATCAGCTCTTTGAAACAAAAAAATAACCCGTCAAAAGTCCTTCGGGCAATTAGGCGGGCAAAAAAGAAAGAGAAACCCGCCTTTGTTTAAACTTCGGCGAGGCAAGGCATTCTCCTGCTGATTGAGGTTCTAATTTTTGGACCCCAGCCAGCAGGAGAATGATATTTTATCCCTGCGAGGTGAAAAAGATGGAATTACGTAATTTAATAGAAAGGGCAACCATTGCAGGATTGATTAAATGGGAACCTACAGAAGAGCAAGAAGTAAGAGAGAATGGTCGTATAATGCGAGGATATAAGGCAAATGTCGGAAACTTTGAGATTCGAACTATTGTTCGAAAAACTAAAAAGAAATCTTTTTGGGGTCCCACTTTTGTTTATGGAGTTGCTATAAAAGATAACTCAGGAAGAGAGAAAATTTTGACTAGTGACCCGAAAGAGCTTCCCGGAAAAAAAGAAGAATATATTTGCGTTATTGTATGGGGAGTCCAGCATGAGGTAGAAAATAAAGACTTGCTTACTGCCATTAAACAACAACTAGCCCAAATGACCATGTCTTAACTTGACACACTTTCTCTTTCTTTATTTTTTCGAGCTCAGAATAACAAACTTGATAAGAATTTACCGAGACCCGACCTCGGTAAATTCATAAAAAGTGGGGTTGTGGGTTGGAAAAAGCCCTGAACTACATAGAATTCAGGGTAAAGCGAAAATAAAAACAGCTCTTTGAAACAAAAAAATAACCCGTCAAAAGTCCTTCGGGCAATTAGGCGGGCAAAAAAGAAAGAGAAACAACCGAGAAGCCATCCCGGTAGACATTTCTGTAGATTGTTCTCCTGCTGATTGAGGTTCTAAATGTAACGAGAACTGTTCTCGTTACATTGGACCCCAGCCAGCAGGAGGATAATATTATTCCTGCGAGGTGAAAAAGATGGGAGATAAAACGAAAATTACGGGAAAAATGACTGAAGAGAGAAAATGGGAAATTGGCTATAAAGCTCTGAAAGAAAAATTTAAGAGTTCTGCGGGCGCTGGACTTATTGGGAAAAATGTTAAAAGAGAAGTAGGCAATATAAGCCAAGCTATTGAGGTCGACATAGACGAGCTAATGGAGTTTGCGGAAATTATGACCAGAGAGCTTGTCGATGAGACCTATAGCAAATAAAAAAACAAAAGAGAAGGCAAGGTTGAAGCGTTGCTTCCTAAAAGGGTAATTGTGCTTCCTTTGTGAAGTATTATCACAAAGCAAAGACAGAACAAGAACCTCTCCTCCCTTCCTATTATTTTTTTTAAAACTTTTCTCTTTCTTTATTTTTTCGAGTCCATAAACTGTGGGGTTGTGGGTTGGAAAAAGGTAAAATAAAAAATAAATTTATTCGTTGACTATGATGGTTATTGTTTGCCGGGAGCTATTAGCGCTCTCGGCTTTTATTTTGTATAATCCGATTTCTTGAGGAATAAAAATAGCGGTCTGGCCTTGGTCTAAAAATTTTCCATCAAGAATCCACTTAACTCTTTCTTTAGCTTTTAAAATTATTTTTGTGTTATTTTCCAGCAAGAAAGTATCTCCATGATGAGGACTTAAGATTAAATCAAAATCTTGTTCTTTTAAAATGTTTTGTGATTTTTCATAATCATCATTTGGTAGACCATATTCAATATCAATGCCATTGTAAAATTCTTCTAAAAGATTAAATTCAAAAGGAGTTTTTTTATTATATTCTGAATTAAGAAGCAACTCCATTGTCTCTGCCCATATCCTGCCCGCGCCAACTTGGCCAGTAATGCTTTCCATTGGCGTATTATCAGCGTTTCCCACCCATACGCCGACTAAAAAATCAGGGGTGTAACCAATTACCCAACTGTCGTGAAAATCCCGGGAAGTCCCGGTTTTTAGAGCGTAATTTTTCTGAAATAAATTAAAATCGCTTTTTAATCCGAATTGCTCAATGCCTGTTTTTCTATCGTTTAAAATTATATTAATTAACTGAATATATTCCGGCTCGGTTATTTTTTTTGGTAAAGATAAACTATTATTATTTTGAAAAATTTTCAATTCTTTTAAAATTCCATTGTTAGGGAAGATAGTGAAATATTTGGCTAAATCTAATAAGCTCATTTCTAATGACCCAAGAGCTATTCCCAGTTGATAATTATTTAAATCTTGAACCGGTTTAATCTCTAATTCTTTTTCTAAAAAATTATAAAAATTTTCTAATTCAATGTATTCCAAAACCTTTACTGCTGGAACGTTTAAACTATTACTTAAAGCGTAATGCAGGTTCACTTCGCCGCGATATTTATAATCAAAATTTTTAGGATAAAGAGGAAAGCCGATAGCAGTAATATATTTATATTCTCTGTCATCCACTAAAGTATAAGGCCTTAAACCTTTTTCAAACGCTTTGAGATAAATAAAGGGTTTAATGGTTGAACCAATGGGTCTTGGCTTTGTCAACATATTAATTTGATTTCCTGATTCAAAAGATTTTGGAGCAGGCGAACCAATTAAAGCCAATAATTCACTCTCCGGAAGTTTAATTATGACAACAGCTCCGCTGTTAGCGTTTTTTGGTTTTAAATCTTGTATATTTCTTTTGACAATTTCTCTTATTTTCTCAGTTAGCTGTTTATCTATGGTTGCTTGCTGGATTTGAGAATGATTATTAATTAAATCTTGAAGCTCAAAATAAGAATCGCTGGAATGAGAATATTTTTGCATATTTTCTTTTATAACAAAAACGTCTTGAAAAATAATACTTTGGCTGTCTGTATTTAATCTTTGAGTTAAGAATAAAGCAATTTCTTTATTTTTAATTTTGGCTGGATTATTTTGAGTAGGACTGCTGATACTCGCAAGGAGCTGTAGAATCTGTCCTTGAGTTAGCATGTCCGGCGATAAATTAAAATAAAGCTGGCTTGCCTCTGACAATCCCTGAACCTGATTTCCAAAATAAATAGAATTAGCATACATTTTTAAAATAGTTTCTTTGCTTTGGAAAATTTCTAAACTTAAGCTATAAAATGCCTCAATAATTTTATTTTTTAAATTTCTGTCTGATTCTTTTTCTAAAAGAATTTTTACTATTTGCTGGGTAATAGTGCTGGAAGCTCTTTTCCTGCCAAAATTAAAATACCCCAAGCCAGCTTGAAACGCGGCCCAGGGATTAACGCCAAAATGATAATAGAAATACCTGTCTTCTTTTTCAATTAAAAGTTTTTTAAATTCAGAAGGAACTTCATCTAAATATTCAGCCCAATATCCTTTTTTGTTTGGTTTAATAAAAATTATTTCTCCTGCTCTGTCTTTGATTATTATAGAATTTTGCTGATTATAAACATCTATTAATTGTTTTTGCGCGACATAAGCAAATATCAAAAAACAGGCAAAACCAATGCCTAAAATTATTAAAAATGTTTTGAAATTATATTTCAGCATATTCAGGCACTTTCATTATATTTCAAATTTCTGCTATAATCAAATAATATGAACTGGAAATATATTTTAATTATAATGATTTTAGCTTCTGCGGCTGGGTGGGGGATTTTAGCTTCTAAAAAACAAGCGGCAAGAGAGATAGATGCTCCTGCTTATGTTTTAGATATAAAAAAGCCGGCCGGCACTGAAAGGGGCGAGCATTCTGGACGGGAAGAAAAATTAGTTGAGCTTAAATTATTTGATGAAATAAGGCAGGAATTAATTTTTAAAAAAACAGATTTTCTGGAAATTAATCTTGCAGAGATGAAGATAACTCTTTACAAAGAAGGCCTTGCGGAAAAAAAAGTTTCTATTTTAACCAAAGGAGACCCTCAGAGCTGGGGAGGATCAGCTGCTGGATTATACAAAATTATGTCCGGCAATAAATCCAGTTTTTCAATTGTCTCAGACGTTTATATGCCATACGCTCTTCGTTATTACGGAAAATATTATCTTCACGGAGAGCCATATTATTCTTGGGGAGAAAAACTAATCTCTTCGGTTTCTGGAGGATGTCTCCGTTTGGAAAACAAAGACGCGAAAACTATTTATGAATTAACCGAAATAAATATGCCTGTTTTAGTGATAGACAAAAAAAGAGATTTTTATGAATATCCAAACGAAAAAATATCTAAGCTTCCAAAGCTTTCCGCTCAAAGTTATTTAGCCGCAGACATGGATTCAGGATATATCCTGGCTGAAAAAAAATCTGAAGAACAACTGCCAATAGCTTCTTTGACCAAGCTGATGACAGCTGTGGTTTTAGCTGAAAATATTGATTTAAGAAAATCTATTTTAATAAAGGAAGAAATGCTTAAAGCATATGGATCTTCTGACGGATTAACAGCTGGTAAAAGATTTAGAGTAGTAGAATTATTTTATCCGCTTTTAACAGAATCATCTAATAATGCGGCTGAAGTTCTTAGTTATTTTTTAGGCGAAGAAAAAACTATTAGGTTGATGAACGAAAAAACCAAATCTATTTTAATGGAGCAGACAAGATTTGTTGATACCTCTGGCTTTGGTTCTGAAAATATTAGCACTGCCAAAGACCTATTTTATTTAGGCAGATATATTTTAAATAATCGTCCTCCTGTTTTAAAAATAACCAGAGGAGGAGAAGTTCAAAGTTTTGGAAAAATAAATTTTGAAATTAAAAATTTATGGAATAAAAACATTTTTGGCAATGATGCAACCTTTATTGGAGGAAAAACCGGTTTTATTGAAGAGTCTAAAAATACAGGTCTTTTTATTTTCCGTTTTACAGACAAAAACAATAATGAACGCAATATAGCAATTATTCTTTTGGGTTCTGAAAATATTAAAAGCGATACCCAAAAAATTTACATCTGGCTCCAAAATAATTACTTTGTAAAACAAGACCTTGCTTTTAATGAAAAATAAAGTAAAATAGAGGTATATGAAAAAAGTTATCCCGTCAATCATTTTTTTAATCGCTGTTATTTTTATTTTTTATTTTCTATCTCAAAATTTAGATAATAAAATTACAGAGAATAATCAGCCGCAAGAAATGGAATTAAATAATGAATTAGATAATAATAAATCTGAAGATTTAAAAATAGAAATCTTAAAACAGGGGACCGGGCAGGAAGCTAAAAATGGAGACAGGGTTACCGTGCATTATACCGGGACTTTAGAAGATGGAACAAAATTTGACTCAAGTTTAGACAGGGAACAGCCATTTGTTTTCACATTAGGAGCCGGAGAAGTTATAAAGGGCTGGGATTTGGGTGTTTTGGGAATGAAAAAAGAAGAAAAACGAAAATTAATAATTCCGTCAGAGCTTGGGTACGGCGAGAGAGGCGCGGCTGGCGGAGCAATACCTCCAAACGCAACTCTTATTTTCGAAGTTGAACTTTTGAGCATTCACAAATGATTGAATATATAATATTATTTTTTTTAATTTTGCTTTCGGCTTTTTTTTCTTGTTCAGAAACAGCCCTGTTTTCGCTTAGCCCTGTCAAAGTAAGAATGATGATGGAGCAAAAGAAAAAAGGAGCAGGCATTTTATATAAATTAAAGCGAAATCCGAGAAAATTAATTGTTACTATACTATTGGGAAATAATGTAGTAAACATTGCCGCTTCCGCTTTAGCAACTATAATATCTACGGAATTATTTGGTTCTCAAGGAGTCGGAATCGCCATAGGCATAATGACTCTTCTAATCTTGGTTTTTGGCGAAATTATTCCTAAATCAATGGCAGTGGCAAAAGCGGAAAAAATATCTTTGATCATCGCCAAACCGATTTCATTTATTATGTATCTATTGTGGCCATTTGTTTGGATTCTTGAACAAACAGCAAAAATGATTAGCTCAACACAAGTCCTGGTTTCAGAAGAAGAAATAAAAACTATGGCAATGATGGGTTTAGAATCCGGGATAATAAAAAAACAAGAAGAAAAAATTATTGAAAGAGCTGTTGAATTCGCTGATATTAACACAGAGGATGTTATGACTCCAAGAATTGATATGTTTTGCTTAAACGGCAAATTAAATTTAGATGAAGCCCTGTCAGACATCATCGCGAGTCCATTCAGCAGAATTCCCATCTACATAGAAGATAAAGATAATATAATAGGAATTTTATATGTTAAAGATGTTTTAAAACATATAGCTGAAAAAGACAGAAATATTAAATTGGCTCAACTGACAAAAAAACCATTTATTGTTCCGGAAAAAATGAGCATCAATAAGCTGTTCAAAGAATTCCAATATAAACATATTCATATTGCCATTGTGGTCAATGAACATGGGGAGGTGGTTGGAGTAACAACAATGGAAGATTTGTTGGAAGAATTAGTGGGAGAAATTATAGATGAATCAGACCTTAACAAAGAATTAATTATGCGCATAGACAAAAAAACTATTTTAGTTGATGGAGACACTGAAATAGACGACATTAATGATTTTTTTAATATTAAACTCCCCGGAAAAATTACAGACACAATCAGCGCTGTAATTTTAGAAAAAATACAAAAAATTCCTCAAAAAGGCGAAAAAATTAAAATTAATAATTTTACTCTCACTGTTGAAGCTGTTACGCCAAGAGAAATAAAAAAAGTTAAAATTGAAAAATAATTATTACTAACTTATTTTAATCCGTAACAAATCTCGCCGATCGGCGAGATTTGTTATGTTTTGTGCGTTTAATAGTCGAGTTTTGAATTATTTAATTTGACAAACAGCATATTATTTGTTATTGTTAGAATAACAATAAACGATGAGTGATAGAAAAAGTTAAATTTAACTTTTCTTAAACGAGTTCATTGTAAATAAAATAATGAAATGAAAAAGGAGGTAATAAAATGGGTAAAAGAGTGGATAAAGAAATTGCAAATATGGATAAAAAAATAGAAACGGATGTTTCTGATATTTCTACAGAAGCGGCAGAGGAAATAATTAGAAAATTTATAAGAGAAGAGTGGATGCGCGCAACGAAAGAAGCTGGAGAAAATGAGTTCGACATGGTGAAACATAAAGAAAAAAAACCCGTTGCCATGGCAATAGTAGATAGAAACGGCAAGCTAAAAGCTTTCATTAGTCTGGATGGAACAATTCCAACGGCTTCGGAACAGAGTATTCTTAAGGCCTACGAAACTTTTACATTTAGGGCAAATGCCATGTATTTCTCTAATGGAGGAATTCTGGTAAAAAATACCAAAGGTCAAGTTATCGGAGCGATAGGAGTGAACGGTAGAGACTCAATGCGAGAAAACCATGAATTAGCTATCCTTGCCCTGGAGATATTTGAAAGCTTTCAACGCACTATAAAAATGAAAATTAGAAACCAAAAATAAGGTTTCTCTTTTTTTATTTTGTAAAAATAAAATCAGCAAACCGGCTTTTAGTAAAGGCGGTTTTTTGGTAGAATAAAGATAATGAAAAAATATACATTACTTATTAGAAAAGAAGATAAAGAAATATTTAATTCAATAAAAAGCGGGGATAAAATAATAGAAACTCGCGCTGCGACTAAAAAATATCAGAACATTAAAAATGGAGATATTTTAGTTTTTGTATGCGAAAAAGAAAAAATTGAGAAAGAAGTAGATACAGTAAATTTTTTCAAAAACATAGAAGATATGCTAAAGATTATTAATTTTAAAAAAATAATTCCATTTGCTTTTTCAAAAAAAGAAATAAAAAATATTCTTTATAGTTTTCCAAATAATCGTGAAAAAATAGAAAAATTTGGATTGATTGCGTTAGAATTAAAATAATATGCTAATTTAAATCCGTAACAAATCAGGTCGATCGACCTGATTTGTTACGGTTTGATTAAAGAGTTTTTATTTGACAAAATTGTGTTAATGTAATATATTTAAAATAACAATGGAGGATGAAAAAGCTGAAATTCAGTTTTTTTAAGTGAGTTCATTGAAAAAAGGGTGATTAAAAAAATGACTGGAATAATGGCGGGAGAAATAGTAAAAAACATAAAAACAGGAAACATTGGAGTTGTTGTAGTTGATTCATACAAAGTTTGTGGAGACAACGAAATTCCAGTAGTTTATGAAGGACTTACGGCTTTTTGCGGAACCAATGCTGAAAATTTAAAAGTTATTAAACCAGAGACTCCAATAGCTGATCCTGAAAAATGTGGAGCAGGTTTAGGTGAAAAATGTTGTATTTTTCTTTCTGTCGACCCAGATGGTTTCAAATGTGAAAGATTCACTGAGATTAGAAACGATATTCTTTCAAGAAAAGATGAAATGAAAGCAAAAAGACATCCAAAAAAAATGTTTCCCGATTGTTATTTAGATTCTAAAAATATTGGCAAGGGTTAACTCAAATATATAGAAAGGAATATCTAAAAAAGATATTCCGTTTATTTTTTTAGATTTTTTCTAAAACAAAAAATTAGCGATCCGCCTTTCAGTAAGGGCGGTTTTTTGGTAGAATAAAGATAATGGCTAAATTAAAAAAGCTAATAGAAAAATTTTCAGGAAGCTACATATTAATAAGCGTTGTTGGACCGCATGCTGGCGAATTAGAAAAAGAAATATTCCAACGCAAAATTAAAGATATTGATAATGTCGGATTTACGTTTTGGATAATTAGATCTTTCCAAGCAAAATTAGAAATGGTACAAACTATTTGCAAAAAAGCAAAAATTGAAAATAAAAATGTATTTTGTATTTTTATTAAACCCTCAATAAAAGGAGGGGCAACGCCTACAAAAAACAGCTTATCAGCAAAATATTATTCCCAAGATAAAAAGCAATGGAAAAAAATACCAAACAGATTGAGTCCTGTTACTGGAAAAATTGACAAGACCAGCTATGCTTTATTATTTAATAAATTAGAATTAATTAGTGATGAAATTGATTTATGGAATTATGCTGATTTTTTTAATCAAGAAAAACCTATAAGAATATTTCGGGGCGGTTCAACTTTATGCGCAATTAAAAAAGATGTAAAAAACCAAAACAATAAGATTAAATCTCGTTATAGAAAAATAATCGCCATTGGAAAACTTTCTAAACCATTTTGCGTCTGGTTAAAATAATAAATTGTCAAAAATTGACTTTTTAAAAAAAATGCCTCAACTGAAAAAACTTAATCCAGAGCAGGAGAAGGCCGTTAAATGGAAAGACGGGCCGGTTTTGATTATTGCCGGCGCTGGAACCGGAAAAACCACAGCACTGACCCGCAGAATAGCTTGGCTTATAGAGCAAAAAATAGCTAAACCAGAAGAAATACTTGGCTTAACCTTTACAGAGAAAGCCGCGGAAGAAATGGATAATAGAGTTAATCAGCTTTTACCTATCGGATACAGCGAGTTATGGATATCTACTTTTCATTCTTTTTGCGACAGAATCCTCAAGCAACACGGCCTGGACATAGGGCTTTCAACTGACTTTAAAGTATTAGATGATGTGCAGTCCTGGCTTTTATTCAGGCAGAACTTATCTCAATTTAATTTAGATTATTACCGCCCTCTGGGCAATCCAACAAAATTTATCCGTGTTTTGCTTAACCATTTCTCCAGATGCAAAGATGAAGAAATATGTCCCGAGGATTATCTGAAATACAGCGATGATTTACGGCTTAATATGGACGAGATAGCAGTGGGAAGCAAGGCCATAAAAAGTAAAGACAAAAAAGAAATAGCTCAAATCCAGCAGGAAGCAGACAGAATAAAAGAGGTGGCTGAGGCATATTTTCTTTATCAAAAACTTTTATTAGACAATAATTCTTTGGATTTCGGAGACCTTATTAATTATTGTTTAAAATTATTTAAAACAAGGCCAAAAATTTTAGAAAAATACCGAAAACAGTTTAAATATATTTTAGTAGATGAATTTCAGGACACTAATTGGGCGCAATATGAATTAGTAAAATTATTGGCCTTTCCCAAAAATAATTTAGCTGTCTCGGCAGATGATGACCAATCTCTCTATCTCTGGAGGGGAAGTTCTTTTAATAATGTCCTGCGGTTTAGGAAAGATTTTCCAGATACCAAAGAAATAATTTTAATTAGAAATTATCGCTCTCCTCAAAATATACTGGATTTATCATATAAATTTATTCAACTGAATAATCCTAATCGTCTGGAATATCAGCTTAATGAGGCAGGAAAAATCAATAAAAAACTGATTGCTTGTGAAAAAGACAAAGGTGTTATTGAAGTTCTTTGCTTTAAGACATTGGAACAAGAAGCAAGGGGAGTGGTAGAAAAAATAGCTCAGATTTTAAAACAAGATAAAGAAGCAAATTTTAATGATTTTGCTATTTTAGTAAGAGCTAATAATAATGCTCAACCATTCTGCAAGGAATTAGAAAGAAATGGTTTTCCTTACCAATTTTTGGCCTCAAAAGGCCTGTATTCTAAACCAGTAATTCTGGATATTATTTCATATTTAAAACTTTTAAATAACTGCTATGAAAATTCAGCTTTTTATCGGGTACTGAACTGTCCTTGTTTTAAAATTTCTTCAGAAGAGATAGCTAAAATTACCCAACACAGCCATCGCAAAGGACAATCTATTTATGAGACACTTCAGCAAATTCCCTTAAGTTCTGAACTTAATTTTCTTTTAGGGCTGATTAAAAAACATAGAGCTGAAGTTAAGAAAAAAAATATTAGTGAAATTTTTGTGCTTTTTTTGAAAGAATCAGGATATTTAAAAAAACTTGTAAAAAAAGAAAAAGAAACAGAGCTTAATTTAATAAACCAATTTTACAATAAAATTAAAAAATTTGAACAATCCCAAGCTGACCCGATTTTAAATAGTTTTATAGAACAGCTTAATTTAGAGCTGGAATCGGGAGAACAGGGCTCCTTAGAAATTGACGCTCAGGAAGGGCCTGATATGATAAAAATCCTTACTATTCATAAAGCCAAGGGACTGGAATTTAAATATGTTTTTTTGGTTAATTTAGTAGATAAACGTTTTCCTTCTTTAGAAAGGAAAGAACCAATTGAAATTCCAGAAAAACTAATAAAAGAGATAATCCCGGAAGGAGATATTCACTTGCAAGAAGAAAGAAGATTGTTTTATGTTGGAATGACCAGAGCTAAAAAGGGATTGTTTTTTGCTTGGGCTGATGATTATGGAGGAAATAGGAAGAAGAAGCCGTCACGGTTTTTAATAGAGTGCGGTTTAGAGAAAGATGGAAAAGAAATAAAAGAAACTTTAATGCATGAAATCCACTCAGCCCAAACCCGCCACAACTTCGCAGATGTTGGCGGGAGCGTTGCGGGCAAGAATTCAAAAAAATCTTTGATTCCTTCTTATTTTTCTTACAGCCAAATAGCTGCTTTTCAAAAATGTCCCCTTCAATATAAATTTGCTCATATTTTAAAAATCCCGAGGCAGGGCTCTGCCGCTTTCAGTTTTGGAAGAACAATGCATCAAACTTTGTATGAATTTTTAAAAACAATTCAACAAGGAGCTGACGCCAGACAGGCAAGCATTTTCCCAGACACAAATGAGCCAAAATCTTCAGAAGAAAAAACTTGTTTAAATTTTCAAAACTTATTAGAGATTTATAAAAAGAATTGGATTGATGAATGGTATGAGAACAAACCGCAAAAAGAAAAATACTTTAAACAAGGGAAAAAATCTCTTAAAATTTTTTATAATGATTTTTTAAAAAATCAGCCGAACATTCAGATTATAAACAAAAAACCAGCTCTGGAGCAAAGTTTTAATCTTAAAATAGGGGATTGGTCTTTAATAGGAAAAATAGACAGAATAGACGCTCTTTCAAATAAAAATAAAGTGGAAATTATAGATTATAAAACAGGGAAAGCTAAAGATAAATTAAAACCAGAGGAAAAACAACAGCTCTTAATCTATCAAATAGCAACTGAAGAATCTTTGGGATTAAATCCTGTTAAACTCACTTATTATTACTTGGAAAACTGCAAGACCATTTCTTTTTTAAGCAGTGAAAAAGAAAAACAAAATTTTAAAGAAAAATTATTAGAATTACTCAACAAAATTAAAAATAGCGATTTTAAACCAACTCCCGGTTGGAATTGTAGATTTTGCGATTTTAAGGACATCTGCGAATATAAGCAGTAAAAAAAAGAAACGAATGTTATTCATCCGCTTCTGTTGCTTTTTTCTTTTGTTCTCCCCACGCTCTGTTTGATTCTCCTATGAGATTATCAATTATTGTATAACCTTGTTTTATTTTTGAAAAAACACTGGAAATTATCATTAATATAAATGCTATTCCCAGCGCTCCCAAAAAAATTTTCCATACTATCCATGTTGTCAATTTTTTAATTTTCATTTTTTAAACAACTATATTTAATAACTATAATAATATATAACAACATTTTTTTAAAAAAAGCAAGCCATCTGTTTGATGGCTTTTAAAAATTCTAGGAAAGAAATATATCAACATTTAAAAAAAGGTTCAACTTTCGACGATCGCGGAAAGTTGAACCCCTTTTGATTAGAAATTTAATATGTTAACCACGTAAAATATTTTATTTCCTACGGGGTTGACATAAAGAGGTTTTTTGATAGATTAAAAGAAGTATAAGTATAAGTATAAATATAAGTATAAATATAAGTATAAGCATAAGTATAAGTATAAGTAATAAATAGGAGGTACATTAAAAATGACAAATACTGGAATGACTGGAATGATAGCAGGAGTTATTACCGATGCTACGAAGGAAAACATAATACCGCAATTGATAAAAACAAAATTATTAAGAGTAGATTTTGCAGGAATAAGAGTTGATTTATTTGAAAAACAAGACCTGAAAACAATAATGGAAATATTCAGTGAAATTCATTATCAGAGAAATGCTGGAGTTAAACTTCCGCGAATTATTGCTACAGTGAGAATAAAAAGAGAAGGCGGCGGGTTTAAAAAAGGAGAAGAAGATCGCTCGTCGGCATTCGTAAATATAATATCACATTTGGGACGAGGAGATTTTATCGATATTGAGTTATATGCAGAAGAAATAAGAGATATGGTTATTAGGATGGCAAGAAAACAAGGATTGCGAGTGATTGTATCTTATCACAACTTTGAGGAAACGCCAGGGTATAGCAAACTTAAAAATATTATTAAAAGAGGAACAGAAGTCGGAGCAGATATAGCAAAGGTGGGAACTTTAGTAAATAGTGACGAGGATATTGCTACCTTAGGAATCACCTTAGATACTTGTAAATATGAAGGAAAGCCAGCAATTATTCTTCCAATGGGGAAAGACAAAAGATGCAAAGAGGCAAGACTTTCAATGCCGTTTTTAATAAAAAATCGTATTAACTACGGAAGTATTGGTGATGCCAACGCGCCGGGACAGCCAACTGTGCAAGAGCTAAGGAACGCATTAAATTTGGCCAGGGAATTACCTTTAGCAATCTAAATTTTTAAAAAACAGCATCTCAATGAGAAGCTGTCTTTTTTTTATTCTATTATTTTTTTATTCTATTTTGCGATTCGCCATTCTATTTTTGATTCTTTGTCGGCAAACTCCAGCCATTCGCTATATTTGTTAATCACATACCATTTCTTTTTTGTTTCCGACCAAACCATTGGATCGCCGTCATAATATGGCTTTTTAACAACTTCTTTTGGCTTTAACCTATCAAGCTCCAGCCATTTTTTAAAAACCGTCTCAATAGCATAATCAAGGTTTCTTGACTTTGCCCATTCAGCTACTTTAGTAATTGCTTTTTTTGCTTTTTCTGTGGAGCCGGCTAATTCTAAAAGCTGTTTCGCAGGTTTGGTGAATCGCGAGTAAATAATTTTTTGCTTTTTAGCGTCTCTTTTTAGTTCTTTTAAACTTAGTCCTTTTGTTTCAAAATAATGAGTAACAATTTGGCGAATCGCTGTTTCTTGTTTTAATTTTTCATAATATTCAATTTTGCCTTTTTTAAAATATTCTTCAATTTTTTTAGCAATACTCTCTCCCACACCTGAAATTTCTTTAAGGCCTTTGAGCCCCTTTTTTTTATAAATAAAAGAAGCTTCTTTTTCTAAATTTTCCAAAGACAAGGCGGCTTTTTCATAGGCCTTTAATTTAAAAGGCATCTCGCCCTTTATTTCAAGAAGTTCTTTTATTTTATATAATATTTGAGCAATTTTTTTATTAGTCATTGTTTATTATATTTTACAACTAATCCGCAAAATAAAAAAGGGTATTTAGCCCTTTTATCTCTACAAATCAAAAATGTCTATTATGTGCGCTGAAGACGCAGCAAGCGACATTGTTAATACTGTTTCTCCAAATTTCTGAAAAGATTCGGCGATTCCTAGTTCCTTAATTTTATATTTCTCGAAAATGGTTTTGACATTTTTCTTTTTTTCTTCTAAGCTTTTTTCGCTAGTTACCTCTTCAACTATATCCATAATTGCCGCAAACATTATCTTTTTTAGATTCTCTTCTTCTGGTGTAACAGGCGGTTCTAATATCTCTCTAAATAATCCTGCTAGTTTTTCAGAAAGCATGCCTGCTATTCTCTTTATTTCTTCCTCGCCATCATCTCCTTCTTTAAAAAGCTCTCTCATACTTAAATCTTTTACCTTCTGACTCTTTGTTTGTTTTCTTAATATTTCTAATTCTAAAACTTCCTGTATTAATTTATCCCTTTCTTTTGTCATTTTAATCATCTAATATGTATTTATATTTTAAAAGAGCGGAAATCCTCGTGGGATCTCCGCTCTCTTTATTTCCAAGCGGAGATCATCCATCTTGGATGTTTAATATAACATGAATAGTATCTTTTTGTCAATTAAAGCTTAATCGCTTGTTAAAAATTTGACAAACGTTTTTGATTAGTTTATTATAAAGATGGAAAGAAAAATTGAAAGTTATTTGAAAATTAAATTTACTCTGTTAAAGATCCATTTAACAGAGTAAAGCAAAATCTTGAGTTCAGTTTTTTAGAGTTGTTCCGACTCTAAATTATGCAACGTAAGTTGCAACTTTGAAAATTTTTTAAATTTTCATTTTTTTGAGAGTTTGATCCTAGCTCAGGATGAACGCTAGCGGCATGGATAAGGCATGCAAGTCAAGGGGTCCCGATTTATCGGGAAACCGGCAAATGGGTTAGTAACACGTAGATACATACCCCAGAGATGGGCATAGCTCGGAGAAATCCGAGGTAATACCCAATAGTCCCCCCTCTTTTCGCATTTGCGCAAAAGAGGAGGGTAAAGATTGCGCTTTCGCGCTTTCGCTTCGGGATTGGTCTGCGGCTTATCAGCTTGTTGGTGAGGTAATGGCTCACCAAGGCAATGACGGGTAGGGGGTGTGAGAGCATGTTCCCCAACATAGGCACTGAGACACGGGCCTAACTCCTACGGGAGGCAGCAGTCGAGAATCTTCCACAATGGGCGAAAGCCTGATGGAGCGATGCCGCGTGCGGGATGAAGGCCTTCGGGTTGTAAACCGCTTTTCTCTGAGATAAAGCCTTCGGGTTGACAGTACCAGAGGAATAAGGGGATCCTAATTCTGTGCCAGCAGGAGCGGTAATACAGAATCCCCGAGCGTTATCCGGATTTATTGGGCGTAAAGGGTTCGTAGATGTTTAAATAAGTTTCTGGTTAAAAACCATCGGCTCAACCTTTGGAGTGCCAGAAAAACTATTTTAATAGAGGGCGTTAGAGGCTGGCGGAACTGACGGTGTAGGGGTGAAATCCGTTGATATCGTCGGGAACACCAAAAGCGAAGGCAGCCAGCTGGAGCGACCCTGACATTGAGGAACGAAAGCGTGGGGAGCAAAAAGGATTAGATACCCTTGTAGTCCACGCCCTAAACGATGGACACTAGCTATTGGCAGTATCGACCCTGTCAGTGGCGAAGCTAACGCGTTAAGTGTCCCGCCTGGGAAGTACGAGCGCAAGCTTAAAACTCAAAGGAATAGACGGGGACTCACACAAGCGGTGGATCATGTGGCTTAATTCGACGATAAGCGAGGAACCTTACCAGGGCTTGACACCCCACCGAAAGTTATCCGAAAGGATAACCTTCTCACAAGGACGGTGGGGCAGGTGCTGCATGGTTGTCGTCAGCTCGTGTCTTGAGACGTACGCTTAAGTGCGATAACGAGCGCAACCCTTGCCCTATGTTTCATGTGTCATAGGGGACTGCCTCGGACAACGGGGAGGAAGGTGAGGATGACGCCAAATCAGCATGGCCCTTTGATGCCCTGGGCTGCACACGTGATACAATGGCTGGTACAATGGGTTGCTTAACCGCAAGGTGAAGCCAATCCCTCAAAGCCAGTCTTAGTTCGGATCGAGGTCTGCAACTCGACCTCGTGAAGCCGGAATCGCTAGTAATCGCCAATCAGCTATGTGGCGATGAATATGTCCCTGAGTCTTGTACTCACCGCCCGTCACGTCAAGCGAGCTGGGAGCGCCCAAAATCCCTATTTATTAGGGCTTAAGGTGAATCCAGTAAGAAGGACGAAGTCGTAACAAGGCATCGCTAGGGGAACCTGGCGATGGATTATCACATTTATTTACTATTTTTAATAGTAAAGAGTGTCGATTATGGTTGAAATTTAAAATTTGAATTTTAACTATAGGGAGTTGGTCAAAGCTCCTTAAAGATTGACTATTCTGAGGCCGGGACAACTCTAAGAAACTGAAAAATAAAAGCGCCCCGCTTAGCGGGGCGCTTTTATTTTTCAGTCCTTTATGGTAAAATTAATAAAATAATATGAAAAAAAGAGCGCCAAAAATTTTATTGATTGAAGATGAAAAGATGTTATCAGAAATGTATATGGATAAATTTTCTCAAGCAGGATTTGAGGCAATTTTGAGTTCTGAGGCCAAAAAGGGTTTGAGATTGTTTAAAGGTAAAAAAAAGTTTGATTTAATTGTGCTTGATATTCTGCTTCCTTTAGAAAACGGAATTTATTTTTTGGAAAAATTAAGAAATCATAAAAATCCCGCGATTTCCTCAATTCCAGTAATAATTTTTTCAAATTTAGATGACCCAGAAATAGAGAGAAAAGCGCGCAAATTAGGAATTGAAGATTATTTAATCAAAACCAATTATACGCCTAATCAAATTGTAAAAGAAATAAAAAAATATTTAAAATGAAAAGAACATTGATTATTGAAACAATAAAAAATTCTGGAAAACAAGTAAAAATTTGCGGCTGGGTGAACTCCCGAAGAGACCATGGGAAAATTATTTTCATAGACCTAAGAGATAAAACAGGTTTAGTACAGGTTGTTCTTAGCAACAGTTTAGAATCAGCGCAAAATTTACGAGAAGAATGGGTTGTTGAAATAACAGGCAAAGTAAATGAAAGACCGAAAGGAATGGAAAATTCAAAAGCTGAAACAGGAAAAATAGAAATTAAAGCTGAAAAATTAAAAATCCTGTCTGAAGCAAAAACTCTGCCTTTTGACATAAATACTGATGGTTATAAAATAAATGAAGAAAAACGATTAAAATACCGTTATTTAGATTTAAGAAGGCATAGATTGAAAAAAAATCTGGAAATGCGGCATAGGGTTATTCAGTTTATGAGAGAATTTTTAATCAAACAGGATTTTACTGAAGTTGAAACCCCGATATTAACTAAATCAACCCCGGAAGGAGCCAGAGATTTCTTAGTGCCGGCCCGATTGCAGCCAGGAAAATTTTACGCGCTTCCTCAATCTCCGCAACAATATAAGCAACTTTTAATGGTTGCGGGACTGGAAAAATATTTTCAAATTGCCAGATGTCTGAGAGACGAAGACCAAAGAGCTGACAGGCAGGCAGAACATACTCAATTAGATATTGAAATGTCTTTTGCTGACCAAGAAGATATTATGTCTTTAATAGAACAATTATATATAGATTTAACAAGTAAATTATTTCCTCATAAAAAAATCCAAAAAATTCCTTTTCCTCGGATTACTTACAAGGAAGCGATTAAAAAATATAAAACAGACAGGCCTGATTTAAGAAAGGACAAATCAAATCCTGATGAACTAGCTTTTGCCTTTATTACTGATTTTCCAATGTTCCAATATCATAAAAAAGATAAAAAGTGGGGAGCCGAGCATAATCCATTCACCCTCCCGCAAACCGACAATATCCAAAAAATCAAAAAAAATCCAAAAGATATTTTAGCATATCAATATGATATTGCTTTAAACGGCTATGAAATCGGCGGAGGAGGTTTGCGAACTACAAATTTAGATATTTTAACAGCTGTTTTTGAAATTTTAGGCCATAAGAAAAAAGACATAGAAAAAAACTTTGCTAATTACTTTAAAGCGTTTTCTTATGGCGTTCCTCCTCACGGAGGGATTGCCATGGGGATTGACAGATTTTTAACTGTTGTTTTGAATGAGCCAAATATTAGAGAAGTAATTGCTTTTCCAAAGACAGGAGATAACCGCGACTTAATGATGGAAATTCCTTCAACAGTAGAAAAAAAACAACTTAAAGAACTGCATCTTAAAATTGATGAATAAAAAAATAATTGAAAATAATAATCTAAAAAAGATTTTGATTGTTCTTTTAGTTTTTTTTACCAGCACTTTCTTGGGATTAAAAATAAATGCTTCAGACAAAAGATTGGAAAATTTTTTCTTTGAGCAAATAATTGAAAAAAATTCAGATATATTATTTGCCAAAGCTATGTCTGATAAAATACTATTACGACCAAGAAAAAATTCAAAAGCGCCTGAATTAGAGCTTGAAGCAATGGCAGCTATTTCAATATATGTAAACCCAGAAAGAAAAGAAAAAATTCTTTTCAAAAAACAGGCCTTTGAAAAACTACATATTGCAAGTTTAACGAAATTAATGACAGCTTCAGTTTCTTTGGATATTTACGAATTTGAACAAAAATTAGAAATAACTAAAAAAGCGGTTGAGCAGCCCGAAAGAAGGGGAGAATTAATCCCGGGAAACATTCTTTCCGTAAAAGACCTCCTTTATACTATGCTTGTTGAATCAAGCAATGACGCAGCGCAGGCATTAGCTGAAGGAAAAACAGCTGGAAAACCAACAACAAAGGAAAAAGAATTTATAAATTTAATGAACAAAAGGGCATTCTCTTTAAAAATGGAAAATACTCATTTTGGAAATGCTTCTGGGCTAGACCCTGAGAATAGAGAAACCCCGAATCTTTCTACGGCTAAAGATTTGAGCAAATTTATAAAATATTTAATTTTTAATCAACCTCAAATCTTGGAAATAACCAACGCGCTTTCTTATGAGGTTTCGGAAGAAAATGGCTTCCATCATTTCATTAGTGAAAATATAAATATACTTTTAAAAGAAATTCCGGAAATCATAGGAGGTAAAACCGGCTATACTGAAGAAGCTGGCGGTTGTATTATTTTAGCTTTAGAAGCGCCAAAAAATGGCTATATTATTAATGTTATTTTAGGGTCAGAATCTTCCCAAACTAGATTTGAAGAAATGAGAAAATTAATAAAATGGACCAACGGGTCTTATACTTGGTAAATTATGATTTTTTCTTTTAGTCCCAATCTTACTTTTAATATAATAAGAATATTCTTTCTTACTGCTTTAAGCTCTGGCTTGGCAGTTCTTTTAACTCCGATTCTAACTCATTTCTTGTATAAATATAAACTTTGGAGAAAAGAAGCAAGAAAAAAAACAATCACAGGAGATGAAGCAGTCGTCTTTTATAAGCTGCACAAAGAAAGAGAGGTCAGCACGCCTCGCGGAGGTGGAATTTTAATTTGGGCAACAACCTTAATAATTATTTTGCTTTGCGCCTTGTCGCAAGAATTTAACTTTCTTTCTCGCGGACAAACTTGGCTTCCTTTTTTCGCCTTAATGGTTGGCTCAATCGTTGGTCTTTTTGACGACATTTTGCAGGTTTTTGGCAAGGGAAAATATGTTGCCGGAGGACTTAGCTTTAAACAACGGATGGCAGTAATAATTCTTATAGGTTTAATCGGGGGAGCTTGGTGTTATTTTAAGCTCGGATGGGATACAATTCATATTCCTTTAATAGGAGATTTATTTATTGATTTTTGGTATATTCCTCTTTTTATAATAGTAATGCTTGCTTCATGGTCCGGAGGAATAATTGACGGCATAGACGGCTTAGCCGGAGGAATTTTTGCTATTATGTTCGGCGCTTACGGAATAATTGCTTTCTGGCAGGGACTTTTTGATTTAGCGGCTTTTTGCGCTGTAATAAGCGGAGCGATTCTGGCGTTTTTATGGTTTAATATTCCGCCAGCAAGATTTTATATGGGAGAAACAGGAACCATAGGGCTAACTTCAGCTTTGGCTGTGGTTGCCTTTTTAACTGATTCTGTGGCTGTCCTGCCAATAATTGCCGGGCTTTTAGTAATAGAATCCGGTTCTGTAATTTTACAACTTCTCTCTAAAAAATTCAGGAAGAAAAAAATCTGGCTCTGCACTCCGATTCATCACCATTTTGAAGCCAAGGGCTGGCCTCCGCACAAAGTAACAATGCGCTTCTGGCTGATTGGAATCATTTTGGCTATTCTCGGCGTTACCATAAGATTATTAGGATAAAAAAAGGTTCAATTCCCGACGATCGCGGGAATTTGAACCCTTTTTTGATTCCGTAAAAATTTGGTCATTAGAGTGATTATTTAAATAAATTTAGCGTAACAAATCTCGCCGATCGGCGAGATTTGTTATTTTATTTCCAGTTTATTTGACAATTTAGGAAAAATTCGCTATCATTAAAATCAGAGATGAGAAAAACTCATCATCTTAAAAAATAAATATAAATAAATGGGTGATTTGAATGAAAATGAAAACGACAAAATGGATAATGGCAATAATGGGAGTATTGCTCTTATTAATGTTATCAGGATGTGTTGATGAAAAGAAAACCACAATAAGCAGTAAGGAATATAATATTGACGGCAACGCAACAACAAAAATCGTTGAATTGGAGCCGGAAAAAACATGCTTTCTTGGTATCTGCGATTGCGAAACAAGAAAACGCCAAATAACAGGAATAATTTTAGATATTGAATTTAATCTAGGAGAACAGAGTGTTTTTGTTTTTAAAAACGGTTTTGTTACAGCCCTATATCCTGCCGAAAATTTTGACTATGTTTTAAACAAAACCCACATAATAACTGTTTCGGGCAAGAGAACGATAGTAGATGTTCAAATTATAGAATAGCTGGAATTAATTCCAGTTCTTTTTTTTGGTTTAAAAAAAAGCTATAATAAATATAATAAAAAAGTTGGACATTAAAAATCAAATAAACAAAAGGTAATAAAAGGTGATAAAATGGAAACAATAAATGTTGGAATTTTCGGCGGAACCGGAAGATTAGGAGAACACTTAGTCAAAATTTTAGAAGAACACTCTGGAGTAGAAATAGTTTATACGCATAGTAGAAAAAAAGAAAATGTGAAAGGAAATTTAAATAAAACTGATTTTATATTTTTGGCCCTGCCATACGGAAAAAGCAGATATTATCTTTCTAAAATAAAAGATAAGAGGATAATAGATTGCAGTATAGACCACCGGACAGATAGTTTCTGGATATATGGCTCATCAGAACTAAACAGAGAAGAAATCAAAGAAGCGCAATACGTGGCAAATCCTGGCTGTTACGCAACCTCAATTATTTTATCTTTAGCTCCTCTAAAAGAATACGGATTGCTAACCCGTCTTAAAATCTGCGGTTTTAGCAGTATTTCTGGAGCCGGAAAAGGATTAAAAAAAGAAGAGAATGTTTTGCTTTACTCGGCAGGAAGAGAACATCCCCAAATTAAAGAAATAAAATCTGTATTAAATTTATCAGATGTTTCATTGTGCTGCTACCGAGTAGATTCAATAGATAGAGGATTAACCTCAGTCAGCTATAGTGATGGTTCTCTTGTAAATATAGATAAAATATACAAGAAATTTTATAAAGGAGAACCATTTATTAGATTAAAAGGAGAAAAAGAAAAAATTGAAACAAAAAAAGTTCAGGGAACAAATTTCTGCGATATAAAAGTTCTTAGTGACGAAAAAAATGTTACCGCAATTTCTGCTTTAGATAACATATTAAAAGGTGGGGCAGGACAAGCAGTCCAAAATTTTAATATTATGTATGACTTTAAAGAAACATTGGGACTTTTGTAAACATTAAAAGCTATCGTCATAAAATTCGATAGCTTCTTTTTATTGACAATTTGGAAAAGCTTGCTATGATTAAAATCAGAGATGAGGAAAACTCATCATCTTAAAAACTAAATATAAATAAATGGGTGATATGAATGAAAATGACAAAATGGATAATGGGAGTTTTTTTAATTATTGTTTTGGTTTGTTTGTCTGGATGCGTTGATGAAGAAAAAACTGCCGCTAAAACAATAAACTATGGCAGCACAAATTTAACAGAAACAAGAGGGCCTCATAAAAGCTTAATTGGATTAGAACTAGATACATACAGGATAACCGGAAAGATAATTGATATTGATTATATTATAACTAGGGAATATTTAATTACCTTTGAAGGCGATATCACTGTCCCGATATGTTCTATTGAAGGATATAATTTGGAAAAAGGAAAGTTTTACAGAATGGAAATCATTAAACATGGGGGAATTAAAGGCAGGTGCAGAAAAATAATGAAGCTGGAAGAAATCTAATTCCAGTTCTTTTTTTTGGTTTAAAAAAAAGCTATAATAAACCCAGTAGTAAAGATGGGTAAACTAATGAAAAATTATCTTTTCTTTCGGAAAAAATATCCTAAATTTGTTTATCAGGGATATTCATACAAAATAGCTAAAAATGATTTGCAAATTTCATTTGATTTTGCTATTAGACCGGATATTTTTTTTAAGCCAAAAGTAACTATAAAAAATATTAATAAAAAAAAATTGGCGCTGATAGGGGAGAAGGCATTAAATAATTTAATTTTTCATTTGGGTTTGATAGAGCTTATCAGCTATTGGAAATCAACTTGTTCGCCAGAAATTGAAATTAAAGCTGGCCACCTGAATAAAGAACAAATTAAATGGTGGAAAGATTTAATTATAAATGGAATGGGCGAATTTTTTTATAAAAATAAAATTGATTTTACGCAAGTAAATTTCCTTAAAATAACATCAAAGCCCTCCATGCCCAATGTAACGAGAAGCGATCTCGTTACATTGAAAAAGAGGGTGATTGCGCCGATTGGGGGAGGAAAGGACTCAATAGTAACTATGGAGATTTTAAAAAAACAAGGAAAAGATATTAATTGCTTTTCTCTAAATCCGACTCAAACAGCAAAAAGAGTAATGAGAGTCGGCAATTGTAAAAACCCAATTATTGTCAATAGAAAAATTGACAAAAAACTTTTAGAATTAAACCAAAATGGCTATCTTAACGGCCACACTCCTTTTTCAGCTTATTTGGCTTTTTTAAGCATATTTTGCGCTGTAATTTTTGATTATAAATATATTGCGTTTTCAAATGAAAGAAGCGCAAGCGAAGGAAATTTAAAATATTTAGGAAAAACAATTAATCATCAATATTCAAAAAGTTTTGAATTTGAGCAAAAATTCAGGGATTATTCAAAAAAATATTTAGCTAAAAACGCAGAATATTTTAGCTTTTTGCGGCCTTTATATGAAATCCAAATAGCAAAATTATTTTCTCAATTTCCTCAATATTTTCCTGTATTTTTAAGCTGTAACGAAGCGTATAAAACTAATTCCGGCAGAAAAAAACCAGAAAAAAAATGGTGCGGAAATTGCTCTAAGTGTTTATTTGTTTTTGCAATTTTATATCCTTTTGTTGAAGAGAAAAATTTAATTAAAATTTTTCGTAAAAATCTTTTTGAAAATAAAAAATTACTGCCAATAATGTTAGAACTAATAGGCCTGCCCGCATCCCGCAAAGACGGGAAGTCGTTGCAGGCGGGGGAGAGAAGATTTAAACCGTTTGAATGCGTGGGAACAAAAAAAGAATGCCTTATTGCTTTTTACCTTGCCCGCCGTAGCTTTAAGCGAAGGAGGGTTAACAAAAATCTTCCTTATCTTTTGAAATATTTTGAAAAGAAAATTTTGCCAAAACATCCCGAATTAGAAAAAGAATCAAAAAAAATAATGTGTTCATGGGATAAGCAAAACAATTTACCCAAAAATTTTAAAAAAATACTGAAAAAGATTGACAAAAATTAAAAATGTAATAGTATAATAACAGATATAGATATATTATAGTCATTTTAAAATAAAATATAAAGAGGTGGAAAAAATGGGATTAGGAGAAAAAGTAAATGCGCGCGCTGAAGAGATGGTTGTAGAAGGTGAAAGGCAACGGCTAGATAAGAAACTCGATGGAGCAAGCTCTATTCAAGAAATAAGAACCGCTCTTTTAGAAGAATTGGTAAGATTAAAAAAATGGGGTTCTATTTTAGAAAAACAAAAACAAGAAAACAGGGAATACTTTGAAGAATTAGAAAAAAAGACAAAGGAATCAGGACAAAAAAATCAAGAAAGCACAAGGCAAATAATTGAAAGATTGCACACTCTTGTATTGAGAAACCCAATTTAAAAAGGAGATAAAATCTCCTCTTTTTTTTGTTGAAAATCTATGCTATTTTGAATAAAAAAATAAACAAAACAATTTACCCAAAAATCTTTATTGTAAGGAGCTAAGCTCCTTACAATTTTGTATTTGACAAACATGTTAAGTGGTTGTATTTTATAAGTAAGTAGCACTTATTAAAATAAAATATAAGGGTGATAAAAATGAAAGAAGTTGATATACGAAGAAAGGCAATAGAAGAACTTACAAATACCAATTTAAAAGGTATTGGAGATTTTTCAATAAGTCCAGATTCGGCTGATGGAAATATTGAAAACATGATTGGAGCAGTCCAAGTTCCAATAGGTATAGCCGGGCCCCTTAAAGTAAACGGTGAATTAGCCAAGGGAGAATATTATATTCCTTTGGCTACAACTGAAGGAGCGTTAGTAGCTAGTGTCAATCGAGGATGTTCAGTGATAACTGCTTCAAAGGGAGCCAATACTTGGGTTTTTAAAGATAAAATGACCAGAGCTCCAGCGATTAGAACGAAGGGCATAGCAGAAACAAAATTATTGCTGGATTGGATAAAATTAAATTTTGAACAAATTAAACAAAAGGCCGAAAAAACTACTCTGTTTGGTAAATTAATACAAATTGTGCCGCATATAGCAGGAAATACTATTTTTCTTCGGTTTGAGTATACTACTGGGGACGCAATGGGTATGAATATGGTTACGATTGCCACTGACGAAGCAGTTAAGCTTATTGCTGAAAAAACAAATACGGAACTCATTGCTTTATCGGGAAATATGTGCGCAGATAAAAAACCTGCATGGCTTAATTCAATTGAAGGCAGAGGGAAAAGTGTTGTGGTGGAAGTAATAATTCCAGAAAAATTAGTAAAATCAAAGTTAAAAACTACTCCATCTTCCTTTATAGAAGTAGTCCATCGAAAAATTTCTATTGGTTCAGCTTTGGCAGGTTCCCTTGGTTTTAACGCACATGTGGCAAATGTAATAGCAGGAATTTTCATTGCTACTGGACAGGATGCGGCTCATGTAGTAGAAGCAAGTAATGCCATCACTACCGCTGAAATAGTTCAAGGCAACAAATTGTATGTTTCTGTAACGCTGCCTTCTCTATTGGTAGGCACAATCGGCGGGGGAACCGGACTAAAAACTCAAAACGAATGTTTAAATATTTTAGGAGTAGCAGGAGGTGCTGATTTTCCCGGAGAAAACGCTAAAAAATTTGCTGAAATTGTAGCTGCCGCAGTTCTTGCTGGAGAAATTTCTTTAATTGCCGCTTTATCTACTGGTGATTTGGCAAAAGCCCACCAGAGATTAGCCCGCACATAACGAGCGAAAAAATCGCTCGTTTTTTTTATTGAAAATTTGTGTTATTTTAAATAAAAAAATAAATAAAACAATCTACCTAAAAATCTTGAAAAAATGTTAAGAAAAAAAGTGTTTTCTAATCCACATATCAAATACGACACAAATACCACTGCTACATAGCAGTAGTATTTGTGTCCCCTTTGTCGTTCAGTTCGCAAGTCATTCATCAATGAGTCAATATTTTTACAAACGACCTGCGGCCGCAGATGATTTATAAACTCGAGATTCTTCGCCTGCCTCGCCCGCATTGCTACGCCAGCCCGACAGCCTGACGGCAGTCATGGCGGCGGGCAAAACGTTGCGGGCGGGCTGGCTCAGAATGACAAAGGGACGCTCAGAATGACGTCTCCCTTGTTATTGCGAGGAGCGACTGAAAGGAACGACACGACAATCTTCGAAAAAAAGGTTCAACTTTCAACGATCGCGGGGATTTGAACCCTTTTATAATTTGACAAATAGGTTAAATAGTTGTATTTTATAGGCAAGTAGCACATATTAAAATAAAATATAAGGGTGATAAAAATGGAAGAAAATAATGAAGGAAAAATCAAGGAAGACGCTGGAAAAATAACTGAGGGCAAAAGGACAAACTATTTTATTCCCGTATTAATAGTATTGTCGTTTAGCAGTTTTATAGTTTCTTTAGGGTTGCTACAAGATATTTTTCTATCTTTAGGAACAGCTTTATTTGTTTTTACACTATTTTTCTTCGGACCAATGAGTTTGTTAGTAATAGAAATAGCTAATAAGCATTTTTTCGAAAGGAATGAAAAAGAATGGACAAAGATAACTAAAGAAGAGTTTTGTATGACAGCTGTGTGGGATGGAATATTTCTTCTCTTGTTTATTGCGAGTGGTTTTAATTTCTGGTTTTTCATACTTTTTATAATTGCGTTTATTGTTTTCCGTTATATATTTTTTAGTGCGTTTGTGATATTAGGAGATAATTAGCAATAATGAATTTATGGAACCAAAAAAAACAAGGTGATAAAAATGACAGAAAATACTGAAAAAGATAAAAAAAGGGAAATTAGAAAAAAAGAACTTAAACAAGAATTTAAGCATATACTTGAGGAAATCAACAAGAATGAAGAAGAGGCAACGCCGCGAAGCCCTGAGAATATGTTTAAGGAGGCGTTAAGATTAGTTGATTGGCTTGGTAGAAAATGGAGAATTGAAGATTATCAGGAAAAAATCGGTATAAAATATTAATTATAAAAAATAAGAGCGATAAAAAGCTCTTTTTATTTTGATTTTTAAACTATTTTAGATTATTATAAAGAAATGAAGTTAAATAAATTAGAAAATAAAAAAATTCTGGTTTTAGGATTGGGGAGAGAGGGGATAGACACGCTCAAGTTTTTGAGGAAATTATTTCCTGAAAAAATCTTAGGAGTGGCGGATGAGTCAGAAATTAAAAAACTGAACAAGCCCGCCCAAATTTTGCTAAAAGCAAAAATTGTGGCGGGCAGGAAAATTAAAACTCATTTTGGGAAAAATTATCTCAAGACGCTTAAAGATTACGATGTAATAATTAAATCGCCTGGAATTCCGACAAAAAAGATAGAGCCGTTTTTAAAAAACAAACAGGACTTAACTTCTCAGACAGAAATCTTTTTTGAAAATTGTCCGAGTAAAATTATAGGAATTACCGGCACTAAAGGAAAAAGCACTACCGCTTCTTTGATTTATCAGATATTAAAAGCAGGGAAAATAAAAACTCACCCCTTTAAATCCTTTCCGGCTAGCCGAAAAGGAATTTCGCCAAAGGAGAAATTATTTAACAGGGTGAACTTAATAGGAAATATTGGCACGCCAGTTTTATCTTATTTAAAAAACGCCAAGAAAAATGATATTTTTGTCTATGAACTTTCCTGCCATCAACTGCAAAACCTTAAAAAATCACCGCATATTGCGGTATTATTGAATATATACCCAGAACACTTGGATTATTACAAAAACTTCCAGGATTACATAAACGCAAAGGCAAACATTACAAAATATCAGACCAAGCAGGATTATTTGATTTATAACTCGCGAAATAAAATTGTTTCTAAAATTGCGAAAAATTCTAAGGCAAAAAAAATTCCTATCCCTACGAATTTACGAATATTTACGAATATACGAATTACGAATACGATTCCGGAAGAAAACATAATGGCAGCCGTTGCTATCGGAAAAATATTTAAAGTTCCAGAAAAAATTATTAAAAAAGCTATAAATAACTTTAAATCTCTCGCTCATAGATTAGAATTTATCGGAGAATTCAAGAAAATAAGATTTTACAATGACTCCTTATCAACCATTCCCGAAGCCACGATTGAGGCCTTAAATTTTTTGGGAAATGACGCGCAAACTTTAATCTTAGGCGGATATGATAGGGGACTGGACTTTAAAAATTTAGGCGAAAGAATTAAAAAAAGCAAAATAGAAACTCTGATTTTATTCCCCGAAACCGGCAGAAGAATTTGGAAAGAAATCAAAAAAAACAATAAAAATAATTTTTTAAAGCACTTTTTCGTTTATGATATGAAAGAAGCTATAAAATTGGCATATAAAAATACTGACAAGGGAAAAATATGTTTGCTTTCTCCTGCTTCTCCGAGTTTTGGAATTTTCAAAGATTACAAAGAAAGAGGAGATTTATTCAAAAAATATGTAAGGGCTGACTCGCGATGACAATCCTTTATGTCATTCTGAGCCAGCAGGCGAAGAATCTATAATACGAGATTCTTCACTTCGTTCAGAATGACAAGAGGAGACACTCATAGAAAACGCAGGAAACTGAATTTTAAAAGCGAAAATTCTAGGGTTTTCTGAGACGCGTCGGAGCCCTTTAGGGTAAAGCGCGAAGAAAATCCAGAATTTGAGCTAGAAAAATTTTTATGCTATAATTAAAAAATGAAAGCTCGTCCTGATTACATTTTGCTTGGCATATCAATTATTTTAGTATTCTTAGGAATGTTGGTATTAGCCACTGTTTCCGCGCCATTTTCCTTAGAAAAACACGGGACAACTACTTATTTCCTGTTTCATCAAATAATTTACGCTTTAATTCCCGGCATAATTCTCGGATTTACAGCATTCAAGCTTCCCTTATCTTTTATTAAAAAAAATGCCTTCAATTTTCTTTTAATAAATTTAATATTTTTAGCTCTTGTTTTCCTGCCCAAAATTGGTTTAAATTCAGGCGGAGCGGCCCGCTGGATAAGCTTGGGCCCGATTTCTTTCCAGCCATCAGAACTTTTAAAACCCTTTTTCATACTTTACTTAGCGGCCTGGCTTGCCCGCCCAAGTTTTTCTAAAAAAAACTTCCTTCCATTTTTAATAATTATAGGACTTCTAAGTTTATTTTTGATCCTTCAGCCAGATATAAGCACTTTAGGAATAATTGTTTTAACTGCCAGCTTAATGTATTTTTCCGCTAATACGCCTATTTTACAAAGCGTATTTATAGTTTTAGGCGGCATAGGGTCTTTATTTCTTTTAATAAAAATAGCTCCATACAGATTAAATCGTATCTTAGTTTTTCTCAAACCAGAAATTGACCCTCTTGGAATAGGATATCAAATGAAACAGGCCTTAATCGCAGTAGGGTCAGGAGGTCTGCTCGGCGTAGGACTGGGAATGAGTCATCAGAAATTCGGATTTCTGCCCCAATCAATTGGAGATTCAATATTTGCTATATTTGCAGAAGAAACAGGATTTATGGGAAGCTTGCTCTTAATTCTTCTTTTTTTAGGATTTGCTTGGCAAGGCCTGAAGATTGCAAAATCTTCAAATGATGCATTTCTTCGGCTTGCTGCGTTAGGAATCAGCTCTTGGATTGTAATCCAGGGATTTATAAACATCAGCTCAATGCTTAGAATTTTTCCTCTTACCGGCATTCCTTTGCCTTTTATCAGCTATGGAGGATCGCATTTAATCGCTGAATTAATTGGAATAGGGATACTACTCAATATCTCAAAACAAAAACCATGAAAATACTTTTTACCGGCGGCGGCACCGGAGGCCATATTTTCCCAATAATTTCTATTGTTAGAGAAATAAGAAGAATAAAACCTAAAAATAAATTAGAGTTTTTTTACCTTGGTCCAAAAGATGAATTTGCTTCAATTTTTCTTTCTCAAGAAGATATCAAAGTCAAAACAATCTTTGCCGGAAAAATCAGGCGATATTTTTCTCTTGAAAACTTTATTGATATTTTTAGAATTTTAATCGGCATTCCTCAAGCATTTCTTTTTATCTTTTTTTCAACACCTGATATTGTCTTCAGTAAGGGAGGATACGGTTCTTTTCCGGTAGTTTTATCAGCTTGGCTCTTAAGGGTGCCGATTTTCCTTCATGAATCAGACGCGACCCCGGGATTGGTTAATAGAATCCTGAATGAATTTGCTTTAGAAATTTTTGTTTCTTTTCCAAGAAATGAATTTTTCCCAGTTGAAAAAATGATTCTTGTTGGAAATCCGATTCGGAGAGAAATTTTAATGGGCTCAAAAGAAAAAGCAAAAGAATTGTTTAATTTAAGCGAGGAGCGTCCGGTTATTTTGGTTTTAGGGGGAAGTCAGGGCGCTCAAAAAATTAATGATATATTGTTGATAATTCTGCCGGAAATACTTAAAGAATTTGAAGTAATCCATCAATGCGGCGAAAGAAATTTTAAACAAATAAGAGCTGAAGCAAATGTAACAATTCCCAGAGGACTTCAAAAACATTATCATATTTTTCCATTTCTAAAAGAATCAGAAATGGCTCATAGCTATCAAGCGGCCGACATTGTAATAAGCAGAGCCGGCTCTGGAAGTATTTTTGAAATTGCCGCTTCTGGAAAACCAAGCATCTTGATTCCGCTTAAAACAGCGGCTCAAAATCATCAAATTAAAAACGCTTATCAGTATTCTCAAGCAGGAGCCGCAATTGTTATTGAAGAAGAAAATTTAACTTCTCATTTTTTTCTAAAGAAAATAAAATACTTAATTTCTCATCCTAACGAAGTTGAGGAGATGAAGAAAAAAGCTAAAGAATTTGGTCGACCAAAAGCTGCTAAAATTATTGCTGAATATATTGTGGGATATTTATCTAAATAATATGTCAGGCGAAAAAGAAGAAAAATTAGAGAAAATTAGAGTCAGGATTGCTCCAGCGCCTACTGGATTATTTCACATTGGAACAGCTAGAACTGCTCTTTTTAATTATCTTTTTGCCAAAAAACATCAAGGAAAATTTATTTTACGAATTGAAGATACAGATAAAGAAAGAAGCAAGTTGGAATTTGAAAAAGATATCTTACAAGGTTTAAAATACTTAGGAATTGAAATGGACGAAAAACTTTACAGGCAAAGCGAAAGATCAGATATTTACGAAAAATATATAAAAAAATTATTAGAACAAGATAATGCTTATCATTGTTTTTGTCTAAAAGAAGAATTAGAAGCGCAAAAGCAAGAACAATTAAGCAGGGGAAAACCGCCAAAATATAATGGAAAATGCCGCAATCTCTCAAAAAAAGAAATTAAAGAAAACTTAAAACAAGAAAAATCTTTTGTCATCAGATTTAAAACTCCTAATGAAAAAATAATTTTTAATGATTTAATCAGGGGACATGTAGAGTTTGACTCAAATTTAATAGGGGATATTGTTATTGCTAAAAATCTATCTACGCCTTTGTATAACTTAGCTGTGGTAATTGATGATTTTGAAATGAAAATCAGCCATATAATCAGGGGAGAAGACCATATTTCCAACACTCCGAAACAAATCCTCCTTCAAAGAGCTTTAGGGTTTCCTGAACTAAAATACGCTCATCTGCCTTTAATTTTAGGACCAGACAGGACTAAATTAAGCAAAAGACACGGAGCAACAGCTGTTTCTGAATATCAAAAACAAGGATATTTAGCAGAGGCCTTAATTAATTTTATAGCGCTTTTGGGATGGAACCCCGGGACAGAAAAAGAAATATTTTCTATGCGAGCTCTGATTAAAGAATTTTCCTTAGAGCGAGTTCAAAAAGGGGGAGCGGTTTTCAACGCAAAACGATTGGATTGGCTCAATGGATTTTACATCAGGCAGAAATCTCCAGAAAAATTAACAGAACTATGCATTCCTTACTTACTTGAAGCAGAATTGCTTGCTCCTATAGAAAGACAAAAAGAAATCATTAAGGGACTACATGAACTCCCATTCAAAACAACAGGGTATAAGATATTAGAAACTGAAGAAATAATTAATTTTGATTTTCTTAAAAAAATTGTTTCAATATATCAAGAACGTTTAAAAAAGCTTTCGGAAATTTCAGAACTAACTGATTTCTTTTTCAAAGATAAATTAGAGTATGATAAAGAGCTTTTGCGCTGGAAAGAGATGAGTGATGATGAAATAAAAAATTCTCTGAAAAAATCAGAAGAAATAATATCTAAAATAAATACTCAAGATTTTAATAAAGAAAATTTGAAAAATATATTAATGGCAGAAGCTGAAATAATAGGCGATAGGGGAAAGCTTTTATGGCCTTTGAGGGCGGCTTTGTCTGGCAAAAAGGCGTCAGCAACTCCGTTTGAGATTGCTGAAATTTTAGGAAAACAAAAAACCCTTAAACGTTTAGGGCAAGCAAAAGAAATAGTTAGTAGAAAGTAGAAAGTAGAAAGTAGAAAGTAGAAAAATAAAAAACCGATTCATAGAACCGGCTCATAATCGACGATAGACCACATCAGTATAAACCAAATCAAAAGAGGAATCATTCCTATCAACAACGCTTTATTTTGGCTTAAACCTATTTTTTTCATTAAGAACTCAATGAAATATCCCGTTATAAACATACAGATTATAATGCTCAAAAACATAAAAAATATCTTTCCCAAAAATACCAAAAAAATCATAATAAAATACATCTTTATCACCTCTAAAAATTAATACCTTCAAGAACCATCATAGTCCCCACAAATAAAAATAATAGATATATTAGAAACCGCTCTTTAAGAATTTTTTTCTCAAAAATAAAACTTTCTTGGCGTAATTTAAATAATATTATTTTTAATTCACATATTGCACAATAGCATATGCAAATCCCCATAATTGAGAAACCAATCCCGAATAAATACCTTATTATGTCATCCATTTTATCACCTCAACAAATTTTCAAATATCTATGTCTTTAAATGTCTATGTCTAAATTATACAAAACCATGCTCATTTTGTCAATGATTGGCTTGATTTTGCCGTGTTTTGGCTTTGCGCAGCCAACAACGACTGAAAATGAGCCATTAGAAGCTCCAGGCACCTTAGAGCAAGCAAAATCTCTTATAATTGAGCTTATTATGGCTATCCCGGAAGGAATGAATAGCGCATGGCAGGAAGCAAAAGAAATTTGGCAGAATACCTGGGTAAACTGGTGGGGGAGTTATATAAAGCCAAATATTATAAAAATCGAAAACTGGATTAAAAACCTTTGGCAAGATACAACTCCAATGATTGAACAAGAATTTGAAAAAGAAAAACAAGAAATAAAACAAGATTTGGGAGAACAAGGAGAAAAAGTTAAGCAAGGAATCTGGGAGCGTTTTAAACAACTAATAAAAGACGCCTTGTAGTTTAGTTTATGGTTTACGGTTTACGGTTATCTAAGGGGGAGTGGTATTTTTCCACTTGACAGAACCTTTTGCCTGTTTTATTCTAAGTATAGAGAAGTGAGTATAATATCCCTTACACTCATAAAGCGATATGAAAAAATCTCATAAATCAATAATAGACCATATTCCCCTTTTTTTAAAACATTTGAAAAAGGAAGATTATTCTGGTCATACTGAAAAAAACTATAAACGTTATCTAAATAGATTTATATTGTGGCTTAAAAAAATAAAGAAAGAAACTCTTAAGCCACACGAATTAACTGCTGACGATATTAAAAATTATAAATTTTATCTTTCTGTATCTAAATCTAAAAATGAAAAAACTCGCCTTTTAAAGCTTATTACTCAAAACTACTATTTAATCGCCCTGAGAGCCATTTTGAGCTATTTTACAGCCAAAGACATAGTTTCGCTCCCAGCAGATAAAATAAAACTGCCGAAAAACGCTCAGGATGGGAAAACCATAAAATTTCTCAATTTAAACCAAGTTGAGCAACTTTTAATGATTCCTGACACTAAAATAAAAATCGGATTAAGAGACCGAGTTATTTTAGAACTTTTGATTTTTAATGGATTTAAACTGTCTAAACTCGTAAATTTAAACAGAAATGCAATTAAATCGCTTTCAAAAAGAAACATTGATTATGTTAAACAATATTTAAAATCTCGCAAAGATAAAAAAAATGCTCTACTTGTTCGTTATAGTGGTCGCAAAGATGCAGAAAGCCGTCTCACACCTCGCTCCATAGAAAGAATTATTAATAAATACGGAGAGAAAATCGGGCTTAACTTTCGGCTTACGCCTGAAATTTTACGTAAAAGTTATGCTCTTGGCCTATTAGAAGAACAAAAAAAAATAAAAATTTATAAGCCTCAAGCTCACGAAATTTCTTTTATTAAAAACTACGACATATCAATTCCTTTTCAAAAGAAAATAAAAAATGGCATATCCCCTGCTTGGAATGTTGTTGAGTCTATTATTGAGGAAGAAATAAACTGGCTAAAAAACAATATTTCTGTTTTACCTGAAAGATATAAAAAAAACTTTTTATTATTGAGCGATGCCCTAATTTTGCGAAAAATAGCAATTTTAATTGTAAACGGCAGGATAAGGGCTACTGAATTTAATTCTGAAAAAAATAATCTATGGAATAACTGTAGAAAAAAATCAAAACTTAATAAAATAAATCGGCATGGAAAAGAATGGCACAAAAAAATGATGAATGTGGTTTATGAATACTTTAAGCTTAAAAATTATAAAGTAGCCATAGAACCAACTCTAAATTACGGACGAGCAGATTTAGGAATTTACTCAAATTCAAAAAGAACTTCTCTAAAAGAAGTTCTTTATATTGAAATAGGCACAGTATCCTTATATAAACTCTGGTATAATCTTTCATCAATGAAAAATGTCACTTTTCTAATTATTCCCTCTAAAAAATACGCAATAGAATTTAAAATTTAATTATATGAAAAAAATACAACTTCCTGATTTAGATGATTTTCTTTTAGATCTTCAAGTTAATAATCTTTCCGAGAAAACAGTTTATAGTTATGAACGAGATTTAGAAGTTTTTCAAAATTTTCTAAAAGAAATAAATATTGAATTTGATAATATTGATAAAAAAACAATTCTTAATTATAAGGCTTATTTAGTTTCTCGAGACAGAAAAACAGCTAAATCTCAAAAAAGTAAAAAACGACTTAGTAGTTATTCTATAAATAAAATGTTATCTGCTATTCGTTCCTATTTAAAATTTTTAATAGATATGGATTATAAGTCTCCCATATCTCCCAGCGAGATTAAATTAGTAAAAACCGAAAAAAAGCACCCTCGCGTTTCAGAGCTTGAAGAAATAATAAAATTAATTCAATTTCCCACGCAATTTGAAAAAAATAAGATTATTGCTTTGCGCAATCGAGCAGTGCTTGAAACTTTATTTTCTACTGGAATGAGAATTTCTGAAGTTATAAACTTAAAAAAAGAACAAATTGATAAAACAGGAAGAATCTTTATTATGGGCAAAGGCAAAAAAGAAAGATTCGTTTATTTGACGCCGAGAGCACAAAAACATATTAAAAAATACTTAGAAGTTAGAGGTATAACAAGTTCTTCTTACCTATTTATTCCTTATAGAGGAAAAAATGTAAACTTAAAGGATAAAAAACTTTCTCCTAATTATCTAGAAGAAAAAGTTAAAAAATATCGTGAATTACTTGGATTAAATGTCCCTGTTTCTGTCCATGGTATTCGCCATGCATTTGCAACATATTTAGCAGAAAGCGGAGCTAGCCCAGCTGCTATTCAAATATTATTAGGCCATGAATCTTTAGATACAACTACAAAATATGTTCATGCTTCCGACCGTTATGCGCAAAAAATTCATCAAAAATTCCACCCTCTCAAGGAATAATTTATTATCTATGCGCCGAAACGCCTGCCTCTTTTAGAATATTCTTTAATCGCTTCTTTAAAATCTTCAACCGTAAAATCAGGCCAGGGTTTATCAGAAA
Source organism: Candidatus Parcubacteria bacterium (assembly GCA_023134715.1). Taxonomy (GTDB): domain Bacteria; phylum Patescibacteriota; class Minisyncoccia; order Minisyncoccales; family JAGLUP01; genus JAGLUP01. Next base: position 167,794 of record JAGLUP010000002.1, read on the forward strand.
AATATAACTGCGCGTCGGCTATATCCCACATCATAAATCCTGAAGACATATGCGGCTCGCCGCCTGTTCTAATTAAATAATCCACTGGGGGCAAATTTTTAGTTAAAAGATGATTTTTAATAAATTCAGAAGTTATCATTTTTTTGTCTGAATTTTGTTCTGTAATTTTTTTCACTGCTTCCAACATTTCATCTGTCCCGCTATAAGCGACCATAAAATTAAACTGGAATTTATTATAATTTTTAGTCCTTTCTATTATCTGCTCCATTGGCTTTTTGACATCTTCAGGAAATTGATTTCGCCAGTCCCCTATAATATTAATTTTTACCTTGTTTTTGTGAATATCTTTATCTTCAATCAGTTCAATAAATCCTTTTTTAAACAAACTTAATAAAAATTTTATTTCTAAGGAAGAACGTTTTTTAAAATTATCCTTAGATGACGCCCAAAAAGAAAAACAAGGAATTTTTAATTCAAAAACTGCCCTTAATATCTCTTCAAGGTTTTTCTTTCCCTGTCCATGACCAAGCCAGGGCTTCAGGCCCTGAGTACTCGCCCATCTTCTATTGCCGTCAGGAACAACAGCTATGTGATTAGGAATTTTTATCATAATTTGAAAAGATAATCTCCTTGTATTTTTACTTTTTTGGGCAAAACCCAAGGAAAATTAAATCCAAAAAAATATACTGCTTTATTAATTATATTATATAAAATAAATCTTGGTAAAAAAAATCTTTTCATTACCTCCTGATGCTTTAAAAAATGAGGAAAATGTTTTAAAAGCATTTCACAGCTTTTTAATCCCCAAATTACCCCTCCCCCACTCCAGGGCTTGGTAAGCCCGGCCGCTTCGCCGCAAAGCGTAATATCAGGATTAGAAAATTTTTGAAAACCGCAAGCAATCATTTCTGATTTTATATCTCTTAGTCCTATCCCCTGTTTTTCTAAGAATTCTTTTAAAAGCTTTTTTGCTCTTAAGGGTTTTTCTATTATACCATATTCTACCTGTTTTCCTTGTGGAATTCTCCAGATAAACCCCCCGCCACTCTTTTGCGGCCATGTTTCAACAAAATTAGAATTATCTTTATTATGAACAAATCCCAAAATACCTAAAGAAAAATTCGGCTCATTAATATTTAAAGTTTTTCTTACAAAAGATTGTCCGCCGTCGCATCCGATAGTTCTATCAAATCCAGAAGGTAAAGATTTAATCTGATTATCTAAAATAATCTCTGCGCCTGCTTTTTCCGCTAAACCTGCCACTAATTTATCTAATTCAGAATGATTTATTACTAAAAACTTTTCAGAAAATGAAACTTTAATAGTTTTTTTGGGAAAATGGATTAAAGTATAATCAATTTGATTTTCAATTAAATGGCGGCTCTGAGGAATATAATCTAAAATCTTTTCAGAAAAAAGACCTGAGCAGGCCTGTTTTCCTATTTCTTTCTTTTTCTCAAATACAGTAATTTTATGACCTTTTTCTGAAAGCTTCCAAGCCAGATAAAGCCCGCAAATTCCCGCTCCGATAATGGCTGTATTTAAACTCTTGGACATATAATTTGACGTTCAATTTTTAAGGGTGTTTTTCCCTGGTCTTCAGCTGTTATGTATCCGACAGCAAAACTAAGCAGAGAAATTAAAATAACTCCGACAACTAAAATAATATCTTCTTGATTTTTTTTGACAAATTGTTTAAAGTTTGATAACATAAAATTAAATTAAAAAATAAAAGTGAAAAACGAAAAGCTACAATCTAAAATCTAAAACTTTTAATATTTAAAATAATAATTTTGAATTTTGCTTTATCATTTTGCATTTTTCATTTTGAATTTTGCATTTGACCAAGCAAAGCGAGGGAACATGTCTAAGACAAAAGCTACAGGCGCGACAAAGCTGGGAAGAGATTCTCAGCCAAAATATTTAGGAGTAAAGCTTTATGAAGGCCAAAAAGCTAAGCCCGGCAGTATTATAATTCGTCAAAGAGGAACTAAATTTCTTGCCGGGAAAAATGTCAGACAAGGAAAAGATGACACTCTTTACGCTGTGAAAGAAGGGGTTATTAAGTTTGGAACAAAAAGAAAGACAAAATTTGACGGCTCCCAAAGAATCGCTAAAGTTGTCAATGTTGAGCTGAACAAACTTTAATAAATTCTCTGAATAATGGATGCGGCTTTAACGGCCTGGATTTGAATTCCGGATGAAATTGGCTTGCGACAAAAAATGGATGATTTTTCAATTCAATAATCTCTACTAAATCCCGTTTAGAATTAATGCCTGCCATTATCATTCCTTTTGCCTCTAATTGGTCTCTAAATTCATTATTCAGCTCATAACGATGCCTGTGACGCTCGGAAATATCAGAACGCTTATATCCCCTAAAACTAATAGTTTGGGGTTTTATTTTGCATTTATAAGCGCCAAGACGCATTGTTCCCCCATATTTTTTCTCTTTTAAAAGCGCTTTTTGCTCAGGCATTACATCAATAACCGGGTATTTACATTTTGAAGAAAATTCAGTAGAGCTCGCCTGGGCTATTCCGCAAACATTTCTGGCAAATTCAATTACCGCTAACTGCATTCCCAAACATAGTCCCAAAAAAGGAATTTTGTTTTTTCGGCAAAATTCAATTGCTTTAATTTTTCCTTCCACTCCCCTATTTCCAAATCCTCCGGGAATGATTATGCCGTCATAATTTTTAATCTCTTTTACAGCTTGAGAATCTTTCTCATATTCACCTGCTGACAGCCAGGAAATTTCCGGCTTTTTTTTATGCTCCCAGCAAGCATGTTTTATTGCTTCAATTATAGAAATATAAGAATCCATTAAAGTAAATTTTCCTGTTTCAAAATATTTTCCCACTATTCCAATTTTTACTGTTTCAGAGCTATTTTTTATTACATTTACTAATTTTTTCCAATCTTTCAAATCTTTTTTTGGCGCAGGCATTCCAAATTTGTTTAAAATTCTTTTTCCTAAATTATCTTTTTGAAAATTAATCGGCACTTCGTAAATTGACTTAATATCAGGAGCGGAAATAACATCTTGCTCGCTAATGTTGCAAAAAGTTGAAATCTTTTTTTTGCGCGGTTCGTCTAATGGAACTTCTGAACGAGCAATAATTATATCCGGCTGAATTCCAGCCATATTTAAAGTTCTTACAGCGTATTGAGTGGGCTTTGTTTTCATCTCGCCAATCATATTTGGAATTGGCAGATAGCTTACTAAAATAAAAAGAACATCTTTTGGATGTCTAAGTTTAAGCATTCTGGCGGCTTCTAAAAATAAAGAATTTTGATATTCTCCCACCGTGCCGCCAATTTCAATTAAAACAAAATCAGCTTTTACTCTTTGGACCGCTTTTTTTATTCTTGAAATTACTTCATTTGGGATATCGGGAACAACCTCAACGCATCTGCCGCCGTATTCTAAATTCCTTTCCCGATTAATAACCGCTTGATAAACTCTTCCAGTAGTAATGTAATTATGAGTAGTCAAATCTTGGTCTAAAAATCTTTCATAGTTTCCAATATCTTGGTCGCATTCTGTCCCATCATCGGTTACAAAAACCTCTCCATGCTCAATTGGGTTCATTGTTCCTGCGTCAACATTAATATAGGGATCAATTTTGATTGCCGTAATTTTGAACCCTTTGCTTTGAAGAATTTTACCGATAGAAGCCGCTGTTATCCCCTTTCCAATGCCGGACATTACGCCGCCGCCAATAAAAATATATTTTGCCATTATTTCTCTTCAGTAATTATTACTTTTATTTCTACTTCTAAATTATGCTCAAATTTAAGTTTTATCGGAAACTCGCCGATTTCCTTAATCGGCTCTTTCAAATCAATTTGAGTTTTTTTAATCTCAAATCCAAGTTCTTTCAATTTTTCAGAAATTTTCTGTTGGTTTATTGACTCAAAAAGCTGTCCCTCTTCTCCAGCTTTAACTGAAATAGCAACTTCTAATCCGTCAAGCTTTGAAGCTGTTTCCTGAACATTTTTTAATTCCTGCTCTGTTTTCTTTGCTTTAATTTTTTTCCGCGATTCCAGCCATTTCAAAGCTGACGGGTCAGCGAGTTTAGCCAAATTTTTAGGAAACAAAAAATTCCTGGCATAACCATCCTTTGCATTTTTAACATCATATTTCTTGCCCATATTTTCTATGTCTTGTAAGAGTATAACCTTCATAATCGCTTCGCTAAATTAAAAATAGAAAATGAAAAATGAAAAATCACAATCTAAAATCTAAAACTAAAATTTTATTTTTTATTTTTTTTATCTTTTTTAATTTTTCTTTGTGGTTTTTCATTTTTAGTTTTTACTTTTTCATTTATTATATCTCATTTCTTTAATAATTTCAACTGCTTTGTCTAATTGAGGGTCTCTGTCTTTCTCATAATCCTCTTCGGTCATTTCTACTTCAATATCCGGCGCCAGTCCGACATCAGTAATAAGCTGGCCGTTGGGAGTCAGCCATTTCGCTATAGTAATTTTCAAACTTGTCGCGCCCGGCAGTTTTTCTAATTCCTGGACTGAACCCTTGCCAAAAGATTTTGCGCCGATTAATTTTACTCCTAAGTTATCCTGTAAGGCACCGGCTAAAATCTCTGAAGCAGAGGCAGAGCCCTGATTTATTAAAATTACCATTGGGTATTCTGAAAATTTAGCATTTCCTCTCGCCTTATATTCCATATTCGGCTGTTTTCCGCCAAAATCTTCAATCACAACAACATCTCCCCTTTCTAAAAACCAACCGGCAATATCTACAGAAACCTCTAAATAACCTCCCGGATTATTTCTTAGGTCTAAAATAATTTTTTCAGATGAAGAATTTAAAATTTCAAGAGCCATTTTATCAAAATCAGAATCAGCTTTTTGTGAAAAATGATAAATTTTTACATAAGCGATATTATCATCCAAAATCTCCAATTTCAAGGAAGGCACCTTGATAACATTTCTTATAACCTTAATTTCTTCTGGCTGAGCCCATCCTTTGCGAAAAATCGTAAGAACAACCTCTGTTCCTTTTGGCCCGCGAATCAGTTTAACCACTTGCTCAATGCCAATATCAGCGGTTGAAATTCCATCTACTTCTAAAATTTTATCGCCGGGGCGAAGTCCGGCTCTTTGAGCAGGTGTATTTTCAAGAGGCGCGATTATTGTAAGTTGATTATTTCTTATGCCAATTTCCATACCTACGCCCTCAAAACTTCCGGAAATATCTTCTAAAAATATCTTGGAGTCCTCTGGGGGCAGGAAAACGGTGTAAGGGTCATCCAGCGATTCAACCATCCCGGAAATTGCTCCGTAAACCATTTTTTGATAATCCAATTCTTCATTATCTACATATTTCTCCTGTAATTTTATCCAAGCATCCCAAAAAAGAGAAAAGTCAACTGTATCCGGCCTGCCTAAATCTCGATTTATTACTCCTTGAATAACCAGCTTCTCTCCTTCAATTTTTCCTAAATAAAAACCAAAGCAAAGACTTATCAATGTAAAAACAATGATAACACCTCCTATAAATAAATATCTTTTTTTAATCATATTTCTATTTTACTATAGCATAGCAAAATTTAAAAACAAATCTACACATCCAAAATTTTTCTGAATTTTTCTATCAATTTCTCCTCTTTTCCTATTATTTTTTTAATTAAACTATTTATTTGAAAATGGAAAAAAATAATTATTCCGAAAAAAGCAGCAGTCAAACTAACTATTCTTATTATCAAACTAAAGGCAACACCAATAGTTCCGCTTATCCCTAAAAAAGGGAAAATAAACGCTTGGCTTAATTCAAAACTTCCTAATGCTGCTGGAATAGGGACAAGAAAAATTAAAGTTATTGCGGTATTTAGGGAAAGTATTTGCTTTATGCCTACGCTGTATCCTAAAAAATAGATGACCAGCCAATAAGTCAACAAAACAAAAAAAACATCAAAAGCAGCAAGAGAAAAAACTATTATTAATTTTTTCTTTTTTTCTTTAAAAAAATAAGAGATATTTTTTTCTGCGCTATTCACGCCTTGTCCGATTTTTCTAATAGCCCTTATTTTATTTAAACCTAAAATATCAATAAAAAAATTAAAAAAGCCCTTTTCTCCAGATGCTCCGTTAAGCGCCTTAGAATAAAAAATATAAAAAAGCCAAAAAGAAAAAATTACAATAATAGCGATTAAAAAAATAAAAATAGTAGATGGGGTAAAATAACTAAAAAGAAAAAAAAGTCCTATAATAAAAAATATAAAAACAACGCTCAAATAAATCACCGCGTCTATTACAGTAGAAGCTGCTGCTTTGTCTAAAGGAACATCTGTTTCTTCTTTTAATAAATAAGCTCTAACCGGCTCACCTCCAACAAATATAACCGGAGTTAAATAATTTATGCTGGAACCAATCAGCTTGGTTTTCATTACTTTTAAAAAAGAAATCTTAGAAGGATGTTGACTCTCTATGATAATTTTCCAACGCAAAGTTGATATTGAAATACCCAATAAACTTATAATTAAAATAAAAAGAAATTTTTCAAGAGAAAAAGCTGAAACAACTGAAGAAATATTATCCAAGCCAATTCTCTTCAGCACCGCCGCAAACAAAACCAAACCGAAGCAAAGTGAAAATAAAAAAAACAAATTCTTCTTCATAAATAATTCTTAGAATTTAAAGTGATATTATAATTCATTCTTGATTTTTTCAAGAAGAAAGTCAAGTTTAGTATATCCAAACTCTTGATTAATATGTCCTGCGTTTTTGAGAATAATCAACTCTGTATCTAAATTTTCAGCGAGCGCTTTGCCCTTTTCAATTGGAACATATGGATCATTATCTGAACTAATCACATAAAATTTCTTGCAATTGTTTTTTATTCTATTCCAATTAAATGATTTGGTGGTAAATGTTTTATTAAGTTCATCAAATTCAGAACCACCTAATAATCCAGTAAAGCCCGCAATAAAAAACGCTGCCTTAATTGGCTGATTCAATTTTTCAAGAACGCTTAATAAAAAAGCAGGCCCCAAACTATGACCAACAACAATTGAATTCTCGTCTAAATATTGTTCATAATCTTTAAAAACTGCCAGCCAATTTTCTAAAGATTGATTTTCTGGAGTTGGAAATTTCGGGACAAAAACTTTGCATTCTAATTTTTCAAGTTCGGTCTTTAACCACGGAAACCAATTCATTTCAGGATTTCCCTCGGTTCCGTGAATAATAACAACATTGGTCATAAATTAATTATTTTTTTAAACCATCAAGCTTATAAAAAACTACGCCCTCAATGTCTTCCTTTAAAATAGGCCCAAATACTCTTGAATCTAAGCTTTTATTTCGATTATCTCCTAACACAAAATACTCATTTTTCTTTAAAGTTAAAATTAGATTGCCAGTAGTTGTTCCATTAGCGTATGGTTCATTTAAAAACTGACCATTAACATAAAGATCATTATCTTTAATTTCTATTTTTTCTCCTGGTAAACCAATAATTCGTGTTATTAAAAATTTATTTTTATCTTCTTGTAAACAATAAACAACGATATCTCCATGAATAAAACGCTTATCAAGCTTATTTATCAACAAATAATCATAACTAATATAAGTAGGACTCATTGCCTCTCCTTTAACAATAAAAGGCGAAGCTATAAAAAAACGAACGGAAATAATAATAACTGAAAAAATCGCAAGCGCAACCGTTCCAGACACAATATATATTGCCAATGATTTTTTCCAATTATTCTGATAATATTTTTTTAGAAAAAAATGAAAAACAAAAAATGCAATAATCGTAGTAAAAATTCCTGATAAAAAACTCAAATTAACAATTTTGAATATTGCTCCGCAAGTAAAACTGGCAATTCCAGAAAATATTAAAATCTTAAAAGAATTTTTATAACTCGGATTTTCAATTTTAAATAATTTTTTTGTCCAAAGCAAAACGCCAGCAGCAATGATTAAATAAATAAAACTGAAAATTAATAATATAAAAATTATAAGTGCCATAATATATTAATCGTGCTTGGCTGTTGTGTTTGGCTAAGCCAAGCACAACATTATTTCTTAACTTTAAACATTTTTCCGTGTCCGGGAATTACATAATCGGCTATTTCTAAAATTCTATCCCTACTTTCTCTTAATGCTTTTTCATCTTTTGCATAAGGGTCTTTGTGTTCTATCAAGCTTTGCTTATCTGTTTTTTGCTCCTCGTTATCCATCCACCAAAAGACATCGCCAGCTATTATCACTTTGCCCAAATCCTTTGTATCTGCTAAAACAGAGCAATGAAATTGATCATGTCCAGGCGTTTTAATAATTTGAATTTCAGTATTTGGAATCTTGCCCTTGTGTTCCCCTATTTTTCCATCAAAAGAATAAGTATTGCTGTTATCTAAAATAACAGCATTTTCAAAAATACCAACCAAAAGAGAATGGTCTAAATGAGTATGAGTTAAAATTACATAATCAATTTGGACTAAAGACAAATTTTCTTTACTTAAAGCGGATAATAATAATTTTCTGTCCATTCCCGGATCAATAATTATATTCAAATTAACATCTTGAATTAAAGTAGCAGTTGAAGAGGCAAATTCCTCTCCATTTATTTCTCTTGCATATCCCTCAATTAAGATTTTAACTTTTGTCATAATATACTAAAATTTAACCTTTAAGGTTAAATCTCTATAATTTTACTCGTTTTCTATAACTTTTTTTATTTCAGATGTCTTGAAAATTTTTTCCACATCTCTATAGTTAAACTGTTTTCCCTCAACTGTTGTCCATTCTTCTTCTATGCTCTCCCATGGAAATAAATATGAAAACGGAGATATCCCCTTTTCTTCACATTCCTTCTTGCTTAAATCCCTTGTTTCGTTAGTTAGCTTGCCATAAAAAACAATTTCTACGCCTTCAACTTTTTGATAAGAATAATCTATATGGTCTGCCGCATAAATTATTTTACAATCTGGAAACATTTCTTTTAAATCTTTCACTGCCATTGACGCTGTAACTCCAAAGCAATGATTTTGTTCTACTAATAAAAATGTTGGTTTTTCTGGCAGATCTATTTTTGGTAAAGATAGAAGACATCTTAATTCTATTTTATTATTTTTAAAAAGATATTTATATTGGACAGGAAGCATTCTCAGCAAGCCACACTTAAACGTAAGATAAGCTCCGGGAAAAGCAGCGCCACGAAGTATCGGCACGACAGCATCTATTTTTATATCTTTTTCTTTAATGTATCCTGCGACTTTGTCATGCAATTTTTCCAAAGTTTTCCCATATTCTTCCCATGAAACTTGTTTAAAATCTTCTTTTTTATATTTTGCTAAATAACTCATAAAAAATATATTTATTTAATATAATTTTGCTCCTATTTCAATATCGCGCTCTGGCTGGATTAAAACACATTCCCCGTCTGAATCAGGAACTCCTAATGTTAAAACTTCTGAAACCTCTGGACCAATTTGTCTAGGAGGAAAATTTACAACAGCAAGAACTAACATCCCATTAAGGTCTTCTTTGGTATATTTTGCCACAAGCTGAGCGCAGGATTTTTTAATTCCTATTTCTTCGCCAAAATCTATCTTCAGCTTGTAAGATGGTTTTCTCGCTTCTGGAAAATCCTCCACTTCAATAATTTTTCCTACCCGGATATCTAATTTTTGAAAATCCTCAATTGTCGCCATAAAAATAAAATTTAAAACCCAAGATTAAATCTTTCAAACTTTCTATTCTATTATTTCAGATTCACACCCATTTTTTAGCTCTCGATTCTGTATCTTGTCACAGATAGATGAATTTGGTTTATCAAGAATAGCGTTCAAATAACATTCGTCTTTCGTATATTGATCTTGTATCTTGTCACAGATAGATGAATCTCTTTTAGCTACAGCGACATTCCTATAACACATATCTTTAGAAAGTTGCTCTTCGTCTACTTTGTCACAGATAGATGAATCCTGTTTAGCTATAGCAACTTCCATATAACAAAAACTTTTTCCAAACTGATCTTTTATCTTCTTTTCACAAATAGATGGATCTCTTTTGCCAGAAGCGACGCCACAATAACAGACATCTTTTATCCTTTGATCTTGCATCTTTTCACAAACAGACAGATCTGCCAAGTTTTCAAAGCAATTCCAATAGCACTTATCGATCATTGTCTGATCTTTTATCTTCTCACAAATAGAAAAATCTTTTTTAACTTTAGCTATCTCTGAATAGCAAGAATCTTTAAATGATTGATGCAGTTTTTCACAAATTGACAGATCTTGTTTAATTATAGCAACATTCGAATAACAAAAATCTCTGTTAAATTTATCTTCTATTTTTTTACAAATAGATAAATCTTTTTTGGTCATAGCAACATCCGTATAATAATAAATATAACAAAGGTCTCTTTCCCTTGAACTCTGCATTTTACCACATATATTTTGAATTTCAGTTTCAGTAAGTGGAAGCAATTTTTTATTTTTTTCTATTGTGTCAATAAAAATAGCCCCGCAAATTATTAAAATAGCAACTATTCCAATTATTATCAAAAAAACAACTCTTTTTGATTTTGAAAAATAAATATTCATAATTTTTTGGTTTTCTTTGCCATAATTAAAATTTAAAACTTACTTTCAATTATTTTACCAAATTAAAAACCTTAAATCAAGAACAAAAAAATCAATAGGAAATTCTTTAATTTTCTAAAAATAAACGGGCTAATCTTATTTCATCATAGGAGAAAGTATCTCCCAAAATTGCCCTGGCTGGAGCTAATTGCCAGCAACGAGATTCCTGAAAAGCTAAATTTATTTCTTCAAGAACGCATTCAGGCGGCCGCAAATATTCTAAATTAATATCCGCGCGGTCTTTAACTAATTTTTCCAAATGGCTCATAATAGTTGCTTCTGTTAATTCTCTTTGTTTAGCTATTTTTTTAATCCCCATTTTAGCGTCAACCAAAGCCTTTGTTTTCATATAAGTTGAAATGGATTTTGCTCCTCCTTTTGGAAGAGATTCTAAAAATCGCTTTTGTAATTTTCTTTTGTTTGCTTCTTCTATAAATTCAACCGCTTTTTGCGATAATTGTTTAAGTGTTTCATCCAGCTCCATAATATCTTCATTGACCAAGAGAGCCAAATCATTCAACCCTTTGAGCTTTAAACCAGCCAAAGAACTTAAACGGGAAAGAGCCACATAGCCCATTCCTTTTAAAAAAGATTTAGAAAGGTTAATTTCAGCGGCATCAAGATTCATTCCCTGGCTCTTATGAATTGTTATAGCCCATGCCAGGCGAAGAGGAAATTGATTGATTTCCGCCTTAATCATATTGTCTTCTTCAATCATCCATCTGGCAGGCGCGACTTCAATACGCTCGCCCCTGAAAGTTTCCACAATAGGCAGGCCTTCATCATTAAATCCAATAATTTTTCCTAAAGTGCCATTCATATAGCCAGCGTCAAAATTATTTTTCACAAACATCACTTTAGCTCCCTGCTTAAGAGCTAATCTTTCCGGAGCCAAACAAGTTTTTTTAAGAATAGCCACAATATTTTCATTCCCGTTTGATTTCATATGATAAACAATCTCTTCCTCATTTATTTTATTTAATTCATAATTATTAATCGCGTCAACATCAATATTATGGGTATAAAGCCGAACAGGAGCAAGGGGAAAAGTTTTTTCCTCATCTTCCCTATTAAGCAATATTCGGCGAGATTCCTGAAGATTATTATTCCGAATATGATTTAATAAATCTGCCAGCTCATTATCTTTTTGGCGATGCTGTTCCGCAAGATAGCATATTTTCATATTCATTTTAGGCCAAATATCTGATTCAATTATAAATTTTGGCTTGCCTTGCTTTTGCACTGGAGGAAGCTGAAAAAAATCTCCTGAACAAACAACCTGCATGCCGCCGAAAGCTTCAACATTGCCTTTAAACGCCTGGCAGATGCAGTTAACTATATCAAACTGAAAAGAATGAAGCATTGAAACTTCATCAATAATAAGAACATTAGTATCCTTAAATTTCTTTCGAAGATAAGATTTTTTTAGCAATTTTTTAATATCCAGCTCCGTGAGTTTTTCTTTTATCCCCAACCCTGACCAGGAATGAATAGTAATTCCATTCATATGAGTGGCGGCGATTCCAGTAGAAGCTGTCACTGCCACTTTCCTGCGATTCTTTTTTAAATAAGAAATATATTTATTCAATAAAAAAGTTTTTCCGCTTCCAGGCGGACCAGTTAAATACACATTATGCCCAAGTTTTAATATATCTAAGGCCTCCTGCTGAGTCATATTTTCATTTTATTATTTTATTTATTTTTGTGAAAAAGGTGGGCTGACCACCTTTTTTTGACTAATGGTTGATGATTGTCAACCAATTGTCAACCAATTCACTGGTTGGCTCTGTGAAAATTTTTAGCTTCTGCTTCTTCAGTACTACAAAGCCATCTATCTTTTCTAAGCAAATTGATTTTGGTTTTAGAATAATATTTATCTCCGGGCAAATGATAATATTTTTTACCCTCCTCGTTTATATTACCTTTAATTACGCATTCTCCATCAAATTGAGATTCTCCGCAAGAACCCCAAATTCCCAAAAAATCTATCATATTTATCAATATCAAATTCTAAAACCACATTTCTGTCTAAAACCAGTTCCTCATTTTTTTCTTTTGCCTGAGAACAAAAACAAGTTTCATAATCCGGACCATCAAGCTCCGGAGTGTCAATCCCAAGATAGCGGACATTAAAAACCTGGCCGGTTTTAATATCTTTCACCCTGATAGTATCTCCGTCAACCACTCTCCACACTTCTACTTCAACCTCTTTAATCCCTCTAACTTCAGAAAGCTTAGATTGATTTTGATAAATATCAAACCCAAACAACAAAGAAAACAAAACCACCAAAACCCCCAAAATAATTTTCAATAAATTCCTCCCATTTTTCATAAATTTATTGTTTAGTAATTATATCTCTATTCTATCAAAAAATCGCCTTTTTGGCGATTTTTTTAAATCAGCAACTAACGCAATTAATAAAAGCACGACAAAATAACAATAATCTTAAATTTTATGATTGCCCGTTTTTAATCCTCCAAATTTATTTTCATAGCTTTTGATTAAATTAGACTGTTCTATATTAGCATCTCTCGCTGCCTTATTTATTATTTTTTTTTGTTCACCTGACGATAAGCTAAAAAAATCTGTTTTTGATTTATTTGATCCTCTTTTTAGAAATTTGGATATTTTTTTAATCATAATTTTAATCTTAATGATTTAATAGTATATTCCATTCTTAAATGATTGTCAATGTCTTCAATATTAAACCAAGTCTTTTCAACTCTATTAGAATAATTTTTTTTAATCAAAAAAATTTGTATCTTATCTTTAAAATCTGCTTTTATCTTTTTCATATTTTCTTTCGCATTAAAGAATGATTTTATAAATACTTCTTTTGGAACATGTCTGCCTTCTAATTTTTCCCTTTTTTTTGTAAAATCCCATGCAATTAGAGGGTCTTGGTATATATAAAAAATTGCGGCAATACGATTTTTCTTAATAGACCTCTCTACATTACTATAAGAAATCTTGTAATTAGCAAATGTACCGTCAATTACCTCCTCCACTTCCACCTCAACAACCTGAAGCTCCTCATTTTCCCCAACTCCAGAAAGCTCAGATTGATTTTGATAAATATCAAACCCAAACAACAAAGAAAACAAAACCACCAAGACCCCCAAAATAATTTTCAATAACCTTTTCCCATTTTTAAACATAACCTTATTCTAAATTAATTTTTTAACTTTTATTTATTTGGCTTTTTATAATTCTAAATTTTTTCTGCAAAGCTAAACTCCGCGGGCAATTAGAGAGTTAGCTATTTTATTATTCTACCCTACCGCTTTTTTGCTTAAATTTCAAGACAAATAAAAAAACGAAACTGATTGATTTTATTTTAGAGGAAAAAATGGAAACAAAAAAAACAGAGGTTTTGACCCTGCTTTTGCTGAACTAACTCCCAAAATTCAAATCATTTCCACCTCATATTTTTTGTTTTTATTGTTGGGCATTGATAAAATGTATTAAAAAATTTAACAACTTTTTCTTTTTTAATACGACTTAATATAGGTATAGATTATTTTCTGATTTCTTCTCGGGGAGTTTCAAATTTATTAATATACATATCATATAAACTGTTATCTCTAATCAAATCGTAAGCAATTCCAAATATCGATAAAACAATCAAAAAAATAGCACCTATTATTAACCCATTTAAAATTTTTACAGATTTATCAGTGAAGGCTTGTTGGGTTAACATTTTTGATAGTTTTTCTTTCTGTTTTTCTATTTCTTTTGCTTGTTTGTCAAATTGTTTTTTATACCTATTTAATGCTCCTTGAAGTTCCCTCATTTCCCTATTGGTATTTTTAATCCACTCAAGTAATTTTAGTTGGCTAATCCTTAAGTCACCCGTAGAACCGACTAATCCCGTCTCCTCTGCTTCTTTTAAGAAATTAATGGGATCTTTAAAATTTCCTGATTCATTTTTGCTCATAATTATTCAAAAATTTATTTATATTGTCGTATGTCATCTCTCCGGATGCTTTATCTAATATTTTTTTTATATCTTCAACAGTCAAATTATATTCATTTATTTTCTCTGATATAGTGTTTATGTCATACCGTAAAACTAATCTTTTATCATCTACTGGATCAGAAATTTTCCTTAAACTATCAATTTTAATAAATCTATTTATTTCCCAAGTATCGATGTTATCTTTTTCGGTGAATACTAAAGAAATATTTTTTATTTTCCTACTTTCAGCAAAATAACAATCTTTTTTTAATAATTGATTTTGCAATATTGTGTTTGAGCTTTCGTCTAAATCTGTGATAAAATCCACTATAAATCCTATTCTTCCTATAAACAAGGCTTGATCTTCTATAAAGTAAGAATAAATTTGTTTTACTTTTGATAGATAAATATTTTTCACTTCTTCAAATTTTTGTTTTTCGCTCACTTGCTGGAAGAAATCAATCCGTGGGATAGCAACATCACAACGAAAGATACCATCTTTTGACTGAAGCATTATTCTAGGAATCTCCAACGGTGCATCAATGGGCAACGGTAAAATAGTGGGCTCACCGTCAAAAAGAACTCCTGTCTTCACCTTTAAGTCATTAGCAATTTTAACTTTGTCAATGGGATTAAAGTTTTTAGGAAACAAAGCGAATTGAATTTTTTGAACTTTAAAATTTACACTTGTAGACATATTTTTTTTCTTATAAATTAAAAACTGATTTAATTTTAACTTAACAAATTTTTACATAATTCTGTTGGTCTTGAGCTATATTTTACTTCCAGCCCTGACCAATTATTTTCCACATTACTTGCTCCTGCGGAATTTGAATTTGACCTTGAGGCGTTTGTTGAGCCATTGAAACTTGACCTCTTTTATATTCTAAAATTAGTTCAAAATAATTTGTTGCTATTTGACTCTCAATAAAGGCAATTTTGTATTCTTTTCTATTTATTGCTTTGCCCTCGCCTAATTCAATTTCTGGATTCCATAAAACATCCAATTCCATCTCTTTTTTGTATTCTTCGTATAATTTGGTAATTGAATCCGCTAACTCCTTATCAGTATAAGTTATAGTTTTAATTCCTAAATCCTCTTTTGCCTCTTTTCTGCCAATAAGGTACTGATGGGAGTAAAGTTTTTCCGTGAGAAAATCAACAATTTTATCAATTTCTTCATCAGCCATCGGATTTCTTTGGCTCTTTAATAATCGTTTTGCTAAAATTCTAATTAAGTTATGAGTTCTATTGACATTTCCGAGAGCCAAAGGATGAATTTGAGGATTTGATTCCATAAATTTATTAAAAATTTTCGTCAAGTCCTCATCATTTTTAATCCCAAATTTATTTTTCGCTAAATCAAAATAAGCCATTACATCCTCTACGGAAATAGGAATTTTATTCTGCGGATTTTTTGGGTCCTGCGGGTTGAAAACATTAGCGGTTGAAGGGTCAATTGGCGAAAGCTCAGACAAATCGCTGGTAATAATTTCATCGCCCCCTAAAGCAATCATTGTTGCCGCGCTATGAGCTTTATATGGGATTAAAACAGAAAAGTTGTCGCAGTATTCACGAATCATTGAAACCAAACGCCAAGGCACCATTGTGTCTCCGCCAGTAGAATACAAAAATAAATCAATTTTATCTGTTTTGCCGATTTTTCTTAACTGACTACTGATTACCGGAATAATATCCATAGCAATTCTGGCATTGACTGGTCCCTTTCTATCACTGGTTAGATAAGTGATGACTTTTGACCCTCTTTTTTCTTCAATTTTTTTAATTAAATCTTGTGTTGCCATATTATTAATATAATATCACATTTTTAAATATTTTTCAACTTTTGGGATGTCTTTAATTTTCCAAGATTTTTCTGAAAAAGGTGACTGGGTTCATTTTTTCTATTTTTTCATTTCTCAAAATGAAATTAAAAAAATTGAACGAATTAATTCACTAAAAGCTGACGAGGAAAGATAAAACTATTTGCCCTTATGTTTTGTCTTATCGACTAACGTAAAAGTTTTTGCCTTACCACCGTAAGGCGGAACTCTATCACCCTTGGAAAGAGTAATTTCAAACTTTGTGCCTGCTGGCCTATATTGGCCAGATTTAGGCGCCTTCTGTCCCGTCTTAATTCTAATTTTGCGTGATTGTCTATTTTTCATTTCATTTATTCTAAATTAATTTTTTATTTATTTTTCTAAAGAAAATGCCTGACCCCATTTTTGTTCATGAAAAATTATTATTTTAACTTAGGATAAATTATATCATCAAGAATGCCACTGGAATTAGGACGCCCCGTTAAAAGACCTAAATAATAATTTTTTTGTTCTGATAAATTCAATTTTCTATACAATAATTTCAAATATGAATCGAAATCGTTTTTTGAATTTAAATTTATCATTGATTTTGAATTTAGAACACATAATAAAATTTTTATACCAGCTCTTACTGAATCTAACTGCACTTTTTTGTTATTTGCTACGCTTATAAAATCTCTTCCAAATTTAGATCCAGTAAAATTGGGGTCAAAATTTTTGTATACATCATAAAATGGGTCTTTTTGTTGCCCGTGTTTCTGTATTAAGCAAAATACTTCTATTGCCACAATTTTGCTATTGTATTTAGCAGTAAAATCTGGTTGAGAAATCTTTTTCTTCGCTTTAAGCGGGATGATACTTGTAAAACCAAAATGCTGTAACCAAAATATAGATCGTAATTCAGCCAAAAAAGCTTCTAATGCTTCAATCGTTAAATCTTTTGGCTTAAAGTCTAATCTTTGCAAAAGATCAGGAAAAGACAAATTCGTAACCTTGCATGCATCTTCCATCTTTTCCAAAATTTCTGATATTACTTTTGGATCATTCAATCTTTCGTCTTTTATTTTGCTGTATAAATTATCCAAATAAACTAATAAATTATCCTTTGAAAAAAAGTTTGTATTTGTTTTTATTTTATCAATCATTAGTTTCGGTAAAAATAAATCGTGGAAAAATGATAATTCTTAATTTTTTCTTGTGTCATAAATCATATTTATATCATTATAATGCTCTAATTATATCATTGCTGTTTTCTTAATTGAATCTAAAACCCAATCTCCTCTTAGTTTGTCTTTCATATTTTCAACTTCTTTGAGGGAAAACCATTGAGCGTCAAGAATTTCATCTTTGGGGAAATTAAGTCGTCCGTCAATTATTTTAGCTCTAAAAGAATGCTTTACTGGAGCTTTTGCGTTCTCGTGAAAAATATCTATTTTTTTTAATAGTTCAACATTATAACCAGTTTCTTCTTTAGCTTCCTTAACAGCAGTTTCTTCAATTGATAAACCCTGCTCTACCCTACCAGCAGGAAGATTCCATTTTCCATAACATTGAGCCTGCTTTTCTTGAACTAATAAAAACTTGCCATCTTTTTCAATAACCACTCCAGCTGCGACACCTATTTTAACTAAATTTTCCATAAATTTTATTATAATAAAAACATTTTTTTCACAAGTTTTCTAGGATTATACTCATTGTAACCATAATTAGGCCAAATTTCTCCAATATGGATTTTCCAAACCCCATCCTTATTCTTATTTGTATTAATAAACATTATTTTTGAGAAAGGAAACCCTGTTATATAAATGGACCTCGCTGTTTTTTCTAAGTTAATGCCTTTGTGGCCATCAAAAAAAATTACTAAAATCGCAGAACTTTTTGTATACTTTTTTTGTATTTTAGAAAGAAGATGAATTAATCCTTTTGTATCTTTTTCTTTTTGAAAGTGTCCAAAACGCTTTAGTTGGAAAATCCAGGCAACGTTTTTCTTTCCATAAAAGCTTCCAACTGGTGAAATTGCAACATCAACTAAATCATTCTCTTCATTATGGATTTCAATCAAGTCTTTAGCCTCATCTACTGTAAGCGGCTTAGAATTTTTTTCATAATATTTTAAATATTTTGGATTTAATTTAATGCCAACAACACAATCAAAACCATTTTCTATTTCAAAAAATCCTTTTAGAATAATCGCTGCTCCCAACTCATAATCTTTTCCCATCAGACGTTTACCATACTTTTTTATGTATAGTCTAATTGTCTTGTCGTCTAGGTATATATAATCACCATGCATAATTTATAATAAACAACTATATGGCATGTCGCCATAATTTTATTTTAAGCTTAAGATGTTCCAATTTTTCTCGTTTTCATAAGAATAATTTTCGTTTATGGATATTTTTTAATTCGCTTCTTCATAACATTTATCGCAAAGCTTTTTTCTATGTAAGGAATGTAAAAATTTATCTTTTATATTTTTTGCATAATAAAAATCACCAGTGTTTATTTGCCCTCTGCATTTCATGCAAGCATGACTTATTCTGGCCTTTGTTTTCTTAAAAAATTTTAGATTATCATATTTGCTCATAGTTTAAATTAAGATTTTATTCTCTAATTTCGTTTATTAATTTCTTTTCGGGTTTTTTTAAAACAGATTCGACTATAGATATATTTTTTGATCTGGCTAATTGTTTTATTTCACGCTTTACGTCAGAAGAATTTGTGAAAATATATCCTCTACTGCAACCAATATCTAACATCTTTCCGGAAAAAATAAAGACATCTGCAACACTTATGGATCCAGTCTTACACTCACAAAAAATTCTAATACTCTCTTTTGTGTTTTCTGCGATATTATCAATCTCATGTTCTACGCCTGAATGGCCAAGCAGATACACACCACACATTGTCTGAAAATTTTTTTTCCTTAAAAGATAATCGATACCGTGTTCAAGCCACAGGTTGTCATTTATAAAAGAAATGGTACCTGGGTTAAATCTATGAATTATAATGTTTTCTGTTTTATTAATGAAGTTGATCTTTTCGCCACAAATACAATCTACTGAATGAAATCGATCTATACTGATTAAGGATTTGCATTTTTTGCAGAAATATACGGGGTGTCCCACAAGAATATCAAGTGCTATCTTTTTTTTAGTTTCGAAACTATCCATTAAATTGTTTACCTTGTTTGACTTTTCTCGAAGCTTTCGTCTTATTTTGAGATTATAATCTTTTCTTTCTTTCTCGAGTTTTTCTTTCAATTCTTTTTCAATCTCTATTCGTTGTTCCTTCGTCGCATGTCTTAATTTTCTAATTAATCTAAAAGTATAGGCTCCTCTTGAGCTAACTCTAATCCTACTTTGATAAGGGGTTACAGGAGAAGAATATCGGTGTGGCGACGAATGTAACAAATGATAGTCGAGGTCTGTCTTTTTTAAACTCTCTTTTGCTATTTCTAAAATTTTATTTATCTCCTCAGTAAGTTCCTTAATCTTACAAAAAAGTTCGTTTAAATCATAATCCAAAAGAAGGTTAGACCTTATTAGATTTTGAACCCTTGGGTCGTTTTCTACTAATTCCCTTGCTGTTTTTTTTATATACTTTAAAGCGGGTAATTTTAAGTTTGGTGGCGAATGAAGTTCCATAATTTTATATTTTAATTATTAATTAATTATTGTTATTTAATTTTCTGAAAAAGGTGGTTGACGCCATTTAATGTGGACCCCATTTAATGATTTAATGACCCTATTTAACAAATCTACTTTAATTCCTTAGAAATTGAGTCAGCGAGGTTGCTATGCCGCCTACTTTAATCTTTTAATCTCTTTTTTTATTTCTTTGATTACTTCTGGATTATGGATTATCTTATCTTTACCTTCGGTTATTGAAATAATATAAAATACCTTTCCGCCGTATTTTGTGGTAAATTTTTCGTGCGTTTTTTTCTGCTGTTCTTTTTCGTTGATTATTTGCGTAATATATTCAAAGCCCGCGGGTTTTATTTGAAGACCGATATATTTTTCGTGAATTTTAATAAAATAATCAACATTATATCTTCTATCCCATTCATCGGAAGCAGGTTCAATTTTAACTCCGAGGGTTTTTTCAAGTTGTCCGTATATTGTTTGAATCTCTGATTGATAACCATCAAAAGTTCTATTTATAACCAGGTTGTATATAAAGTTTATACAATCCTCTTCGGTAACATTTTCTATTTCGGCTTTACAAACATCGGTAACTTTAATAAATAATATTTTTCCAAGTTGCTCAAGGTGTTGTTTTGAATAAGCTTTGTCTAAATAAAATTTTAGCCTAATTTTTTATATTTATTATTTATGATACATTCTTGAAATACAACTGCACTTAAAGAACATTTTAAAAAAATAAAATTTAAAGCTTGTTCTGAATCATAATTATTTCTTCTTAGAATTTTAAAAAAATCCCAAAAAGAAAATTTATCATGAAGAATAAAAAAATTTTCATTGTTTTTAACAAATTGTCGATTCAAGATTTTCTTCATAATTTATTTTACTAGACTAATATAATATCTCTTGCTAGTATAGTAGCATGAGATATCATATTCTTACAACTGTCAAATTTGCTAATGAATGTATTGAAAACGGCATTTATGGAGCTACTAATTCTAACTGGCTAGCCAATATTGAGTTTGGCGACTTTGTTTTTATTTCACAATTTAATTATAAATCACAAAACATTTATGGACCGTTTAAAGTTGCAGAAACTTTATTCTACGATAAAAATATAATTTATCCAAATCAAAAATATTATTATCGTATTAAGCTTGATCCAAGTAAGGTTAAAGTAATCGACGAAACTGATTTATATTTAAATGGCATTAAAAATGAAAATATAGATTTGGCATATTATATTATTAATTTAATACAACAAAATAAACATCTTCATTCAATAAGCCTTGTTGAACAAGAAGGAAAATTTATTTTAGAAACTATAGAAAAATTGGGCAATAAAACTAAAATAGAAAGCGTTAATAATCATTCTTTAGATTTCGAGACACACAAGGTTGATACAAATTTTTTGATAGCGAAAAATAAACTATTCAAAAAATTATCTTTTTCTTCCGAAAGCGATTTGGAAGCTTTTATTTTATTAAATTTAAAAAATGAAAATAGTATATTATACAAACAAATTGATAAAATTTTAAATGAATTTCAAAAAAATTATCT
The DNA here is from genome assembly GCA_023134715.1 of Candidatus Parcubacteria bacterium. Taxonomy (GTDB): domain Bacteria; phylum Patescibacteriota; class Minisyncoccia; order Minisyncoccales; family JAGLUP01; genus JAGLUP01. Next base: position 189,402 of record JAGLUP010000002.1, read on the forward strand.
TGGTAATTCAATAACTTATAACCAATTTATTTTTGGCAATGCCTATCCAGCAGATATTGTAATTATCAATAAGGAAAATATAAATATCTTCGAACTAAAAAAAGACATCCTTGATCAAAACCCACTCTCAATTTTAAGAAAAGAAATGAAAAAATACTGTTATTACTCTTTATTTTCTCGTAGAATACAAAATAAAGATATTAAACGAATGAATTTTTTCCTTCTTACCCTAAAAGATGCTAATAATAAAACCAAAAAAGATCTTTATCGTGAGTTTAGTAATATAAACAATTTTGTAAGTAATTTAAGAGAAAATAATTTTATTATTCTCGAATATTATATTGATAATGGTCGTTTATTTATAAAAAAAGTAAACTAAGTTTTTTGCCAAATAATAGCTCCTATATAATCAAAACCGATAGTTTCGCAAAATTTAATTATTTCTGTTCTAATTGGAATAATTTTATATCTACCATAATAAACCGCGCGAGCAAATTGATCGCCTATGTTTATGCAAAGCCTACAACCATCATTCAAAACCCTAAAACACTCTTTCCATACTAAATTTAGGTTATTAATATAATTTTCATAACTATCATTGAAGCCAATCTGATCTGACGAGCCATAATCTTTTAATTGCCAATAGGGTGGTGAAGTAATCACGAGATGAACAGAATTATTTTTTAATTCTGGCATATTTCTGGAATCGCCTATTATAACCTTGTGATTAGTTTTCATATTTTCATATTTTATTATTCCAATTATTAGAATAAAAATTTGGGTTGCGTAGTTTTAATTATCTATGCTTTATTATAACAAAAAACCGCTTCTGCGGAAAGGCGGAGGCGGGGTTTTCAATGTTTGTTTGTAAATAAAAAAGCCTTGCGGAAGCAGGGCGGGGTTGTTTTGGTCGGATAATTTTATTTACTTGGTTTTTCAGGGACGACAAAAGCAGAAATAATATAAACAAAAATACCTGGGGCAAAACCAGTAAAAACAACAATCAAAAGCCAAGTAATTCTCAAAATAGCAGGGTCTATATTTAAATATTCCCCTATTCCTCCAATAACTCCCGCGAAGATTCTATTTTTCTCGCTTCTATATAATTTTTTCATAATTTTTATTTATTTTTATTTATATTTTTATTATAACAAAAAATTATTGTTTTGGTAATTTTATTTTCTTTTTCTGATTTAGTAAAATTTTAAGTAAAAGAATAGTCGCAGGATATACTGCGACATAAATTTTAATGACTTGGTGGATCACTTTTTTCACTTAGCTCTATTTTGAAAAAGCTTTGATCATCGGGGTCAATTTCTCCGACAAAAACTTCCATACTCCCTCCGTCATGATTGCAACAAAGAGAGTTTCCGACGAAATGGCATATATCAACAGCCAAATCATCTCTTAACCTCTTTGTTCTTTCTTGACTAGAAAGAAAATCAACGTAAACAAGTATTTTATTTCCTATTTGTTTTTTAATATTTATCCCGTCGACATAAATCTCTGTCTTATCGTCAAATTTCACAATCACCTCCTTAGATTCCACCTTTAACTTTTCTACTATAATCCGTGTAACCAAACTTGCTACACCATCCCTTGACTCTCCTTCTGGAAGTCCTTCAATCCTTATAATTGGCATTTTCTTTTTTATTTCGGTATTTTTTTTATTCAATTCTTTCTCTCCAGATTTAATTGTAAGGAGCAATTTCTATTTTAAAGAATAGCATAAAATTAAGGTTCTGTCAATTTTTTAATATAAAAAAGCCTTGCGAAGGCAAGGCGGGGTTGTTTTGGAATAAAGTTTAAAATTTGGGGTTAAATTTTTAATTTTTCAAATTCGTCAATATCTTTATTTTTTCTCACATTATCCAAGGAAGTGATTGAGGTCGAACCTCAGCCGCTTTAATCATCGTCTATTAAATCTGTTCTGAACTTTGCATAGATTGGATAATGGTCCGAGACATCCCAGACTAATTCTTTGTCACTGAGCGCGTATTCTTCGTCAAAATAAAAAACTGCCGCGCTGTTACTCATATATTCGTGACTAAGTGTAGCATTTATCATAACTATTCTATCATAAGTCCAGTCAGTTTTAGTCATAGTATCCATATCATTAGTAATTACCCAATGGTATTTATAGGATTTAAAAGGATTAATATCGTCATCTTCATCAAAATAACTTCCATCTGCGTTAAAATCTCCCATAACTATAATATCTTTTTCGTTGGGGTCTTTTGCTAAAATTGAATCAACGACATCCGCAAGATAGCTAATTTCGGAGTCGGCATCATCCGGCTTAACGTGAATTCCCGCAAGAGTAAAGTCAAAATTTCCTTTTTTGAAAGAAGCTATATATGGCTCTCTTTGAAAAACATCGTTTATATCATTATACACATAAGCAGAGCCCTCAATAAATTCTATTTCATCGGTATTATAGAAATAAGCATAAGCTTCCTTGCTGCTTCCTCTGCCAAGCCTTTCACTTCTTTGAAAAGCATATTTTTGATAACCAGCCGCTTCGTTTATTTTTTGAAGGTAATAAGGAGCGGTTTCTTCTTTTGCGTCTCTAATTTCTTGAACAAGCATAACATCAAATTCTTGAGCGATTCTTTTCAGCATATCCATTACGTCATTTTTCTCTCTTTTCGTTTTTCCAAATATCTGAATATTGAAGGCGGCAACTTTAATCGGTTTTACTTCTGAACACTTATTATTTTTACATTCACAGCCAAATACTTCGTGTACCTCCTGACAATTAATTCCACAAACCTTATTTTCTAAAACTTCCGGCGTCTGACCCGCGCGATAACACTTGCAATCACAAAGAGAAAGATTGCACTCATTACTTTGTTCACATTCTTTGCTATCCTCTAATTCTTGTTGAAAGAACAAAAATGAAAAACCGATAGAAGTTATTATTAAAACAATTATTGAACTTTTTTTCAAGTTGGTTATTTTTTTATTTTTTGGCATATTATTTATTGACATGGAAAGTCCTATCCTTATAACAGATTTCTTTTCCGGGAAGTAATTCTACTTTTGGTAGATATGAGTAAATTTCATCTTAGTGTATTATACCTGCATTTCACTCAAAAACAATATCTGCGCTATATTTGAAACAAGCGAAATCCCATCGGTTTCGCTTTTTAATTTCTATCCAAGAAGGCGACAAAAAAGAGATTTTGCAATTCCCCTAAATAGTGAGTTTGACAATTTCGCCGTGTTTATTCAGAATATTTATCTTCCTTTTTGTCTATTCTCTTTTTCAATGTTGTTTCCAACCGTGCATTCTTTGTAAATATGATATACTTCTGTTTTTTCGTCTGTATGATATGGTTTAACTTTTTTGGGTTTCATAAATTTTATTTATATCATTATAATGCTCTAATTATATCATTGCTGTTTTCTTAATTGAATCTAAAACCCAATCTCCTCTTAGTTTGTCTTTCATATTTTCAACTTCTTTGAGGGAAAACCATTGAGCGTCAAGAATTTCATCTTTGGGGAAATTAAGTTGTCCGTCAATTATTTTAGCTCTAAAAGAATGCTTTACTGGAGCTTTTGCGTTCTCGTGAAAAATATCTATTTTTTTTAATAGTTCAACATTATAACCAGTTTCTTCTTTAGCTTCCTTAACGGCAGTTTCTTCAATTGATAAACCTTGCTCTACTCTGCCAGCAGGAAGATTCCATTTTCCATAACATTGAGCCTGCTTTTCTTGAACTAATAAAAACTTGCCATCTTTTTCAATAACCACTCCAGCTGCGATATTTATTTTAACTAAATTTTCCATAAATTTTATTTATTTTTTGAAAAAGGTGGCTGACTGGATTTTTAACTTAAATACTTTTTTATTCTATCGCGGTCCTCATTTTCTTTTTCACCCTTAAAATATATCTGAATAAATTCAACTTTACAAGTTTGAGAATAAAAAGCGTAAATAACTCGTATTCCGCTTTTTGAGCCTCGTCCTTTTAGCGCCTTGCAGGCAAATTTTTTGATTTTGCAAATTTGTACTATTTCCGTACAAAAACCTTTGATTGGAAAAATGCTTTGATTGTCAATGCGTTTAAGGTGATAAAGCTCAATAGCGTTGCGTTTTGCAGTTTCTAAATCTTCCTCAAGCGTTCTATATTTTTTGAGAAGTCGCTTGAGGTCTTTTTGAAAAAGGTTAATTTCACTGTATTTAATCTTCGTCGGTTTTGTCATATTTTCTTACTGATGTTTCGGGCGTGCGGTAAAACACCGACTCAAAATCAAGCGGTTTTCCGTCTTCCGCGCTAATCCACGGGACATCTTTATGTGATAAATCTGTTAATTGACTGGCTGTTAAATCAGAAAGTCGTTGTAATTCCCAATCAATATGCTTCTGTTCTTGGCCATTTAAAATGCTTAATTCCGGCTCAATTGCCGGATTGACCAAATACTTGGTTTGAGGATATTGGTAAAACTTGCTTTTTACGATTTCCACATCGCCATCTTTCACCATATCTTTGATAAGATTTTCAAACAAAAGCGGCGTTGGCCCATGATGATTTTTCATATACACTAAACCCATCAACTGGTCCTCATATTTTTCGTAATAGTCAAAATCTATAAAATAAAGCAATTTATACAAAACCGTCATGCCAACATTCGGCTTGCCGCCGACTTTTTTTAAAATGTAAAGCAAAATTTGTCGAAACTTATCTGCTTTTTCTTGCGGAACGCTTATTCTAATCTCATTTTCTTGCTTTTGAGTTTGTTTTTTCTTTTTTTCCACTTTTACGATTGTCTTTATTCCTTCCTTGCTTTGCAAAAAATTTTGAAAAGAAATGTTAAAAATTTCCGCCAGCTTTTTTGCTTCGGTAATAGTTAAATCCCGCCCGCCTTGTTCTATTTGAACATAAGTCGGACGGGAAATGCTTAATTCAGACGCCAAAAACTCCTGCGTCAAATTGCGCTTTTTCCGTTGTTGTTGAATGAATTTTGCAAGCATAGTGATTATAGTATAGGCGATGTAAAATTATTTGTCAATAGCAATGTCAAAAAGTTATACACACCCTATATTTCACTGGTTGGCTCTGTGAAAATTTTTGGCTTCTGCTTCTTCAATAGAGCAAAGCCATTTGTCTTCTTCAAAAAGATTAATCGTGGTTAGAGAGTAATGTTTATCTCCGGGAAGATGATAATATTTTCGATATTTTTGGCTTGTGTGACGGCTAACATTGCCCTTAATTACGCATTTTCCATCAAATTGAGATTCTCCGCAAGAACCCCAAATTCCCAAAAAACCGCTTCTGCTAAAAGGCGGATTTGGGATTTTCGTTTTTTGCAGAATGTGGCTCTCTCCCACTTGACAAGGGGTGTGAATTTGCTATTGTTAAAGTATTAAGACGAAAGGGAATCCGAACGGTTTACTGCCTAAGGAGACCCTTTCTTTTTTTATTACTGTATTTTTCTTTTAACTCCTTCGTTACCCAAATAATCAAAATACATAGGCATAAGTTTTCTATATAATGAAGAAGCGAATTGTTTATTTGGAAAAAGTATTTTCTTAAATCTATTTTCTTCAATCAAAAAATCCACGAGCATTTTATAATCTCCATCTCCAGAAACAAGAACTATTTTATCAAATGGTTCTTTTTTGTATAATTTTTTCATTACATTAAAAAACCGCTTTTACTGAAAGGCGGAGGCGGGGGTGTTATAGTTTACACTGAGGAGCGAAGCGACGAAGTGTGCGCTCGGAGGGGATCGAACCCCCGACCATCGGCTTAAAAGGCCGCTGCTCTACCTAACTGAGCTACGAGCGCAAGTGCCGCGAATCAGCGGCTATATTCCTTCTTTCTTTAATTGCTCTAAAAGTTGTTTTTGATTTTTGCTTAATTTTTGCGGTGTCTGGATAACCAGCTCTACATACATACTTCCTCTTCCCCAGCCGGAAAAATGAGGAATTCCTTTTCGAGAAAGCCGTAAAACTTTTCCTGATTCAGTTCCATCAGGAATTTTTAACTCAATTTTCTTGCCTTCTAAGCTTGGTATTTCAATCTTGTCTCCCAAACATGCCTGTGAAAAACTAATAGGAGCGCTATGATAAATATCATCGCCGCTTCTTTTGAACGCCGAATGTTTTTTAACTAAAATTCTGATATATAAATCGCCGGGATTGCCGCCTCTTTTTCCCGCTTCTCCTTCGCCTGTGATTTTAATTACCTGATTTGTGTCAACTCCGGCTGGAATAGAAATTCTAATTTCTTTATCTTTTTTAATTCTTCCTTCGCCCTTGCAGACATTACAAAGTTTTTCAGGTTTAGTCCCCTCTCCTTTACATTCCGGACAAGTAGTATATCTCTGGAAAGAGCCCAAAAATGTTTTTTTAATTTGCTGGACCTCTCCGGCGCCTCTACAGGTAAAACATTCTTTGACAGAAGAGCCGGGCTCAGCTCCGCTTCCCTGACATCTGTCGCAAACAGCTGCTTTATACAAAGAAACTTTCTTTTCTTTGCCTGTTAAAACATCTTCAAGCGTAATTTGTATATCAACCTGAATGTCCTGGCCTCTTTTAATATTCTTTTTTCTTGCCTGGTCTCCACTGAAAAAACTTCCAAAAATTTCTCCTAAATCTCCCATATCAAATTCTACGCCTTGGCCAGCTCCTTGGCCAAAACCAAATCCAGCAGCGCCCGGGTCAAATCCCCCGGCTTGGCCCTCAAAAACTCTGCCAAATTGATCATATTGCGCTCGCTTCTGCTTACTGGAAAGAACCTGATACGCTTCATTAAGCTCTTTAAATTTTTTCTCATCTCCTCCTTTGTCTGGATGATATTTATGAGCTAATTTACGGTAGGCCTTTTTTATGTCTTGTTCTGAAGCGTCGCGAGCAACGCCTAATGTTTGATAATAATCCATAATGAAATTGAAAATGAAAAGCGAAAAAAGAAAAACTACAATCTAAAATCTAAAATTTAATCTTTTTTAATTTTTATCTGTCGTTTTTCATTTTTAGTTTTCAGTTTTTCATTTTTCTTTGTATTCTCCTTCTTCCGGCTTTTTTTCCTCATCTTCTGGCTTTTTTTCTTCAGGTTTTTTTTCAGATTCTGGCTTTTTTTCCTCCGTCTGTTTATACATTTCTGTTCCGATTTTTTGAATCGCCTCGGATAATTCTGATGTCTTGCTCTTTATATCCTCTATATTATCACCATCTTTAACCTGTTTCAAGTTCTCTATTTTTTCTTCAATTTCTTTTTTGGAGTCAGCGGAAACCTTGTCTCCTGCGTCTTTAATGGTTTTTTCAGTGGTATAAACCAAACTGTTAGCCATATTTTTTGCTTCAATTAATTCCTGCTTTTTTTTATCGTCTTCTTTATGAAGCTCCGCGTCTTTTTTCATTTTCTCCACTTCTTCTTTTGATACGCCGGAAGAACCCTCAATTCTAATTGACTGGGTTTTGCCGCTCGCCTTATCTTTAGCAGACACTTCTAGAATTCCATTAGCGTCAATATCAAAACTTACTTCAATCTGGGGAACTCCGCGAGGAGCCGGAGGAATGCCGTCTAAAATAAATCTTCCTAATGTCTTGTTATCGCTTGCCATTGGTCTTTCGCCTTGAAGCACATGGACTTCTACTGAAGGTTGATTCTCGGCCGCGGTAGAAAAAACTTGTGTTTCAGCCGCTGGAACAGTGGTATTTTTGGAAATTAAAATTGTATTTACACTGCCTAATGTTTCAATTCCCAAAGAAAGAGGAGTTACATCTAAAAGTAAAACATCTTTCACGCTTCCTTGTAAAATGCCGGCCTGGACAGCGGCTCCGACAGCTACCACTTCGTCTGGATTAATTTCTTTATTCGCTTCTTTTCCAAAAAGATTTTTAATCTCTTCCTGAATTTTAGGCATTCTTGTCTGCCCGCCGACTAAAATTATTTCCTTAATATCTTTGGCTTCCATATCCGCCTCTTTCAAGGCCTGCTTAGTAAGTTCAATAGATTTATCAATATAATCTTTGACTAAATTCTCAAATTCAGCCCTTGCTAATTTATAAAGAAGATGTTTTGGTCCGGCGCTGTCTGAAGTGACAAAAGGAATATTAATTTCGCTTTCTAAGGTAGTTGATAATTCAATTTTTGCTTTTTCAGCCGCTTCTTTTAATCGCTGTAAAGCTAAATTATCTTTAGATAAATCAATGCCTTGGTCTTGTTTAAATTTATCTACAAGCCAATCAATTATTTTTTGGTCAAAATCATCCCCGCCTAAATGACTATTCCCGCCTGTGGCTTTTACCTCTACTGTGTCCTCGCTTACATCTAAGACAGAAATATCAAAAGTTCCTCCGCCAAAATCATAGACAACGATTTTTTGCTCGCCTTTTTTTGTCAAACCGTAAGCCAACGCGGCCGCAGTCGGCTCGTTGATTACCCTTCTAACTTTAAATCCAGCGATTTCTCCCGCTATTTTCGTCGCTTTTCTTTGAGAATCATCAAAATAAGCCGGGCAGGTAATAATTGCTTCTTCAATTTTTTCTCCTAATTTTTCTTCTGCGTCGCTTTTTAATTTTTGCAAAATCATTGCTGAAATCTCAACCGGCTTATGCCATTTATCTCCCATTTTAACTTCAACCCCGCCATCAGACGCTTCTTTAAGCTCATAAGGCAATAGTTTTTTATCTTTCTGAACTTCTTTATCAGAAAAACGATGGCCTATTAATCGTTTTATAGAGAAGATAGTATTTTCAGGATTAGTTATTTGCTGTCTTCGCGCTAAAATTCCCACCAATCGCTCTTGATTTTTTGTTAACGCTACAATAGACGGAGTGGTTCTGGCTCCTTCTTTATTTTCAATTATTTTTGGTTCTCCAGCTTCAACAACAGCCATAGCTGAAAAAGTTGTGCCTAAATCAATGCCTAATATTTTTGACATAATTAAAAAAATTTCTAATTTCTAATTCTTAATTTTTAAACATTTAAAATTAGAAATTTAAAATTTAAAATTAATCTATTGAATTTATTTATCTTCTCCTGCGAATCCGATTTTTTGTTCCGGGACTGCTGTTGCTTCTATTTTACCAAATTGCTCTTCATATCTTCCTAAATTTTCCTGCAACGCGCTAATCATTCTTTTCAAATGGGCAGGATTCATAATGACTCTGGAATTCAAAATTCCATTTGGAGGCGATACTAAGAAAAAATCTAAAATAAATTCATCTTTAGTATGCAAAATCTGCATTAAATTTGAATAAACTCCTCTTAAATCTTCGTCTCTGACTTTAATTTTTATTTCTCTTTTTTGCTGTTCCATAACTTTAAATTGTTATATTGTTTATTTCGCGACCTTGACTTTGGCAGGTCTGATGACCTTGCCTTTTAAAATATATCCTTTTTCAATTTCTTCTATAATTATATCCGAATCTTTATCTTTTGCTTCAGCTTGTTCTACTGCTTCATGAAAATTTGGGTCAAACTCTTTTTCGCTTGTTTCAATTTCCTCTATTCCTTGTGTTTTTAAAAATTCTTGAAATTGATTTTTGATTTTTAACAACCCGTCCACATCAGCATTATTTTTTAAATCCTCTGATACTTTACTTTCAGCTAAATAAAAATTATCTAAAATTGGCAAAATTTTTAAAATAAACTCTCTTTGAACATAATCTAAAATTTCTTTAGCTCTCTCTGCCTCTTCTTTTTTATAATTTGAAAAATCAGCTTGCGCTCTTTGCCAGCCAGCCAGATACTCATCTCTTAATTTCTCGCATCCTTCTAATTTTTGCTTGAAATCTGTTTGTTTCTGAACTTTTTTTTCTTTTTTCTTCTTTTCCATAATCTAAAATATATTCTAATTATATAAAATAAATAGACAAAAGTCAAATCCGATAGTAAAACAAAAAACCCACAGAGCTAAGCTCCGCAGGTTTTTTGTTTATTTCTATTCACCTTTTTCCAACCCACAAACTTTTTTATGAGCTCGAAAAAATAAGAAAGAGAAAAAAATTTCTTTTCTACCTTGCCCTTAGGAATTCAGGGGTAAGGTAATCTTTAACATAGTCGGTTAAATCATTGGCGATATCAATTAAAATATGATAGTCCTTCTCTTCTTGATATTTCTCTACGGCCTCAAGTATAACCTGCTTAACCATTCCATGGCTATGTCCAATTTCTTCAAGTATCCGAGCAGCCATTGCAGTGGCTTCGGTATCCTTCTCTTCAAAAAGTGAATCCACTAGACATTTCTGTAGTTCACTGATGTTTTTTTCCTTATTTGCTTTACTTATCCGTACAAAAATATTTGTCATTGTTTTTACCTCCGCAGGAATAATGTCATTCTCCTGCCGATTGAAATTCCAAAATTCGCGTAAATTCGTGTCAATATTTGTTTAAATTTGCGATACTTAGAACCTCAATCAGCAGGAGAATGTTTCTTGCCTCGCCGAAGTATAGATGTATGGCGGGCTTGCCTCGCCGAAGTTTAAACGAAGGCGGGTTTCTCTTTCTTTTTTTGCCCTCCATAGTTTTAACGAAGGAGGGTTTTTTTTATTTAAAGAGCTGTCTTTTATTTCTAACAAGGAGAGAGCTCTTTTCAAATTTACACAGACCCGACGTGTGTATTTTGTTTAAAAAGAATTCTCTCGTTGCTAATTTTGCTTGACATTGTGTTTAAAAATTATAGAATAAAATTAGATTAAAAAATAATTTAGTTTTAAATTTATGCGTATTTATACTTTTCGAACTATCATTGAACCAGACGAAAATAATACTTTTCATGGTTATGTTCCATCTCTTCCTGGCTGTCATACTTGGGGAGAAACAATTGAAGAAACAAAAATAAATTTAAAAGATGCGATAAAATGTCATATTCAAGGACTTTTGAAAGATAAAGAGTTTATTCCTCAAGATAAAGAAAGTTTAGAATTTATTCAAACTTTTACTGAAAAAGAACTTGTGAAAGCAATGTAATTATATGCCGAAATTGCCTGTTATAAAATCTAAAGAATTGGCAAAATTTTTAAATAAGATTGGATTTTTTGAATATCATCAAACAGGAAGTCATATTCAATTTAAGCATTCAGACGGCAGAAGAACAACTATTTCTTTTCATCCTGGGAAAGATATTCCTCGGGGAACGCTTAAGGCGATTCTTAGAGATTTAAAAATCTCAAATGAAGAATTTATAAAATTATTAAAAAAATAATAGGCCAATCCATAGGTCTGTTTTTTTTATTCTGTTTTTTATTTTTTACCCTGAACCCTATGTGGTTTAGGGCTTCTTCCAACCCACAATTTTACAAAAATGGTCTAAGCCCGTCTTGGACCATTTTTGAAGTTTATGGGCTCGAAAAAATAAAGAAAGAGAAAATTCATGGTCTAATTTATCGCGCATAATTTTTTAGACCATTTCTTATATTTTCCGTGAATTCTTTAATCTTCTTTGTTATTTCTTCCATCAAAATTATTATATCCATTTTTACACCTCTGCGGAAATAATATTATTCTCCTGCTGGTTGGGGTCCAAGATTTAGAACCTCAATCAGCAGGAGAATAGCTACAGGCTTGTCGGTATCTGATACCGACAGACATTTTCTCTTTCTTTTTTTTATTTAAAGAGCTGTTTATTGTTTCTAACAAGGAGAGAACTCTTTTCAAATTTTTTTAAAAAGAATTCTCTCATTACTATTGACATTATGTTTAAAAATTATAGAATAAAATAAAGATTAAATTTATATTTATGGCTCAAGCACTATTAGATAATAAATTACAAATGTCACGACTTCAAGAAGAAGTAAAAATTCTTCGTTCTTTTGTGATTGGTATTGCCGGAAAAGATAAAGAGGGAGAATATAAGCCAGAATTTGTCAAAAAAATATTAAAAGCGTCTCAAGAAAAACCAGAACATAGATTTAAAGATAAAAAATCTTTTCTTTCAATGATTTAAAAATTCATGATAATTCTTGTTTATAGTAATTATTTTTTAAAATCTGCGAGAAAGCTTCCTAAAATACAACAAAATAAACTTGCAGAACTTCTTGAAAAATTTCAGAAAAATCCATTTTCTTCTGAATTACATACTAAATCTCTTACTGGAAAATTAGCTGGATTTTACTCTTTTAGAATTACTCGCGATTGGCGAGTAATTTTTCAATTTCTATCATCTGAGAAAATACAGCTTATAGATATTGGACACAGAAAAGATATTTACAAATAATATTAACCTTTTTCCAACCCACAAAATCTGTTTTCTGGACTCGAAAAAATAAAGAAAGAAAAAAAATATTTTAGAACCAATCACTGTAATGAGAACCAGTAAAATAAAATGTTCCAACCGCTAAAGCCAACCTTATTATACCTCTCATCATATAGTATGTGCCCTCTGCTGGTATTTCTTCCATACAAAAACCAGATACTATATCCATACATCCGATTGCAAATAAATATAAACCTACTATGCTAAATAGTACCAAAAATAGAACCTTAGCTATAGTCATTAAATATGTTTTTACACGTTCCATTTTAGTTTCACCTTATATATATCTGCCGTCACTAGAAAACCTGACATTATCAGATTTCTTCAAGGCATTAAACTGACAACTAATTATTTAATTATCAATTCACTGCCCTGAAGATTTTCTCTTTCTTTTTTGCCCGCCTAATTGTCCGACCCGCCTGCATCGTTATGCGAAGCATTGCGGGCAGGAGGACTTTTGACGGATTATTTTATTCAAAGAGCTGTTATTAAAGAAAAACAGACAACTATGGAGAGAGGTCTGTTTTTCGTGAATAATTAAAATCAGTTTCTCTCTCCTAACATTTTTAATTATACCATAAAAGCAAAATTTGTCAAGTTCAAGTTAAAAAAAGACAGCATAGATTTTCTATGCTGGGGTTTGAGAACATTTCTTTTCTAATTCTTTAAGCGCCCTTTCGCCTTTTCTTACTTCTTTAAAACCTTCTTTTACTTCCTTTGTGTTGGGTACAAATATCTCTACCTCCGACACATCTATCTCCACATCATCTATCTCCACATCATCCACTTCAATCACCTCTTTTTATATTTTATTTTTAATATCTTCATATTACACTCTAATCCAAAAATGTCAACTTTTAATTCTTTTCCACAGGGTTTTTAAAAAAAATGTGTTAAAATAGTTTAATATGATTAAGACAATTAAATACAAAAAAATAACATGGCTTGATATTCAAAGGCCTGATGAAAAAGATATTGAATATCTTCGTTCTAATTTTAATTTCCATCCTATTATTTTGGCTGAGCTTATCCCTCCGTCTTATTTCAGCAAGGTTAAAAAATTTGATAATTATATTTATTTTATTTTTTACTATCCATTTCATGACAACTTAAAAAGGCAAACTCGCGCCCGGGAGCTTGATGTTTTAGTAACTAAAAATGTCATTATTACCAGCCATTATCAACCAATTATGCCTTTAAAAACCATTTGGGACGCCTGTAATTTATATGAAGAAGAAAAACAAAAATACTTAGGCCAGGGAACCGGTTTTCTTCTTTATTCTATTTTAGACAAAACCTTTAACGAATGCTTGTTAAAGCTTAATAGAATTGAAAAAAGAATTAATTTTGTTGAAAATAAAATTTTTGCCGAAAAAGAAAAAGAAATGGTAAGAGAAATCTCAATTGTTAAAAGAGATATTATTGATTTTTACAGGATAATAGAGCCGCAAAAATCAGTAATAAATTCTCTGGTTTTAGAAGGAGAAAAATTCTGGGGCAGAAAATTTTTGCCTTATTTCTCTAATTTAACAAGTTCTTTTGGTGTTTGCTGGAATAGAATAAGGAGTTTTCAAGATATTATAAAGGCTTTGGAAGAAACAAATAATTCCCTTCTTACCAATAAAATCAATGAAATCGTTAAAATTTTAACAATTTTTTCAGTTATTGTTTTTCCTTTAACTTTACTTGCGTCAATCTTTGGAATGAACACTAAATATCTTCCTCTTGTTGGCGCCAAGCATGATTTTTGGATAATTTTGGGAGTTATGGGTATTGGAACTTTATTTATGTTAAAACTTTTTAAAAAGAAAAAATGGCTATGATAAAAAGCCAAAAGTTATTTATAATTTTCGGTTTATTAGTAATTCTCGCGATAGCGGGTTTTTTTCGGCTTTCGCAAATAGAAAGTATGCCCGGAGGGTTATTTCCTGACGAAGCGGCAAATGGCCAGGACGCTATTCTAATTCTACAAGGCGAGCATGCTCCTTTTTTTGAAAAAGGGCTTGGAAGAGAAGCTTTATATTTTTATCTGCTCGCAGTAAGCACTGCTATTTTCGGAATAGGTGTCTGGCAAATTCACCTTGTTTCCGCTCTAATTGGAATTTTAACTGTTCTGGCAGTATGGCTTTTAGCTAAAAAATTATTCAACAATAAAATCGCTTTTTTAACAAGTTTTTTCTTAGCTGTCTCAACATGGCATGTCACTCTTTCCCGAACTGGCTTCCGGGCTATTTTAATTCCCCTACTCTCCTGTCTTTTCTTTTATTTTCTTTATTCTACTTACAAAGAACCAATTAAAAAGAAACGTATTTTATGGGCTGTTTTAAGCGGTATTTCGCTTGGCTTGGGATTTTATACTTATATTGCGTTTCGGGCAATAGTTGGAATTATAGGCCTATTGGCGATTATTTTATTTTTAATAAAAAAACAAGTTTTCAAAAAATTCTGGAAAGAAATACTTATCGGACTAATCGCAATGTTTTTGGTCTTATCTCCTTTAATTATTTATTTTATTGACCATCCCGGCTCTTTCACGGGCCGCGCCGGCTGTGTCTCTATTTTTAGCCAAGATTTAAATAAAGGCGATGTTTTGGGAACTTTCTTAGAAGTGTGCAAAAAAACCTTTTGGATGTTTTTCACAGAAGGAGATTTAAACTGGCGTCATAATGTTTCCGGCTTTTCTATGCTAAATCCTTTAATCGGCTTATTTTTCGCGAGCTTTATTTTTGCATGTCCTATAATTTTTTTAAAAGAAAAAATTTGGGAAATAAAAAATCTTAAAAATAAACTTTGGAAATATTTTAAATATATATTTTTAATTATCTGGTTCGGCGCTATGCTTGGGCCTGAAATTTTAAGCGCGGAAGGAATTCCTCATGGATTAAGAGCAATCGGAGCAATTCCGGCAGTATTTTTCTTTCCAGCCATAATGATTAATTTTTTCTGGCAAAAAATTAACTCTTTAATAGGGTCTAAAAATAATAAAATATTTTTAGCTGCAACCTTTGGAATTCTTTTATTATCAAGCTTGCTTTATAATTATACTTTATATTTCGGCGTAAGCGCTATTTCGCCTGATTTTCATTACGCTTATCGTTCTGACTTAACAATTGTCAGCGATTATCTTAATCAACGCAACTTCAAAGAAAAAACTTATTTGGTCTTAGACGAATATTCAGTTCAAACGCCTGATTATCTTACTACAGAAAATAATCAACCATATATTTTAGTTAATCCGGAAAGAAGTTACCAGACCAAACTATCTCCAGGAGATCAAATTATTTTTACTCAATCAACAATTTTTGACACTAAAAAATTTGAACAAGAACACCCTGAAGCTAAAATGATAAAACAAAAATTTAATCAATTTTCACAAGAAATAATGCGCGTTTACGAATATGAATATTAAAAAAATAATTTTATTGCCTTTTATTCTAATAATAGCCGCTGTGCTGCGGATTTATAATCTTGCCGCGATATCTTTATGGCACGACGAGGCGTTTTCAGGACTCTTAATGAGATATGATTTAGGAGAAATGCTATACCGTATTGGATTAGACGTCCATCCGCCGTTTTATTATCTTATTTTAAGAATCTGGGATTTTTGCTTTGGCAACTCTTTATTTTCTTTGCGAATGTTTAGCGTTTTTTTCAGCATCTTGATTATTTTAGCTGTTTATCTTTTCGTTAAACAAGCTTTTAAAAATAAAAAACTGGCTCTTTTTTCCTCAGTTATCACGGCTCTTAATTGTTTTCAAATTCAATACGCGCAAGAAGCGAGAATGTACACTTTGGGCGCTTTTTTAATTATTATTTCCAGCTATTTTCTTTTAAGGGCGTTGGATAAAGGCGGGAAAAAATCGCCTTGGCTTTGGTGGGGACTATATATAGTAGCTGTAATCGCTGGCATTTATACTCATTATTATATTTTCTTCTCTATCGCGGCTCAAGCGCTTTTCGTTGTTTATTATCTTTTTAAACATTCAAGGCAGAATTTTAAACTTGCCGTTGGCTCTTATTTATTAATAGCTCTTTCCTATATCCCATGGTTAGGCATATTTTTTAAACAATTGAGTCAGGTTCAGGAAAGCTATTGGATTCCTGCTATGAACATCTGGTCTATCCCCTGCACTTTTTATAAATTAAGCACCGGGGCTGGAATTAACGCTTCTGAATGCGCTTCTATTTTAATTATAATGATGATTGCGATTATAGCCGCAATCATTTATGCTTTAAGAAAAAATAAAACGCCGGCTAAGTGGCTGACTCTTTCTCTGCTTATTATTCCTTTTGTAGTGGCAATCGGAATGTCTCTTAAGACCTCTATTTATCTTGACCGTTATTTTATTTTTGTTTCTGCTTTTTATATAATCCTGATTTGCTCGGCTATTTTGGAAATTAAAAATAAATTTATCAGAAATACCTTAATCATAGTTGCTATTTTAGGAAGCTTAATTGGTTATGCCCATTACTGGAATGACCTTGATATTAAAGACAAACCAGGAATGGCTGGAGCAGCGGCCTATTTGAATCAAGAAGTAAAACCAGATGATAAAATCTATATTGGCTCTTCTTTTGTTTGTTTTACTTTTAGATATTATAATGAAACACGGGTTGAGCCGCTTCTTTTCGCTCCGAACGAACTTTCGCATTTCTCAGGCACGGCCCTGCTTTCTCCAAAAGATATTATTAAAAATTTTGACCAGCCAAAAAAAGATGATGTTGTTTGGTTCATAAACACCACTGGCTTTGGCAATTATCAGCCGGAAACGCCTAGACACTGGATTAAACAACAAGAAAAAGGATTCCAAGACGCCCACCCATACCAGGGCTGGATTATCGTAACCCAGTACAAAGTCCAATAAACCCAATAAATGCTTTTCTCTATTTATTACTATTTCTCTTTTTAAATTGTATAACACATATACAACGATCGTTGTATATGTGTTATACTCTAAATTCTATAAACAAGCTCTATAAACAAGCCCTGTATAAAAAAATCTCTCTTAATTAAAAGAGAGTTTTTGTTTGTTTTTTCAGCCGTTCAGCCCTTAGGAAAGGCTTGTTTGTGTAATTTTTCCTTCATATTCTTTACATCTTCCATTATTTTATTTATGGCCGCTATCATCTCATTCATTTTATTTTCAATCTGAATATCTTTTTGCGATAGACCCTCATCAATAGATAATTCTTTAATTTTTTCCATTCTTTTCACCTCTTAATATTTTCTTTTCTTTTCTATCAATACTGGAAGGCCATACTTTCCAGTGCCTACATATTTAATATACCATGTCTCGCCTTTTTTTATCTCTGGATGTAGTTCTTCAACTCTTACTCGCTCTCCATTTTTAAATACTATTTCTGTTTGCTCTTCTCTCTCCATAGAACTCCACCCGCCAGGGATATAAGGCATAATTAAAACTGCTTCTACTTCTCCCTTTATTTCATTTTCAATTTGAAAATCTGCTATTATCGCTCTTATCCTCCTGCGTCTTTTCAATGAAAAATAGAGCAGAACAGCAACCGCCACAACTATTCCTGCTATAAAACCCTCATATCTTCCAAAATACTGCGCATATGTTGTATCCATTTTCACATCACCTTTTTTATTTTTTATTTTTTAATTTGCTATTTCTTGCTTATAATATATATTATATTAAAATAGAACAAAAAGTCAACTAAAATAATTTCCTTTATTGACTTCTCTACTTAAATTGTATAACACATATACCACGATCGTGGTATATGTGTTATACTCTAAATTCTCTAAATTTTATAAACCTTGTATAAAAAAATCTCTCTTTTATTAAGAGAGTTTTTAAACTGACTTGGCTCCAAGACGCAAAGATCCTTTTGTTCTTTCGTCTAAACTGCTTTGAAATTTTTTAATTTCTTTATTTTCCGCAGATAAACGGTTTATGGCGTCTATTATTTCGTCAAGTTTTTCTCTATGTTCAATCGCCATAAGCGTTAAATTCACCACAGGACCTTTTTCAGATATAACAGGACCTAATTTTTTAATTTTTGCCATTCTTATCACCTCTTTTGTTTTAAATAGTACTACGCATAATCATTCTATAAAATTCTTACAAAAAGTCAATCTTTGTATTTGTAATAAACTTTGCTGAATCTTAAATCAATATATTCTAAATTTTTTCTTTGCTCTTTGGGAATTTCCTGTTCTAAAACCAAACTTAATTCTGTAATCTGCCAATCAATATTTTTTTCTAAATTAAAATAAATTTCCCATTTCTCTAAAGTTTTAAAGTTCAATCTCTTATCCGATACTATCAAAACTTCCTCTAAATCAACTTTTGATTCTTTTTTTATTTTTGTTTCTACCTCTAAAATCTGAGAAAGCGGTTCTTTTTCAATTACTTGTTTCCCTAATTTTACATCCTCGATCCTTTCCAAACCCCTAATCTTCAAAAATGGTCCAAGCCCGTTTTCGGCCATTTTTTGAAAAATTATTCCTTGATTGTCAAATAAAAAACAATCTTGCTCCTGACACCAAGTTGCCACACCAACCCTTTCTGTGATGATAATGTCTAAGGCATCGGGAAACCCTCTCTTTATTTCAATTTCAGCTATCTGTGGAAAATCATTTAAAATCATCTTTTCTATTTTATTTGGTTTGGCTAAAAAAATACTTCCAACCTCTTTTTCAACTAAATCTTTAATATCCTGCGTTGAAACTTTTTCCTCTCCCGTAATAACAATCTTTCTAACTTGAAAAATTGAAGAAAAACAAATTAAATAAAAAAATCCGATTAAAAACAATAATGCTATAATCGCTTGCCAGAAAAACCGATTTTTAAAAATTGGAATTCTTCTTTTGACTCTATATGGTTTTCTCCATTGACTTTTTCGCATAATTATATTATATTAAAATTATAGAACATTAATTCTTGAATAATCAAAAAGGGAGGAGGTGAAAAAAATGGATGTGATGGCAATTTATTTGGTAATTGGTCTTGTTTTTGCATTTTTGATTGCGTTACAAATTGATGCAAAAACAGAGCAGGAAAAAAACTTTGAAAGAATGATGTTTAACATTACATGGATTGCATGGATAATTGTTGTCCCTCTGTGGTTAAAATATGGAGAAGAATTATTTAAAAACCTGCTGAATAAATCATTAAGGTGCCTACGGGCGCTTTTTTTTATAAACCTCGCCTATGCTTTCTTGCTATCTCTATTATATAATTCAACCAATATTTTTGAGAAATAACAAAATCCTGGGTTTTTACATATTCCTTTTTATATCCACCAAAACCTTTTTTGAACAAAGTCAAACCCCACCAAGGGTGTTTTTTTGAAAATGATTCAGGGGCGATCCCCCAGAAATTATAAATCTCGCACCCTCTTTTCTTTGCTTCTTTTATCGCTTCCCATTGCATAAGATAAGAAACAGGAATTTTTGAATATTTGTGTGAAGAAGCGCCCTGATGATAAAAAGCTTTGCCTTGCCAAAAAATAATCATTGAAGAGGCAACAACTTCATTTTTATACTTTCCTAAAAAAATTGAAATCTGATTATCTGAATTAAAAGCTAAAAATTCGTTTTTTAAATAATTTAAAGAAAACGGCGCAAAATGATGACGGGAAACTGTTTCCTGATATAGCTCATTAAACTTTTCAACATCTTTTACGTTCTGACTTTGAATTATTTCAATATCTTTATCTTTTAATCCCTGCCTGATTAAATAACGTGTTGTCTTTCTCATATTCGTCAGAAGTTCTTCTTCTGATGGACTTATATCTAATTCCCATGTTATTTCTGGATGCATATGAATTGGCGCGTCTCTAAATCCTAAATCTTTAAAAATCTTAATATTTTCCTCATTTTTCTGCCAAATGGGACTTATGCGAATAAAGCTGCAATTTTCTTCTCTTGCAAGCTTTCTTAATTCTTCTAATAAAAGTTTCAGAGACCCGACGTCTGAACTTTTTTTGATTACGGGCGCGTGAGGCGCGAATAGAAAGGTTCCTCTTTTTGCTTCAACCTTAATCACTAAGGCAACGCTCACCAATAATGGGTCTAGGTCGGGTCTAGACCATTTGAAAATGCCGAATCGCCAAATTTTGCTTCCAGTCGCTTTTTGAAATTCTCCCCAGTTCCAGGAATCCAAAAAAGTCTTGTCTTTACATTCCAAAAGAAAATCTTCCCATATTTGCTTATTACTTATTTCCCTGATTTGACAATTTTGCATAATAGTGATAAATTATTGATATATTGAGGTTTTATTGAACCTTAAAAAATTAATGAAAAATTTAAATGAGGTGATAAAATGATAAATATAGAATTACATGGAAGGGATGAAAATAAGATGAAAGTAATAGACAAAATAGTAGATATAGTAGAAATAGTATTAGGATTAGGAATGTTATTTACAGGCGGATATGCTGCGATATTCCTTTACCCAACAGCAGGTTTGACTTCCGAAACAATACCATCGCTAGCTATAGCAGGTGGACTGCCAATCGGGTTAGGATTTTTCCTATTCCTTGACGGAATTGATTTTTGGAACCGCTGAGAGAAAACAATTCTTCTCTCGGCTATTTTTTTTATTATTAATTTCTCTGATTTGACAATTTTGCATAATAGTGATAAATTATTAATACATTGAGGTTTTATTGAACCTTAAAAATTTAAGAGGTGATAAAATGATAAATATAGAATTACACGGAATGGAACAAAAAGAGGCAAAAAATTTGAAAGAAAAAATATTTGAAATGATATGGGAAAAATTCCCAGAACCAATAGCCAGGAACGTAGTAATTAGTACTCTAAATACAATAATTGAAGATGTATATGGACTAAAAAAACAAAGATTTAGAATAATTACACCGTCGCACGATAAAACAGGAAAGAAAATTGTAGCAATGATAGAAAAAATGATAGCAGATAACTTTGAAGAATATTATATTGAGTGGATTCAGTGTGAATTTCGAAGCCCTTTCTATCCAGATCCTGAGGGTGTATAACCCCTGCTCTGAAAGATTCAAGTAAAACTTGAATCTTCTTTTTTATAAAATCGTTTAATCTTTTAGTTCTTTTATCAATTTTTTGGGGACGCGGCTTTCTAAAAGTATTATATCACCTTTTTGGCTAAAACTATTTATTTTTTCAAAAATCTGTTTTGGATTTTCTAAAAATAAAATGTTTTGTTCTGACATCCCGCTTTTAATAGCGGATTCTTTCATATTATTATAACATTCTTTTGTGGTAATTATTGCCAAATCGCAAACTTCGCCTATTTTCTCTCCTATTTCCTGATGAACCTGTTCCGCTGCTTTGCCTAATTCAATAAGACAGGGCATAATAATTATTTTTTTTCCTTGCCAAATTTTTAAATACTCTAAATGAGAAATTACTCCGTTAGGATTTGCCGAATAAGAAGCGTCTATAATATTTATCCCCTGTTTATTTTTAATTAATTTTCCAGAGCCAGACATTGGCTCAATTTTTGCGCAAGCCCTGGAAATTTGTTTTAAATTCATTCCTAATTCTTTAGCGCAGCAAGCTGCGGCTAAAATGTTCTCTATATTTTTAGCTCCTAATAAATTTACTTTAAATTCTGCAAAATCCCCATCTTTTGAAAAAACCTTAAAAGAAACAAACTCTTTCTCCACTTCTATATTGTATGCCCAAAAATCCATTTTTTCTTTGATTGAATAAAATTTTGAATTTCCGCCTCGGGTGGAGATTTTTGATTTAATATTTTCATTATCTCCATTCAATATAGCTGTTCCGTCTTCTGGCAAGCTTTCAATTAGCTCAAATTTGGTTTTAATTATGTTTTCCTGCGAGCCAAAAGTCGCCATATGCTGTTGGTTTATTCCTGTTAAAATACCGATTTTGGGTTTAGCAATATCGCAAAGCAGTTTTATCCCTCCCCTATTATAAGCTCCCATTTCGCAAATGAAAATTTTATGTTCTGGTTTCAAATTGTTTAAAATACATTGAGAAATTCCTATTTCTGAATTTTGATGCTTGGTTGTTTTTAAAATTTTATCTTTTCCGAATTTCTCTGATAAAATTGTATATAAAAATTCTTTGGTTGAGGTTTTACCATAGCTTCCGGTAATTCCAATAACTAAAAGATTTTTATATTTTTCTCTTTTTATCGTTGCTTTCTTAATAATTCGGTTTCTTAATAAAACAGTAAACGGCTGAAAAGCAAGAACGATTAGGGAAACAACAATCGGTGTAAAAATATCAAATAATAATAAGCCAACTAAGGGACGACTATAATAAAATAAATTAAAAAACAAAAATCCGATTGTAAAGATAAAAACTATAAAGAATAAAAATCTGATTTTTATAGTAAGCACTGGCTTTAAAAAACTCTTTGAAATATAATCGTTTATAGCTTTTGCCGCTTCAATAAAATAAATAGCAAAAAACGCGAAAACTAAAGATAAAAGAAAAAAATCAGCTATTTTGTCAAAAAAGCCGGGCTGAACCGAAATATACTGCAAAATAAAAAAACCGCAAAGAATTATGATTTTTGAAAAAAATAGTTTATTTAATAAGAGCTGTTTTCCTTTTGCGGTTTGAAAATGCGCTTTAAATCTTCCGATGTGATATTCTTTTAATTGCCAAAGATAAAGCCAAAACAAAATCGCTTTTACTGTTCTGATAAACCAAAAAATTCCTAAAATATGAAGCATAATTTATAAAATAAATTTTAAAATAATTTCTGATAATTTTTCCGGACATTTTAGATAAGGAAAATGGCCGATATTTTTTAAAATTTCTAATTTAGAATTTGGAATTTTCCTATTCATTAGATAAGCGTCGGAAATTGGAGTCATCTTGTCTTTATCGCCCCAAATAATCAATGTTGAAATTTTTATTTTTGAAAGGTGAAAAGTTAAATCCTCTTCAATTATTTTTTTAAATGTCTCTCGCATTACTCCTTTTGCCTTGAAATAATCTGTTTTTCTTAAAATATATTTATAAAAAATTTTCCGGGTCAAGGAAAATCCTGGCAGCCACTTGACTTTTTTAGCCCCTGCTAAAAAATTCAAGTGATTTGTTTTTGGCTTGATGCCGGCGCTGGAGACCAAAATTAATTTTTCAACTTTTTCCGGATATTTAGCGCTAAATTTTATAGCCACCCTTCCGCCAAAAGAATGTCCTAATAAAAAAAAGTTTTTTAGTTTTTTCTGAACAATAAAATTTTTGACCCATTCTACATAATCATCAACATCCCAGGGTTTTGGAGGGTCAGAGCTTTTTCCAAATCCAGGCAAATCAGGCGCAATAACCTGAAAATTATTTTTTGAAAGCAAATCCCCTGTTTTTCGCCATTTTTCAGAAAACGAGCCCCAGCCGTGTAAAATTAAAATTGTTTTTTCTTGACTTTGTTGCATAAAATGTTATAATTTTTATATAAAATTGAACATTACAAAAAGAAAATGGAACAATGGATTATTGTATTAGGGATTATTGTTTATGGAATGATTGCGATTGTAGCTAGGGGAGTTTTTGATATAATATGGAAAGACTGGACTACTGCCGACCGTAATTTATTTGCCGCTCTCTGGTGGCTTCCCTTGATAATAAGTATGGCATACGCTTTCTGCACGGGAATAAGCGCAGCAATGAATGAAGTAATAGTCGGGATAGTAAGCTGGATAAAAATAATTCACGAAATAGGAAAAAGAATAGGAATGAAAATTAATAAAATAGATTTAGGATAGTTTCTCTATCCTATTTTATTTTTGCCAATATATTTTTGGAGAACTTTAGGAATTAAAACAGAACCGTCTTTTTGCTGATAATTTTCAATAATAGCAATCAGGGTTCTGCCGATTGCAAAAGCAGTGCCATTAACAGTATGAACAAATTCTAATTTTTGCGTTTTAGAATCTTTATACCTTATATTTAATCGTCTTGCCTGAAAATCAGTACAATTTGAAGTAGAGTGAGTCTCGCGATATTTATTTTCCGAAGGAATCCAGGTTTCAATATCATACTGACTGGCAGTCGGAAACGCCATATCACCGCTGCAATTTTTAACTACTTGATAAGGAAGATTTAATTCTTTCATTAATTTTTCTTCTAAATTCAGAAAAAATTCATGCTCTTCTTTTGATTTTTCAGGTTCGCAAAAACTAAACATTTCAATCTTATCAAACTGATGAACCCGTAAAATTCCTCTTGTATCTTTTCCGTAAGAACCTGCTTCTTCTCTAAAACAAGTAGAAAAAGCCACATATCTTTTTGGAAGTTCTTTTTGTGCAAAAATTTCATCTTTATGCATTGGACCAATTGATTGCTCTGCTGTGCCAACTAAAAATAAATTATCTTTTTCAAAAAAGTATCTTTCTGCCAAATCTTCTTTCGTCGCAATATAGCCCATTGCCTCCATTATTTCTGATTTTATCATTACTGGCGGAGCGACTGGCGCAAATCCCTTTTTTAAAACCGTATTAAAAACAAAATTTACCAAAGCAAATTCTAAAAGCACTGCCTCATTTTTTAAATAACCAAAACGACTGCCTGAAACTTTTGCCGCTCTCTTTATGTCAATTAAATCCAGGTTCTCAGCGATTTCTAAATAATCTTTATTCTTAAAGTCAAACTTTATTTTCTCTCCTACTTCTTGCAGAACCTTATTGTCCGCATCGCTCTTGCCAACTGGCACATCATCAAAAGGTAAATTAGGCACCAATAGCATTAATTTTTTATATTCTTTTTCAATTTTCTGAAATTGTTTTTTTGTTTTATCGCTTTGTTTATCAATTTTCCGCATTTCTGAAATAATCTTTTTTTTATCTTTCTTGTCTTTCGCGGCAACAATATCTTTACTCGCCTTATTCTTTTTCGCCCTGAACTCATCTAAAATAATCATTATCTCGCGTCTTTGTTTGTCTAACTCTAAAAGCAGGTCAATATCAACTTTGACTTGTTTTTTTGCGCAGCCCTGTTTTACTTTTTCCGGGTTGTTTCTTATAAATTTTATATCAAGCATTTTTTTTAACCCTATAAATTTTTCTAATTATTAATATAACGCCGATTATTCCTAAAATTACGCATAAAACATAATTTTGCGGCATTGAAGCTAGTCCTAAGAAAGGATTAAAATGAGATGGCCAAAAAGGAAAAACATCGCGATGAGTAAATGAATCAAAAACAATATGCGTCCAGCAACCAAGAAGAGAGCCGATAAAAATATTAGAAGCGGTGAACGACTGTTTTAAATTAATTTTTAAAGAAATTTTTTCAAGCTTGTTTTTAAAAGCAAGGATTAAAAAACTAATTACTAAAGCGCCTATCAAACCGCCTAAAAAAGTATGGAAAAATCTGTGATAAGGATAGCCCATTTTAAAAATTATTATGAATAATGGCTCTAAATCTAAAATCACATTGCCCAATAGAAAAGCAAAAAAATTGAAAAATTTGAAAAATATTGTTCCGAAAAAAATTCCGGGACCTAAATGAAATGGTGTAACAGGCATGTTCCTTCGCCCTCTCGGGCTCAGTCAAATTAAAAATTAAAAATGAAAAATTAAAAATTACTTTTTAATGCGAGAATTCTGGATTTTCTGATGCGTGTAGGGCTCCCGCCTTAGCGGGATAAAGCGCGAAGAAAATTCAGATTTGAGCCAGAAAAATTTTAAAAAATTATTTTTGTTTTGGCTTCATTAAAGGAAATATCTGACATTCACGCATGGGCTTGTTCATAAAAAAGCTAAACAATCGTTCACTCATACCAAAACCAGCTGTCGGAGGCATACCATATTCCAGAGCTTCCACAAAATCCTTGTCGTTCATCTGGGCTTCCTCGTCACCCGCTTCACGCAATTTTTGCTGGGCTTCAAATCTTTGTTTTTGATCAATCGGGTCATTTAACTCTGAATAGCCATTAGCTAATTCACTGCCAGCTAAAATAACATGAAAACGTTCAACCAGCTCTGGGTGTTTGACTATTTTTTTAGCTAAAGGCGAAGTAATTAATGGCTCATTGATTAAAAATCCCGGACCAGCTAATTTTTTTCGGCAGTATTTCCACAAATTATCAATAGCGCGCGCCTCATTTAATCCTTTTTTATCATAAACAATTTTTAGTTCTTTTAATTTTTTTTCAATGGCTTTTAAGTTAGCTGATGAAATATCTATTTTGGTATATTTTTTAATAACTGATTTATAGTCATATCTTTTCCATTCCTTGCTTAGGTCTATATCAAAATCCCCTATTTTAAATTTAAGCGTGTTAAAAGTTTTCTTAGCCACATATTTGAATAATTCTTCAGTGAGCTTCATGCAGTCCTTGTAATCAGCGTAAGCCCAGTAAAATTCTACTTGAGTGTAATCTTGAAGATGTTCCGCGTCCATTCCTTCGTTTCTAAATTGCCTGCCTATTTCAAAAGTTTTTTCAAAACCAGCTATCATCAAACGTTTTTGCCAAAGTTCACCAGTGGAAATTCTTAAATAAACATCCATATCTAATGCGTTGTGATGAGTTATAAACGGTCGAGCGTCTGCCCCGCCTGTTGCGATTTCCAGCACCGGCGTTTCTACTTCCAGAAAACCGCGGCTTGTTAAAAACTCGCGGACGCTATTCCAAAAAATCGCTTTTTTTTCAATCATTTCTTTTACTTCTGGATTAAATAAAATATCCAAATATCTTTTTCTGTATCTTTCTTCAACATCCTGTAGTCCATGCCATTTTTCAGGCAAAGGCAGTAAGCTTTTGCTCAACATTTTGAAATCAATTGTTTCAATGGTTTTTTCTCCTTTTTTAGTTTTAAATAAAACTCCCCTGATTTCAATAAAATCGCCAATATCAAAATGAGCCAGAAAAAACTGATAGCTTTTTTCGCCTAAATTATTTTTTTTAAAATACGCCTGAATCTTTCCTGTCCCGTCTTCAAAATGAATAAAGCAGGAACCGCCATGCTCTCTTACTGAACGAATTCTGCCGCTTAAAATAATCACTTTTTCTGATTTAGAAAGAGTAGTAAATTTCTTTAAGGCGTCTTCTATTTGATGGGTTCTTTTCGTTGTTGACGGATAAACTAAAAACCCGGCTCTTTCAATTGCCTTAAGTTTTTTTATTCGTATTTTTTGAAGATTTTCTTTATTTGCCATTATATTATTTTACCTTATTTTAAATCTAAAATCAAAAAAAATCCCCAAAAAACTTATGTTTTTTGGGAATATGTATTATATCGCTTTTATTATATCACTATTAGAGACCAATCCAACCATATATCCTTCTTCGTCAATCACGGGAAGTCTTCTTTTGTCTATCTCTGCCATCAATACAACAGCTTGTCCCATGCTTGCGCAAGAAGAAACCACTACTAAAGGATAAGACATTATACTCTCTACCTTGGAGCACACCGGATCTTTTCCTTTAGCAATTAGTTCATTTAAGATATCTTTTCTGGTAACAATTCCAAAATTTTCCCAATGTTTGCTGCCACCGCCTTCCATTTCAACTAATAAACTACTTACTTGTCTGTCACGCATTAAATCTATCGCGTCTTGGACAGTATCTCCAGCTTTTATCGCTATAAATCCTTTCGTCATAACATCCTCCACCTTAATTACTGTTCCTGCCATTTTCATTCACCTCATTTTATTTTTTCCAGCTCTGTAAAATTAAAGAGCCACTATCAAAATACACTAATTACTCATCTTTGTCAAGATTTTCTGAAAAATACCATTCTAAAACATCTTTAGCTACCGGCAAAGTAGCTACCTGCCCTTCTTCAACATCTTCTACCATCACGGTTAAAACAATTTCCGGGTTTTCTATCGGCGCAAAAACCGTAATCCAGCTATGATAATATCCTTTTTTAGCTGTTTGAGCTGTTCCAGTTTTTGCCGCTGATTTAACCGGCAAAGAATTCAGCCAATTAACAGCCGAACCATAAGCAACTGTTTCTCTCATTCCCTGACGAATTATTTTTAAATTTTCTTGAGCAACAAATCCTTGACTAAGAACCTTTGGCTCTTTTGTTTGAACAATATGCGGCTGATAAAGAACGCCTCCATTAGCCACAGCTGAAAAAGCGTTAACTACCTGCAGAGGAGTAACAGAAATATATTGCTGGCCGATAGATAAATAATAAGTGTCGCCGTCATACCATGCCTCATTAAGATTTTCTTTTTTCCAGACAGGGTCGGGAACAATGCCTTCGCCTTCTTGCGGCAAATCAATCCCAGTTTTGCTTCCCCAGCCAAAATTCCCAAGCCATTTTTTTATTTTTGTCGGACCTAATCCTTTAAAATCTTCGTATCCGCCACCTATAATATAAAAAAATACATTACAGGATTCAGCAATCGCTTTATAAATATCAACTCTTCCGTGTGTTTTCCAATCATTAAAATCTTTCCAGATTTCCGGATTCCACTGATCTTGAACAGAAATTTTTCCCTTGCAAATAAAATTGGTCTTATCTGTTATAACTCCTTCCTCTAAGGCCGCTGTGCCAATCAAAGGTTTAATTGTTGAGCCAGTAGGATAACCAATTCCAGAAATTGCTTTATTGAAAAGAGGATCCAATGGATTGTCTATAATTTCTTTATAATCTTCTTGAGAAATGCCTTGTGAAAATAAATTATTATCAAAGTCAGGAATAGAAACCATAGCCAGCACGCCTCCATTATTAGGATTTAAAGCCACTGCTATTGCTTTTTCCGCTCCTACATTCTGAAGAGTTTTTTCTAATGACTCTTTTATTTTTCTTTGAAGGCCGGCATCAAGACAAAGAACCAAATTGTCTCCTGGCTCTGGTAAAGAAACGATTTTTTCTATTTTTTGGTTTCCAAAAGCGTCTTTTTCAATTAAAAATTCTCCTGATTTACCCCGTAATGTCTTTTCATAAAATTTCTCTAAACCGGTCTTGCCGATATAATCATTAACTGAATAATTTTGAAAATCTTCCAATTCCTGTTTATTAATATTCCCTGTATAACCAATTAAATGAGCAAAAATCGCGCCATCTTTATAATCTCTGATTATATTTTTCTCAATTCTAAAACCAGAAAATTCCTGATTTTGAATTTTTATTTCAAAAGAAATTAAAGCTTTATGGTTAAGATTTTTAAAAATTAAAACTTTTGCTAATTCACTATTCTCAATTTTTTCTTCAATAAAATCTGTTTCTTCTCCAATAAGTTTGGCAACTTCATAAAAAAGCTCTTTCCTCTCTTCGGTTGTCTGGGGCAAATCCTGCTTATCACAGATTAAATCAAAGCTTACCTGATTCCGAACAAGTTGCTCTCCTTTGCTGTCGTAAATCACTCCCCGTTCAGACCTGATTGGGTAAATCCTTGTTTTATTTTCTTCAGCTAATGTTGAAAATTTTTCGGCTTCAAGAACTTGAAACTGAAAGGTTTTTAAAAAAAGACCTAAAATTAAAATTAAAGAAAAAACGCAAAAACCTTGGAGCATTCTTCTGGAAAGAGGAGTTTCCATTCTTTTTTCTGAAATCCCTGTTTTTTCTTCCTGTTTTTGAGCAAGGTCATCTAAAAAAATTTCCTGCGGCTCAATATCTTCTTTATGCCGCAAAGAAATCTTTCTATTTTTAAAATCTTTTTTTAAAAAATGGAAATCTAACATATTTGTTTAACATTAATTTTATAAAACAAGCTGTCCCGGTTAAAATTAAAATTTTGAGTCCAAAAATGTTTTCAGAAAAAACATCTAAAAAAAATCCGCCGATAAAAGCGCTTAAAATTCCATCTTTTTTCTTGGGATCCTCAAAAAAATTTATAAGAAGCGCTGATATTAAAATAAGATTTGGAACCATTCCATTTATGCTAAAATGAACCAAAAAACTGGTCTGCAGTAAGGCCAAAATATAAAAAAATATAATTATAATTGCTAATTTTCTAATCATCTTGTTATAAATCGCAAGATAGAAAACGAAGAAAACAAATTTTGAAATCGTGGGGTCCCGATAGGTGAAAGCTATCGGGATAGGGCGCGGTTAGGGGGAAACGATTTCAAAATTTAGTTTTCGGAGTTTTTGCAACGCATTATTAATATTCGGTGATAATAAATAAAGTTTCTATGTCTTTGAGAGAAAAAAATGGCTCAATTTCCGCCTGCTGAAAGGGTTGAACATCATCTTGTTTGATTTCTTTAATCCTGCCGACTAAAAGCCCTTTTGGAAAAATTCCGCCTAAAGAAGTAGTGATAATAATATCGTGTTTTTTAATTTCTTTGTCTTGAGGAATAAGATTAAAATAAAGCGCTGAATTTGTTTTTCCTTCAATCACTCCATAAACTTCGTCCTTGTCTTCTGATTGAATTTTGGCGTCAAAACTGATTTCAGGATTAGAAATTAACATTACTTTTGAAAAATCATCATAAACCTCGTCAATTCTGCCGCAAAGGGCTTTTTGCGAAGTAACCACTGCCCTGCCTTTTAAAATGCCATGTTTTAAGCCCTTATTTATTAAAATAAAATCTTGGGAAATGTCTTTACTAATTATTTCAGCCAAAATTAATTTGAAATCTTTTTGAAGCTCAATGTCTAATGCCTGCCTTAACATCTCATTTTCTTTTTTTAATTCTTTCAGCCATGTATTTTCGCTAATAAGTTCTTGATTATCAGATAAAAGTTTTTTGTTTTCTTCTCCTAAAGATTTTGAACGAGAAATAAAGTCAAAAAAATCAGAAACTTTATTTCCTTTTTGCCAAAAATTTTCTTGAATCGGCGCAGATATGGAATAAATAAAATTTCTGACTGGCTTTGACAAACCGGTTAAATTCAAAATCCCAAAAAAACAAATTATCAAAATCACTGTTGCTGTTATATTTATTTTTAGAAACGGCTTCATTAACCTATTATAACGAATTTTTAATAAAAGAAAATCCCCAAATAATTTTATTTGGGGTTATGTTTTTAGGTTATTTTTTTAACCTTTTCATTACCTCATCGCCCATGGCTGATGTTCCAAGAAGTTTATTTGGATCATCGTCAGCAGAGAGAAGATCAGCCGTACGATATCCCTCTTTTAAAACACTGTTTACTGCGGTTTCTATCGCATTAGCTCCATTTACAACGCCGATATGCCTAAGCATCATTGCGCCTGCAAGAATGCGGCCGAGTGGATTAGCCACATCTTTTCCAGTAAGCGTAGGAGCTGTTCCTGCTCCGCTTTCAAACATAGCCGCGCCTGTCTCGGGATTAATAGCTGAACTATGCATCATGCCCAAACCACCGACAGCCACAGCTGCGCCATCTGACAAAATATCACCATGCTCATTGCCGCAAACAATAACGCCGCGTAGTTTAGCAGGCGTAAATAAAAGGCCATTACCCGAGTCAACAAGTTGATGGATAAGCGGCACATCAGGAAATTCTTCTTTGCCAATCCTTGCAGCTATCTTTTGCCAGAAAACATAAGTTGGTATAACATTTGACTTATCAATTGAAATAACAGGCAAGTTTGCGTCTTTAGCATACGAGAACGCCGCTCTCATATATTTTTCTATTGTCTTTTTACGATAATATCCGAGATTAGTAACTATTTCTTCTTCGCCAGTTACTTCATGCTTTAGCTTTATGCCAAGCTTGCGTTTTACCCAATCTGGAATATAACCAGCTAAATCCTGATTGCCGAAATAGGTGTCTTCAAGAAGGAAACGAATCCAGATCTGTTGTACCCCTTGTTCTGGTATCATTTCCGGCCTTACTTTGGCAAGATGAGCAAACTCCTGACGGTAAATCATAGGACGAAAATTAAGAAGAAGTCCCATTTCTTTTCTTAAGGTAAGCAATGCTTTTGCTTCAGGCTTCATCTTCGGGTATTCCGCTCCAATTGTATCATCAAATTTTGGATCACCTACTCCGCCAAAAAATATAGTACCGATTTCTACCGCTCTCCTAAGTGATTTTTCTGGCAAAGTATCGCCATAGTTGTCCCAAGTATTCCAACCCATAGGAGTTTGTTCAAATACAATTTCAATTCCATCAAGTTTTGCCGCTTTTATAACAACACGGCATGCTTGTTCCATCATTTCCGGTCCTGCTCCATCGCCCTTAACAAGAGCGACTATTTTTTCTTCCATTTTTAATGTACCTCTTTTTTTTATAATTCTATTTTAAAAATAGAACTCTTTTATCCTAACAAAATAAAACAGAAAAGCAAGTAAAAAAAGTCCCCGGACATTCCTGTCCAGGGTTATTTGTTTTTTTATATCTTTCCTTCTGCCTGTAGTTCTGCCGCAAGCTTAAGCATAATGCCCACGCTTCCGCCATTTTTAATAAGGTCTTTCCGGCGCTCTGATATCTCGAACTCAACACAATTATTGTCGCCCCATTCTATAATTCCTTTCTTCCAGTCAACTAATAAATCTTCTGGCTCTTCATTGAAAAGACGCTCAATAATTTCCTTTGGCAAGGTAATACACAAAAGCCCATTGTTGAACATATTATTTTCAAAAATACGCGCAAAACTCTGAGCAATGACACATCCTATTCCCGCTCCCTCAATGGCCCATGGCGCATGTTCTCTTGAAGAACCGCAGGCAAAATTTTTGCCAGCGACTATTATGGCTGACTTATAAAGTTTCTTCCTGTCTTCAGAAGACATAGGAGCGCCCTCAAGACAATGCTCGCCAAACTTTTTCTTTTCTATCTCGTTTAAATATTTTGCGGGAATTATTTCGTCTGTGTCTGCGTTCTTTTTGGGAGATTTCGCTTCGGCTGTATCTATAGCGCTATTATTCTTCAAAAAGAATGCCTTGCCTGAAAAATCTCTATCCTTTTCTGCGCCGACAGAACTCAATAAACTGCCATAATCCGGCGTCTCAAACGGTTTTTCTTTCCAGTCAGTTAGCTGAACAGCGGCTTTTTCAATAAAATGGTATTTAAGCACGGTCTCGCACATTTCAACTGTTGGCTCGGTTATTTCGCCTTTTAAAGCAGTTAAAGCGGCTGTCGCAGGTGAAACCAAATGCACCATTCCGCCCTCTCCCATCCGTTTACGATAATTGCGATTCGTAGTGGAAACGCAAACTTCTCCTGGAGCAAGAACTCCACAGCTCATGCCAAGACAAGCACCGCAAGTTGGACCGCTTACAAAACATCCTGCTTTTATAAATATCTCAATCAATCCTTCTACAAGCGCTCTTTGATAAATGTATTGAGTAGCAGGCACAACTATGCAGCGGATATTATCTGCCACTTTCCCGCCTATTAAACTAAAAATCATAGCCGCTATTCTTAAATCTTCAATTCTGCCGTTTGTGCAAGAACCAATATATACTTGATCTACTTGCTTGCCCGCAAATTCCGCAACATTTACAACATCGCCAGGCGAATAATTGATAGTAGTGACCGGAACCATATTTGAAACATCAATTTCAATTACCTGGTCATACTCTGCATCTGGATCGCTATTAAAACGTTGTAAATCAGCAAGTATCGTACTATAACTAATACTTCTTGGATAGTCAGGATAATTCCTTATAATAGCAGGCCAAAGATAATCAATCATACGTTCATCAACCATCATCATTCCAGAAGTCGCTCCTGCTTCCACTGCCATATTCGCAATTGTCATTCTGCCTTCCATGCTCATCTTTCTTATTACTGATCCGCCAAATTCAAGAACAGCATTAGTCGCTCCGTCAACGCCAATTTTCTTAATAAGCGCTAAAATAATATCCTTAGCAAAAACATTCGCTGGCAATTTACCAATAAAATTTACACGAATAACTTTCTGTGGCGGACACACCCAAAGTCCAGTGATAACACCTGTTTCCGAATCTGTTGTGCCAACGCCTGCCGTAAAAGCGCAAAATGCGCCATGTGTACAAGTATGACTGTCTCCCATAATGCCAATTTGCCCGGGATATATCCATCCTTTTTCTGGAATAATAGCGTGGCAAATGCCGTTCCTGCCGACATCAAGAAATTCAATATTATGTTTCCTGCTCCATACGCGCATAATTCTCCCTTGAATAGCCGAAGCTGTATCTTTCGCTGGATTAACATGGTCAATCATTGTCTTAATTTTGTTTGGATTAAATACCACATCACATCCACGGTCTTGCGCGTCTATTATACCAGGCGGTGGAGTGATTTCGTGTCCCCAGACCCGATCAACTTGCAACACCATACTTCCGTCAGCAAGCGTCCTCAATAAATGCTTCTCTATAGTTTTTCTATAAGCTGTTTTTCCTGTTTTTATCTCATCCTTTTTCATTTTTTAATGTACACCTCTTTTTTTTTAGTTCTATTTTGAAAATAGAACTCTTTTATCCTAACAAAATAGAATAAAAAAGCAACCCCACACTTTTAGAAAAAAGTGGGGGGCAAAACAAAAAGACGCTATAGTGGCAGCTACCTACTTTCGCAGGAAAACCTACTATCATCGGCCTTAGAGTATTTCACTTCTGAGTTCGAAATGGGATCAGGTGGGACAACTCCAGTATAGCCGCCACTACAACGTCCTTTTTAAAAAAGTAATTTTATTGTGCGCTTAGCGGAGTAAAACATCAATGATTTATTAGTACTGCTCGGCTAAAGACATTACTGCCCTTGCACCTGCAGCCTATCAAGGTTGTGTTCTCCAACCAATCTATGAGTCCTAATCTTAGGATGGGCTTCGTGCTTAGATGCTTTCAGCGCTTATCCCTTCCCAACTTAGCTACCCAGCAATGCTCCTGGCGGAACAGCTGGTACACCAGAGGTTAGTTCACTCCGGTCCTCTCGTACTAGGAGCAAATTCCTTCAAGACTCAACGCCTGCGGTAGATAGGGACCAACCTGTCTCGCGACGGTTTGAACCCAGCTCGCGTACCTTTTTAATGGGCGAACAGCCCAACCC
>JAGLUP010000003.1 GCA_023134715.1 Candidatus Parcubacteria bacterium
AGGTCGATCGACCTGATTTGTTATGAAAACCAAAAAAATAAGCAGAACATTTGTTCTACTTAATTAATTTTATTGGCTCTATCCCATATTTGTCAAAATATTTTTCAACAAGCTTTGCAACATCTTCACCTGGCTGCAATTTTTCGTAAGCCAATGGTAATAAATCCAATGCATTACTCATAGTATAATAAGGAATTCCCTTATCTCTAACGGCTTCAACACTTTTTCCGCGATTTCCTATTTCGTTTCTATTTGTTAATACAATAGCCGCTATTACAGTAGCTTCTATTTCTAATAATTTATCTATTGTTTTAAGCAAAGATTCTCCTGTTGTTGTTACATCTTCCAAAATAATAGTTTTACCTTTAGGCATACCAACAAAATATATGTCTTTCGGGTCGCCGTGGTCTTCTTTGGGTTTTCCTCTACCCATGGGCAACGGATAAGCTCCTGGGCCATAATCTATTTGTTTTTCTGCCCACCTGGATTGGGTAGTTGTACCCAATTTAGTTGCTCCTTCTGGAACTCCGTAAAAACAGTGAGGACTTAATCCCCGATTTTCAACAAATGCGATAACATGATCTGCTAATTTATTAATTAGCCAAACATCTTCGGCAACATTTCTCCAATTAACATACCAGTTAGAAATCCTTCCAGATTTTAGCTTTATAGGTTCTTTAGGAAATCCAATTACATCTTGTTTAATTACAAATTCATCAAATTTTTTTTGGTCAAAATTTGTCATTTACATCACCTCGTTTTCAAGGAACTATTTCGCTCTCCTTAGTTTTTTATAATAAACAAATTAAAACTTATGTCAACCCTGTAAAAAAAGAAAGCATCCTTTGGATGCTATTTATTTAGGTATGGTCGGGAAGGTTCCCCGACCAATATTTTGCTCAAGTTCTTTAAGTCTTTCAGTCCATTCAGCCGCTATTTTTTTCGCTTTCTCAACGCTAATCCCTGTATAAGTTGATGGGTTAGAAAGAGTTTTTCGCTGATAAGGCGTCATTTTTTCAAAATACGGTGCTATTTCTTTATCTGCTATCGCAATTTTTTCAAGCGGTTTATGTTTTTGCTGGGCTTGAAGAGTCAAAAGACGCACTTTTTCATGGGCATCAGGATGTCCCATGGCAGCCAGAATAATATATAGTGGTTCTGCAATAATTAAGTCCTGCTGAAAAGCCAAATTGCGCTGAAGGTTGTCTTTATCAACTTGCAATTTTTTCATTGTCCGGGTAAGGCGCTCTGCCGTTGATGCTACATATGCAAAAATTTCTCCATAAGTTCGCGCTGAAGCCGAATTTGTAAGGTCTCGTTGGTGTTCGCTAATTTGGTTCATAAATACTGTTATTATTCTTGGCATAACAATTGTGTAAAAGCTTTCTGCGTTTTCAAAATTAATAGGATTTCGTTTTTGCGGCATAGTTGAAGACCCTACCTGATCTCCCTCAAAAGCTTCTCCGACTTCACCAATTTCTGTTCGTTGCAGGTTTCTCATATCACGAGACAAATTTGCCAATACGCCAGCAGTCGTCACGACCTCACAGAGTAGTCGTATTAATGGCTCGGGCTGGACAATTTGAGTTGAGTGATCAGCGGGTTTTAGCCCAAGTTCTGCCAAAATTTCTTGTTCAAACACCTCGGGGTCATCAAAGAATAATGACGAAGCATTATATCCTCCGACTGCTCCTGAAAATTTTCCGACAAGCTCATCGGACAATTTATCAAGAGATAAAATGCATTTCCCTAAACGGCTGACGTATTCTGCTATTGCAAATCCGAAAGTAATTGGAACAGCGTGCTGGCCGTGGGTTCTGCCAATTTGTTTAGTTTCAGCCTCTCTTTTTGTTATCTCAATAAGCACCCTTGCCAATTTAATAAGTTTTGGCAAAAGAATTTTTTTAGTCACATCCTTATAGCGAGCCGCGTTTGCAGTGTCAGAAATATCAAACGAGGTTGCCATCATATGAACAAAACGCTTGGCTGCTTTACTAATTTTATCCCGAATACAGTTTACCAACGCGCGAATGTCATGTTTTATCCGCCCTTCTTCATCATAAATATCTTCAGTTGTTACTTTTTCACAAGCCAATTCAACCTCTTTAATAACATCAGCTCCGCATATGCCTCGCTTATGCAAGGTTTTTATTAGTGCAATTTCCACCAAAAGCTTATAGCGGGTAAAACCATTTTCAGAAAGATAATGGACAACCTCCTTATCTGGATATCGATAATCTATCGGCGATATACTATCAAACACATCTTGTTTTTTCATTTTTTTTATTCACCTCAGTTTTGTTTTTTTTGAATATTCAGTTCGTAACGAACTATAGTTCTATCTTATTGAAAAAACAGCAAATGTCAAATTTTTAAATAAAAAAAGAGGAAGCTTAGCTTCCTTAGTTTTCTTTTTCTTCTATCGCTTGCTCAATTTCTTCATTGATTTTTTGAGCTTCTTCAGCTGGATTTTCTGCTTCTGTTATTGCTCTTCCTATTACCAACAAATCTGCCCCGTTTTTTATTGCTTCTGAGGGCGTGTTTACTCTTTTCTGGTCGTCTTCTGACACTCCCTTTGGTCTAATTCCTGGCGTGATTTTTATTAAATCATCCAATTCTGGAAATTGTTGTAGAAATAGAAGTTCTTGGGCAGAACAAACTATTGCCGGGCATCCAGCAAGAACAGCATTCCTTGCATATTGCAAAACCTTTGCCTTTACTGGTCCTCCAAGATTGATCTGGCACTCTTCTTCGCCCAACGAAGTAAGCACTGTAACGGCTGCAATTTTAGTCATTGGGAACTCTCTGCTTGAGCTTTGCTGTTTTACTGCATCAACAGCAGATCTCATCATTTCTATGCCTCCGGGAGCCATTACGGTTATAATATCCACTTCCTTAATTTCATTTCTTAATTCTGCGTCAATATAGATATTTACTCTATTCTTCACTGTATTTGGAATATCGTGAAGTTTTGGATCTGCCATTACGTGTCCATATTTTTGGAGCTCTTTAATGCACCTAACTGGACCCATTATGTCAAGTAAAGCATTTGCTTTAAATCCCCAAACTTTTCCTTTTAAGCTCTTTGCTAATTTAAGAGCTTCTTCTTCGCTCATATCATCCAATGCCACAATAATTCTACTTTCGTTTTTTTCATTTGCATCACCTCATTTTTAAGGAGCTATTTCGCTCTCCTTGGTTTTTATAATAAACAAATTAAAATTTATGTCAAATTTTAGACAATACAAAAACCCTTTTTCTGATTTTTATAATAAAAAATAAAAAAAGAAAAAAGGGTTTTAAATGATAGACATTTCGATAACATTGTTGCCGTCGCCATCACGACAGCACTTTGGATTGTACACTTCTTCTTCTTCTTCTTCTTCGCATCCGTTTTCTCGTGGTTGGTTTTCGCTTCCTGCAGGTCTTCCTGTAATTTCCATTTTTGTGGTTGGTATATTTTATTTGCAAGGAACTATCTAAAAAAAGGAAATAATTCCTTCCTTACACTTATATAATACTTGAAAATAAAAAAAAGTCAAGTATTCAAGTATTATTGATAAATTAGTCAATAAGAGTTAAAATAAAGACAAAAAATATATGTCAAAGAAATGCAAATATTGCGAAATTATAAAAGGGAAAAGAAAAAGAATTAAAAGAAATAGCTGATGCTATAAGAAAAGAGATAAAATGAACTCCCGGACAAGTCGGGGGTAGTTCTTTGTGCCCTCGAGAGGAGTCGAACCTCTATCACGAACTCCGCAAGTTCGCATTCTGTCCATTGAACTACGAGGGCGATTACTTTAAATTAGCATAAAAAAAGGGTAAAATAAAGACAATGGTGCGAAACGAGATTAAAAGTTTAATAGAGCAGGCGATAAAACAACTTCAAAAGCAAAAAAAACTTGCTAAATTTGATATTCCTGAAATTTTAGTAGAGCATCCAGAAAATAGAGCGTATGGAGATTATAGTACAAATATTGCTTTACAGATTGCCAAGACGATTAAAAAAAATCCAAAAGAAATAGCAGAAGCTATCAAATCCAAAATCCAAAATCCAAATTATTCCAAATCAAATCCAAAATCCAAAATCCAAATTTTGGAAAAAATTGAAATAGCAGGTCCGGGATTTATCAATTTTTTTGTTTCAAAAGAATTTTTACAAAAACAAATCGCAGATGTTTTAAGGCAGGGCGATAAATTCGGTTCAAGTAAAACAGGAAAAGGGAAAACCGTTGTTATAGATTATTCTTCTCCAAATATAGCCAAAGCGTTTGGAATAGGACATTTGCGTTCAACAATTATTGGTCAATCTCTTTATAATATCTATAAATTTTTGGGATGGAAAACTATTGGAGACAATCATCTTGGAGATTGGGGGACTCAATTCGGGAAGCTTATTTATCAAATTAAAGAAAAAAAAGTATTTCTTAAAGATTTAACAATTGAAAAATTAGAAAAATTATATATTGAATTCCACAGGGAAGCAGAAAAAAATCCAGAGATG
Source organism: Candidatus Parcubacteria bacterium (assembly GCA_023134715.1). Classification (GTDB taxonomy): domain Bacteria; phylum Patescibacteriota; class Minisyncoccia; order Minisyncoccales; family JAGLUP01; genus JAGLUP01. The sequence continues at coordinate 4,508 of JAGLUP010000003.1, forward strand.
GAAAAACAAGCAAGAGCTTGGTTTCAAAAATTAGAAGCGAGAGACAAGGAAGCTAAAAAAATTTGGCAGGATTGTAGGGCTATAAGCTTAAAAGAATTTCAGAAAATTTACAATTTGCTTGGAATAAAAATTGATTATACGATTGGAGAAAGTTTTTATAAAGATATGGCTAAAGACATTATTGCTGAGGCAATCGAGAAAAAAGTTGCGATTCAAAGTCAGGGAGCAATAATTATTAAATACAAAAAGGATAAGTTTCCTCCAGTTATAATTTTAAAGTCGGACAAAGCAACCACTTATTTAGCTAGAGATTTAGCGGCTGTTAAATATAGGATATCTCGCTGGCATCCAAACCTTTTTATTTATGAAGTCGGAGCCGATCAATATCTTTTTTTAAGGCAATTATTTTTAGCTGTTGAATTTTTGGGATGGGAGAAGAAAGAAAAATTTATTCATGTTGTCCATGGATTAGTTCGCCGAAAACAAGGAAAATTTTCAACCAGAAAAGGGGAGACCATCCATTTAGAAGATGTTTTGAAAGAAGCAGTAAAAAGAGCAAGAGAGATTATTGAAAAATCAGAGACGAGCAAGGGATTTTCTAAAAAAGAAAAAGAAAAAATCGCAAAAATGGTCGGCATAGGAGCGATAAAATACAATGATCTGTCTCAACATTACAGTAAAGATATAATTTTTAATTGGGAAAAAGTTTTAAATCTTAAAGGAAATTCTGGACCTTACCTTCAATATACAATTACCCGTTGCCAAAGCGTAATAAAGAAGTCAAAAGTCCAACCTAGGAGTTTGCAAAAAGCTGATTTTGAATTATTTGATTTTAAAAAAGAAGAAGAAAATATTTTAAAAACTATTTATAAATTTCCTGAAATTGTTCAAGAGTCAGCTGATAAATTTTCGCCTAATTTGCTTTGTAATTTTGCCTTTGATTTGGCTCAAAAATATAATCATTTTTATAATATTTGTCCGATTATTCAAGCGGAAAGTATCAAGGAGAAAGAATTTAGATTGGCTTTAACTGCGGCTACGAGTCAGGTTTTAAAAAATTGCCTTAATCTTTTAGGTATTTCCGCGCCAGAAAAGATGTAAAAAATATGAAGTTTAATATTAATACAATAAGTGATGAGAAAATTAAAGAAATAGAAAAGATAAAGAATAAACGTTCAATAATTTCGACAATTCAAAAAACAAAACAAAAAGGATTAAATCCTATTATTGCTGAAATTAAAAGAAAAAGTCCGAGCATTGGGATAATAAAAGATATTGACATTGTGGAAGCTGCGAAACAAATGGAAAAAGGAGGAGCAAGTGGAATATCAGTGCTTACAGATAAGCATTTTAGCGGGAGATTAGATGATTTAAAAAAAGCAAAACAAGCAGTAAAAATTCCAGTATTATGCAAAGATTTTTTTGTAGATGAATTTCAGATTTATCAAGCGTATGCTTGCGGCGCAGACATAGTGCTTTTAATTGCAAGGATATTAAAAGAAAAAACCAAAAGATTTGTAGAAAAAGTTCATGAATTAGGAATGGAGGCCTTGGTTGAAATACACAATGAAGAAGATTTGAAATTTGCTTTAAATTCTAACGCAAAATTAATTGGAATAAATAACAGAGATTTGAAGACATTAAAAATAGATTTAGCTGTTACAGAAAGATTGGCGTCAAAAATTCCGCAAGACAGAATAAAAATAAGCGAAAGCGGAATCAGGAGCAGAACTGATTTAGATAGAATGTTTAATCTCGGCATTGACGCGGCTTTAATCGGAACAGAAATAATGCTGTCTGATAATATAGAAAAAAAGGTAAAAGAATTAGTTTATTAGTATTTAATTTAAAGAGCGAAAAGCTCTTTTTTTTGAAGAAAAATTTGTTAAAATAAAAAAACAGCTGAATGCAGCTGAGAATAAAAAAAATGTTTATTTAAATCTTTCTTTAGGAATTTTTGACTGTTTAATAATTGCCATTAAGGTACCAATTGGAATAGGTTTAGATTTTCCATGTAATGGAACAGGGACGATTATATTAGTTTTAAGATTTTTCCAAATCATATGACTTTCTTTTTGGCGGGAAAGCATAAATTCATTTTCTTTTAAGATTTTTATTAATTTTTTGGCGCTGATTGGCCGCATAAATATTTTTTGGATTAAAATACTTTTTGAGGTAGAGCAATTTTTATTTCATCAACAATGGGTCTATTAATTTTTAAAGGTATTTCTTGCTTTTGAGAGATTAATTCCTCAATCCATAATTCTAAAATTTCTTTTGCTTTTTCTTTAGCTTCTTCAAAAGTTCTTCCAAAGGTAATACAGCCCGGAAAATCAGGGAAAGAAACATTATAGCCACCTTCTTCAGCTGGGTCAAACACGGCAAAATATGATGAAATTTTTTGAATTTTCTTTAACATATTGATTTTAGATTACCAATTTTAAAAAAGAATGTCAACAATAGATTGACAAAGTTGGGATATTTGGTATGCTTTGCTGTAGAAGGAGCTAAGCTCCTTTTTTTATTTTAGATTTATTTGAAAAAAAGTGGAAAAGATGATATTTTAGAAGTATATGGAATTTAGTTTGCCTAAGAATGAGGAAAAGATTTTAAAGTTTTGGAAAGAACACAAAATTTTTGAGAAATCAATTGAACAGCGCAAAGGAGCGCGGATTTTTAGTTTTTATGATGGTCCTCCTTTTGCCACTGGCCTGCCTCATTATGGCCATATTTTGGCAACTACTATTAAAGACGCTGTTTTGCGCTATTGGGCAATGCAGGGATATCAAGTTCCCCGCCGAGTTGGCTGGGATTGCCATGGTTTGCCAGTCGAAAATTTAATTGAAAAAGAGCTGGGATTGAAAACTAAAAAAGATATTGAAAAATTAGGCATTGGAAAATTTAACGAGTCGTGCCATGGTTCTGTTTTTCGATGCGTTAAAGAGTTTCAAAAGACATTGGAACGAGTCGGCCGTTGGGCTGATTATTCTAACGCTTACGCCACAATGGACAATAATTACATAGAGTCGGTTTGGTGGGTGCTTGCTCAATTACATAAAAAAGGATTGGTTTATAAAGATTTTCGTGTAACTCCTTATTGTCCTCGTTGCGGCACTGCTCTTTCTAATTTTGAATTAAACCAGCCAGGGGCTTATCAAGAGATAGAAGATGAATCAATATATATAAAATTTTCGCTAAAAAAGAAAAAAAATACTTATTTGTTGGTTTGGACAACCACCCCGTGGACTTTGCCGGCAAATACAGCTATTGCTATAAATCCTAAATTTGATTATGTGAAAATAAAAATTAAAAATGAGTATTTTATTTTAGCCAAAGAAAGATTAAATGTGTTAAGTAGTGATTATAAAGTTATAGAAAAATTTAAAGGAAAAGAGTTGATTGGGTTAGAGTATAAAGCGTTATATCAAAAAATAGCAGACAAAACACAAAAAACAGGAAATATCTACAAAGTTGTGGCAGCGGATTTCGTGAGTTTGGAGGATGGAACCGGAATGGTTCATATCGCGCCGGCTTTTGGGGTAGATGATATGGAATTGGGCAAAAAAGAGAATTTGCCTGTTTTAATAACAGTAGATTTAGAAGGAAAAATTGTTAAGGATTCAGATATTCCAGGAGAGGGAAGATTTGTTAAAACAGCCGATAAAGACATTAAAGAGGATTTAGAAAAAAGAGATTTACTATTTAAGCAAGAGAAAATAATTCATAAGTATCCCTTTTGCTGGCGGTGCGACACGCCATTGCTTTATTATCCTCTTGATAGCTGGTATGTGGCTGTAACAAAATTTAAAGAACAATTAATTAAAAATAATAAAAAAATCAGATGGGTGCCTGCTCATCTTAAAGAGGGTCGGTTTGGCAAGTGGCTTGAAAAAGCAAGAGATTGGTCGTTTTCCCGCAACCGTTATTGGGGAGCGCCTCTTCCAATTTGGGAGTGTAAAGAATGCGGACATAATAAGGTTATTAGCTCAAAAGAAGACCTGAAAAAGCAAAAATTTTCAAATAATAAATATTTTACTCTTAGACACGGATTAGCTCAGCAAAATGTGAAAGGAATTATTAGCATAACCCCTAATAATAATTATCATTTAACCAAAATTGGAGAAATTCAGATAAAGAAAGCGGCAAGAGAAATAAAAAAACTTCTCAAAACACAAAAACTTGATTTAATTTTTGCTTCTGATTTTTTAAGAACCAAAGAAACAGCGGAGATTATTGCTAAAGAAACTATGGCTAAAATAAAGTTTGATAAACGGCTTTGGGATATTAATTTAGGAGTTTGGGACGGCAAGTCAGTTTTACGATTTAAAGCAGAATTTTTAAAATCAAATAAAAAGCTTTTTTATGAAGCGCCGGAAAAAGGAGAGACATGGGTTAATTGTCGGAAAAGAATGATTGATTTTATCCAGGATGTTGAGAAAAAATATAAAAATAAAAATATTTTAATTGTTTCCCATGGAGACCCTTTATGGCTTTTAGGCGGCGCGATGCAAGGATTAGAAAACGAGGAAATGTTTGGTTTTCTGGACAGAAAAAAGGGAGGCGTTAAGCCAGGAGAGCTTCAAGAAATTGAATACAGAAAATTTCCTTACAATGAACAAGGAAAATTAGATTTTCATCGTCCTTATATTGATGAGGTAAAATTTATTTGTTCTAAGTGCGGCAAAAAGATGGAAAGAGTAAAAGAGGTTTTTGATTGTTGGTTTGAAAGCGGTTCAATGCCATACGCGCAATGGCATTATCCTTTTGAAAATAAAGAATTTGTTGAAAAAACTTTTCCTGCGGATTTTATAGCAGAAGGCATAGATCAAACCAGGGGATGGTTTTATACTTTAAATGTTCTTTCAACCGCTCTTTTCAATGAACCGGCTTTTAAAAATGTTGTTGTTAACGGATTAGTATTAGGCGAGGACGGGAAAAAACTTTCAAAACGTTTGAAAAATTATACTGCCCCAGAAATTATTTTTGACAACCAAGGAGCTGACGCTTTGCGTTATTTTTTGCTTTCCAGTGCTCAAATTGGCGAAAATTATATTGTTTCTGAAAAAAGAATTGCCGAGGTTTTGCGTCGAACAATTTTAACATTTTGGAACTCTTTTATTTTTTTTGATACTTATGCTGATAAAAAATTTAGGTCAAGCAAAATCAAAAAATCAAAAAATATTTTAGATAAATGGATTATTTCTAAATTAAATAGTTTGGATTTAGAAGTAGTTGAGTTGATGAATAAGTATGAGTTAACTAAAGCCACTCGCTTATTTGATGATTTTATTAATGATCTTTCAAATTGGTATATTCGTCGGTCTAGAAGACGACTTCAAAAACCAAAAACAAAACAAGAAAAAGAAGAAGCGTCCCAGATTTTATATTACTTGCTTTTAAGTTTAACTAAATTATTAGCTCCATTTACTCCTTTTATCAGCGAGGAAGTTTATCAAAAATTAGGAGGCAGAAAAGAGTCGGTTCACTTAGAGGACTATCCAAAGCCGGATAAAAAATTGATTGATAATGATTTAGAAAAAAAAATGAAGCGAGTACGAGAGATTACAGCTTTAGCTTTGGCAGAGCGAGCAGAAATAGGAATAAAAGTCAGACAACCACTTAAAAAGCTAAAAATTAAAACACAAAACACAAAAATTCCAGAGGAATTATTAGAGCTAATAAAAGAAGAGGTTAATGTTAAAGAGATAGTTTTTGATAAAAAAATTAAAAAAGAGATAGAACTTGATGTAAAGATTACTTCAGAGCTAAAAGAAGAGGGAATGCTCAGAGAGGTTATTCGTCAGATTCAGGTAATGCGGAAAAAAGCTGGGTATAAGCCAAGACACAGAGTTTTGGTCCGCTATTTTGGTTCTTCTTTCTTAAATAAAGTTTTAGCCAGAAATAAAGAGTTTATTCTAAAAGAAGTTGTGGCTGAAGATTTTCGAGCAGGAGATAGACCGAGAATGGTTTTTGATATTGAACGGGAGGTAAAAGTTAATCAAGAAAAACTCTGGCTGGGAATCAGAAAAATTTAAAATTTTATGTTTACTCATTATCGAACGCAGGGCATTATTATAAAAAAAATTGATAAGGGAGAAGCTGCTCGGATTTTTACAATCTATACTCGCGATTTTGGGAAATTAAAAGTTTTAGCCAAAGCAGAAAGAAAAATTAAGTCAAAATTAAGAGCAGGGTTGGAACTTTTTTATTTATCAGAAATTGAGTTTATTCAAGGCAAGAACTATAAAACCCTTACTGATGTTGTTTTAATTGACAGTTTTCAGAGTATAAGAGAAGATTTAGAACGATTAAAAATCGCCTATAAAATTTCCGAAATTTTGGATAATTTTATAAAGGAGGAACAGGCAGACAAAAAAATTTGGGGCTTATTAAGTGAAACTTTTGATAGATTAAATAATTTAAAATTAGAAATTATATACTATTATTTCCTTTGGAATTTTTTTTCAATTTTAGGATATCAGCCAGAGCTTTATCTTTGTTCTATTTGTCAAAACAAGCTTGCCCCTGAAAAACTTTATTTTAGTTATAAAGATGGTGGGATAATTTGCAGCCGATGTTTTGAGAAAATAAAATCAGAAGAATTTGAAGCAACAACTTCAGAAACAGTTAAGATTTTACGCCTTATTTTGAAAAGAAAATGGGAAGTTGTTAAACATCTTAAAATAGAGAACAAAAATATAGAAAATCTTAAGAATATTTCTAATTATTATATTTCTGAATTGCAAAATAATTTTTAAAAAGTTATTATAAAGATGATGAATATAAAACAAAAAGGGTTTACTATCGTAGAGCTTTTAGTTGTTCTTGCTATATTTGGAATTTTATCTGGTCTTGTTGTAGTAACACTTAAAAGCATGAAAGACGAAGCTCGGCTGAAAAAAGCAATGGAATTTGCTCATACCGTGAGAGTTAGCTTGGGTTCTGACTTAGTCGGCGAATGGACTTTTGACGATTCCAGCGATTTAGGAAGAGATACCAGCGGTTATGAAAACCATGCAACTGTTCACGGAACTACTCCAGTTGATGGAATCGTTAGGGGAGCTTTGAGTTTTAATGGAACCAGTGACCATATTGACTGTGGAAACAATGAGAGTTTATGCTCTAATGATAATTCATGGACTATAGAAGCGTGGTTTAACTGGGGCGGCAAAAGTGGAGAGAATATAATTTATAATAAAGAAAATTTATATGAGGCAAGAGTTAATAATGGTTATTTTCAATATGCATGGCAGCCTCATTGGCATTGGGATGGAGGAACAGATTTTTCTGTAGATTCAAATAAGTGGCATCATGCAGTAGTTGTTTATGATAAGTCGAGCCAATATGTTTATAAAGATGGAGAGCTTGTTTATACAAGGCCTCAAGAAGGGAATATAGGAAATAATACTAATAAATTATTAATAGGCGCTCGCGGTCATACATCTCCTCGCAATTATTTTGATGGCGCAATCGATGAAGTGCGGATTTATAATCGGGCATTGACAACAGCGGAGATTCAAAAGTATTATGCCGAAGGCGCTGCTAAATATGGAATATGTCTTTTAGAAAAAAAATAACAATTTTAATTATAGTTTTAACCTTGGGATTAGGGATAGTCGGCTATTGGGAGCATCAGAAAAATCTTTATTCAAAAGATATTTTAAAATTGGAAATTTTAGGCCCGGAAACAGCAGAAACAGGAGAAGAGATTGAATATACGGTAAAATATAAGAATAACGGAAATGTTCGATTAGAAGACGCTAAGCTTATTTTTGAATATCCAGAATATTCTTTAATCAAGCAAGGCGATTCATTAAGGGTAGAACAGGAATTAGACGATATTTATCCTGGGGAGGAAAAAACCTTTCACTTTGAATGTCGGCTTTTAGGGAAAGAGAAAGAGATGAAAACTGCCAAGGCCTTTATTTTTTATCGTCCTAAAGATTTAAAAGCTCGATATGAGTCAAAAACAAGTTTTAGCACAAAGATTGAATTTATCCCTTTGACTTTTGAATTTGACCTTTCTTCTAAAGTTGACAGTATGAAAGAAATTTCTTTTGCTCTAAATTATTTTTCCAACATAGATTATTCCTTAACTGATTTAAGAGTTAAAATTGAATATCCTTCTGGATTTGAATTTTTAGAGAGTCAGCCTCAATCTTTAGAAAAAATAGAATGGGAAATTGGCTCTTTAAATAAAGCTGAAGGAGGAAGGATAAAAATTAAAGGAAAACTGCAAGGAGAAATAGGAGATCAAAAAACTTTTCGAGCGATTTTGGGCATTTGGCAGGAAGGAGAGTTTATCCTTTTAAAAGAGGCGGTTAAAACAGTAGAAATTATTGAACCCTCTTTATACATAAATCAGGAAATTAATGGTTCTTCTCAATATACTGCTGCTCCTGGCGATTTTTTGCATTATGAGATTTTCTTTAAAAATATTGGAGAAGAGGCGTTTGAGAAATTATTTTTGGTAGTAAAACTTGAAGGCAAGCCATTTGATTTAGAATCTTTAAAAACGTCAGAAGGGGAATATAAATCTGGAGATAATTCAATTATTTGGGATTGGAGAAAAGTTTCAAAACTTCGATTTTTGGACGCTCAAGAAGAGGGGGTAGTTGAATTTTGGGTGAACTTAAAAGAGGAATGGCAAGTGTCTGGACCCCAAGATAAAAACTCTTTTATTAAAAATACAGTTATTCTTTCTCAAACCAAAGAAGAATTTAAAACAAAAATCAATTCAAAAATAGAATTGACTCAAAAAGGTTATTTTGAGCAGGAATTTTGGGAAAATTCAGGAACAATTCCTCCAAAAGTTGGAGAAACAACTGCTTATACAATTTTGTGGCAGGCTAAGAATTTTTATAACGACGCAGAGAATGTAAAAGTAAAAGCTATTTTGCCTCAAGAAGTTAAATTAACCGGCGAAATTTTTCCAAAAGAATCAAAGCTTAGTTTTGATTTTAAATCCAGGGAGCTTGTTTGGGACATAGGAGATCTTAAAGCAGGTGAAGAAAATCCCGTGCTTGCCTTTCAAGTTGTCTTAACTCCAAGTTCTCAACAAAAAGGTCAGACACCGTCTCTTATTGGAGAAGCAAGAATTATTTGCGAAGACCAGTGGACAGAGCAGATTTTAGAAAGCAATGCCGAAACTGTCAACACCACTTTACCGGATGATGAAACAGTTAGCGAAGAACAGGGAATAGTTCAATAGAATTACTAATTTTCAATTTCTAATTTCTATTAAATCTTCAATGACTAAATTTTCAAACAGCAAGAACAAAGAATATGATTTAGAGGAAAGAACAGCGAAATTTAGCGAAGATATAATAGAATTTATAAAGAGCATTAAGCGAGATGATATTAACAGAAATATTATTACACAATTAGCAAGAGCAGCAACCTCTGTTGGAGCAAATTGCTGCGAAGCAAATGCCTCAAGCTCAAAACGAGATTTTAGAAATAAGATATACATCTGTAAAAAGGAAACTAATGAAACAAAATACTGGCTTAGAATATTGGCTAAATATTACCCTGAGTCAAAAGAAAAAATAAGAGTTTTCTGGAAAGAAGCTCATGAATTTCATCTAATTTTTCAAAAAATCACCAACACGCTGGACAAGAAAAAAGTTTAGAAATTAAAAAATTAGACATTTAATAGAAATTAGAAATTAGAAATTAGAAATTCTTAAATTATGTATAAAAAAATTACATTAAAAAACGGTTTGCGGATTATTACTGTTCCTATGAAAAACACTCAGACAGCGACTGTTTTAGTGTTGGTTGGAGCTGGTTCAAAATATGAGAATAAAGAAAATAACGGCATTTCTCATTTTTTAGAACATATGTTTTTTAAGGGAACAAAGAAGAGACCGAATACTTTAAAAATTGCCGAGACGCTGGATAAAGTTGGAGGAGTGTTTAACGCTTTCACTGGAAAAGAATATACCGGCTATTGGGCAAAAGTTGATTCTCAACATTTAGATTTAGCCATGGATTGGGTTTCAGATATGTTTTTAAATTCAAAAATAGAGGAAAAAGAAATAAAAAAAGAAAAAGGAGTGATAATTGAAGAATTAAATATGATTTTAGACACACCAATGAGTTATATTGGAGATCTTTGGGAAAAACTTCTTTACGGGAATCAGCCAGCTGGATGGTTTATAATTGGAGAAGAGAAGAATATCTTAAAATTTAAGAGAAAACATTTTTTAAATTACCAAAAAAATCATTATTCAGCTCATAATACTATAATTTGTGTCGCCGGGAATATAAATCCAAAAAATGTAGAGAAAAAAATTAAGAAATATTTTAAAAGCATAGGAGCAATTATCCCAAAGTCAAAATTGAAAACAATTGAAAAGCAAAATCAGCCGCAATTTTTAATTCATTTTAAGAAAACAGACCAAACCCACCTTTGCTTGGGAGTAAGAGGTTGTGATTTATTTGCCTCGCAAAAATACGCGCAAGCGGTTTTAGCCGCGATTTTAGGCGGTTATATGAGTTCCCGGCTTCATATTTCTGTAAGAGAAAGACAGGGATTGGCTTATTATATCCATACTTATTCAGAAAACACCACTGATACTGGTTACTTAATGACGTTAGCCGGAATAAACAATCAATCAGTAGAAAAAGCGATAAAATTGATTTTAAAAGAATATAAAGATTTGAAAAATAGAAAGATAAATCAAGAAGAACTGCAAAAAGCAAAGGACTATTTGAAAGGAACTATGACGTTGTCCTTAGAGCCATCTGACGCTCAAGCGTCTTTCTATGCCAGTCAGGAATTATTATCTCAAAAAACCTTAACTTTAAAAGAAAAATGCGCTAAAATTGATAAAATAACCAGAGAAGATATTTTAAATACAGCTCAAGATATTTTTCAGCCGGAAAAACTGAATTTAGCCCTTATCGGACCGTTTAGAGATAAAAATAAATTTCAGAAATTATTAAAATTATGAATAATCAAAAAGTATTAGACATTTCATGGGGAACGATTTTTAAGCTTTTTATAGCTATTGTTTGTTTTTATATTCTTTTTTTAATAAAAGACATTATTGTCTGGTTTCTTTTTGCTTTGATTATTTCAATTCTTTTTAATCCGGCAATAGATTTTTTACAAAGGAGAAGAATTCCGCGAGTAGTGAGCGTTGTTTTTATCTATTTATGTATCTTCGGCATATTAAGCTATTTAATTTTTTCCTTTCTTCCTTTATTTATTTCGGAAATTGAAAATTTTTCTAAACTTCTTCCTCAATATTTTGAAAAAGCGTTTCCCTTTTTTCAAGGACTTGGAATTCAGGCGTTTCAAGACACGGAGAGCTTTGTTGGAATTTTAGGAGATGATTTGCAGGGAGTAGCCGCAAATATGTTTAGCGCCTTTTTCGCGATTTTTGGAGGAATTTTTTCAACGATGTTTGTTATTACCATGGCTATTTTTCTTTCTTTAGAAGAAAAAGTCGTAGAAAAAACCTTGATTCTTTTTTTTCCAAAAGAATATGAGGAATATGCTTTAAATCTTTGGCCGAGATGCCAAAAAAAGGTAGGCGGTTGGTTTTTGACTAGGGTTATCGCCTGCTTGTTTGTGGGAGCATTCTCTTACCTTGCTTTTGCGCTTCTTAATACGGAATATCCTTTTTCCTTGGGTCTTTTAGCCGGAGTTCTTAATTTTATTCCCATAGTGGGGCCGATTATTACTAGTCTTTTGATTTTCTTTATTGTTGCATTGGATTCTTTTACTAAAGCGATATTTGCTTTGGTTGCTTTTACTTTGATTCAGCAAATTGAAAATAATATTTTGACCCCGATACTTTCTCAGAGATTTGTCGGACTTTCTCCGGTTTTAACTTTAGTGGCTCTGGCAGTTGGAGGAACGCTTTGGGGTATTTTGGGAGCGATTTTAGTTATTCCCTTAGTCGGAATATTGTTTGAATTTACTAAAGATTTTTTACAGAAGAGAAAAAAAGAATTTGAGGAAGAGAAAGCGCCAATATTGTGAATAACTTTCTTGTTAATAATTTTAAAAATGATATTATAAAATAATAATAAGTAATTATAAAAAATATGTTTAAAATTATTTTAGATTTTGTAAAAAAATATCTTCTTCCTCTCGTCATTATTGTTTTAGTAATTTTTGTTTTGTTATTAATGAATCATATCTCTGTTTTAAACAAGGAAATAGCTTCTTTGTATCAAAAATCTTTACCCGAGACAATTAAACCGCAGGAATCTGGAGCTGGAAATGTAGGAGAAATTATGGTTGAAGATGAAGAAACCGGCGAACAAGCTCCTTTAGTTTCTCCTATTATGCCTCCGGAAATTTTTAGCACTACTGGAATTATTATTGAAGTAAAAACAGACAGAGTAATTATCAAAGGCAAAGGCACTAATTTTGCCGATGGCAAAGCCAGGGTCTTAACAGTTGTTTTTACTAACGAGACAATAACTTTTGACAAAACCTCTACTTTTCGCCAAACAGGCGCCATAGGATTAAAGCAGCTTGAATCAGCAATGGAAGTTTTAATAGGAAGTTCAGAAAATATTCGGGGAAAAACTGAATTTAAAGCAAAAACACTTAAAATCCTTTAATTATTAAATTCCAGTTTCTAAATTTTAAATTCTAAATATAATTTTGGATTTTGGATTTTGGATTTTGGATTTATGTTATTATGCTTAAATCAAAAAATCTTATTTCAATATTTACTGTTGTTTGCGCGACCTTGTTTGTCGCGGCAGTAATTTTCGCTTGGAACGAACCCTCGTCTGTTCCTCCTGGAGATAATGTTCCTACTCCTCTTAACACAGGAACCACTGCTCAAGTAAAAAACGCGAGATTATCCGCTACTGAGTTTTACGACGCTAATGACTCTAAATGCTACATTGATCCAGATGGAGAGAGCGTTCTCGGCAAACATTCTAAATTGATTTTTCCTGGTAGTGAAAATTACTGTAAGCCCGATAGCAATTCTTCTTTTGGTGTCGTCATCAGGGTTCATGCCTTAGAAGATATCAGCAAATTTGACGCAGTAAGCGTAGAGTCTATGAATGCTGTTATTGCTTACAGAGCAGATGCTGATAATATAGATAGACGTCCGGCAATAGGAATAGCGACAGAAGATATTCCTTCCGGTACTTACGGCCGCGTTTTAATATCGGGTGAGGCGAGCAAGAATAACTGGTTTCCGTTGCCGACAAATCCATCGAGGCAGGTTTATTTATCCACAACTCCTGGTCAGCTTACCGTTACTCCTCCCACATCTGCTGACGCTGTGATTCAAGTAATGGGTATTGCAATCGGTCGTCACGCTTTGTTTTTAAACCCATCGCTTCAATATGAAACAAGCGGCGGCGGAGGCGGAGATGGTAATAATTATGTTACGGGTATTTCATTCTCGGGCGACACTACTAAAACTCTTACTCTTAATAGAAGCGGTTTAAGCAATCTTACTGCCAATTTTACAGATCTTACTGGCGGAGCCGGCGGCGACGGCAACGATTATGTTGATAGTGTTAATTTCAATACAGGCAATGGATTTTTTACTCTTGGTCGTACCGGAACATTATCTGACTTAAGCATAGATTTAGATGGAAGGTATTTGACAAGTTATTCCGAAACTGATCCTCAGGTAGGAACTTTAACTAACGGTAAATGGTGTACCACTAACGGTTCCGTAGTGAATTGTACCTCAGATGCTCCTGGCGCCAGCAGTAGCGGCGATATTAGATTTCCTGACGGATACGAGGGAACCGCCAAAAATATAATTCTTGCTACAGGGAGTTATACCGTGCCTGCGGGAAAGACATTGTATATTACTACAATGTTCAACCATCATGGTCTTGGAAACAGTCTTAAGATAGGAGGTGAATTTTATTACGTGATACCACACTATGTTTCTCTTTCTTCGCCTTTAATAGTCCCAGCAGGCAGTGTTCTAACTAGCAGTTGGGATTCATTAAACATTACGGGCATTGAAGTAAGCTCGGGAGTAACCGCCAAAAATGTAATTCTTGCTACAGGAAGCTATACCGTGCCTGCGGGAAAGACATTGTATATTACTACAATGTTCAACCATAAGGATCTTCCGAACTATCTTAAGATAGGAGGTGAATTTTATTACGGGATTCCAGCGTCAGACTGTGTTTCTCTTTCTTCGCCTTTAATAGTCCCAGCAGGCAGTGTTCTAACTAGCAGTTGGGATTCATTAAACATTACGGGCTATGAAAAGTAAGTAGAAAATAGCGTTAACTCTATTTTAAAATGGTTTGAAATGGCTTAAAATCAGAGGTTAAATCTAAAAGAAAAAATATGAAATTAGAATTTTATTATGAAATGTTTTAAAAGAATAAATTATCTAATTATTTTTTTAATAGTTTTTGCGTTTTTTGCTGTGGGGATGGCAAATGCTGATGTTTCTGATAATGTTTCGGGTTGGGCTTGGTCAGAAAATATTGGCTGGATTAGCTTTAATTGCGTTAATGAGAACTGGTGCGCCACCTCAAGTTATGGTGTAGATATTGATGAAACCACGGGCGTGTTTTTTGGTTATGCATGGGCTGGAGGTGGAGAAGATGCTGACGGCACGCCAAAACCAACTATTGGCTGGATAGCTTTTGCTGATTATGATGGAAGTGGCACAGAAGGTGATGCCGGAGATAATAATGCTGGTTTTCCTTGTTTTCCAAATTGCGAAGCTAAAATTGATACTATCACTAATGAAGTTTCTGGATGGGCAAGAGCTTTGGCTCATGGCGACGGCTGGGACGGCTGGATAAAATTAAGAAAAGATCCTACTGATGCAGGCGCAGATTATGGAGTATCTTTAAATATAAGCTCAGGCGAATTAGAAGGGTTTGCCTGGGGAGGCGGAACGGTAGTAGATTCAATTAGTTTTAATCATCTTAATTGTGATCCAGACAATGACGGATTTTCTAATGGAGTTGGAGCTTGTCCTATCGCTGGCACTCCTGTTTCAAATTATAAAGTAACAACTACTGCTTTTTTTGCGCTTCCTAATTCACCGCCAACAATTACTGACATGAACGATCCTAATGGTTCTCAGATTTATTGTGATATTGGGTCCGGATTGAGTCATGTAAGCTTTGACTGGAAATATAACGATGCTGACGGAGATGATGAGCTGAAATATGACCTTATAATTAATGATATAAATAATGTAAATGATACAAGTCCAGAAATTAATATCACTATAAACAGTCCCGCTTGTATTGACTTAGATCCTGGTTTAGCCATCTCTTGTATAAACACTTCAGGAGCTGTTATTGGGACTCAATTGGACTACAATAAAACTTATTACTGGTGGGCAAAGGTTTATGATGACCAGGGCAATGATTCTGGCTGGGCGGCAGGATTATCTTTTGATACACCTGATCATCCTTGGCCTTGGCCTGATTTTACTCACAGTCCTCAAAATCCAGGCGTTGGAGAAATAGTAATTTTTACCGATGAATCTCAATGTTGGACTACCGGCATCCCTGCCTCTGTTCCCTGTAAAAATTTAGGCAGCACTTCTTATGGGTGGGATTTTGATTATAATTATAATCCAGGCATAGATTCTACAATAAAAGGAGATGCTACCACATCTTACCCAATTACTCAATCATATGATGTAAGATTGCATGTATCTGATGAATTAGGAGCTTGTATTGGCACAGGCGATAGTCCAGTTGGAGCGGAAATTCTTTTGCCTGAATGGAAGGAAACATCGCCTATTATTTTGATTAAAATTTTTTTAGCTGGAATTTTTAATTATTTCAATGAATTAATTTCTTTGTAGAAAATTTTTAAGACCCGACCTTAAAGAATCCAAAAGGTCGGGTCTTTATTTTTTTGACAAAACAGAAATTTTTTGTTATGATAATTTAATAATTAATATAACAATATGAATCAACAATATGAATCAAATTATTATTTTAGGGATAGGCGTGATATGCTTATCTATGGGAGCGGTTTTAGGATATTTGACCCGTCAGTCCATTGCCAGAAGAGACCATAGAACAATTGAGGCAAAAATTCACAAAAAGATTTCTCAGGCGAAAGAAGAGGTGGAGACAATACTTTCTTCTGCTCGAAATAAGGCGGCTAAAATCGCCGAGCAAGCTCAAAAAGAGACAATTCAGGGAAGGAGAGAGCTTTCTAAAACAGAGCAACTTTTATTAAAAAGAGAACATGTCTTAGATAAAAGAATTTCTGGTTTAGACCAGCAAGAAAAGGATTTTCAGCAAAAAGTAGAGAAGCTTAAAGGAATTAAAGAAAGATTGGAAGAACTGAAGGAAGAAACCTTGAAAAAATTAGAAAAAGCAGGTAATCTTTCAGAAAAAGAAGCAAAAAAAGAGCTTTTAAAGAATGTAGAACAGAAACACCAACAGGAAATTTTAAGCAAGATAAGAGAATTGGAAAAACAGGGGATTGAAAAGTTTGAAAAAAAAGCCAAAGAGATTGTCGCTTTAGCAATTCAGAAATATGCGCCTTCGCAAGCGCAGGAAATAACAACAACCACTATTAGCCTGCCTAATGAAGAAATTAAGGGAAGAATTATTGGAAAAGAAGGAAGAAACATTAGAGCATTTGAAAAATTGACAGGAGTAGAAGTGGTAATTGACGAAACTCCGCAATTGGTCGTTCTTTCCGCCTTTAATCCAATTCGGCGACATATCGCTAAAATTGCTTTAGAAAAATTAATTCAGGATGGCCGAATTCAGCCGACAAGAATTGAGGAAGAGATAGCCGCTGCTCAGGAGCAAATTACCAAAGAAGTAAAAGAAGCTGGAGAAGCCGCGGTTTATGACGTCGGAGTAATCGGGCTTGACCCAAAGCTTATTCAGCTTTTAGGTCGACTGAAGTTCAGGACCAGTTTCGGGCAGAGCGTTTTGCTTCACTCAATTGAAGTTGCTCATTTAGCCGGAGCCTTGGCTCAAGAGCTTGGAGCTGATGTTAGAATAGCAAGAACAGCTGGCCTTTTGCATGATATAGGAAAATCAATTGACCGCCAGATAGAGGGCTCCCATGTTGACATTGGAATAAAAATTTTAGAAAAATTTAAAGTAGAAAAGGAGGTTATTGACGCGATGAAATCTCATCATGAAGAGTATCCTTATGAAAGCTTAGAAGCGGTTTTGATTCAGACAGCAGACGCTATTTCCGGAGCCAGACCGGGCGCGAGAAAAGATACTTTAGAAAATTATCTTAAACGGTTAGGAGAGTTAGAAGATATCGCTACTTCTTTTTCTGGCGTGAATAAAGCGTACGCGATTCAAGCTGGAAGAGAAATTAGGGTTTTTGTCAATCCTCAAGAGGTTGACGACATTGGAGCTTATAATTTAGCTCGGGGTATTGCGAAACGAATTGAAGAAGAATTAAAATATCCAGGAGAAATAAAAGTTAATGTGATTAGAGAAAGCAGAGTAGTAGAATACGCTAAGTAAAAATCAAAGACCCGACCTTAAAGAATTCAAAAGGTCGGGTCTTTTTGTTTTCAAATGAGCGGGTAACGGGAATCGAACCCGTATTGCAACTTTGGAAAAGTCGCGTAATAACCTTTATACCATACCCGCGTGTGGACCCAGCGAGAGTCGAACTCGCGATTCCTCTATGCCATAGAGGTGTTTTACCACTATACTATGGGCCCCTTTTTTGTACCCCTGACGGGAATCGAACCCATATCTAGAGTTTAGGAAACTCTTACTTTATCCGTTAAGCTACAGGGGCAGATTTTAATTTTAAATTAACATATTTTTTTGTTGTTGACAATAAAATCTTATGGTATTATAGATTTAATGACTAAAGAATTATCAGTTGTAGATATAGTAAAAAAAGTTTGTCCGGCAGTAATAACTATTATTGTCTCCAAGAATCTTCCCAAGATAGAAGGTTTTTATATGTTTCCGTTCGGAGGGCAAAAGCTTGTTATGCCAAAAATTTCCCGCTCTGCGGGATCCGCCTCGGGCGGAAAAATTGAAAAAGAAATGATAAAAATAGGAGGCGGTTCTGGCTTTATTGTTTCTTCGGACGGTTTTGTTATCACCAGCCAGCATGTAGTTGGAGACCCTAAAGCAGAATATACAGTTGTATTAAGTCCAAAAAAGAAATATCCTGCCAAGGTTTTGGCCAGAGACCCAATAAATGATATTGCGATTTTAAAAATTCAGGGAAAGAATTTTCCTTATTTAGAATTAGGAGATTTAGACAAGATTGAATTAGGAGAGTCGGTAATTGCGGTGGGAAACGCTTTGGGAGAATTTGACGATACGGTGAGCACAGGAGTTGTTTCCGGCTTAAGCCGTTATATTACCGCTACTGATCCGGTTGCTTTTCAGGCAGAACGTTTAAAGGGCTTAATTCAAACAGACGCGGCGATAAATCCGGGAAATTCAGGCGGTCCGTTAATAAATATGGAGGGAAGAGTTATAGGAGTTAATACTGCCACAGTAATGGGCGCTCAGAATATTGGATTTGCCATTCCTATAAATTACGTTAAAGAGGATTTAGAAGAAATTAAAAAATATGGCCGGCTAAGAACGCCGTTTTTGGGATTAAAATATGTTTTAATTTCTAAGGAAATGGCAGAAAAAAATAAATTATCAGTAGATTATGGCGCTTTAGTAATCCGAGAAAGCTTGGGCGAGTCGCCGATAGTTAAAGGAAGCACTGCTGATAAAGCGGGAATCAAGGAATTTGATATAATTTTAGAATGTGAAGGGAAAAAAATTACTTTGAAAAATCCTTTAAGAAATATTTTACAGGAATTTGAAATTAACAAGATAATTGCATTAAAAATTTTAAGACCTGCCCGCAATGCTTCGCCAGCCCGACAGCCTGACGGCAGTCATGGCGGCGGGCATAGCGATGCAGGCGGGGGTATGCAAGAAAAAATAATTAAAGTTAAACTTGAAGAAAAAAAATAGAACATTAAAAATGGAAAATACAATAAAACAATGGATAGAGGCAAAAGGAAAATTACATTTTTCTTTGATAGACCCGGACAAGCAAACACCTGACGAGGCGGGAGAAATGGCTGATTTTTGCGTGTCTTGCGGAACTGACGCTATAATGGTGGGCGGCTCTACTATTGATTTTCAAAAATCTCAAGAAACAACAATAGCCATAAAAGATGCTGTGAATGTTCCTGTGGTTTTATTTCCCAGTTCCGCGGAAGCAATAAATGAGTTTGCTGATTACATATTCTTTATGAAGCTGATGAATTCTAAAAAAAGGCAGTTTATTATGGAGGAACAATTAAGAGGAGCTCCGCTTGTTAAAAAATTTGGACTTATACCAATAAGTATGGGTTATGTCTTAATAGGCACAAGCGAGAGAAAAACAGCGGTAGAGCAGGTTAGCGGAAATTTAGATATAATAGAGAAAGATGATGTTGAAAAAGCTCTAAAATATGCCTTGACTACTCAATATTTTGGCATGAGCTGTGTTTATTTGGAGGCAGGTTCGGGCGCGGAAAAACCGGTTTCTAATAAAATGATTAGAATGGTTAAAAAAGAGATAGATATTCCTCTAATTGTAGGAGGAGGGATTAGGAATGCGGCAACAGCAAGAAAAAAGATAAAATCCGGCGCTGATATTATTGTCACAGGAACAGTCATTGAGAAAGACAAGGAAAGATTAAAAGAGATTATAAGCGTAATAAAAAAATAAAAGCCCAAAATTAAATGGGCATTTTTTTATAGAAATGAAAAAACAAATACAAACAATAAAAGTGTTTATTGAATTAATCAGGCCTTTAAATTGTTTAATGGTTTCAGCTGGGGTAATTATTGGCTCTATTGCTGGTATTGGTATGGATTTTTCTTTTGCTTTGTTGATTTTTTTAGCTGTTTTATCTGCGGCAATAACTAACGCGGGAGGAAACGCTATGAATGATTATTTTGATAGGGAAACAGATATTATGACTCATCCCAAAAGGCCTATTCCCTCTAAAAGATTGACTCCTAAATCTGTTTTAATGTTTGCTATTGCTTGTTTTATTTTAGCAATAATTTTTTCAGTGCGCATTAATTTAATTTGTTTTATTTTAGTAATAATCAATACGGCCATGCTCATTTTTTATGAAAGATATTTGAAAAATAAGGGATTAATAGGCAACATTGCTGTTGCTTATTTAACCGGCTCTATTTTTCTTTTTGGAGGAGCCGTTGTAGGAAGAATTACAACTTCTGCGATATTGGCTATTTTAGCTTTTTTTGCCACATTAGGTAGAGAAATAATAAAAGATGTTGAAGATATTAGCGGCGACAGAAAAGAAAGAGAGACCATGCCAATGAAAATAGGCGAAAAGAATTCAATAATTATAGCTAATTTCTGTTTAATCACGGCTGTTCTTTTTTCTTTTCTGCCTTTAGTCGCGAATATTTTAGGAAAAGGATATTTAATAGTGGTTGCGGCTGACTCGGTCTTTATTTATTCAATGTTTATTGCTTTTAAAAACCCGCATTCTGCTCAAAAAGCAATTAAATTAGGAATGATTTTAGCTTTAATTTCTTTTTTCTTCGGAAGCATTTGACTTTTTGTTTTATTTCATTAGAATTATAGCATAAGCAGTAAATTAAAAATTAGGATGTGATTAAAATGAATGAAACTGATAAAAAAACGGGACAAGGAACGGAAGATATAAAAGATGATTGGAGGGGATTGGTTGCTGAACGTTGTGGAGGAGAGAATTTTGATGCTCCAGGAGAAGGATATTCTTTTAGCAAAATTTTAGCTGAAGAAAGGGAATTAGAAAAAGGAAATATTAAAGGAGATCCAAGCTCAGCTTTAATAAAGCTTAGCGTAGCTGATCCGGTTTGGAAAATGCAAAAAGAAGCTATGGAAGCGGCAATGCTTTTTTATAAGGAATCTCTTAACGCTACTCGATATACAGACTTAACTGGTATTTTTGATGGCAACCCTTTTCTTAACAAAACAAATGAAGAGATTTGTCGGTTAATAGTTGAGCGTAAGTATGCGGGAATTTCTGATAGTTTCAGCGTGGATTGGGTGCAGTATTCGCCAGGTAGTATAAAGATGGCCTTGTCAACATATATTTCGACTGCTTTTTTTGACAAAGACACATTGATAATTTTTCCCACGCCAGGATATCCAGTGATTATATCGCCGATGAATCGGAATGGAGCAATGGTTGAAGAAGTGGCGATGAATCAAACTAAAAAAGGATGGGAAATTCCTTTTAATTATATTGGATCGCGTGAAAAAGTTTTTCTATATTTTAATGTACCGCATAATCCGACAGGAATGACTTATTCCAGGGAGGAGTTGAAGGAAATAGTGGATTGGGCCATTAAGCGTAATGTAAGGCTTGTCGTTGACGAAGCGTATGATGACATCAGATATGATGATTCAGTTAGTATTTTAGAGATACCAGGATGGGAACAATGTTGTATTGTTCTTAAAAGCGTGTCTAAGGGATACAATGCTACTGGGCTTCGGTTTGGTATTATTATAGCTAAACCAACAGCAATTAAAGCGTTGCGCAAGGCAATGGATGTGAAGGATTCAGGACTTTTTGGACCGTCAATTGCGGCTGGACTAGAGTGTTCACGCCATCCTGAGTGGACGATAAAAACAAAGCGGGACTATAGAAAGCTTCATCAGTTATTAGCTAATGGCTTAAAGAAAGCTGGATTTGAGGATGCAGGAATACCTGGAGCTGGATTATGTCAGCTCACAAAAGCGCCTCGGGCTGTTGACGGGCATTGTTTTGAATCTTTAGTCGAGTGTGTCCAGTATTTCAGGGAAAATTTGCAGATTTCAGTAATGCATTATGAAGTGAACAGTGATTGGTTTTTCCGATGGGCAGTGACTTTTAGGCCAATGCCGGAATATGGACTTCCAACAGAGGAATCAGTGATAGAGGAGGCTGTTTCTCGGCTTCAGCAAGCAGAATTAGTATTTTAAAGCTCATTCATTGAGCTTTCTTTTTTTACAAATTCAAAAATTATCCTATTTCATCAACGGCCGTGGACGATTTAGGATAATTTATAATATGGTATGATTGGGTTTTTTATTTTATTTTTTGTTATATTTGCTATAATAAGAAATATAAAAACATGCAAGAATATAATCCACAAAAAATAGAGGAAAAATGGCAGAAAAGATGGGCAAAGGATAAAATATTTAAAACAAAAGATGGCTCTAAAAATCCAAAATTTTATGTTTTAGATATGTTTCCCTATCCTTCGGGCGCAGGCCTTCATGTCGGACATCCTAAAGGATATATTGCCACAGACATTGTTTCCAGAATGAAAAGAATGCAGGGCTTTGAGGTTTTACATCCAATGGGCTGGGACGGTTTTGGCTTGCCGGCTGAAAATTACGCGCTTAAGAATAAAATTCATCCTAAAAGCGCGGTAAAAGAAAATATTAAAAAATTTAAAGCCCAGTTAAATAAAATTGGTTTTGATTATGACTGGTCAAGAGAAATAAATACCACGGAGCCAAATTATTATAAATGGACGCAATGGATTTTTTTACAAATGTTTAAAAAAGGACTGGCTTATGAATCTTATGAGCCGATTAATTGGTGTCCGAGTTGTAAAACAGGTCTTGCAAACGAAGATTTAGAACATGGAAAATGCGAACGATGCGGAAGTGATATTGAACAAAAGCCAATGAGGCAGTGGGTTTTAAAAATAACAGATTATGCTGAGCGCTTGCTTGAAGATTTAAAACTGCTTGATTGGGAAGAGCAAATTTTAGAAATGCAGAAAAACTGGATTGGGAAAAGTTGCGGC
This sequence comes from Candidatus Parcubacteria bacterium, assembly GCA_023134715.1. GTDB lineage: Bacteria > Patescibacteriota > Minisyncoccia > Minisyncoccales > JAGLUP01 > JAGLUP01. The sequence continues at coordinate 27,266 of JAGLUP010000003.1, forward strand.
GCAGATGTTGATTTTAAGATAGATAAGCGCGATGAAATAATAAAAGTTTTTACTACTCGTCCTGATACTTTATTTGGCGCGACTTTTATGGTTCTTTCGCCAGAGCATTCATCAGTGGAAGAAATAACAACTAATGTCCAGAAATCTGAAGTAAAAAAATATCAGGAGCAAGCGCGAAAAAAAAGCGATTTAGAGAGAACTGATTTAGAAAAAGAAAAAACAGGAGTTTTTACCGGAGCGTACGCAATTAATCCAGTAAATAATGAAAAAATTCCTATTTGGATTGCTGATTATGTTTTAATGTCTTATGGCTATGGCGCGATTATGGCAGTTCCAGCGCACGATGAAAGAGATTTTGAATTCGCGAAAAAATTTAAACTTCCTATAGTTCAAATTGATTTAGAAGATAAAGAAAAAATGATTAAATGGCTGGAGAAAAATAAAAATGGCAGGAGAGCGGTGAATTATAAGCTAAAGGACTGGGTTTTTTCAAGACAAAGATATTGGGGCGAGCCAATTCCAATTATTAAATGCGAAAAGTGCGGAAATGTGGCAGTACCAGAAAAAGAACTTCCCTTAAAGCTTCCTGAAGTAAAACATTATGAGCCAACTGGAACAGGCGAGTCCCCTCTGGCAAATATTAAAGAATGGGTTAATACAACCTGTCCAAAGTGCAAAAAACGAGCGAAAAGAGAAACTAACACAATGCCTCAGTGGGCTGGAAGTTGTTGGTATTATTTAAGGTATATTGACCCTGAAAACAAGAAAGAATTAGTTGATAAAAATAAGGAAAAATACTGGATGAAACCTAAAGGGGTTGACCTTTATGTCGGAGGCGCGGAGCACGCTACCCGCCATCTTATTTACGCAAGGTTTTGGCATAAGTTTTTACAGGACATAGGCGTTGTTTCAACTTCAGAGCCGTTTCATAGATTGTTTCATGTTGGTTTGATTGCGGCTGAAGATGGTCGGAAAATGAGCAAGCGATGGAATAATGTTATTAACCCTGATGATGTGATTCAAGAATATGGCGCAGATAGCTTGCGGCTTTATGAAATGTTTATGGGTGGTTTTTCAGAGGGTACTGCTTGGAATACAAAAGGACTGGTTGGGACAACAAGGTTTTTAAAAAAAGTTTGGCAGATTCAATATAAGCCTAAAAAGCAAAGTTCTAAATCTGATAGACTGCTTCATCAAACTATAAAAAAGGTTACTGAAGACATTGAGAATTTTAAATTTAATACAGCGATTTCTCAAATGATGATTTTAACAAATGAAATGGAAAAACAAAAAGAAATTGACATTAATCATTATTTATTATTTCTTATTATTTTAGCGCCTTTTGCTCCGCATATTTCAGAAGAGCTTTGGGAAAGCTTAAAGAATAAAAAAAGTATTTTTTTGGAAAAATGGCCTGAATATAATCCTAAACTTATAAAAGAGGAAACCTTTAATTTAATTATTCAAATAAATGGAAAGGTTCGAGATAAAATAGAAGTTGAGGCAGGTATTTCAGAAGAAAAAGCTGAAGAATTGGCCTTGTCTCAAGAAAAGATTAAAAAATGGCTGGAAAATAAAAAAATCAAAAAAATTATCTCTGTGGAAAACAAATTAGTAAATATTGTAGTATAATATAAGTATTATGCCTATAGCGCCAAAAAGATATTTAGTCAAAACCGGAATAGGGGTTTCTCAAAAAAACGATTTAGTTGAAGCGGCAAGAGAGGCAGCCCAGAAAGCAAAACAAGAAATGAAAGGAAAAAAGCCAGGACTTTTAATGTTTTATTGTGTTTACACCTATCAGGGTGATTATGAAAAAGCGTTGAAAGTAATAAGAGATGAGTTTGGAGATGAAACTATCCCCTTGGTTGGAGGACAAGTTTTAGGATTTTTCGCCAAAGATAAATATTATTTTGATATAGAGGCTTTGAGCAAAATAGCAGCGAAAATAACCAAACCGTTGGGAAAAATAATAAAGCCCTTAAGATTTTCTGGTCTTTGTGTGATTGCTTTACAATCTCCATTTTTACAATTTGGCACAGGAATAGGATTTGAGACAAATAAAGAGCCAGTTAAAGCAGGAAAAAATTGTGTTGAAATGGCTTTAAAAAATCTTCCTTATTCAACAATGACCGCTTACATGGGTTTAATGAGAAAAGGACCTCAAGAAATAAGGAAAATAAGGCCTTTAAATGGAATAATTCTTACTCCAGGAGGATTTGGTTCAAGAGATGGGTTTTTTCGGGGATATTTGGATAATCAAATTCTTGAAGGAATAACATCGTATAGCAAGGAATGGGTGAAATTTACAGGAGGCGGCTTAGGAGGAAAGTTTGTTTTAGTAGAGAAAGGAGGGGTGATTGAAGATCCTTATATTTTTTTTAATAATAAAGTTTACCAAAATGCGGTAATATCTATTGTTTTTAGTTCTGATTTAGAGGTTGGTTATGGTACTGATACTGGAGCAGAGTTTGTAACGTCAATAGGAGTTGTTACTAAAACTCAAGGATGGGAAATTGAAGAGATAAATCAAAAACCGGCCTTAGATGTTTTCGCAGAAATATTTGAAAAACATACAGGAGCAAAAAAAGAAGAGCTGCTTACTGATTTTATGAATGTTCTTTATAAAAGGGGATATTATTTAGGTCTTTCTGAGCCAAATACAGATTTTTTCTGGCCCCTTAGCATTTCTCAAATTTTAAATAAAAAATTACTAACCCTTGGTCCAGTTAAGGTGGGGACAGGTTTGAGTTTGGTAAAGATAAGCAAAGAATCGGCTCAGACAGCGGCAAGAGATGCTGCTAAAATGATGCAGGAAAGCGCAAAAGAAGAGTTTTTCCATTTTGTTATGTTTTTCTCCTGCGCAGCCAGGGGATGGGTTTTGGGGCCTAAATATATGAAAGAGATGCAAATAATTAAAAATATTCTTGGCCAAAAAGATATTCCTATTTTTGGAATTTGTTCATCCGGAGAAATTGCCTTTTTTAAAACAGGATTGGCTAGAGGTTCAAATGCTACTATTAATATGCTGGGAGTAAGCGACCGATTTTTAATGGCAAGGTATCCAGAAGAGGAATAAAAATTATAAATTCACAGAAAATAAAATGCGTCTCTTCTTGAGGCGCTTTGTAATTTTTAAAAATAGTGTTAAATTAAAAATATGAAATTAGTAATAGTGGAGAGTCCTACTAAATCTAAAACAATATCAAAGTTTTTAGGACCTGATTATCAGGTTTTGTCTTCTTATGGGCATATCCGCGATTTGCCTAAAGGAGAGTTGGGAATTGATGTTGAGCAAGATTTTAAGCCAAAATATGTTATTCCAACTAAATCAAGAAAAGCAGTAGGACTTTTAAAAAAAGCTGCTAAAGACAAGGAATTGATTATTTTAGCTACAGATGAAGACAGGGAGGGCGAAGCAATCGCTTATCACCTAGCGAACATTTTAGATTTAAAAGAGGAAAAATCTTATCAAAGAATTGTATTCCACGAAATTACTAAATCAGCGATTGAGCAAGCATTAAAAAATCCTAGAAAAATTAATAAGAATTTATTTGACGCTCAGCAAGCCCGACGGATATTAGATCGGCTTGTTGGCTATAAGCTTTCTCCGTTTTTATGGAAAAAAGTAATGAGAGGGCTTTCTGCCGGAAGAGTGCAGTCAGTGGCTGTGAGATTAGTTTGCGAAAGAGAAAAAGAAATTAAAGATTTTATAGCTCAAGAATACTGGAGTGTCGTTGCTTTGCTTTTCAAGAATAAAAAATTTGAAACATTGTTGGTTAAAAAAGATAATAAGGTTATTGCTAAATTAGGGATTGAGTCAAAAAAAGAAGCAGATGAAATTTTAAAGGATTTAGATGGAGCTGAATACCAGATTATTAAGATAGAGAAGAAGCAAGTTAAAAGAAATCCTTTGCCGCCTTTTATAACAAGCACTTTGCAACGAGAAGCATGGGCAAGGTTTCATTGGTCAGCTAAATTTACAATGCGAGTGGCGCAGAATTTATATGAGAAAGGATTTATAACTTATCACAGAACTGATTCTTTAAACCTTAGCGATTTATCTCTTTTTGCGGCTAAAAAGTTTGTAATAACAAATTATGGCAAGAATTATTGGTCTGGATTTTTAAGAAAATTTAAAACAAAAACAAAAGGCGCGCAGGAGGCCCATGAAGCCATAAGACCATCCTATCCAGAAAAAACTCCCGAGCTATTGAAAGCTAAATTAGATGATAATCAATTTCGTCTTTACGATTTAATTTGGCGCAGATTTATTTCATCGCAAATGAGCCAGGCTATTTTTGATTCTACGAAAATTGATATAAAAGCCAAAAATTATGTTTTTAGAGCAAGCGGACAAACCTTAAAATTTGATGGATTTTTGAAGGTTTATCCTATTAAATATAAAGAAAATGAATTTCCTGTTTTAGATGAAAAAGAAATTTTAAAGCTTATAAAATTAATCCCTGCGCAGCATTTTACTCAACCGCCTCCAAGATATACTGAAGCAAGTTTAATTAAAATTTTAGAAGAAAACGGAATTGGCCGTCCTTCCACTTACGCTCCTGTTATTTCTGTGATTCAAGCAAGAAATTATATTGAGAAAAATGAAGACAAAAGGTTTAAACCCACAGAGATTGGAATGAAAGTAAATAATGTTTTAATAAAACATTTTTCCAAGATTGTAGATGTTAAATTTACAGCTCAAATGGAACAAGATTTAGATAAGATTGCCCAAGGAGAAGAAAAATGGAGCTCTACTGTAAAAGAATTTTATGAGCCGTTTGAAAAAATTTTAGAACAGAAATATAAAGAGGTTCCAGACAAAAAAACGATTCTTGAAGAAACAGACAAGAAATGTCCAAAATGTAAAGCCAATCTTGTTATTCGTTTAGGAAGATTTGGCAAGTTTTACGCTTGTTCTGATTTTCCAAAGTGTAAACATACCGAGCCATTAGAGCAATCAACATTAGGGATTAAATGTCCGGAATGCCAAAAAGGCGAAATTAGAGAAAAAAGAACCAGAAAAGGAAAAATATTTTATAGCTGTTCAAGCTGGCCTAAGTGTGATTTTGCTTTATGGGACAAACCGACCGGCGAAATTTGCGCTAAGTGCGGTTCTTTAATAGTAGAAACAAAAAAAGGCGAGAAATGCGTTAAGTGTAAATGATCATGACAATAGATACTCTTCTTAAAAAAATAAAAACTTATAATCCTGATGCAGATTTTGAATTGATAAAAAAAGCTTATGACTTTGCAAAGAAAGCTCATCAAGGACAGAAAAGAGAATCAGGCGAAGATTATATCCAGCATCTTTTGCGTACTGCTTGTTGTTTAGCAGAGATGAAATTAAGCGCCAACACTATTGCCGCAGGATTGCTTCATGATACAGTAGAAGATACTGAAATTACCAATAAAGATATTCAAAAAGAATTTGGCAAAGAAATTGCTTTTTTAGTTGAGGGCATAAGTAAATTAGGAAAGATTAAATATCATGGAGTTCAGCGGCATGTAGAGAATTTAAGAAAAATATTTTTAGCTATGGCGAAAGATATCAGGGTGGTGCTGATAAAATTTTGCGACCGACTTCATAATTTAGAAACTTTGAATTATTTGCCGCCAGAAAAGCAAAAAAGAATTGCCATGGAAACATTAGAGATTTATGCTCCTTTATGTTATAGATTAGGGATGGGAGGATTAAAGGGTCGGCTGGAAGATGTTTCTTTTCCTTATGTTTATCCAAAAGAATATCAAGAACTATTAAATCAAGTTAAAGAACAATATGAAGAACGAGAAAAATATTTAAAAAAAGTAAATTCGGTTGTTGAAAAAAAGTTGAGAAAAGCAGGTGTAAGGGTAATAGAAATTCATTCCCGGAGTAAACGTTATTATAGTTTATACAAAAAACTTCAACGTTATGACAATGATTTAAGTAAAATTTATGATTTAGTCGCTTTAAGGATAATTGTTAAAGATGTTAAGGATTGTTATCGGACATTAGGCATTATCCATAAGCTTTGGAAGCCGTTGCCCGGACGGATTAAGGATTATATTGCTATGCCAAAGCTTAATACTTATCGCTCTCTGCATACTACTGTTTTTTGTTTAGGAGGTAAGATTATTGAATTTCAGATTAGGACTCCTAAAATGCACAAAGAAGCTGAATTTGGAATTGCCGCTCATTGGTATTATTCAGAACAAAGAGGACTTGCGTCCCGCATTAAGAAATTAATTACTAAAGCTCCGGAAAAAAAGCTGCAATGGGTGAAACAGCTTCAAGAATGGCAGGAAGAAGCTAAAGATTTTTCTCCTGATGAGTACCTAAAATCATTGAAAATTGATTTTTTTAAGAATAGAATTTTTGTTTTTACGCCAAGAGGCGATGTTATTGATTTGCCTGATGGCGCGACTGCGGTTGACTTTGCTTACGCCGTTCACACTGAAGTTGGGAACCAATGTGCTGGCGCCAAAATAAACGAAAAAATGGTTTCCTTGTCTCAACCTTTAAAAAATGAGGATGTGGTAGAAATCATTATAGATAAAAAAAGAATCCCTTCTCAGGACTGGCTTAAATTTGTTAAGACAAATATGGCTCGTTCTCGGATTAAAAATTGGTTTAAAAGAGAATCTCAATCTAGTCGCTTAATTAAAGGAAAGCAGATATTGGGCAAGGCCATTCAAGATATTAAGATTAAAGAAAAAAAAGTTATTAAATCATTGAAAATTTCTTTGAAGCCCAAGAAAAAGCCAAAAGTTTTTATTGCTGGAAAAACAGGTTATTTAATAAATTTGGCTAAATGCTGCGACCCAAAACCTGGTGATAAAATTCAAGCGTATATTACAAAAGACCAGGGAGCTTCGGTTCATAAGATTGATTGCGCGAGATTAAAGCAAGCTCAAAAAAAATGGCCTCAAAAAATAATACAGGCGTCTTGGAAAAAACAATAATTTTTGCTATATTGAACTGTAAGCCGAGGTGGTGAAATTGGTAAACACGATGGATTCAAAATCCATTGCTCGCAAGGGCTTGTGGGTTCAAGTCCCACCCTCGGCACAAATAAAAAATGGTCTAAGACGGGCTTAGACCATTTTATTGTTTTGGGATTTGTTCAATGGCTAATTTTACTGCTCCGGCGACTGGTTTATTTTTTGGACGAATGAATTCTGCTTTTGGAGCAGTTTTTTTGACCTCTTTTTTTACCGTATCAAGAAGGATTTTTGATTTAAACATACTGCCGACTAAAACCAAAGGAAAAGATTGTTTTTGAAAGTTTAATTTTTTTATAACTGTATTTACCGCTAATGCCAATTCTTGCCCTGCTTGTTTTAAAATATTGCAGGCAATTTTATCTTTTTTTATAGCGGCTTCATCTGTAAAAATTGTGAGCAGGGGAATGCTTTTTGTTGGATTTGAATATATTTTTTTGACAAAGCTTTCTTTATTTTTAATTTTCAATTTTCGGAAGACCAATTTTGTAATTAGGGTTTTTGCTCCTCGTCCGCCCAGGTCTTTTAAGATCGCTTGATAAGTTTTTTGACCTGCCCAAAAAGCTGAACCTTCGTCGCCTAAATAACCCCAACCGCTTATTTTAGATTGTTTTTTGCCTCGCCATCCATGAGCAACACAACCGGTGCCGGCAATCAAAACAATGCCGTTTTTTTTATCAGTGCCTGACTTAAAAGCAATGATTTGGTCGCTTGCAACGCTTATTTTATTTTGAGAAATTTTTAAAATAGAGCCAAGTTTTGCTTTAATTTTTTTCTTTTTGAATTTATATTCTTCTTCAATCGCAGGCAGAGCAACAAAAATAGATATAATTTTATCTTTTTTAGTGTCTTTTATAACTTTTTTAATTCCTTGAGCAAGATTAAGAACCGATTTTTCTACTCCTATGTTTCTGGGATTAGATGGACCTGTTTTTGCTTTTTTTAAAATTTTTCCTTGCAAATCAGCTAAAACAGCAAGGGTTTTTGTTCCTCCGCCATCAACGCCAATAATGTATTTTTTTGGGTTTTTATTTTTCATTTTATATTAGAAATTTTGAATTTCATATTTTTTTTATTTCGTGTTTTAGTTGAATAATATTGAGTTAATTTTTTCGCCTTATTTAAGGAGCTTAGCTCCCGGAGCTTAGCTCCTTGGTAATTACGGATTAAGGCTAGAGGACCGGGATAATCTTTCATTTCAATTAAAATATCGTGGGGTTTTGCGAGTTTTTTGATTTTTTTATTTTCTTCATTATTTCGCCCAACGATAATTTTTACCCAAATTTTTTCGCGTAGTTTTGCGTTTCTGGTTTTGTGTCTGTTTTGCGGTTTTAACCAGAAATGCCGTCCTACTTTTAGTAATTCAATATCATTACCCTGACATTGAGGATAAATTTTCAACAATTTTTTAAATCGTTTGCTAAATTCCGGGTCAGTCAAGAGACAGCCGCCAGAAGGAGATGGGTATTGTTTGACTTTGAATTTTTTAGCCAAAGCAATTTGTTTTTTTCTTGAACGACCGGAGATATTAAAAGGTTTGGCAGAGAGCGGTCTTATCAGTAACCCTTCAAGAGATGATTTTTTTTCAGTGAATTCAAGAGATTTTTTGTTTTGCGTCATTGGCCTTTGCCCTAAAACTTCACCTGTGGCAATAAATCCATATTTTTCTTTTTCCATTATTTCCTTGGCTTTTTTTAACATTAGAATGCGGCAGTCAAGGCATGGGTTCATTTCTTTTCCATAACCATATTCTGGCGATTTCATTACTTTTAAATGTTCTTTAGAAATATCAATTATTTTTAATTTAATTCCTAAATTTTTTGCCGATTTTTTCGCTTCTTTAGCGCCAAAAAAATAACTTTTAAAAGTTATCCCTGTTATTTTTATTCCCTGTTTTTGTAGAATTTTTGCGACTAAAATAGAATCCAGCCCTCCAGAGAACAAGACAAGAGCCGTAGAAGATTTTATGAAATAAATTTTTCGCAAGATAGCTTCAAATTCTTTTAAATTTTTTACGCAATAATCAATTTTTTTATTGTTTGGTTTTTGGAAATATCTTCCTTCGCCTCGGTTCATTCTTATAGTTATTAAATTAGGAAAGAATTTTTTGGTTTCAAGCAGAGCTTGAGGATTGTCATCAATAAATATAGCTGTCTCTTGTTTCTTGAGAATTTTTTTCATTCCCTCCATCTTTGCAATATTTGGAGTGACAACTATTTTTTTAAAATAATGAGCTATTTTTGAATTTTGAATTTTCTTTTTTTGGAATTTTTCTTCTCCGAAAGATAAAATAAAAAGTTCAAAATTTTTCTTTACCTTTCTTAGAAGAGGAATAACATCAGGATATAAAAATTGGCAAGATTGATTTAGCCCTTTTTCTAAATTTTTTTTTATAACTTTGCGGAATTTTTCTGTTTCAAATAGAGTATGGTCAAAATCAAAAATAATTTTCATTTTTTAAATTTATAGATAAAAAACGCAGAAAATAAATTTTGAAATCGTAGGTGTGGGCGAGCGCCCGAGCGAAGCGAGGGTAGGGATAAACGATTTCAAAATTTCGTTTTCAAAGTTTTGGCGATTTAGAATCTACGCGCGTTTAATCCTCATCAAACAATATTTTCATTATGGTCTTGGCTAATTTTTCAGAGTCGTGACGGATAAATCCTCTGGTTCTTAAAAAATTTTCCTCAATCACTTGAAAATTTTTATTTTTTCCTATTTGTTTTGGATTATATTCTACAAAACAAGCTTTTTCTTTTTCATATTTTACTACTCGCGCATTAGAGGGTTTTTTATTATTAAAAATAACATAGTTTAAAACATCTTTTCCTAAGTATTTTTCAATAGTTTCTATGAAATCTTGACCGTTAAAGTTGTTTGTCTCTCCCAATTTTGTCATTAAGTTGCAGATATAAATTTTTTTGGCTTTATTTCCTTGAATTACTTGCGGAATTCGCTTGACTAACAGATTGGGAATAATACTGGTATATAAATCACCAGGTCCAATAATAATAAGATTTGCCTTTGTGATTGCTTGCAGAGCTCGTTTGTTTATTTTACATTCTGGTTTAAGAAAAACATTTTCTATTTTTAGATTGCTGTTGTGTTTAGGAATATCAATATTGGTTTCTCCTTTAATAATTTTTCCATTTTCTAATTGAGCAAAGAGACAGGCGTTGTCTAATGTAGAAGGAATTACCGCTCCTTTAATATTAAGAAGTTTGCCTGCTTCGGCAATAGCTTTTTCAAAATCACCATACATTTCAGATAAAGCAGTAATTAAGAGATTGCCAAAATTATGATTTTTTAAATTTCCTTGAGAAAATCTATGGTTAAATAAATTAGCAATTTTTTGTTCAGAATTAGAAAGAGCGATTAAAGCAGGCCTAACGCTTCCTGGCGGTAAAATCCCGAATTCCTCCATTAAGATTTTAGTAGAGCCGCCGTCATCAGCCATAGAAACAATAGCCGAGAGATTTACCGGATATTTTTTCAAGCCAGACAATACTGTAAAAATCCCTGTGCCGCCGCCAATAACAACAACATTTTTCATAGATTTTTTGTTTTAGCTAAAAGCCAGGTTTTTTTGTTTAGTTCAAGATATTTTTCAGGAACTATTTTTTTGATTGCCTGTAAAATTGAGTCGGGGCTTAAGGGAATTAAATTTTTAAAGCAAGCCAAAGAGATTAAAAAAACTCCGGCTGTCACAGGGGTTCCAGTTTGTTTTTTACAAAGAGCTGAAGCTGGGATTAAAATTGTTTCCTGGGAAAATTTTTCCAAGTTTTTTAAAATAGCGCTTTTTCCCAATAATTTTTTACCGGGAATCGGGATAAAAAAATCATTCACTAAAAAAATTGTCTTTGCTTGTTTTGAAGCGTAATAACAGGCCTTTAATGTTTCCTGCATTTCTAAAGCAATTACTAAATCTGCGCTTCCTTGTTTCACTAAAGGAGAAAAAATTTCTTTGCCAAAACGCAAATGAACCTCAACCGAGCCGCCTCGTTGAGATAAACCGTGAAGCTCAGAGGTTTTAATATCTTTTCCTTCTATCAAAACTGCTTGGCTGATGATTTTAAGAATTGTAATCAGCCCCTGGCCGCCAGTTCCAACAATTACGATATTAAATTGATTTTTTGTTATATGTTCCATGTTCTATGTTTTATGTTTTTAGTCGGACGCAGGGACGGCGGGCGATAATTACGGAAACCTCTTTTTTATTTAAAAATTCTTTAATAGTTTTTTCCATTTCTTTTGTATTTATCGGGTCAATAACTTTCAAGCTTTTAACTCCGCAGGCGCTAACAATATTTTCAATTTTTATTGTATCTGCGCCTCCTGGATGCGGCTGCTGTCCGGTCATTGCCGTGGTGCTGTTATTCATAATAATTATTAAAGGATTTGATTTGTTGAAAATAGTATTAATTAACGCGGGAATGCCTGAGTGGAAAAAAGATGAATCACCAATAAAAGTAATTAATTTTTGCTTGCTAATGCGTTTAATGCCGTGAGCAATTCCTATTGAGGAGCCCATACAGTAAAGATAATCTTGAATATTATGAGGAGGGAATCCAGCTAACATATAGCAGCCGATTCCTCCGCCAAAAATTGTTCCTTTCGGAGCAGCTTTTTTAACTGCTGAAAATACAAACCAGTAGGGGCAGCCCGGACAAAGGTTAGGATGGCGCTTGGCCAATTTTATTTTCTTGAATTTTTGAATATGCTTTTGAAAATTAAGATTTACTTTTTTGCCTGTGATTTCAGAAATAGCTGAAATTACATATTCTGGCTTGAGCTCTCCGACCTCCGGTAAAACATTTTTCCCAAAAATTTCTATAGATGAGTTTGCTTTTCTGGCTAAAATTTCAATTTCTCTTTCAAGATAAGGGTCAAGTTCTTCAACTATTAAAACTTTTTTTAATCTGCCAATAAATTTTTGTATTTTTTTATTTGGCAAAGGGTGAAAAAATCCTAATTTTAAAACAGGCAAAGAAATGTTTAGTTCTTTTAAGGCCTCCATTACATATAAATAAGAAGCTCCAGAAGCAATTATCCCAACCTTAGAAGCAAAGGAGACCCGACCTCCTTTATTCATGAAGGAGGTCGGGTCTCCTGTTTTAATTTTGTTGAGGGTGCTTTTTTCAGAAAATTCTCTTATTTTTTCAATTTTTTCCAAAAGTTCTTGATGCATTTCTAAAACCCTGGGCGGCATTGTTGAGAATTGGTGGACATTTTTGACAAATTTTGCTTTTATTTTTCCTTTTTTGATTTTTTCTAAAACAACTGGCGCTGATTGGTGGGAAACTCTGGTTGTTTCTCTAATCATTATTGGAATTTTAAATTTTTCAGAAAGCTCAAAAGCAAATTTAGTAAAGTCTTTACACTCTTGAGGAAAAGAAGGTTCTAAAATTGGAATATGAGAGAGCGAAGCAAAACCACGGGTGTTTTCTTCTGATTGGGCCGAACTCCAACAACTGGGGTCGTCAGCTATTAAGATTACCATTCCTCCTTTAATGCCAGTATAAACCAATGGCAGCAAAAAGTCAGAAGCAACGTTTAAGCCAAAATTTTTCATTGCTACTAAAGTTCTTAAACCGCAAAAAGAAGCTCCGGCTGCCGCTTCCATTGCTGTTTTTTCATTTGTAGAGAATTCAAAAACTACTCCTGCTTTTTTAGCGATTTTATAAAAGGTGTTTCCAATTTCTGAAGCAGGAGTGCCAGGATAAGTTGAAACAAATTGAACTCCAGCTTCCAACGCTCCTCTTACAATCGCCTCATTACCTAAAAGCATTATTTCCTTGCCTTGTTTGTTTTCTAAAATTTCTTCCATATAATTTATTTTATTCCACGGTTACGCTTTTTGCTAAATTTCTTGGCTTGTCTATGTCTAAGCCAAGCTCAAGACCTAAATAAGCGGCGAATAAATGCAAAGGAATGGCCGCTAAAATAGGGGTTAGCATTTCTAATGTTTTTGGGATATAGATAACATCATCGGCTAAGTTTTTAATTTCTTGATTTTTTTCAGTAGTAATAGCAATTACTAATCCTTTTCTGGCTTTAATTTCTTCTATTGCATTTTTCATTTTATCATAAACTGAATCATAAGGACAGAGGCAAACTGTAGGAAAATTTTCATCAATTAAAGCGAGCTGACCGTGTTTTATTTCGCCGGCAGGCATTCCTTCGGCATGAATTTTCCATGCAATTTCTTTTAATTTTAATGCTCCTTCTAAAGCAATAGGATAATTATATTTTCTTCCTAAAAAGAAAAAGTTTTTATATTCAGAATATTTTTCAGCCAATTCTTTTATTTTATCAGCTTGTTCTAATGTTTTTTTAGCTAGCTCAGGTAATTTTTGCAATTCGTTTAGAATTTTTTTGCCGGTTACTAAGTCCATTTCTCTTTGTCTGCCCAAGGCAACCGTAATAAGAACTAAAATACATAGTTGAGAGATAAAGGATTTAGTGGCAGCCACGCCGATTTCAGGCCCAATTCGATTATAGACCCCAGCGTCAGTTTCTCGAGCGATTGAAGACCCAACTGCATTAACTATTCCTAAAGTTAAGCATTTTTTTCTTTTTGCTTCTTTTATTGCTTCTAATGTGTCAGCTGTTTCTCCAGATTGAGAAATGGCTAAAACAGCTGTTTTTTCATCTAAAATTGGTTTTTTATAGCGAAATTCTGAAGATATTTCTGTTTTTATTGGCAGGCCAATATATTCTTCAAACATATACTCTCCAACTTGAGCCGCGTGTTGGGCCGTGCCGCAGCCAATAAGAGTTATTTTTTCTATTTTTTTTAATCTATCTAAAACCTCTTCTAGCCCTCCTAATTTAACCAACCCTTTATCTGGAATTATTCTTCCAGCTATGCTTTTTTCAATTGATTCAGGTATTTCAAAAATTTCTTTCAGCATAAAATGGGAAAATTCTTTTTTCTCTGCTTCCTCAATTTTCCATTCAATTTTTTCTATAGGTTTTTCTTTTAAAATAAAAAAATCATTAGGCGAGATTACGGCTATTTCATTGTCGTCTAAAGTAATTACCTGCCGAGTATGAGAAACTATAGCAGATGGATCTGACGCCACTAAAAATTCGTTATGGTTAATTCCTAATAACAACGGAGAACCAAGTTTTGCCGCTACTAATTTTTCAGGGTCTTTTTTAGAAATTACAGCAATTCCATAAGTTCCTCTAAGTTTTTTTAATGTTTTTCTTACTGCTTCTTCTAAGTTGTTTTGAAAGTGTTTTTCAATTAAATGAGCAATAACTTCAGAGTCAGTTTCTGAAGAAAATTTATGTCCTTCAGAAATTAATTTTTCCTTTAGCTTTTTATAATTCTCAATAATTCCGTTATGAACAACAAAAATATTTTTTTGACAGTCAAAATGCGGATGCGCGTTAGCGTCAGTAACAGCGCCGGTAGTCGCCCAACGAGTATGACCAATGCCTAAATTTCCTTTAATATTTTTCTGTGATTTATTTTTATATTCAGAAATTTTTCCTGTTTTTTTCAACAAAAAGTCATTATTTTTTCCTAAAATAAAAAAGCCAAAAGAGTCATACCCTCTGTACTCTAATTTTTTTAATCCTGAAAGCAAAATCGGAAAAGCATTTTTTTTACCAATGTAGCCAATAATCCCACACATTATTTAATTCTACCCTAACCAGTCAAAGAAATCAAAACATTGACAAATCCATTAAAACAGGTAAGTTAAAACTACGAGAGAGTTCGCTCTTTCAAAATTTAATTTAAACAAAAACGAGGTGAATGAAAAATGGAAGAATTTATACAAAAATTAACAGATGGCAAAAATCTAACTACAAAGGAGTCCGAAAAAGTAATGGAGATTATTATGTCTGGAAAGGCAACATGCGCGCAGATTAAATCTTTTTTAAGATTGTTAGATGAGAAAGGCGAAACATCTAAAGAGATTGCGGGTTTTGCAAAAATTATGCGAAAATTTGCAGAAACAATAAAGCCAGAGGTTGATAGAATGCTGGTTGATATGTGCGGGACAGGCGGTGATGCGCTTAAGACATTTAATATATCAACAACCTCAATGTTTATCGTCGCGGCTTGCGGGATTCCTGTTGCAAAGCACGGGAACAGGGCGATAACATCCAAATGCGGAAGCGCCGACGTGCTTGAGGAATTAGGGATTAATCTAAATTTAAGTTTTGGAAAAATCAAAGAGGGAATTGAAAAAGTAGGAATAGGATTTATGTTTGCGCCCGCTCACCACTTAGCGATGAAGCATGTCATGCCTGCGCGACAAGAACTTAATATGAGAACGGTTTTTAATATACTTGGGCCGCTTACCAATCCGGCGAATGCAAACGCTCAAGTGATGGGAGTTTTCAATTCCAATCTTACGGAAACGCTTGCCGAGGTTTTTAGGATATTAGGGATTGAAAGGGCAATGGTCGTTCACGGTGAGCCGGGTCTTGATGAGATATCAACTATGGGAGAGACGAAAATTTCAGAATTATATAAAGGGAGGATTGAAACTTACCATATAATGCCTGAGGATTTTGGTTTACGCAGAGCAAAAGAAAAAGATTTAGTTGGTCGTAGTACAACAAAGAATGCGAGAATTTTAAAGAGTATTCTCAGAGGAGAGGATGCGGGCCCAAGAACAGATATTGTTCTTTTGAATTCTGCAGCCGGAATTGTGCTTGGAGGAAGAGCAAAGAATTTAAACCATGGTTTGAATATAGCGAGGGATGTGTTGGATAGAGGCGAGGCCTATGAGAAACTTCGGGAATTTATTGAATTTGCAAGATAACATGGGGCAACCTATGTTTTTTTTATTGACAAATTTAGAAAAACAGGTAAGTTAAAACTACGAGAGGGCGTTGCTCTTTCCAAACTTAATTTGAATGAAATGAGGTGAATGAAAAAATGGGAATAGCTAAATTCATATCAGACGCAAGAAAGGAAGATAATAAAAGATTGGAAGAGCAAATAGCAAGAAATTTATTGATAAACTGGCATCGCGCGCTGGAAGAAAGCAACGAAACCGATGTAAAATGGTATATCCAAGAAGAATCGGTTGAAGTGTTAAAAAGAATAGCTGGAATGGACGTGGAGTCGCCAGTAAAAAAGTTGGTAGAGAAAGAGCTTTTGCGCAGGAGAAAGGAGCAATTGGATAATAAGCAGGAGCAAAGGATGAGAAAAAGAGAATTAAAAGTGAAGAGAGCAAGAGAAACAGGAGGAAAGACGGTGATAGGCGGTAAATGTTGCGCTAACGTAAAATAACCTGGGAATTAATCTCAGGTCTTTTATTTTTGTTGACAAATTTGGGAAAGCGAGTAAAGTAAAATCACTGAGAGAGCATTGCTCTTTCCAAATTTAATTGATGAAAAACAAAAATAGGTGAATGAAAAAATGGACACAATAGTTCAAACTGGACTTAAGAAAGGAGAAGAGGATAGAAAAAGAAAAAAAGAAGAAAAGAAAAAACCGGAAGAAAAAAAAAGGTTTTTGAAAGAAGACGCAAAAAAATTAATCAGAACGGAAAAGGAAGTGAGGAAAGCGATAAAGATAATAAGAGCGAGGGAGCAAGAACTACTTACAGAGGAAGAATTCAAAACAGCGATGGGCAAAATTTCAGAAGATGCTCTTAGAAAATTGGCTAAGGGTGAAGAGTTTATGGCTGGTCCTGCGTTAGAGTCTCTTTGCGCAAAGGGAAAAATGGACCCTGAAGTACTTTTAACAAATCCGAATCTAAGTATTAGAAAGATAGGCGCGAAGATACTTAGGCAGGTTTTTGAAACTGTGAGCAAAAAGGCTGAATTTAAAAATCGCCTTGGGGCGATTTAAGAGACATATTTGTTTAATGACCTAATTCAACTTAGGTCTTTTATTTTTGTTTCATTACTGCTTCAATCGCTTCAACTGTTTGTTTCATAATTTGTTTAACAATTTTTTCTTCGTCTTTTGTGAATTTTTCCAGAACAAAATTTTCAGCACCAGGGAACGGTCTATATGACTGCTCGGGTTTTATTCCGAGGCGGAAGCGGGTAAAGTTTTTTGTTTTAATTTCGTCAATTATTGATTGGACTCCTTTATGGCCGGCAGAGCGACTATCTTGAGAAATTTTTATTTTTCCTAAAGGCAAATCTAAATCGTCATGTATTACTATAATATCTGAGCTTTTAATTTTATAAAAAGCAATTAGAGATTTGACCGCTTGTCCAGAATTATTCATAAATGTCTGAGGTTTTGCCAAGATAATTTTTTCTCCACTCAAAACAGCCTTAGAAATCAAAGCATTATTTTTTTTTGCTTGTCCGCCGAAGCCTCGGCGAAGGCGGAATAATTCAAAAACAGGAAAATCATTTTTCTTTCTAAATTCGTCAATAACTTGAAAACCAAAATTATGCCGGGTTTTTTGATATTTTTCCTCAGGATTCCCTAATCCTATGATTAAAATTGATTGCTTCATTATTTTATTATAACCTATTTGTAAAATAAAAAAAACTTGCTATAATATAAGAATGAAAATAATAAAAGAAACATTAGGTTTTACATGGGAAGTTGTTAAAATAGCGGTTATTGCCGCGGTAATAGTTATTCCCATTCGTTATTTTATATTCCAGCCCTTTGTTGTAAAAGGCGCTTCTATGCAGCCGAATTTTTTTGATAAAGATTATTTAATTGTAGATGAAATTTCTTATCGTTTCCGTCCGCCAGAGAGAGGTGAAGTAATAATTTTTAATTATCCCCAAAATCCTTCTCAACGTTTTATAAAAAGAATTATTGGATTACCCGGAGAAACTGTAGAGATAAGCAATGGCAAGATAGTAATTTTTAAAGATGATTATTATTGGATTTTAGACGAAACAAATTATATTCCTGAATCTTTACTCAAAGATACTGAAATATTTTTAAACGAAGGTGAATATTTTGTTTTAGGAGATAACAGGGAGCATTCTTTTGATTCAGAAGATTGGGGCGCTTTGCCTAAAGATTATATTATTGGGCGGGTTATTTTAAGAGCCCTGCCTTTTGATTCGTTGACAAAAATTGAAATTCCTAATTATTTATTAATAAAATTTGTAAATCCTTAAGCTATTTTTATATGTCAAAAAAGCCAAAATTTCAAACTCTTACAGGAATGCATGATATTTTAGGAGAAGAACAAAAATATTTTCAAAAAATATACAGTGTTGTTGAAAACATTGCTCAGTTTTATGGATTTCAGAAAATAGAGACGCCAATTTTAGAAGAAACAGAGCTTTTTTCAAAAGGCACTGGTTCAAGCACTGATGTTGTTCAAAAGGAAATGTATAGCTTTAGAACCAAGGGGGGCGATTATGTGAGTTTAAGGCCGGAGGGCACCCCTTCTATTGTTCGGGCATATATTGAACATGGTATGATTAGTCGTCCTCAGCCAGTAAAGCTTTATCATAATGTCGCACCCTTTTTTCGTTATGAGCGGCCTCAAGCAGGACGTTATCGCGAGTTTCATCAGTTTGACTTTGAGGTTTTAGGAGAAAAGAATTCAGTGATTGATGTTCAACTTATTCAAATTGGCTATAACATTTTAAAAGAACTTGGCCTTAAAGATTTGATTATAGAAATAAACAGCATCGGCGATGCCCAATGCCGCCCTTATTACAAAAAATCTTTAGTAAACTATCTTAGAAAACACCAAGTCGTTTTATGCGCTGACTGCAAGAGACGGTTAAAAGAGAATCCGTTAAGGATCTTAGATTGTAAAAAAGAGAAATGCCAAGAACTTGTAAATACTGCTCCTCAAATAATTGACTATCTTTGCGAAGAATGCCATAATTATTTTAAAGAGGTTTTAGAATTTTTAGACGAGCTGGATTTGCCTTATCGTTTGAATCCTTTTTTAGCTCGTGGATTAGATTATTATACAAAAACAGTTTTTGAAATTTTTGAAGAAACTGAAGAAGGGAAAAAACAAGGAATTTTAATAGCAGGAGGAAGATACGATGGTTTGATTAAGCTTTTAGGAGGCAAAGACGCGCCAGCATGCGGAATGGCAGGGGGCGTTGAGCGGATTATGAATATAATGAAGAATGCGGAGGTAAAAATTACTCAAAGTTCTCCACCTAAAATATTTTTGGCGCAGTTAGGAGAATTGGCTAAAAAAAGGTCATTAAAGCTTTTAGAAGAATTCAGGAAAGCTAAAATTCCTGTTGCCGAATCTTTAAGCAGAGATAGTTTAAAAATACAGTTAGGTATAGCTGATAAATTGGGAACAGAATATACTTTGATTTTAGGACAAAAAGAGGCACTTGAGCAATCAGTGATTGTACGAGAAATGACAACAGGAAGACAAAAAACAGTGAAGTTAGATAATGTAATAGCAGAAATGAGAAAGAGATTAAAGAAGTCTTAATTTTATGGATTGTCTTTTTTGTAAAATTGTTAATAAAGAGATTTCTTCAGAAATTATTTACGAAGATGAAGAAATTTTAGTGCTTAAAGATACAAATCCTAAAGCGGCAATTCATTTTTTAATTGTTCCCAAAAAGCATATTGAATCAATCAATCATTTACAAGAATCTGACAGAGAGATTATTAGTAATTTAATTTTTACGGCTAAGAAAATAGCAAAAGAGAAAAGTATTGAAGGTTATAAATTAGTTTTCAATGTTGGCAGAAAAGGAGGCCAAATAATTGACCACATTCACCTTCATTTTTTAGCCGGAGAATTAGCGCAAACACCATAAAAAACTAAAAACTAAAAACGAAAAATGAAAAACGACAAAGAAAAATTAAAAATTTTTTAAAAATAATAAATAATAAATAATAAATAATAAATAATAAATAATAAATAATAAATTAAAAATTTTAGATTTTAGATTGTGATTTTACATTTTTCATTTTCTATTTTTAATTTAGCGAAGCGTTTATGCCTTTAGAAATCAAAAAAAAGGAAAGAGAGACATCTCAAAGTTTAATTCACCGTTTTTCACAAAGAATGCGAAGAAGCGGGATTTTGCGTCGGGCAAGAGAAATAAGGTTTAGGGAGCGCTCTTTGAGTCGTCAATTGAGAAAAAAAGCCGCTCTTAGAAGAGAAGAGCTTAAAAAAGAATACGAGAAACTGGAAAAACTTGGTAAGCCAAAAATTGGCAAATCAAGAAAGTAATAAATTTATTAAATGAGGAAAAATAACAAACTTCAAAAAGGTTTTACCCTCATTGAGTTATTGGTGGCCATTGCAATTATTGGCATTTTAGCGAATTTAATTTTAATTAATTTTAAAGATAGCAAAAAGAAAGCAGAGATTGCTAAAGTTTTACAATGGAGCAATAGTAGTATTTATCATATGCTTGGAGCTAATTCTATGGGAGTTTGGAAATTTAATGGAAACCTCAACGATGCTTCTGGAAATAGAAATAGCTGCAGTATTACTGGGGACGCCGGTTATGTTTCCGGAGTAGCAGGACAGGGATTAGAATTTGACGGAACAGGAGATTATGTTAGTTGTCCAGATGATGATAGTTTAGATCCTATTAATGAGGCCACTATTGAAGCATGGATTTATTTGAGAAATTCTGGAGCTGGCAGCCAAATAATAGTTTCTAAAAGTGATTCCAATTACAGCGTTAAATATAATTCCGCGACCGGGAAAATAGATTTTGTTCTTTTTTGCAATACGATTTCCTCTGATTCAGCTATATCTTCAAATAGCTGGACTCATATTGCAGCTATAAAAGGGGCAAGCGATGAAATGAGATTATATATAAATGGAGAAAAGCAATTAGCTGTAAATAGCTGTTCGCACCCTCTTCAATCTGCCACCCCTCTTTATATAGGAGGAGACGGAACTAATGACTTTGAGGGCATTATTGATGAAGTGAGAATTTATAGTGAGGGATTTTCAGAAAATATAGCTCGCGAACATTATTTAAAAGGCGAATTAACTCATAGATAAATTATGCCGCAATCTCATATAATTACTGCCGTAGATATAGGAACTGACAGCATTAAAACTTTAGTAGTTAAGAAAAATAATGGAGATTCAGATCTTGAGGTTTTAGATATTATTTTTACTTCTTCTTTAGGTATGAGAAAAGGAGTTGTCGTTAACCCGGATAAGGTTTCTAAAAATCTTCAAAACTCAATAGCTGAAATCAGGGAACCACTTAGACAAAGCTTTAACGGTATTTATACAAATATTGGAGGCAACCATCTTTTTGTCACCTCAAGTCACGGATTAGTTTCTGTGTCCAGAGCTGACCAAAAGATTTCTCGAGAAGATATTAATCGAGTAATCCAAGCTGCTGAAGTGGTAAACTTGCCTCTTAATAATGAAATTTTAGAAACTTTTCCCAAGGAGTTTATTATAGACGGTCAGAAAGGAATAAAAGAACCATTAGGCATGAGAGGATTAAGATTAGAGGTTGAAATTTTAGCTCTTTGTGTTTTTTCTCCTTATTTAAAAAATTTAACTCAGGCGATTTTAGATTCTAATCTTCAAATAAACGATGTAATTTTTTCTCCTTTAGCCGCGGCTCAAGCCGTGCTTACTCCTCAACAAAAAGAAGTTGGGGTGGCCTTAATAGATATCGGAGCGGGGGCTACGAGCTTGGCAGTATTTGAGGAGGGAAATTTAATTCATACAGCTGTTTTTCCTTTAGGTTCTATTAATATTACTAATGATATTGCCATTGGCTTGCGGACTGAAATTGATATTGCCGAGAGAATAAAGAAAGAGTTTGGCTCTTGTTTGCTTCAAAAAAATAATAAAAAAGAAAAGATTAAAATTCCCCAATTAAAAGAGCCGTTGGTATTTTCCAAGAAAATGTTAGCTGAGATTATTGAAGCCAGGATTGAAGAAATTCTTGATTTAGTAAATAAAGATTTAAAAAAGATTTCTCGCCAGGGATTATTGCCGGCAGGAATAGTTTTAACCGGAGGAGGGGCGAAATTGCCTAAAATTGTTGAATTAACAAAAAAAGAATTAAAACTTCCTGTTAGGATCGGGATTCCCAAAGGAATTTCCGGCATAGAAGAAGATCCTACCTTAGCCACAGTTTGCGGGCTTGCTTTGAGAGGAGCTGAGTCAGACGATGACGGGCATTTTTCTGATATTGGGAAGGGAGCTGTTAAGGAGGTTATTGGTAGAATAAAAAAAATACTCAAAACCTTTATTCCTTAAGATAAAGGTCGTGTCATTTTGTAATTAAAAGATATAAAATTTTATATGATTTGTCCAAATTGTAAAAAAGAGACCTTAAAAAAAATTACTTTTCATAAAAATAAAGTAGATATATGCAAAGAATGCCATGGGATTTGGTTTGATAAAGATGAGTTAAGGAAAGCAAAGGACGAGAAAGACCAATACTTAAAGTGGTTAGATGTTGACCTTTGGAAAGAAAAAAAAGAATTTCAAGCTTCTTCTTCTCAAAAAGTATGTCCCCTATGTAAAAAGAATCTTTATGAGATAAAATACGGAAAATCTAATATCAAAATAGATATTTGTAATTCATGCAAGGGGGTTTGGCTTGATAAAGGAGAATTTAAAAAAATTATAATTTATTTGGAAAATATAGTAAATACTGAAACTTTATCTCAATATTTTAAAGATATGCTTGAAGAAGCAAAAGAGATTTTTACGGGACCGGAAGAGTTGTCTTCAGAAATCAAAGATTTTTTTATAGTCACGAAACTGCTTCAATATAGATTTTGCGTTCAATATCCAATAATTAATGATATAATTCTTAATCTCCCGTTTACTAAATAAATTATAATAAATTAAAAAAGTAATGACAAATAATTTAGCGATAACAATATGTGATGCAGGATGGGCAAGCGGGTGTGGTCGAATGCATCCATGGTATAATAAAATAATATGTGCCATAGAATGTTTTCCTGAATATTTTTTATTAATTCCCATAATTATTGCAATAATCATAGTAGTTTTATATGTCGTCAGAAAGAAAAAGAATACTTAAAATTTTTATTCCTTAAGAAATTTGATTTTTATAGAAAAATTTGTTAAAATTAAAATAATATGAAGAAAATATTTCGGTACAATGTTATTTTCCGACCAGAACCAGAAGGCGGTTTTACAGTAATTGTTCCCAGCTTGCCTGGCTGTATTAGTTATGGAAAGGATTTGAAACAGGCAAAGGAAATGGCTATAGACGCGATTAAAGGATATATAGTTAGTTTAAAAAAACATAAAGAGCCAGTTCCTACTGACGAGGAAGATTTTTTTACTTCAGTAGAAATTAAAAGAACTCCCGCTTATGCCTAAACTTCCCAATATTACTCCTAAAAATTAGTAAAAGTTTTAAAAGATTTTGGTTTCCAGATAGATCATACTACTGGAAGCCATTTTATTTTCTATAATTTTGAAAATAAAAAGAGAGCGGTAATTCCCTATCACACTAAAGACCTGCCAAAAGGAACATTAATGAGCATTTTAAGAGAAGCAGGCATTAGCAAAAAAGAATTTGAAAAAGCAATAAAAAACAAGTAAAATGAAGTTAATAAAAAGAAATCCGAATGTGAATAACCAAACTCAATCTAAATTATTTTCATTTTTTAATAAACCAGTTTCTACTCACGCGGGAATCGCAATCATTATGGTTGCGTTTTCCGTTTTTGGAGTAAAGGATTTGATTTTTAGGGAAAAATTTGTTAAAGTAAAATAAAAATATGATAATATTTACTCAGCATGCTTTATTGAAATTAGAGCAGAGAAATATTCCCAAATTACTGGTTGTGAAAACATTAGAATTCCCTGATTATGAATTTGATAGTTATGGTGAAAGAGGAATTGTTTATAAAAAATTTAGCAAATTATATCTGAAAGTGATTTATATGAAAGAAGGGGGGAATATTATCGTTATTACCCAATATTGGGAAGAAAAACCAAGATTAATAAAATAATTTAAAGGAATATAAAAAATATGGAAATTACTTATGACTCAAAAGCTGACGCAATGAATATTACTTTTAAGAGAGGCAAAGTTGATAAAACTTTGGAAGTCGCTCCAGAGATAATTTTTGATTTAGACAAAAATGGCGAACCTTTATATTTAGAAATTCTTGGAGCCAGCAAGAAAATAGGCAAGCAAAAAGTAAATGAAATTTTAATGAGAAATCTTGTGTCCGCTTAAATTAGTTTTAAAGATATGAACATCCGAAATCAATCTAATTTACTTTCATTTTTCAATAAACGACTCTCTGCTCGCGCGGGAATCGCAATCATTATGGTTGCGTTTTCTATTTGCGCGGGAATTCTGGTTTGGCAAGCGGAATTATTGAAACAGGAAATGAGGGCATTAGAAATGGTTCCAGAATCAAAAGAAAAAACCAAGATATACTTAACCATAGACGCTCTTGAAAATGCTAAATATTATGTTGTTGCGTATGGTGAAACAGTTTTGCTTAAAGATGGTTATTATCGAGAGGAACATCCTGGAATGGCATCTGGATTGGAAGTTGCTATTTATAAAAATAAGATAGTTTTTGGCGATTTGAATAATGACGGAAAAAAGGATGCCGCTGTGATTTTACGTAGCAGTGGAGGAGGAAGCGGTGATTTTCGCGAGCTGGCTATTATGATAAATGAAGACGGAAAACCCAATTATTTTATTTCAAAAGAATTAGGGGATAGAGTAATAATAGATTCTATAACCATACAATCAGGAATAATTGTTCTTGATATGATTGTTCACGGTCCTAGCGATGGTTTGTGTTGCCCTACATTAAAAAAGATAGGTAGATACAAATTATCTAAAGATCAATTATTAGAGATGACAGAAGACGAAACTATGAATTGGAAAACTTATATAAATGAAGAATATGAGTTTGAGATAAAATATCCGTCCAAGTATGAGATTTCTAAAATGACCGCAACAGATGTTGCTCCTGCAATTAAAGCAGATTCGTATGCTCAAATAATCTTTAGAGATTTAACAGGATTTTTTACAAAAGAAGAAATAGACCAGAAAAAAATCAATTCAGAAAAAATAATAGTAGGGGGGATAGAAGCATTTCGTTCTTCTTTAGGAGGAAATATGGATAGCGGAATAGAATTTTTTGTTTCATTTTACGATTATCCGAAAAAAGGAATGATTTTTAATATCCTTTTTTCTACTCATCAGCCCGAAAGAGAAGAAGAAATAAATACTTTTAATCAAATGCTTTCTACTTTTAAGTTTATTGAAAAAATTCCTGAAATATTGAAATCTCCACTAATTGGTGCTCCTGAAGAAATCGAAAAGGCTAAATTAGAATTTTGTCGAGAGGTTTGTAAGGCCTGGCTAGGAAAAATGGTGGAAGATTCAAAATGTGAATTGCAAACGGGTGAAGTTTATTCTTGCGAAGAGCTGATTGAAAAATTACGTTAATAAGAACCTCCTTTTAAAACTTTACTTTTTTGGCTACTTTTCAGTTTTTGGAATGAAGAAAATTTGACAAAGTTTTTGGAAAGGGTTAAAATTAAAGTAAGGAATGAAAAATAAGTAAGATTTAAATTTTATGACTTACTCAACAACAATTACTAAAAAAGGACAAATTACTATCCCTAAAGAAATTAGGGAAATTTTGAGGTTGAAAGAAGGAGAAAGGATTTTTTTGGAAGTTGAAAAGAAGAAAAAGGAAATAAGAATTAAGTCAGAGCCAAGCATTTTTGAATTAGCAGGCAAGTTTAAGCCCAAAAAAGTAGAAAACGCTGTGAAGCTTCGGGAAAAAATGGCAAAAATGTATAAGCCCCGATAATTTTTATGGAATATTTTATTGATACTAATATTTTTTTGAGGATTTTAGCCAAAGAAGATGAAAAGAGCTTTAGAGAGTGTTATTCTTTTTTAAAATTAGTGGAAATAAAACAAATCAAGGCAGTTACTTCTCCCTTAGTTTTAGCAGAAATAGATTGGGTTTTAGAGAATTTTTATAAATATAAGAAAGCAGAAGCAGTTAAGGCATTAAAAAGTATTTCAAAGCTGAGAGGACTAAAGATAATTAGTGATGTAAATATTTTTTTAGCAGTAGAGATTTATAAAAATCATTCTATCAAATTTATTGACGCTCTTATCGCTTCTAATTCTAAAATTATAAAAAAAGAGATAATGATTGTTTCTTATGACAAGGATTTTGATAAAATAAAAGTAATCAGAAAAGAGCCCAGAGAACTAATTAAAAAGATAAAATAATTATGGATAGTCAAACCCAATCTAATTTATCTTTATTTTTTAACAAACGAATTTCTACTCTTTTAGGATTCGCAATCATTATGATTGCGATTTTAATTTGTGTAGGAATTTTGTCTAAGCAATATTTACAAATGGCGAGAGCAGAAATCAAAATGCTTGAAATAAAGGTGTCGGAATAAGCAATGCCAGAAACAAAATTTAATGATTTTTTAGATTTAATTTAAAGAGAGCCGGGAAAAGCTCTTTTTTGTTGATTTAAGGTTTTTAATTTGGTAGAATTAGATAAAGTATGAAAAATTATAAAATTATAAAAAAGAATAAATTGCAAAGACGCAGAGAACTCACGCGAGCTTTTCTTTTGTATAATTTTTTGAAACTTTCTCGTCGTGAAAAAGAAAAATATTTCAATAAACAGGTCCCGGAAGTAATATTGCGGACAATGAAGCTTGAGGGCGAGAAAATAAGTCGTCAAGATATTAAAAAATTATTAAAGTCCAGTTTTTGAAATGTCAAAAAAGAAAGATTCTACAAAACCAAAAGGCGCTACGAGTTTTAAAGAAACTAAATTTGGAATTATTCCTCGTTCTAAATTAGTGAAATTAGAAGCTGATGGAGTAGGAAGAGGTTTAAAGTTTATAAAAGTTCAGGCAAAACAAGATTTTTTAATTTCTCCTGAATTGATTTTACTTATTCATAAAAAATCTTTTGCATGGATTTTTCCCAAATGGTCTGGAAAATTTAGAAAAATTGAGGTAGAAGTTTCTGGCTATCAGCCGCCAGATTTTTACAAAGTGCCAGTTTTAATAAAACAATTTTGTGATGATTTAAACAAACGTTTAAAACATATTCCTCCCAAAACAACAGTAGATAAATATCTTGAAGAAGTTGTAAGTTTGACCGCTTGGGCACAGCATCGTTTTGTCTGGATTCATCCTTTTAACGATTATAACGGCAGAGCAGCTCGGCTTTTAACCAATCTTATTTTTCTAAAATTGGGACTTCCGCTTTTAGAAATTAAGGTTGAAACCAGAAAAGACAGAAACCAGTATATTAAAGCAATGCAGCTTGCTGATAAACATGACTATTTATTATTAGAGGAGATTATATCATCAGCGTTGCAAGAAGCGCTAAAGAAAGGTCTTTTGGAGTAAAATAAATTAAATAGATATTATGAAGAAAAATGTAAAAATTAAAGTAATAGGAGTGGGCGGTTCTGGCTGTAACGCCATAACCCGGATGATGAAATGCCATATTCAAGGCGTTGATTTAATTGCCTTAAATACTGACGCTCAAGACCTTAAAAATACCAATGCTCATCAAAAGCTTCAAATCGGAAAAGAATCAACAAAGGGATTGGGAGCGGGAATGAATCCAGAAATCGGCAAACAAGCTGCTGAAGAGCAAAAACAAGAAATTCAAGACATATTAAAAGATTCAGATATGGTGTTTATTGCCTATGGAGCAGGCGGGGGCACTGGCACGGGAGCAGGGCCGGTTGTGGCTGATATTGCTAAAAAATTGGGAATTTTGACCATTGCCGTGGTTACCAAACCGTTTTCCTTTGAGGGCGCTTATCGAATGAAAGCCGCTGAGAAAGGAATAGATGATTTGAAAAGCAAGGTTGACACTTTATTGGTCATTCCAAATAATAAGTTGCTTAAGTTAATTAATGAAGAAACATCTCTTTTGCAGAGTTTTTGGATTTGTGATGAGGTCTTAAGGCAGGCGGTTCAAGGAATTTCTGACTTGATTGTTTTGCCGGGCATTATTAATGTTGATTTTGCTGACCTTAAGGCGATTATGAGAAATTCTGGACAGGCATTATTCGGAATGGGTAAGTCAAAAGGCGAGAAAAGAGCTGTAGAAGCAGCTGTAAAAGCAATCAGCTCTCCGTTGGTTGATTTTTCTATTGAAGGAGCAAAAGGAGTTCTATTTAATGTAAGCGGCGGAGCAGATCTTTCTTTGACAGAAGTAGATGAAATAGCAAAATTGATTACTCAACGCATTCATTCAAAAGCCAAAGTAATTTTTGGAGCGGTTCAAGACAGAAGATTAGGAAAAGGAGAGATAAGAGTAACAGTCATCGCGACAGGGTTCGTCCAGTAGTGGAAATTTTTAATTATCCACAGTTTTGTTAAATTTGACCGCGCTTGACCAAAGAGGTAAACTATAATTACCTCTTTAATTTTTATTTCATTATGATAAATAAAATTACAAACAAAATTACAAAAGTAATAAAAAGAGACGGTTTAATAGCTGATTTTAAACAGGAAAAAATTGCAGATGCGATTTTAAAAGCGCTCACCGCTTCTAAGCAAGGCAACGGGAAAACATCAAAAGATCTTGCTGCAAAGGTAGTTGAAATTTTAAATAGAAGATTCAGAAAAAAAGAAATTCCAGATGTTGAGCAAATTCAAGACATTATTGAAGAAGTTTTAATTTTAGAGAATTTAGTAGAAACATCCAAGGCGTATATTTTATATAGAGAGCAAAGAAGGAAAATCAGGGAAACGACAGGAACTTTAGATGAAACAGTTGAAATGGTGGACAAATATATTGGCGAACTTGACTGGGAGGTTAAAGAAAATGCCAATATGGCTTATTCTTTGCAGGGCTTGAATCATTACTGCACTTCAGCTATTACTAAAAAATATTGGTTAAATAAAGTTTATCCAAAAGAAATAAGAGAAGCGGTTGAAGACGGTGATTTTCATTTGCATAATTTAGACAGCTTAAGCACTTACTGTTGCGGATGGGATTTATACGACCTTTTATTAAAAGGATTTGGAGGCGTTAAAGGAAAAGTAGAGTCAAAACCAGCAAAGCATTTTGGAACAGCTTTAGGCCAATTAGTTAATTTTTTCTATACGCTTCAGGGCGAGTCCGCTGGCGCTCAAGCTGTTTCCTCTTTTGACACTTTGCTTGCTCCTTTTATAAGATACGATAATTTAAATTATCATCAGGTAAAGCAAGCAATTCAGGAATTTTTATTTAATTGCGCTATACCTACCAGAGTAGGATTTCAAAATCCTTTTACAAATCTTACATTAGATATCACGCCATCTCCCTCTCTTGCCAAACAGCCGATTATTATTGGCGGTATGCCGCAAAAAGAAATTTACGGGGAATTTCAAGATGAAATGAATATGCTTAACAAGGCGTTTTATGAGTGTATGATGGAGGGCGATGCTAAGGGCAGGCCTTTTACTTTTCCAATTCCAACCATTAATATTACTGAAGATTTCGCTTGGGACGAACCGACATTAGAACCAATGTGGGAAGCAACAGCGAAATACGGTGTTAATTATTTTGCTAATTTTATTCATTCGGATATGAAGCCAGAAGATGTAAGGTCAATGTGCTGTCGGCTTCGCTTGGATAATAAAGAACTTTATAAGAGAGGAGGAGGATTATTTGGAAGCAATCCCTTGACTGGCAGCATCGGCGTAGTAACGATTGATATGCCTCGTATTGCTTATTTGTCCAAAACCAAAAAAGAATTTTTCCAGCGATTAGTAAAAATTATGGATTTAGCAAAAGAGAGTTTAGAAATAAAAAGGAAAGCGTTGGAAAACTTTATGGAAAAAGGGCTTTATCCTTACTCTAAATATTATTTATCAGGGATTAAAAAAATGAGAGGAGATTATTGGGGCAACCATTTTTCAACTATTGGGCTTGTTGGGCTGAATGAGTGTTTGCTTAATTTCATCGGAGAAGACATTGGCTCTAAAAAAGGAAGAAAGTTTGGGCTTGAAATTTTAGATTTTATGCGCGATGTATTGGCAAAATATCAAAAAGAAACTGACAATCTTTATAATTTAGAAGCAACGCCGGCTGAGGCGACCGCTTATCGTTTGGCGAAAAAAGATAGAGAAAAATATCCAGATATTATTACCGCTGGCACAAAAAAAGAGCCATATTATACAAATTCAAGCCAGCTTCCGGTTAATTATACTGAAGATCTTTTTGAGGCATTAGAACTCCAAGACGAAATTCAGTGTAAATATACTGGCGGTACCACTTTGCATCTCTTTTTAGGAGAAAAGATTTCTGATGTTCGGACTGTTAAAAATTTAATAAAGAAAATTTTTGAAAAGTTTCATTTGCCTTATATTACGCTTACTCCTACTTTTTCAATTTGCCCTGTCCACGGTTATATTTCAGGAGAACATTTTAATTGTCCAAGATGCGCCATAAAACAGCCATGCGAGGTTTATTCTCGGGTAGTGGGATATCTTAGGCCTGTTAATCAGTGGAATGAAGGTAAGCAAGTTGAATATCACGAAAGAAAAACATTTAAAGTCAAATGATTTTAGGCGGTTTTCAAAAAACTACTCTAATTGATTATCCGGGCAAAATAGCTTGCACGGTTTTTTTAACTGGCTGCAATTTTCGCTGTCCTTTTTGTTATTCAATTGAGCTTGTTTTGCCGGAGAAAATAAAAGACCAGCCAAAAATTGCAGAAGATATTTTTTTTGATTTTTTAAAACAGCGAAAAGAATTATTAGATGGTGTGGTTTTATGCGGAGGAGAGCCGACAATTCATAAAGATTTGCCGCAATTTTGTAAAAAAATTAAAAAATTAGGATATTTAATAAAACTTGATACTAACGGCTCTAATCCAGAAATGCTATCAGAATTAATTGATAAAAAATTAATTAACTATGTAGCGATGGATATAAAAGCTCCGCTTAAAAATAAATATGAAAAGATGGCTGGAGTAAAAGTTAATATGGAAGATATAAATAAAAGCGTTGATATTTTACGGCAGGGGAAAATTGATTTTGAATTTAGAACAACAGTTGCCCCTGGTCTTGAAAAACAAGATATTTTAGAAATTGCCGATTGGATAGGGGGGGAAAAGGTAAAATATTTTCTTCAAGAATTTAATACTCAAAAACAAGTTTTAAATCCAGAAATTTTAAAACTTCCAATTCTAAAAAAAGAAGAGATTGAAAAAATAATTGCCGAAATAAAACCCAAATTCCAAACCTGCCAGCTAAGATAAATGTTTAATCCACGGGATTAAACATTTTTTTGTTTTATAAATTTTAGAGATTGGTTATAATAGAATAATGACAGTTTCTAAAATTTTTTTGTATTTTTGTTTGTCTTTTATTTTAGGAATTTTTGTAAATTCCTTTTTTAATATCTCTTTAATCTTAACGCTCATTGTTTTAATTTTGGGAATTTTATTGATTTCAGTTTTTTGGCGTCGTAAAGATATAGTAGTTATTGGTTTTTGTTTAATTTTTCTAGTTCTGGGAATTTCGCGGCACCAAATGGTTGAACCATCAGTAGTAGATTATCAAGAACAAAAAGTTATTTTAACAGGAGTAGTTATAAAAGAGCCAGACATTAGAGAGGATAATATTAAATTAACAATAAGCAGTAAACAAATAGACGGGAAGGTTTTGGTGACCGTGGAGCGGTATCCAGAATATCAATATGGAGATGAGCTAAAAATTACCGGGAGATTAAAACCGCCAGCAGAGTTTCCAGATTTTAATTATAAAGATTATTTGGCTAAAGATGGAATTTATTCAGTAATGTATAAGCCAAAAATTGAGTTGATAAATAGAAAAAATTACCGAGGACAGGCCTCGGTAATTTATGGGAAGATTTTGGGTTTTAAGGATAAGTTAAGAAAAAATATTGAACAAAATTTTTCTCCGCCGCAATCTTCAATTTTAGGAGCTATAATTTTAGGAGATAAACGCCAAATTTCTCAGCAATGGCAGGAAAAGCTTAATATCGCGGGCGTAAGGCATATTACTTGCGTATCTGGAATGCACATTGTTATTCTTTCCGGGATTTTAATGTGGCTGGGAATTAGATTAGGTTTATACCGAGGGCAGGCGTTTTATTTTGCTCTAATTTTAATTTTTCTTTTTATCATTATGATAGGCGCTCCAGCTTCAGCGATTAGAGCCGGCATTATGGGCGGGCTTTTTCTTTTAGGCCAGAAATTAGGGCGGCTTTCAACCTCTTCCAGGGCTATAGTTTTTGCTGGCGCTATAATGCTATTTCATAACCCTTTGCTTTTAAAATCAGATGTTGGGTTTCAACTTTCTTTTTTAGCGGTTTTGGGGATAATTTATTTAATGCCTGTTTTCCAAAAGTTGCTTGCCCGCCTAAATTTTTCTTCAGAAAATTTTGGCGGGTTAAGAGATATTATTTCTATGACAATAGCCGCGCAGATTTTTACCCTGCCTCTTCTGATTTTTAACTTTGGATATATATCTTTAGTTTCATTGATTGCTAATGTTTTAATTGTTCCGATTGTTTCTTTTATTATGATTTCTGGGTTTATTTTTGTTATTTCAGGAATAATTTATCAGCCCCTTGCCTGGATTTTAGCTTTGCCTTGCTGGATGTTATTAACTTATCTAATAAAAATAGTAGATTTTCTTTCGCAGATTCCTTTTGCTACTTTGAGCTTAGAAGTTTCTTGGATTTGGCTAATAATTTTTTATTTAATTTTGGCTTATACAACACGGCAATTAACTAAAAAAGATAAATATGATATTATGGGTCAATGGCAAGAATATTAAAATTTCCAAACGGTTTTTTATGGGGAAGCGCTACCTCCAGTCATCAGGTTGAAGGAAATAATATTCACAATGATTGGTGGGAGGCCGAACAAACTGGAAAATTAAAATATAAATCCGGTAAGACCTGCGAGCATTATAATCGCTATGAGCAGGATTTTGACTTAATAAAAAAGCTAAATCAAAATGCTCACCGTTTTTCTATTGAATGGTCGAGGATTGAACCAAAAGAGGGAGAGTTTAATCAGAAAGAAATTGAACATTATAGAAAAGTGCTTTTAGCTTTGAAGAAAAGAGATATTAAAATAATGCTTACTTTGCATCATTTTGCTACTCCTTTATGGCTGGCAAAAAAAGGCGGCTGGGCAAACCCAAAAGTTATTTTTTATTTTTCCCGATTCGCTGAAAAAGTTTTTAAAGAATATCAGGATTTAGTTGATTTCTGGGTTACTATTAATGAGCCATTTTTAGTTTATGCTATTTATAGTTATTTATTAGGCATTTTCCCGCCTCAAAAGAGAAATCCTATTTTATTTTTAAAAGTGGCTAAAAATCAAATAGCTGTTCATAAAAAAATTTATAATGTTTTTCACAAATTAAATTCAGACGTAAAGGTTGGAATAGCTAAACATAATAGTTGCGTTGAACCGTATTTTTCTAAATTTCCATTAGATAAATTAAGCGCAAAATTGGCTCGGTATTTTGGGAATGAATATTTTTTGAATAGAATTAAAAATCATCAGGATTTTATTGGTCTAAATTATTATTTTCATAATAAAATTTTATTTCCATTTTTCACAAAAAACGAAAATAAAATAGTCAGCAATCTTAATTGGGAGATTTATCCAAAAGGAATTTATTATGTTTTAAAAGAGCTTAAGAAATATAAAAAACCGATTTATATTACTGAAAATGGTTTGGCTGATTCCAAAGATAGATTAAGAGAGGATTTCATAAAAGACCATCTTTTTTGGCTTCATAAGGCAATTGAACAAGGAGTAGACGTGCGGGGTTATTTTCACTGGTCTTTAATGGATAATTTTGAATGGGCAGAGGGCTTTAGTCCGAGATTTGGCTTAATTGAAGTTGATTATAAAAGCATGAAAAGAACAATAAGACCAAGCGCATTGGAATATGCTAAGATTTGTAAAGAAAATCAATTATGTTGTGGATAATAATTGCAATCATTTCTTATCTTCTTTTCGCAGTTGTTGCTTTAGTTGATAAATATCTTTTAAGAGGACCTATTCCCGGTCCCCATATTTATTCATTTTATGTGGGCATATTTGGAATTTTTACTTTGGCTCTTATCCCTTTCGGATTTTTATCAGTTCCTGGGTTTGAACAAATAGTTTTAGCTCTTTTTGCCGGAGCTGTTTCTATTTTTGCGCTTTTTGTTTTTTACAGCGCTTTACAGCGCTTTGAAGTTTCGCGGGTGGTTCCGGCTATTGGCGGGATTTTACCTTTATTTACTTTAGTTTTAGTTTTTATCTTTTCTCGCGGTAAAGAGGCTTTGGGGTTTTTTGAAATTTTAGCTTTTATTTTTTTAATTTCAGGAACTGTTTTAATCACTTTAAAAAAAGAAAAATCAATTACTTTAAAAAGCATTCAACTTTCGGTTTTAGCGGCTTTTTTGTTTTCTTTAACATTTGTTTTGTCTAAGTTTGTTTATATTTCTCAGCCATTTTGGTCTGGTTTTATTTGGATGAGAATAGGCGGTCTTCTGGCTGGTGTTTGTTTTCTTTTTACAAAACAAGTGAGAATAGAGCTCTTTACAAAAAAGACCAGTTTTAAACAAAAAACAGCTAAGATTTTTTTAGGTAATCAGGTTTTAGGAGGAAGCGCTTTTATTTTGCAAAATTGGGCGATTGCATTAGTGCCTTTAGGTTTTTTAGCTTTTGTTAATGCTTTAGAAGGAATTAAATATGTATTTTTATTAATTTTTATCATTTTTCTATCTTCTATGTTTCCTCAAGTTTTAAAAGAAGAAATTTCCAGAAAAATTATTTTTCAAAAACTTTTGGCTATTTTATTAATTATAATAGGACTTATTCTTTTAGCTTTTTAAAAACTTTTCCACATGTAAATTTTTGAAAAAGTGTTAAACTAACCTAATGTTTATGAAATCAAAAAAAGTTTACCCTGTAGGGAGCCAAAGGTTATCCTTCAGGGGATTTACGTTAATAGAGCTATTAGTGGCTATTGCTATTTTAGGGCTTTTAGCTTCTATAGTTTTTGTTCATTTGAAAGGAGCTAAGGCCTCAGCCAGAGACGCTGAAAGAAAAGGAGAAGTGGATTCTATCCGTAAAGCATTAGCTTTTTACTACACAGAACATAATAAATATCCTGAATCTGAGGAATGGATCAGCGTTGAAGAAGATGCTGATTTTTCTCAAGCATTAAGTGAGTGGCTTCCTGAAATGCCCGAAGATCCTTTCTATCCCAACCTTAAAGACGGAGATGAGAATAAACCATTTTCCTACCAATACTCTACAGGAAACACCGGAGGACATGGATACAGAATTCATGTTGAAATGGAAGGCGAGGCCTATTCTTCACATGAAGTTTCTTCTGTCGGAGGCGGAGGGATAGTTTATGGAGGAGGAGAATGGACTTGCGGAGATGTGATTAGTTATGCTGGGCAGGATTATACTACTGCTCTAATTGGAACACAATGCTGGCTTGCTGAAAACCTGAATATCGCCACTGCCCAAGCTGACAAGGGCGATTGTTCGGGTTATGGTTCCAAATATTGCCACAGCGACATTAGCTCTAATTGCGACACTTACGGCGGCTTATACCAATGGACAACTATGATGTGCGGGGAAGCAAGCAGTGGTTCTGAACCGAGTGGAGTCCAAGGTATTTGTCCGACCGGCTGGCATATACCAAGCGACGATGAATGGAAAACTCTGGAAATGAATCAAGGAATGTCGCAAGCAACGACTGATTCCATCTTTTGGCGAGGCGATGACGAAGGCTCTAAATTAGCAGGCAATGCCGCGTTGTGGACTGACGGAGCGTTAGATGCCCACGCGAATTTTGGAACTTCCGGCTTTACAGCATTACCCGCTGGCTATCGCAGTACTGTCGGCAGTTACTACCATCTGGGTTACTACACGAATTTCTGGTCTTCTAGTACATGGGTTCGGAGCTTGAGTTACGGACATACGGATGTCTACCGGTATGCTTACGATAAGTTATCTGGTTGTTCTGTCCGCTGCATCAAGGATTGATTCATCTTTTTTTAATTTTATCCCCGTTCTAATTTTAGGGCGGGGGTTTGTTTTATGATACAATAGAAAAATGAGGAAAGCTTTCAAATATATTTTATTCGGCTTTTTGGGATTATTTTTGATTTTTGTTATTTTTATCGGGTATTTTTTTCTTGGTACTCCTCCTGAAGCGGAAAAGATTATATGGGGGGTTAATTTTTCCCAAAAACATGCTAAAGATATGGGGCTTGATTGGCAGGAGTGTTATTTATCTTTATTAGATGATTTAGGCGTAAAAAATATAAAAATACTTACGCATTGGGATTTAATTGAGCCAAAGCAAGGGGAATACAATTTTAAGGATTTAGATTGGCAGATAAAAACAGCAGAAGAAAAAGGAGCTGACATTTTTTTAGTGCTTGGAAGAAAAACAGGCCGTTGGCCTGAATGCCATATTCCTGAATGGGCTAAAAATTTAAGACCCGAAGAGCAGGAACAGGAAGTTTTAAAATTACTAAAAAAAATAGTTTTAAGATATAAAGATAGCGAATTTATTTCTAGATGGCAGGTGGAAAATGAACCATTTTTTGTTTTTGGCGAGTGTCCAGAAATTAAAGAAAAATTTGTAAAAAAAGAAATTAATTTAGTGAAATCGCTTGATTCTTCTCGGCAAATAATAATTTCTGACAGCGGAGAATTTTCACTTTGGATTAGGGCGGCTCGTTTAGGAGATATGGTCGGCACTACTATGTATCTAAAAACCTGGTTCACCCCCGCTTTTTTAAATAAATGGCAGAGATTTAAACATGTTGGCAGATATTCTTCCAGTCCTTTGCCTCCTGCTTTTTATTGGAGGAAAGCCCAAATTATCAAAAAATTATTTAATAAAAAAATAATTTGCGTTGAATTGCAGGCAGAGCCATGGGGACCTGTTTTACTTTATGATTCGCCATTAGAAGAGCAAGAAAAATCAATGGATTTAGAGCAATTTAGAAAAAATATTGATTTTGCCAAAAAAACAGGGCTTGATGAATTTTATTTATGGGGGAGTGAATGGTGGTATTGGTTAAAAATTGAGAAAAACCAGCCAGAAATTTGGCAAGAAGCAAAATTATTATTTATAAATCAGTAGCGTGTTTAATAAAAGTTTATGGAAAAAGTTTTTAGCAAGGCAGATCTTCATTGCCATTCAAAATATAGCCCAGATGGTTATTCTTCAATTGAAACAATTTTAGAAAAAGCTAAACAAGAAAATTTAGTTTTTATCGCTATTACTGACCACAATACTATTGAAGGAGCAGTAAAAGCCCAGAAAATAGCTTCAGATTTCGGGGTAGAAGTAATAATAGGAGAAGAAATTGACACCAAAGTTGGCCA
Source organism: Candidatus Parcubacteria bacterium (assembly GCA_023134715.1). Taxonomy (GTDB): domain Bacteria; phylum Patescibacteriota; class Minisyncoccia; order Minisyncoccales; family JAGLUP01; genus JAGLUP01. Next base: position 64,548 of record JAGLUP010000003.1, read on the forward strand.
CTTAATAGGATTGTTTCTGAGCAGACATATTTCTCCTTGGAGAACGCTTAGCGAAACAATTAAAGAAATTCACGAGCAAGGAGGGTTGGCGATTGCGCCTCATCCTGGCAGTTTTCCCAGCGGAATACCATTGTCAATAATTGCTAAAGTTTTTAACCATTTGGACGGAATTGAAACCTTTAATGGAGGATGGAATTCTGTGATTTGGATAGGCAAAAAAAAGCAAAAACAAGTAGAGCGTTTAAATCGAGAGATTTTTCACCTTGCCTCAACTGGAGGAAGCGACGCCCATATATCTTCTCAAGTCGGTTCAGGTTATACTGTTTTTCAAGGAAAAACCAGCTCTGAACTTTATAAAGCCATTAAAGAAAAGAAAACTTTTACCGGAGGACAAGGATGGAATTTTTCAGATTATATTAATTTACAGTTCAGAGGGCTTACTCGACTTCCCTTATTTATTAAGAATTTTAAACAAATTTTCAATAGAGTTCGCAACCAAAGAAAATGAGAATTGGATTTTTTACAGATTCATATAATTTAAAATGTCTTACAGGAGTAGATGTTTCAGTAGAAAGCTTTAGAAAAGAGTTGGAGGATTTAGATAATCAAGTTTTTTTGTATGCTCCCAAGGTTCCGGATTGGGAAGATAAAAATCCTCGCGTGTTCAGATTTAGAGGGATAAAAGTATTTAAAAAACCGCCTATGCGACTGGCTTTGCCTTTTCTTTTAACAAATCCTAAAAAAGAAAAGGCCAAGATTGATAATAAGCTGGATATTGTTCATACTCATTCTTTTTTTTCAATGGGGCTTTTAGGGAAATATATTGCTTATAATCAAAAAATTCCTTTGATATATACTCATCATACTTTTTATACTGAATATGCTAAAATTTATCTTAAAGAAAAGATAATTTCTCCTCATATAACAAAATTATGGACCAAATGGTATGCGGCTCAAGCTGACGCGATAATTGCTCCTTCTTTTAAAATAAAAAAACATTTAGAGAATTATGGAGCGAAAAAACCGATTTTTGTTCTGCCCACAGGGGTTAATCTTAAACTTTTTAAAAAATCAAAAAAAACAAAGCGCTTTTTAAGGAAAAAACTTGGACTTCCGCTTGAGAAAAAATTATTACTTTTCGTTGGAAGAATCGGCAAGGAAAAAAATCCTGATTTTTTAGTAAAAATGATAAAACAATTATCCAGAAAAAGAAAAGATACAATTCTTATAATGGTGGGGGATGGTTTTTATTTAAAAAAACTTAAAACTTTGGTTAAAAATTTAGGAATTGATGAATTTGTAAAATTTATTGGCCGGGTTGCTCATCAAAAAATTTCAGAATATTATCAATCTTCCGATGTTTTTGTTTTTTCTTCATCAACCGAAACTCAGGGTTTAGTAATTTTAGAAGCAATGGCTTGCGAATTACCAATAGTTGTTTTAGAAGACCAGGCCTTTGAGGGTATAGTTATAGATAAAAAAAATGGATTTATAATAAAGAATAAATCTATTTCGGTTTTTTCCGATAAAATAAATCAGATTTTAGACAATCCTTTAATCTATAAAAAATTTTCAGTTTCTTCGCAAAAAATAGCTTCTGGTTTTTCTGAAAAAGCCCAAGCTCAAAAATTATTAAAAATATATCAGAAATTAATTTTAAAAAACAACAAAAAAATTTGACAAAACATTTTAAGATAGTTATTCTAAAAATGAAAAATAAATTTATGGAAGAGCAAAATATTAATTTAGAGCCAACTCAAAAAACCTCTCCTTGGATTACAACTATTGTGACAATTTTAGTTACTCTTTTAGCTATTGGAGGGCTGGCTTGGCAGTATAATAAATTAGAAGAAAAAACTAAAAAAACAGAACAAGAAATTATTGAGCTTAAAGGCACAATAGAACAGCAATCAGCTAAGGATTTATTAGAGAGATTTATGGATACTCGTTTAGAAAAAAATGAAGCCCAGGCGCTTACTTATTTTACAGAAAGAACAATGGAGCAGTATTATCAAGATAAGTTTATTTTAATAGATAATTTTGAGAGTTTCGAGATATTAGAAGCGCAGAAATTAGAAGAGACAAAATTTAGATTTACAACTAAAATTAAGACAAAAGACGAAATGAATTATTTTGTGGAAGTAATTACTGTTAATAAGATTTTAGACAGTTATTATATAGATTCAATAGAAATGGCAGGTTAAAAAAACATAATTTAAAAAAATTTTTCAAAAGGGAATTTATCCCCTTTTGTTTTTGTTTGAAATTTATTATACTGAAAACATATGAAGAAAGGTTTCACTCTCGTAGAGCTTTTAATTGCTATCGCTATTATTGGCGTGTTGTCCAGTTTGATTGTGGCAAATTTAAAGAACGCCAAAGAACGAGCCGAGCAAAAAAAAGCAATGGGATTTGCTCACACCGTGAGAGTGAGCTTGGGTTCTGATTTGGTTGGCGAGTGGACGTTTAATGATGCGACCAATTTAGGAAAAGACACCAGCGGTTATGATAATCACGGAACTAATTACGGCGTTTCGCTGATTAGCGGAATAATCAGAGGAGCTAGTGAATTTAAAAGTTCTGAAGGTGATTATCTTGATTGCGGGGGCAATACGAGCTTAAGACCTGGCAGCGAAATTACGGTTGAAGCTTGGTTTAAATTGAGTACAATTAGTGGAACAAATACTATTTTATCCAAGGACAATCCGGGTCCAACAAATTATTGGACAGACATAAGAAGCAACGGGACAATAATATATGTTGGCGGGTATACATCTGCTGGCGGCGCCTGTTATCAAGGCACATCGGTTTCAACAATTTCAACAGATACCTGGTATCATCTTGCCTGGACATACAATAGAAAAAAGATAATAACCTATTTAAATAGTGATACTATAAGTGATGTGCCAAAGACCTGCGCATTAAACGCAAATGATGCTCCTTTTAGGATTGGGACGAGAAATGGTACTGGCAATATGTTTAATGGCGCAATTGATGAAGTCCGAATTTATAATCGGGCCTTAACAACAGCCGAAATCCAAAGACATTATACCGAAGGCGCCGCTAAGCATGGTATTGTGTTAAAATAAAATTATGTACGAATTGCCAGAATTTAAAATGTTAAAATTAAAATCACCGAAAATACTGTTTTTTAAAAGCAGTGTTTTTCGGAAAAAACGAATTTTTACAGGAATAGCTATAATTATAATTTCCTCGTTTTTCGGTTTTTTGGCTGGCGCTGTTTCTGGAAGTTATTTTTATTTATATACCAGAGATTATTTTTCAGAAGATAAAATTGTTCTGTCTCAGATTATTGAGAAAGAAACAGTTATAGAAAAAGAATATATTCCCCAAACAAGCCAAGAAGAAAAAATTATTAAAGTGGTAGAAGAAGTTTCTCCTTCTGTGGTTAGTATTACTGTTAGTAAAGAGGTGTTTTTTCAAAAAACCAGGGCTGGAAGCGGAACAGGATTTATTATTTCTTCAGACGGTATGATTTTAACTAATAAGCATGTTGTTTTAGACAAAGAAGCCGAGTATACTGTTTTAACCAATGACGGAGAAAGTTTTCCGGCTAAGGTTTTAGCCAGAGATCCGATTAAGGATTTGGCAATAATTAAAATTGAGAATGGAAATAACTTTGAACCTTTGAAATTAGGAGATTCTAATAATTTGCAAATCGGCCAGACAGTTATTGCCATCGGAAACGCTTTAGGCGAATTTCAGAATACTGTTTCCGTAGGCGTGGTGTCTGGCCTTAAAAGAACAGTTACTGCTTCTGGAGGAGGTATAACAGAAGTATTGGAAAACCTTATTCAATCTGACGCGGCAATCAATAAGGGAAATTCAGGGGGTCCGCTTTTAAATCTTAGAGGAGAAGTTATTGGAGTTAATGTCGCAATGTCTCAGGTTGCGGAAAATATTGGTTTTGCTATTCCTATTAATGAAGCTAAAAGAGATATTGAGCAGGTTAAAACTTTGGGAAAAATTGTTTATCCCTTTTTGGGCGTTCGTTATATTCCAGTTTCTGAGGATTATGGCGTTTTGATTGTTCGAGGCGATGGTCCAAAGGAGTTAGCTATTACTCCCGGTTCTGCTGCTGATAAAGCTGGATTGAGAGAGGATGATATAATTTTAGAGTTTAATAATGAAAAAATTACATTAGAAAATTCTTTAGGTAAAATTATTCAAGAATATCAGCCGGGCGACAAAATAGTTTTAAAAATTTTAAGGCCTGCCCGCAATGCAGGCGGGAAAGACAAAGAAAAAATTGTTTCTGTTATCTTAGGCGAAAGAAGCGAATAGTTGCTATTTTGTTTTAATTGAGATATATTATATAGGAGGACAAAAAATTGTTCTTTTTAAATTAAATAAAACAACAGGTGATTGAAATGATAAATGAAATAAAGGAAAAATATGATATAGTGGTAGTGGGAGCGGGTCCGGCTGGTTCAATGACAGCTAAAACAGCTGCTAAAAATGGACTAGAAGTTCTTTTGATGGAAAAAAAAATGGTAATTGGCCATCCGGTCCAATGCGCTGAAGCAGTCGGCAAAGGATTGGAGAAATTTTTAAACATAAAATCTAAATGGGTGGCTCAAAAAATTAAAGGATCTTATATGTATTTCCCAGACGGGACAAGGATTGTAATGCCTCAAGGAAATAAAACAGGATATGTTTTAGAGAGAAAAATTTTTGATAGAGATTTGGCGATGCAAGCAGCAAGAGCAGGCGCGAAAGTCAGGATTGGAACAAAAGCAGAAGACCTCTTAATTGAAAACGGATTTGTTAAAGGAGTTAAGGGAATTTCTTTTGGAAAAAAATTTGAAGTTTTCGCTGATATTGTCATTGGAACAGATGGCGTTGGGTCAAAAGTAGGAAGATGGGCTGGCATCGATACATCAACAGAGATAATGCCCTGCGCTCAATTTTTGCTTGCTGGAATTGAAATTGATTCTGGCTATAGTGAATTTTACTTAGGAGAAAAAATCGCTCCAGGCGGTTATGCTTGGGTTTTCCCCAAAGGAGAAGGTGTTGCTAATGTCGGATTAGGCTTTCCTCGTGAAAGAGCGGAGCAGGGATTGACTGTTTCTGATTATTTAAAAAGATTTATTAGAAAAAAATTTCCAGAAGGACAGATTATAGAAAAAATTCCCGGAGCAGTGCCAGTCGCGCCTATTAAGAAAATTGTCGAAAATGGATATATGACAGCTGGCGATGCGGCCGGGCAGGTAGATTCTCTTACTGGCGCCGGCATTAGAAATGCGGTGGAAGCAGGAATTATGGCAGCCGAAGTGGCGGCAAAAGCTATCTCAAAAGGAGATGTTTCCATAAAGATGTTGATGGAATATCAAGAAAGATGGCATAATTCAAAGACAGGAAGAGATATTATCAAAATGAACAAAGCGAGAAAGATAAGCGCAAAGTCTATCGATAAAGATTTTAATGAACTAGGTCATTCTTTGAAAGGAGTTAACCTTAGAGGAGTTTCTTCAATTGAATTATTGAAGATATTAATAAGAAAAAATCCAAAGATGCTTTGGAAACTTCGAGGTCTGATTAAATCTTAAGCGAGTAAAATTTACTCGCTTTTTTTTATTTAAGCGTGGGGGTTGACAAATGTTTTTATTCGGGTATTATAATAATTGAAAAAGGAGGAAAGAGCCACATGGTGTGGAAAATATCCAGTACCGCGGGGGTGGTTGCCCAAAGATCTCTGACGCAGAACAGCGCGAATGAAGAGGCTGGATCTATCCTTTTCTTGTAGTTTTCTCCGAATTAAATTTAATTCGAAGAAACTCATTTTCGTTATAGGGGTGAAAATTTTTAAAAGAAAGTTTTTATCCTCTTCTTTTTTTTTGGGTTGATTTTCTTTAGATTTATGTTAAAATATTGAAATGATTGGTCATAACTTTACTCGCAAATCACAAGAAGCGATATTAAAAGCTCAGTCAGCTGCTCGAGAAAACGGTCAACAGCAGATTGACGCTTTGCATCTTCTTTATGCTCTGCTTTCTCAAGAAGAAAGCATTGTTTTGCTTTTATTACAAAAATTAGGCGTAGATATTCAGGATTTAAAAAAGAAAACAGAGCAGGATATTACTAGAATTCCTGTTATTGCTAGTGGCCAAAGTTTTGGTCAGTTTTATCTTACCCAGGATTTAGCTCGAGTTTTAGAAAAAGCCAACCAAGAGGCGATGAAAATGGGGGATGAGTTTGTTTCAATAGAACATTTATTTTTATCCTTATTAGATGCTCCGACCAGGGCAAAAGAAATTTTAAATAGGGCTATGATTTTAGGAAGAGGTGGTGTTTCCACTTTAGAATTTTCCCAATTGGATTATGAAACAGCTTTAAGAATTTTATCCCAAATTAGAGGAGGTCAAAAAGTTACTGACCCAGAGCCGGAATCAAAATATCAAGTAATTGAAAAATATGCCCACAACTTGACTCAATTAGCTAAACAGGGAAAACTTGACCCAGTTATTGGCAGGGAAGATGAAATTCGGCGCTTAATGCAGGTTCTTTCCCGAAGAACAAAAAATAATCCGGTCTTAATCGGCGAAGCAGGAGTAGGGAAAACGGCTATTGTTGAAGGATTGGCTCAAAAAATTATTAGAAAAGATGTTCCGGAGAGTTTAAAAAATAAGGAGGTTATTTCTCTTGATTTAGGCGTTTTGGTTGCCGGCACAAAATATAGGGGAGAGTTTGAGGATAGAATTAAAGCGTTTCTTAAAGAAATCAACAGAGCCAAAGGTAATTATATTTTATTTATTGACGAACTTCACACATTGGTTGGGGCTGGCGGCGCGGAAGGCGCGATTGATGCTTCCAATCTTTTAAAACCAGCTTTAGCTCGTGGTGAATTGCGGGCTATCGGAGCCACTACTTTAAAAGAATATCAAAAATATATTGAGAGAGATTCTGCTTTAGAGCGGAGATTTCAGCCAATTTATGTAAAAGAGCCGAGCGTTGAGGATACAGTGGCAATTTTAAGAGGAATAAAAGAAAAATATGAAGTTCATCATGGCGTAAAAATTAAAGATTCAGCTCTAAAGGCAGCAGCTGATCTTGCTTTTCGTTATATTTCTGATAGATTTTTGCCTGATAAAGCAGTGGATTTAATGGACGAAGCGGCTTCAGCCCTTCGTTTGGAAATCGAAAGCGAGCCGACAGAACTTGATAAATGCCGAGAAGAAATTACTAAATTTGCGATTGAAAAAGAGTCCTTGAAAAAAGAAAAAAATTCGGAAGCAAAAAAGCGGTTAAAAGCATTGGAGAGGATACTGGCTGATTTAAAAGAAAAAATGAAAGAAATTGAAGCAAAATGGAAAATAGAGAAAGAATTAATTTATAAAATTAAAGAATCAAAAAAAGAGATGGATGATTTGTCTTATCAGATAGAGGATTTTACTAGAAAAGCGGATTTAGAAAAAGTAGCCGAGATAAGATATGGAAAAATTCCCGAGCTTAAAAAAGAACTTAAGTCAACAGAAAGGAAATTAGCAAGAGTCCAGGAAAAATCCCGCCTTTTGAAAGAAGAGGTTACCGAAGAAGATATAGCACGGGTTGTTTCCCGTTGGACAGGAATTCCAGTTATGCGTTTAATAGAGGAGGAAGCCAGGAAATTGGAAAAAATGGAAGCTTATTTATCTAAAAGAATAATTGGTCAAAAACAGGCGATTTCCGCTGTTTCTCGCGCTATTAGGCGGGCAAGAGCCGGAATTTCTGAGGAAAATAAGCCATTGGGTTCTTTTCTATTTTTAGGCCCTACCGGTGTAGGGAAAACAGAGCTTACGCGGGCGTTGGCTGGATTTTTGTTTAATGATGAAAACGCGATGGTGCGATTGGATATGTCAGAATATATGGAACGCCACACTGTTTCAAAGATTATGGGTTCCCCGCCTGGTTATGTTGGATATGAAGAGGGTGGGCAGTTAACAGAAAAAATTCGGCGCAGGCCATACAGCGTTATTTTGTTAGATGAAATTGAAAAAGCCCATCCAGAAGTCTTTAATATCCTGCTTCAGATTTTTGAAGATGGCCGCTTGACTGACGCCAAAGGAAGAGTTGTTTCTTTTAAAAATACGATTATTATTATGACTTCTAATATTGGTTCTGACCATATTGTCAAAATGGAGTCATTAGGATTTAAAACTGGAGAAGAGGAAGCAATTCAGAAAGACAATTTAAAGGAAAAAGTAATCACGGCTTTAAAGCAAGGGTTTCGTCCTGAGTTTTTAAATAGAATTGATGAGATTATTATTTTCAATTATCTTAGAAAGCCGGAGATTAAAAAGATTGTTTGTTTGGAATTAACAAAAGTGATTGAGCGGTTGAAACGTAAAAATATTGACATTAAATTTTCTGAAAAAGCTAAAGAATTTTTAGTTGAGAAGGGTTTTGATGTTAGTTTAGGAGCTCGGCCATTAAAAAGAGTGATACAACAAATGATTCTTGATCCTTTATCTTTTCAGATTGTTATTTCTGAAATTCAGCAAGGCGAGAAAGTTTTTGTTGACGTAGAAAAAGATAAAATTGTTATTAAAGGGCAGGGCTCTTTGATTATGACTAAAAAAGAAAAAAATAGGAATAAGGTTTTAGCGAGATAATTTTTATGCTGTCAAAATTTGTTTTTAAAATTATAGCGGTTTTTATAATCGGGACAATCGGCGGGATTTTTGCCGACCAGATTCTCTGGCCTTATTTTATAGAAAGACCTCTTTTTTATGAATATCGCTTAGATCAGTCCCCGATTTATATTAATGAAACAAAAGAGATTACGATTCAGGAAAACACTGCTTTAAAAAAGGCGGTAGAAAAGGTAGAAAAATCAGTAATTGGAGTTAAGACACAAACTAAAACAGGAAAATTTTTAGAGGGTTCTGGTGTAATTATTTCTTCTGATGGCTTAATGGTTACCCTGGCAGAGCTTGTTCCTTATGGTTCTACCTTTAATTTTTATATAGACGGAAAGCAAGTTGTTTGCAAGATTTTAAAAAGGGATTTAGAGCAAAATTTAGCTTTAATAAAGATTGAGCAGGAGAATTTGCCTACCGTTAAATTTGCTGACTTGGAAAAGCTGAAATTAGGAGAAAGGGTTTTTCTTGTCGGAGTAATTTTTAGAAAAAAAATCCCGCAGAAAATGGTAAATCAGGGAATTATTAAATATTTCAATGAGGATTTACTTCATACGAGTATTTTTGAGAGTAAAGTTGTTCAAGGAAGCCCTTTGTTTGACATTGAAGGCAATGTTTTAGGCATAAACACGATTGATTCTCAGGGAAAAGTCATCACCATCTCAATATCTAAAATCAAAACCTTCACCGGTTTTTAAAGAAATTTCAAGGAGCTTAGCTCCTGGAGCTAAGCTCCCTAGGTCCGTGGTTGACAAAATTTATTATCATGATATGCTTAGCTGTTCGATGAAAAGAATAAAATTTGTTCTTTGAGAATAAAATATACAAATATGGGAGGTGAGGAAAAATGAGTAAAGAAGTAATAAATAACATAAATAAGGCAATTAAAAGAACAGGAAAGGAGCTGAAAGAAGAGACAGACAAAAAATCTCCTGACCACAAAAGGATTAAGGGGTTAGAAGAATATATGTCAAGTTTGCGAAAAGATAGGGCAAGAGAAGCTGAGATAAAAATTCTTGAAGACAGTGACCAAAGAAAAGAAAAAAGTGAGGAAAAACCGAGAGCAGTTGTTCGTGAAGTTGATGGTAAGTTGGTACTAGACGATCCTGATGCAGTAGCCGTGATGGAAGCAGTAGGAAAACACAATTGCCAGAACACATTGGAATTGAACGCTGATCGAGTTGCGCATTTCAAAAATCGTATTTCGGAACGTGAATTAACGGCTTCCAATACGGTGATTGTGCTTTTGAATGTTGATGATGTTCATGGCGGTCCAATTGCCGACATCTTAATGCCTGAATACAATTGGAAGGAAATTCGCGATCGTGGAGAAGTTCCTTTTGCGCGAGGACTTGCTGACCGAGAATTTATTCAAGAAGTACTTAATACTTTCGACCAAGAAGCCGGTAAGAAGTTACAAGATATGTCAAAAGTGGCTGTTGTGGTCGTAGATCACGGAGTCGCCGAAGTATTTTCGGCATGAACAGAAGCACAACAAAATAAGTAGCAAGAGTTGGTTATTATTGTGATTAATATATAATTAATGAGAAGAGTTTTATACTCTTCTATTTTTTTATTTAAAATTCTACTAAATTAGAAAAAGAAAATAAAACTTATTCCTATAGTTTAGTTATAGAAAAATTGCAAGCAGGTAGTTCTCCACTGGCAATACTTTCAATAAATTTGTAAAATAAAAGAGAAGGGAAAACCCACGGAGCTTAGCTCCAGGAGCTAAGCTCCGTGGGTTTTCATAGGTTGAGCTTTATGGAATTAGTTTAATTTTATATTTTTATATGAGAAAGATTCAATTTGCTGATAATGAATATTATCATATTTATAATCGAGGCGTGGATAAGCGCGACATTTTTCTTGATGACGAGGATTATTTAAATTTTTTAAAGGATTTGAAAGAATTTAATAATAATTCTTATCACGACGAAAGATTAAGAGTTTTGGGTCATTCTTCCAGTTTACGTTTTAAGGAGCTTAATTTCTTTTTGAATGATTTAGAGAGGGTGGTAGATGTAATAGCTTATTCGTTGAATCCAAATCACTTTCATCTTATATTAAAACAATTAAGAGAGAATGGTATTCCAAATTTTATGCATAAGATTGGGACTGGTTTCACAAATAAATTTAATAAAAAATATGATCGTTCTGGCTCGCTTTTCCAAGGCTCTTATAAGGCGATTCATATTGATAACAATAATTATCTTCTTTGGTTAGCGGGTTATGTTAATGGAAACATTGAAATTCACAGTAGCGAAAAAGCAGAGTTTTATAAATGGTCAAGCTTTAAGAGCTTTTTAAATCAAGAAACAAGCGAAATTTTAGGAGATATAGATGTTATTCTTTCTCAATTTGAAGATGCTGAGAGATTCAAAGAATTTATTGAAAGGGTAATCAGCGAAAGCAAGACAAAGAAAGAAATGGAAAAGTATTTATTAGAAAAGATTTAAGACCCACGGAGCTTAGCTCCCGGAGCTAAGCTCCGTGGGTCTCCGTGGATTTAGTCAAGATGGCTTCTCCATTGATTCTTCTCCATTGATTCCCGGTTGATATAAAATTTGACATTAGGTCAAGGAGCTTGTAGAATTAAAAAATAGTAAGAAATAGTAAGTTTCTGTAGCTAAGCTACAGGAAAAATAGAATTAGAATTAAAAAGCGTCGGTTTTTTTATTATTGGTTTAATTTATTGGTTTAATTTTTTTATTATGAACATTATAAATGAAATGAGAAATATGAGCAAAAAGACAAAAATTATTGTTTTAATTGCTATTTTACTTATCCTCGCCGGTGGGATTTTTTTGTGGAATGAAAGGAGAGAAAAACAAGGAATGGGGTTTGCGAATTTAGAGAATTATACTGTTAAAGAGACCTCTGAAGGCAAGTTGGTGGAAATAAAGGATATAGGATTAAGTTTTAATATACCTGAAGGATGGAGGATAGGTATTCCTGATTACGGAACCCAGATATTTTTTTATAGCCCAGACGAGAAAGAAAAAAATAGATTTTTAATAAATGAAGGATGCAAAATAGATATAGAGGTAGAGCAAAGGAAAGTAGATATAAATAAAATAGAAGAAGAAATAGACTCATATACACTTGGCTATCTTTCAGCAAATAATGAAATTATAACAGTGGACAACAGGCAGGCTCTTAAGAGCTCAGAGGAATTGTCAGAAAGTCTTAATTTGTATCATGTTATGGTTTTTGTCCCATATAATAATTTATTCTGTGAGGATAAAATTTATTCATTTGGGCTGTTTTCTAATTTGAAAGACAAAGAAAGGTGTTCGCAGGAATTTGATAAATTTTTAGAAACAATATCAATTAAATAAGAGTAAAAATGAATATTTTGAATAAAAAGGTTTTTTTAGTATTTTTACTGTTTTTTTCAGTAAGTTTTTTTGCTTTGCCTCAAAATTGTTTTGCTGATAGTTCAGAAACATCAGAATATCTTGAACTTTCTGAAAAAGACGCAAAAAATTTAATGAAACCGCTTATTCAGGGCTCAATAGATAGTTGGACAGCTATAGCAGGATTATCTCAACCAGAAGAAGAAGCGATTTTGAAGATTTTAGAAAATTCTATTAGATATGACCAGATTAAATTTTGGTTAAGCTATATTCCCGCGCAAACAGCAAAAACAATTGTAAAAGGAGCTATTAAAATTGCTCCTTTAGTGGCAAGTTCTGAAATATCTGTTGTTTTAGATAAAATTGAGAAAATGTCTGTTGAACAAGCGGTAAAATATGGAGAAAATTGGCTTTTGCAAAATCAAATAAGAAAAGCAAGCGGTGTTTTAACTGATTCCTATGAAACCTATAGCAAGACTACACATAAGCCTGTTTTTCAGTTTATTATTATTTATAAGCCAAAAAATAAAGAAATTAGAATAACAATTTATTCGCCAAATAGTGTTGATCCTCCGCATCCTACAAGAAAATATCAATGGATAGGAAACGGAGGCAAGCCAATAGATCCATTTATAGTAAATATAAGCGGAAAGGCGGAAAAAGAGAAATCCGGACAATATAAATGGACGAGAGGGCCAAATATTGATATTTCTTTTCCGGAAGATGTTCCGGATTTAGGCATAAAACCGCTTTCTTTTTGGGAAAAACAGAAGAAAGGCGTTGAAAACGAGTTGAAAAAGAAAAAAATAGTTTTAACACAGTTTTTAAAGTGGGTGAGCAGTGAAACAAATGTAAATGTAGAAGGTATTTGGGCTAAAATTAAGGATACTATCTCTAACATTGACTTGTTCGGCGGCGCGGCGTTGGTGGAGACGCCAATATTAAAAGATGAAAAATTAACATTGACTGAAGATTTTCCAGAAATTTTTTCAGAAACTGAGTCAAGCGCGTCAGTGGAACCAGAAACAGAGCCTCAACCAGAGGTTGATGCTAAGTTTCAATCTGAGGATAAATCAGATGGGGTCGGACATAACATAGGACAGACATTAAGTAAAGATGAGATCGAGGAGGAATTAAAAGGGATTTTAGAGGAAGTTGATAAGATTAGTCAGGAAGTTAAGGAATTAGTTGGACATATTGAAGAAAAATTGGTTGACGCTGAAGATATGAAGGACAAAGAGGAAGAAGAGACAGTAGAAGAAGACGAGGAAACAGAGATAGAGTTGGCAAAATCCACGGTTCTTTGCGATAAAAAATTTGGGAATTCGCCTGTTCAAAACAAGGTTATTATCAATGAGGTAGCTTGGATGGGGACAAAAAATTCCTCAAATGACGAGTGGATTGAGTTGAAAAACCTTACTAATAGCACAATCAGCTTAGAAGGATGGCAATTAATTGATAAAAAACAGCAAATTAAAATAGTTTTTACCGCAGGAGAAGCTATTCCTGCTGGCGGGTTTTTGTTTTTGGAGAGAACTGACGATGATTCAGTGCCAAATATTGATGCTGACTTAATTTATACTGGCGCGCTTAGTAATAGCAATGAAGCATTATATCTTTTTAATGAAAATTGCCAACTTCAAGACGAAGTTTTAGCTGATTCTAAGTGGCCGGCAGGAAACAATAGCGAAAAAAGAACAATGGAAAGAGCCAATAATTTAACTTGGCATAGCTATTGTGGTCCGCATAGAGCTGGTATTTTTGGCACTCCAAAAGCGGGGAACAGTTTTGCTCCCATGGTTTTTGCTGGCAGCGGAGGCGGAGGCGGTTCCAGCGCTTCTGAACCTGAACCTGAAATTCAATACTGTTCTCAAGAAAATTTATCTTTAGCGACTTCTTTATTTGTTGTTTTAAATGAAATCGCGTGGATGGGAACAGCAACCTCTTCTAACGACGAGTGGATTGAGCTGAAAAATGTATCTGACCAAGATGTTTCTTTAGAAGGATGGCAAATTTTAGATAAAGACGAGCAAATTAAAATAGTTTTTAGCGCAGGAGAAGCTATTCCTGCTGGCGGGTTTTTGCTTTTGGAGCGGACTGATGATGATTCTGTTCCAGATATTACAGCGGATTTAATTTATGTTGGCGGTTTGAATAATCAAGATGAAACCCTGCGGCTTTTTGACCAAAATTGTAATTTAATAGATGAGATTCAAGCAACTTCAACCTGGTCGGCAGGAGATAATAACGAGAAAAGGACAATGGAGAGAAAGATGGGACTACCGGGATGGCTTCCCGGTAGTTGGCAAACGAGTCAAAATCCTGGCGGCACGCCAAGGCAGGAAAATAGCGAGATTTTTGATGGAGATTTTGTAGAAGAAGAGACAGAGGAAGAACCCGAGCCCCTACCTCTGACTGAAGCTCAAAATGTTGTAATTTCTGAAATTCAGCTTGCAGACAGAGAATTTATTGAGCTTTATAATCCATTAGATGAGGATATAGATATTTCTAATTGGTATTTTTCTTATTTTTCTTCAACCAGAGATTGGAATGAGCCGTACCGAAATAAAAATTTTTCTGAAATATCTACATCTACAGCTACAACTACAATCATTATTTCAGCCAAAAGCTATTTTCTTATTGGTTTACAGGGATATCCAGAACAAGAAGGGAATCCAAATAGCGACTGGCAGATTTATGAAACCAGCCAATTAGGCAATCAAACTGGCGCTGTAGGTATATTTTCCTGTAATCCGCAGGACGCAACTTCTTCAGAAGAGGCAATGGCTTGTAAAATTGACGCTGTTGGCTGGGGAGATGTAATAGTTAAAGAAGCGACAAGCACTGAATCTGCTCCAGAGAACAAAAGTTTAGCGAGAATAAGAAACAGTCAAGGCAATTATGTTGACAGTAATAATAATTTTCAAGATTTTGAGATCCAAGAGATTGTTTCACCTACGAATTCAAAAGGAGAAACAGGAGATGTTGTTTGTCCAGAGCCAATTTCTGATTTAGGGGCAAGTAGGACAAAAAATACTGTTGTTTTAACTTGGTCAGCGCCAAATGACCCTGGTACTTTGCCAGAAAATTTTGTTTATGAAATTCGTTATCTAAAAAATGAGGAAATTAGCGAGAATAATTGGGATAGCGCGTCATCATCTGCCGCCACAACTACTGATTTGACGATAGCTATCTCTGACCTTTATTATAATTCTGTTTATTATTTTGGAGTCAAAACTTTTGACACTAAAAATTGTTCTCTAATTTCCAATGTTGTTTCTTTGGAGATTCCTCGCATGGGAGGAATATTGCCGGCAACAGGCCAGACAAGCTCATACGATAAGTTTGATGATGGATTTTATTCAGCAGGATGCAATAATGGTTATACTGGTAATAATGATGGAACTATTACAGATAATTGCACTGGTTTAATTTGGCTCAAACAGGGACAGGAAAAAATGAAATGGAAAGACGCAATTGATTTTTGTAATAATTTAGATTTTGCCAGCTCCACTGACTGGCGTTTGCCAAATTATAAGGAATTATATAGTATTGTTGATTTTGGAGCGGAAAACGCGCCGGTTATTGATAAAAATTATTTTAATATTGAGCCAGACAAATATTGGACTTCATCTGCTCGAAAAAAAATACTTGGATATGGACATCTTTATTACGCTTATGGCATAGATTTTAATACAAGGAAAACTCATAGAGTTATGTTAATGAGAAGCCATGGAGGAGGAGAAGGAGAAGATTCTTTTTATGTTTTGCCGGTTCGCGGCCCAGATGGTCCAGATGTTCTGCCGATTACTAATTTGCATTCATCTAGCGCATACAGAGGGGGAGATGACGCGAATTTGCAAAAAGGATGCGATTCTGAAATTCAAATCAATGAAGATGGGACTAAAACAGATACTTGTACAAATTTAATGTGGCATCATATTCAGCTTGATGGAGCTTATTGTTCTTGGGAGCAAGCGGTTGAACATGCTGAAAATTCAGATTTTGCCGGTTATACTGACTGGCGTTTGCCTAATATCCAAGAGCTTTTACTTACAGAAGGAATATGTTATAGAGGGCTAAGCGGGCCTTGGGCATATTGGTCTTCCACTGCTTATTCTCTTGATAATAATCAGCATTGGTATTTAGATAATTATAATGGAAGAGGAGAGACTAACGCAGGCGATCAAAATCATTTTAGTTATCATTGGGATATTCGTCTTTTATTTGTCCGAAACATTGATGATTAGATAAAATTCTGCTATACTTGATGATATTATGGATAGAGAATATATTATCAAGCTGACTTTGGCTCTTTATCGAGTAACCGAGCTTTTTCCAGAAAAAGAACCCTTGAAAGATAAATTAAGAGAACGAGCTTTAAAAATTTTAGGAGATTTAGCTCCTTATTATTTTTCCAGTGATTCTTCAATTTTAGATTCAAGAAAAAGCGAGATAGATAAAACAGCAAAAGATATTGAGGCATTAGAAGACCTTTTAGAGATAGCCCAATCTCAAAATTGGGTTGATTTTCGTAATTTTTTGGTGCTTAATCAGGAATATGTTAATATAAGAAAAGGATTAATATACGCGAGTTTAGACGCAAATTCAACAGGAATTATTCAGGAGAAAGATAAGTTGATAGAGAAAAAAAGCAAAGAATTACCCAAAAAAGCAAAAATTTCTCCTCGCCAGGAAAAAATCTTAGAATTTCTCAAAAAACAGGAAAAAGCTCAAGTTTGGGAGCTGCAAAAATTTTTTCCTGAAAAAACTAAAAGAACCTTAAGAAGAGATTTAGAAAATTTGTTAAGCCAGGGGCTTATTGAGCGGATAGGCAAGTGGAATGAAACATTTTATAAAATTAAAAGTGTTTAAATGTTTTATGTCCTATCTATGCTTGTTTTTGTCCTATCTTTCCATTCACTATTCACTATTCACTATCCACTACTCACTACCAACTATCTATGTCCGACCATTATTCAATTTTTAACGAGCTTTATGACGATAATGTAGAGAATATCTATCGTTTTATTTATTTGAAAGTAAATTCTGATGATATAGCGAAAGATTTAACCTCAGAAACCTTTACTAAAGTATGGAAAAGCTTGAATAATGGTCAAAAGTTTGATAATTCTCGGGCATTTACTTTTCAGGTTGCCCGTAATTTAATAATAGATCATTATAGGGGAAAAAATAAAACAACTATTCCTTTATCTGAATGTTCGGAAATGTCCGACCCATCTTCTGATATTGAAAAAAGATTTCAGCTTAGTTCGGACATTGACGAAATAAAAATTGCTTTGTCTGGACTTAAAGATGAATATAGGGAGGCGATTACTCTTAGGTATGTGGAAGATATGCCTATTTCTGAAGTTGCCAAGATTTTAGGTAAAAAACAAGGAACAGTCCGGGTAATTTTACATAGAGGATTAAAGGCCCTACGGGAGAGCATAACCCACGGAGCTTAGCTCCGGAGCTAAGCTCCGTGGGTTTAAGTGTAACATTTTGCTCGGTTTCTCGTCTTCATATTAAAGGGTAAAGTTTATTTATAAACAATTTATTTATGAACGACGCCATTCTCATTAAAAAACTCAAAGAATTAAAACAGGTGAAACCCAGCAATGACTGGGTTGTTTTAACAAAAACACAGATTTTAAACCAAGAGCAGTTCCAAGGAGCTAAGCTCCGGGAGCTAAGCTCCATTGGTTTTTTTATAAAAAGATTGATTTTTCGACAGGGTTTTGCTACTATATCAGCAATTGGAATTTTAGCTTTAGTCGGTGGTTTTGGTTTTGCTCAGAATTCTATGCCTGGTGATTTTCTTTATCCGGTTAAAAAAATTACAGAAAGAGCCAAAACATATGTTTTTAAAGAAGCAAGTCCGGAAAGTCAGTTAAAATTGACTGAACAGCGGTTAAAAGAATTAGCTCAAATTACTGAAGAAAATCAAGTTGAAAGCTTATCTTCCGCGCTTAAAGAGTATGAAACAGCTAAAATAGAGGTAGAAAAACAGGTTTCCATTTTAATTAAAGAAAGTAAGACAGAGAAGGAGAAAATTAAAATAGCGAAAGAATTCGCGCCTCAACTTAAAGTAATATATGAGGAAGAAAAACAGGTTTACGCAACATTGCAAATTAAACCAGACGAACAAACAAGCGGAAATACATATAAAATAGTTGTTGAGCCGCTTATTAAAGACCTGAACTCTCAAATACTTACCGAAGAACAGCAGGAGATATTAGAACAAGCCCAAGAATTGTTTAAAAATCAGGAATATCAGAAAGCGTTAGAAAAAATATTATTATTGAGTTATCCACAAGCAGAATAAGACATTTTTTGATATAATATAAAGGTTATTATAATTTTTTAATTTTAAAATTTGATAGTCGTTAGCTCGCTTTTTTAGGATGTAATGCGCAAAATCATGGTTAATATCCTTAAGCCGCGAGCAGGTCGATAATGGCAAAAGAAATAAAAAGTTGATTATTATTAATTAAAAATATTGAAATAAAAAAATGAATAAAAAATTTATTGCGATTATAGCTGGTTTAGCTTTAGCCGCAACAGTTGGTTGTACTTCTGGTGTAAGCGCGTTGACAGCTGATGAGCTTCAGACGCAGATTGATGACTTGTTAGCTAGTTTAGCTGCATTGCAAACGCAGTTAGCTGAACTTCAGGGCGACACTGGCGACACTGGCGACGTAACTGTTACTGGCTGTACTATTACTAGCTTTGACCGAAATTTGAGCCAAGGAATGACTGGCGATGATGTTAAATGCATGCAGATTGTGTTAAACACTGCATCTGACACCAAATTAGCTGATTCTGGCGCGGGTTCTCCTGGAAGCGAAACTACTTACTTTGGTCCAATTACCAAAGCAGGTGTTATTAAGTTTCAGGAAAAATACGCTGATGAAATTTTAGCTTCTTGGGGATTAACTTCAGGAACTGGTTATGTTGGTTCTACCACTAGAACTAAATTGAATTCTCTTTTGACTGCAGGTGATACTGGAGACACAGGAGATGACGGAGATGACGGAGACGATGGCGATGACGGCGATACAGGTGATACTGGAGACACAGGAGAAGCTTCTGGCTTAACAATAGCTTTAGCTTCTGACACCCCTTCTTCAATTAGCATTCCAAGTGGTTCTACTTCACCTGGTAATGCTGACTTTACCAAGCTTACTTTAACTACTGGTTCAGAGGGAAGTGTTTCTATTTCCAAGATTTATGTAACCAGAACCGGATTAGCAAGTAATTCTGATGTGGAAAATATTAAGGTTATTGACGCTGACACAGGTGTTTATACGGGAAGCATTGGCAGTTTAAATACTAATAGTAAAGCGATGATTACCTTTACCCCTAATTTAGTTATTCCAGCTGGTACAGCCAAGAGTTTCTATGTTAGGGCAGGCATTAACGCTGGAACTGCTGGAGGAAAAACAGCTGCTTTAGGAATTGCTTCGGCTGATGATATTGTTTCCAACGCTTCTGCGGTTAATGGCAGTTTCCCTGTAAGTGGAAATTTAATGACCACTGTTAATATTGATATTGGTTCATTGGATGTAGAAGAAATTTCTACTGTTGATTCCACTCCAGATATTGGAGACACTGATGTTGTTGTGCTTGAATTTAAGGCCTCAGCCGGTTCAGTAGAGCCAGTTACCATTGAACAAATTACAGTTATGGAAGCTGGAAATTCTTCTTTGTCTGACAGCAACAATATTGAGCTTTACAGCTTAACCAACAGCGCCAGTTTGGGCGAAGTTGATAGCTGGAACGCTGAAGGCAAGGCAAGCTGGTCTGATTTAGGGATTGTTATTGCTAAAGGAGAATCCCACAGATTCCAAGTAAGATTAGATGTAGTAGGCGGTTCTGGTTTAACAATGAATGCTGACTTAATAGATGGAACCGATGTATTAGTTACAGTGGAAGGAAATACTTATGGTTATTACATTACTCCTAATCATGCCACTTGGAGCTCTGGTACTGACGACGGTAAAGGAACTGACCAAACTGTTAACGCTGGAAGCTTAACTATTTCCAAATCAACAGCTACACCAGCTACTGGCAATATTGCGCCAGGCAGTGATATAATTTTGGGTGTGTTTGATTTTGACGCTCGTGGTGAAGAAGTAAAGATTTCAGCTATTACTGTTACCGTTACACCTAGTGACGCAGGCGGATCTAAGACCTTTAATTATGCTGATATTACTAATGTAAAGATATATGATGAATCTGGAAAGATAGCTGCCGGTCCAAAAGATTGTGTAGTTACAACTAATGACGCCGCTTTTACCGACACATTTATTGTTCCAGTAGGAGTTCATCAGTATACTGTAAAAGCAAAGATTGGAAGCGACGCTGAGACCCTTGATACAGTAGTTGTTGACATTAAGACACCGGTAACATTAGTTACAGCTAAAGGAATGACCACGAATGAGAGTATAACCGCAGATCCAGATTCTGGCGATGTAGCGGCTAACACTTTAACAGTGGCCGCTGGTTATTTAGTTGTTACTACTTTAACCAGTCCTGTAGCCGCTAATATAGCAGTTGGCGCGCAAGACCAGGTCTTTATGACCGCTACTCTAGATGCTACTAATTCTGGAGAAAGTGTTCAGGTTACTGTTATAACCATTCAAGATACTCCAGTTACTGACGGATTTGCCGACTTAGATAATACTGAAATTTGGGCTGATTTAACTTCAGGCACAAGCGCTCGAGGCGACATCTATGAAACAAAGATAACTAATACTGAACAGCCAGACGGAGCTGACGCCACTGTTGACACAGAAGCGTTTACTTTGAGCCAAACAGTTACTGTCCCTGCGGGAACTTATGTAAAAATTGCTTTTGTAGCTGATGTAGCTACTGGTTCAACCGTTGCCGGCACTGCTAAGCATACTGTTAATATAGCAAGCGGCGTTACCGCAACAGGAGCCGAAACAAGCGTTACTATTACTCCGACTTACAGCGGAAGTGGTCAGCAAATGACAATGAAAGAAAAAGGAACTTTAACTGTTTCAGTTGCTTCTGGTTCACCAGTTGCTGATTTATTAATTGGTCAGGCAACAGGAGTTACTTTGGGTATTTTCAAATTAGCGGAAACAGGCAAGGTTGAGAATTTGGATCTTGACAGTATTACAATTACTGATACTGGAACAGGAGATGTAGTAGACACATACTATTTTTATCACGGTTCTACTCTAATCGGCCAAGCTCCAGGAGGAACAACAGCAACAGCTCAGATTGCTGACGGCACTGTGACTATTCCAAAAGATGATGATATTTTGATTACTGTAAAAGCAGATTTAAAGAAGGTTGACGGTATTGCTATTCAGAGCACAGATACTCTTGTTATGCGCGTTGAAGTTTCTGGCGATATTGACACTACTGGTTTAGCTTCTGGTGAAGAAGTAGATTCAACTCAGACAGTAAGCGCGGCTACTCATGTGCTTTATGAGTCAAGACCTTACTTCTCAGTTAATAGCGCTTCACCTTCAGGAAACTTAATTCCAGGAACTGATACCTTGTTAGCTATCTTTGATATTAGAGCTGATGACGCTGAAGATGTTACCTTTGAGAACGCTACCGGAACATTGACAGTTTCTATTTCTGCTGTTGTTGCTGATAGTACTGGAGGCAATGAAACATGGACATTGAAAGATGAACAAGGCACGCTTCTTAGCAATGGCACAGCGAAAATAGAAAGCGCTACTACTGTAGTATTTACTTTTGACCAGAGCGCTTTAACTGTTACTAAAGGCGAGACCAAAAAGGTTTACATCCGCACTAATACTACTGAGTTAGAAGATGATGGAGATACTATTCAGTTATATTTAGCGGCTACTGCAGGCCATCTGACTTGGAGTGTTAATAATGACGCCAAGGCCTATCAGGAAGGTGATAAGATATTTAAAGGCAATATTTACGCTGGCTCGTTGACCAATCCTAAATAGCAGGATTCTGTTCAGACCCGCGTTTCTTCCTTGTGAGAGATTGAGCGGGATAAAATTGAAAACCGTCTCCGTAAAGAGGCGGTTTTCAGTTATTTAAGATTAAAAAATTATTTTAAAGTTTTCAAAAATTCCTCTACATTTGGTTTGCTTTCCGGCGATAGTTCTATAACTTTTTGAGCTGCTTTGCGGGCGTTTTCATAATCTCCAACAGCTTGATAGCAGACAGCCAAAGAAGCCCAGTATTGAAAGTTTTCAGGTTCAAATTTTATTATTTTAGGATAAATTTCAATTAAATCAGGATAGCTCTCAACTTTAATATAAGCGGAAACAAGTTGAGAAAGGGATTTATAGGACTCAAGAGCATAGCCCTGTTTTTTGGCAATTTTCAGACATTCTTTTCCCTGCTTAATTTCTCCTAAATAAATCTGGGAAAGTCCTTTCAGTTGCCAGCATTCCGCAAAGTCAACGCTTATGTCAACGCATTCTCGCGCTTTTTCTTTTGCTTTTTGATATTCTCCGGTTAAAATATGGGTTTTAATCCAATCTTTAAAAATTTCCTGCCTTTTCGGCGACAAGGAATTGGCTCTTTCAAAATAATAATTTGCTTGTTGTTTAAGTTCTTTTTTATCAGCAATATCAATCAAATAATTAGTGTAAATACCTAAAAACCACCAATTTCGAGTATAATTTGGTTGAATTTCAGTATTTTCTTTAAGCGCTTGAATCGCTTTCTCAATTAATTCCTTTTTTTTGTTTTTGTCAGATTCTTTATCAAAACAGCTATTAATAATATCAATATATTCCAGACGGACATGGCTGTCTATGATGCTGTGTTGAAGCAAGCTCTTCTCCATTATGGCTAAAGCGTTGGGACAATTTTCCGCTCTTATTTCCCATAAAGCTAATTTTATTTCCTTATTAATCTGTAATGGTTTTAAGTTATAATTCCAATTAAACCAAATTAGCCCGATAAATAAAACAAAAATTATGAGCATATTCGCCCGTCCATAACGCTTCGCGTAATGTTGCGGGTAAACATCATTCGTATCACATTGTATTAGATGCAGAGAATAGGCAATCAATAAAAATGAAATAATATAGCTTGAATATGAATCAAAGCTGAAAAAATTAGCTGTAAGATAAGCCAAAAAAGCTGCCTGAATTCCATGATAAATAATCGTTTTATTCGGGTTTTCTTTTTTTCTTTTTTGCAGCTGCCAAAACAGAGTTCCAAACAATAGAAGATAAATAATCAGAGCAGGAATTCCGGAGCAGACACTTATTTCAAAGACAAAATTATGAGCTCTGTCCCACCAGCCAGTGCCTCCATTGATTTCTGTTTTAGTAATATTGGGGATAGATGGGTCGTAATGTTTATCAAATCCAATAGAAAAATTTTCTGGCCCATATCCTAAAATTGGTTTTTCTTCTAATGCTTTTAAGGCAACCTTCCAGCCAGAAGATCTGCTGCTTATACTAGAGAAAGCTGTTTCAATTGAGAGGGGCCGTGTTATTATATTTTGCAAGATAGGTATTTCTTGTATAAATTGCGGCAATTCTGGCTGTTTATTTAGCCAATAGCTTCCCAAAATTCCTAAAATTAGAATAAGTCCTACAGAAATTTTTAGAAAGTTGAATTTTTTTTTAAGATGGGAGGCAGGTAAGTAAAAAAAGAAAAAAT
Organism: Candidatus Parcubacteria bacterium; assembly: GCA_023134715.1. GTDB lineage: Bacteria > Patescibacteriota > Minisyncoccia > Minisyncoccales > JAGLUP01 > JAGLUP01. The sequence continues at coordinate 88,192 of JAGLUP010000003.1, forward strand.
AAGAGAAACCTACGATTAATCCTAAATAAGCGGCGCGAGTAAGCGTAATGGAAATAACATAAAAAAATAATCCCGCGCAAAAAAGATAAAATAAGGATTTTTTGTTCCTTTTTTGGATTGCGAAAGAAATAGCCAAAAAAATCAGAAGCAAAAGATAGATTGCCAGAAACGAAGGCGCTCCAGTGGTAGAAGAAGGGCGCCAGGAGACAGAGATTAAAATGTCGCTAAAGAGACCAAGTTGTTGGAAAATAGCAGCCAGAGAAACGAGAAAGCCAATAATAAAGGCAAAATTCCAGATTTTTTGCCAGTCATGCTTTTTTAAAATTAAAAAAGCCAAAATAGCAAAGAAAATATAAAAAGCAAAATTTAAAAATCCGCCAGCCCGATAGGGTGAACCAAAAAAACTGAAATAAGAATCTTGAGAAAAGATAGTGGCTAAGAAAAAAGTTCCCAAAAGAGAAACAAGGAGCCAGAAACTAAGGAAAACTTTACTTTTTGGCTGTAATAGATTCTTTACGGTCAAGAGAAAATTTTCATTATTTTTTTTAAATAGAGCTTGGCAAATAAAAACAAAAAGCATTATGGAAAAAATAATCCGGAACACAATTGTTTTTCCCCAGTCAGGAGGGGAGAACCAAGGCGGAATATTAAGAAGCGGCAGAGCCAATATCAAGCAAAAACCAATCAAGTAAAACCATCTTAATTTAGAGTTTTTGATTTCCATACAATTTTATAATACAATAAAAACTAATTTAGTTCTATACCACTGGTTCTTATTGACACCTATTGACACTTCTTTTGGATTGGTCTAATATAGAGTAATGAAAGAAATAAAACCAAATCAAGTTTATACTACACAAGAGGCGCAGGATTTTTTGAAAATAAGCAACAGCACTATTAAACGTCATTTGAAGAGTGGGATTATTCAAGCGAATAAAGTCGGCGGCAGATACAGGATTTTAGGAGCCGAGCTTTTAAATTTGGTTTCGCCACAAGCGGAAAAAGGCGCGACAATAGTATACCGCGATTTAAAAGAAAAAGTCGGACAAACTATTAAAAATTGGTAATTTTTAATCAAATTTTATGAAATTAGAGGAATTAATTAAAGAGAAGAAAGCAAAAGTATCAGTAGTTGGATTGGGCTATGTCGGCTTGCCAACTGCAGTAGAAATAGCAAAAGCTGGTTATCAGGTTTTTGGCATTGATATTAAAAAACAAAAAATTGACCAGATAAATAAAGGAATTTCTTATATCTCTGATATTTCTTCTGAAAATCTTAAAAAAATAGTAGATTCTGAAAAATTAAAAGCTTTTAATACTTATGAATCATTAAAAAAATCTGACATTATTTTAATTTGTATTCCTACACCATTGGATAAAAATAAAATTCCTGACCTTGTTTATGTTAAAGCTGTTGCAGAAAAAATTGCTCAAAATTTACGAAAAGAACAGCTTATTATTTTAGAAAGTAGCACTTATCCTGGAACAACAAAAGAAGTTATTTTGCCATTGCTTCGCGAAACAGGACTAAAAGAGGGCAAGGATTTCTTTTTAGCTTATTCACCGGAGAGAATAGATCCAGGAAATAAAAAATATAAATTTAAAGACATATCAAGAGTGGCAGGAGGAACAACCAAAGAATGTGTTAATCTTGCTGTTAAGTTTTATCAAAGCTTTATAAAAGCTCAAATATTTCCGTTAAGTTCTTGTGAAGCAGCTGAAATGACTAAAGTTCTTGAAAATACTTTTCGTTTAGTTAATATTTCTATGATTAATGAATTAGCTCTTTTGTGTGATAAAATGAAAATTGATATTTGGGAGGTAATTGAAGCGGCAAAAACAAAGCCGTATGGCTTTCAAGCATTTTATCCTTCGCCGAAAGTAGGGGGTCATTGCATTCCATTGGACCCTTTTTATCTTTCATGGAAAGCAAAAGAATATAATTTTTGGGCAAAATTTATTGATTTAGCAGGAGAAATTAATGAGCAAATGCCTCATTTTGTGATGACAAAAATTAATTATGTTTTGAATAAGCAGGAAAAACCAGTTAGAGGTTCAAAATTTTTGGTTTGGGGGGTGGCTTATAAAAAAGATATTAATGATTATAGAGAATCAGCGGCTTGCAATATAATTTGGGATCTTTTACGAAAAGGCGCCGAAGTTGATTATTTTGATCCTTATGTCAAAAAATTTGAACTTAAAAATCACCGATTTAAAAATGATATTTTATTAGAATCGATTGAATATTCTCCAAAAATTTTAAAAAATTATGATTGTGTTGTAATCTTAACAGACCATTCTGGCTTTGATTATAATGAGGTTGCTGAAAATTCAAAATTAATAATTGACACTAGAAATGCTATAAAATCAAGAAATTATAAGAATATTTATCGCTTCGGAGATTAAATTAAAATTATTTTATTTATGGATAAACCAAAAAAAGCGTTGATTACAGGAATTACGGGGCAGGACGGTTCTTATTTAGCAGAGCTTCTTTTAGATAAGGGCTATGAAGTTCATGGAATAATTCGGCGAGCCAGCACTTTTAATACCGGCAGAATTGACCATTTATATCAAGATCCTCATATTAACGGAGTGAAGATGTTTTTGCATTACGGCGACCTTTCTGATACAGGAAATATTGAAAAATTAATTAATCAAATCAAGCCGGATGAAATTTATCATTTAGCCGCGCAAAGTCATGTCCGGGTGAGTTTTGATATGCCATTATATACTGCTAATGTCGGCGGATTGGGAACATTAAGAATTCTTGAAGCGATTAAAAACTCCGGTTTGCCTATAAAATTTTATCAAGCGTCATCTTCGGAAATGTTTGGCGCTTCGCCGCCTCCTCAAAATGAAGAAACGCCTTTTCATCCGAGAAGTCCTTACGCTTGCGCTAAAGTTTTTGCTTATAATATTACTCGGTTATATAGGGAAGCGTATGGAATTTTTGCCTGCAACGGCGTGCTTTTCAATCATGAAAGTCAACGTCGCGGAGAGACCTTTGTTACCCGAAAAATTACTCGAGGAATTGCCAGAATTAAAGCAGGGCTTGATAAAAAGATTTATTTGGGAAACTTAGACGCTAAAAGGGATTGGGGGCACGCGCCTGAATTTGTTGAGGCAATGCATTTAATGCTTCAGCAAGAAAAGCCAGATGATTTTGTGATTGCCACAGGAGAGGCGTATTCAGTAAAAGAGTTTTTACAAGAGGCATTCAGATATAGCGGCTTAGGCGATTGGCAAAAATATGTAGAAATTGACCCTCGTTATTTTAGGCCGGCTGAAGTAAACGCTTTAATCGGCGACGCTTCAAAAGCAAAAGAAAAACTTGGCTGGGAATCCAAAACCAAATTTAAAGATTTAGTAAAAATAATGGTTGACGCCGACATAAAAAATATATAAAATGAGCAAAAATTTTATTCCTGAAAATTTGTATAAAAAAATTATCCATAATATTCCTTTATGCTGTATAGATATAGTTGTTAAAATGAATAATTCATTTCTTTTAATTAAGAGAACAGAGGAACCAGTAAAAAATAAATGGTGGTCTCCCGGAGGAAGAGTATTATTTAATGAAAAATTAGAAACAGCGGTAAAAAGAAAGCTTAAAGATGAGCTTAATATTAAAAGAATTAAAAATATTGAATTTTTAGGAACGCAAGAAATGAAATTTAAAAAAGGCGATTTTGGCAAGCCAGTTTTCTGCATCAGCAATGTATTTTTAGTTGAAATAGACAAAAAACAAGCAGATAATATTCAAATTGACAATACATCATCTGAATTTAGATGGTTTAACAGTATTCCAAAAAATATTCATCCATATTTAAAGAAAATTTTAAAAAAATCCCCATCTAAATAGATGAGGACATAATAGTTTTACTTCACTGCAGGATGCCTAATTTAAGGAGTGCCTTATATGCGCAACAGACAGCGCTTGTTTCAACAAACATTCCAGAATCAAGAACTTTCATAAATTCGTTCAATGGCACTGGCAACATGGTAATTTTTTCTTCTGCCGCATGGGTAGTATCGCTTATTTTTTCAAGTTCAGTAGCGAGCCAAAGGTGCGCTTTAAGTCCGTGAGAATTTACTGTTGCTCCCCTATATTTGCCTGTTTCAATTATAACATAGCCCAGATATTTCCATTTCCCATTGCCATAGCCGGTTTCTTTTTGATAAAACTCTTTGGTTTTTTCCTGAATCAAGTCAAGCTCTGCTTCCTCGTCAATTTTACCAATTCCGCCGGGGGGAAGCTCCCAAGATGCTTGGTTCACTCCTGGCTTCCATTGAATCAGTGTTAATACCTGATTATCAGCAGTTACTCCGAATGTCACACTCCAGCCAAAATGACGCAATATGTTGTAATAATCCATCATCTCGCCATTTACATTTCTGATTTGCTTAATCACCTTTCCGAAATAAGGAATTGTCTTCACAATTTCAGTTGACACAACCGGCCATTCCTTCAATCCATCCATTTCCATTATTTCCTTAGCTTTTCTTACTATATCCTTTTCATTTTCCATTTTTATTTACCTCCTTTTCATTTTCCATTATTTTATTTTAAATGTGCGAATCAGCACTAAAAACTAACAAAATATATTAACAAAAAATTAAAGCTATGTCAAGCAATATTGATTTAAAAACCAAAAAAATATTGATAACAGGGGCTCATGGGTTTTTAGGTAAGCATTTAGTTAGAAATTTATTGGAAAAGAGAAATGTTCCCAAAGAGAATTTGTTTTTACCCGCATTTCAAGATTTGGATTTGACAAAATGGGAAAATTGCCAAAAAGTTGTTGAAGGCCAGGACATTGTTATCCATTTGGCGGCTAAAGTCGGGGGTATTGGCGCGAATAAAGAAAAGCCGGGAGAATTTTTTTACGACAATATTATGATGGGAGTTCAATTAATAGAAGCGGCTCGGCAAGCAGGGGTTGAGAAATTTACAGCTTTGGGAACAATTTGCGTCTATCCAAAATTTACTTCTGTGCCTTTTAAAGAACAAGATTTATGGAATGGTTATCCGGAAGAAACTAACGCTCCCTATGGTTTAGCCAAGAAAATGCTTTTAGTTCAGTCCCAGGCGTACAGACAGCAGTATGGCTTTAATTCTATATTTTTAATGCCTGTGAATATGTATGGTCCAGAAGATAATTTTGACCCGAAATCTTCCCATGTTATTCCTGCTTTAATAAAAAAAGTAAGCGAGGCAAAGAAAGAGGGCAGAGATTATATTGAAGCTTGGGGAACAGGCAAGCCGACTAGAGAGTTTCTTTATGTAGAAGACGGCGCTGAAGGGATTATCTCAGCCACAGAGAGATATGACAAGCCAGAGCCAATAAATTTGGGTTCAGAAATGGAGATTTCCATTAAAGATTTAGTGGAATTAATTTGCAATTTAATGAATTTTAAAGGTCAGATTCGTTGGGATAGTTCAAAACCCGATGGCCAGCCACGTCGTTGTTTAGATGTTTCAAAAGCGGAAAAAGAATTTGGCTTTAAAGCTAAGGTTGATTTTGAGCAAGGATTAAAAAAAACTATTCAATGGTATGAAAAATAGTATGAAGAAAATCCGTCCTAAAGAAAAAATAATAGCGATAATACCCGCTCGCGGCGGCTCTAAAGGACTTTCTAGAAAAAATATAAGGATTATTGCAGAAAAACCTTTAATTGCGTGGACAATAGAATCTGCAAAAAAATCAAAATATTTAGATAGGATTGTTGTTTCAACAGAAGATAAAGAAATTGCAGAAGTTAGCGAAAAATATGGCGTAGAAGTTATTAAGAGACCAGCAGAATTAGCGAGAGATAATTCTCCGACATTTGATGCAGTTATGCATGTGATTGATTATTTTCAGAGTAAAGGGGAAGTTTTTGATATTGTAGTAATATTAGAGGCAACATCCCCCTTAAGAGATTCAGAAGATATAGATAAATGTATAGAAATATTATATTCAAATGAAAAGGCAAGAGCTATTGTAAGCATTGCAAAATTGGAGAGTTCTCATCCTGAATTTAATGTTGTATTGAATAAAGAAAGATTTATAAAAAAAATTAATGGAACCTCAAATTTCAGAACACTGCGGAGACAGGAATTACAAGATATATTCTTTTTTGATGGGACCATATATATTTCATATATTGATACGTATAAGCAGAAAAGAACAATTTATCATGAATTAACATTAGGGTATATAGTTCCTAAATATAAGTCATTGGAAGTGGATGATATATATGATTTTATATCTATTGAAGCATTAATAAAAGCTAAAAAAGAGGGTAAAATATGAAAATTAACAAAGGAATCAAATTATGGAATAAAGCCAAGAAAATTATTCCAGGAGGAACCCAGTTGCTCTCAAAAAGATCTGAGTTGTTTTTACCAAATCAATGGCCTTCTTATTTTCAAAAAGCAAAGGGAGTAGAAGTTTGGGATTTAGACGGTAATAAATTTATTGATATGTCTATTATGGGAGTGGGAACCTGTATTTTAGGATATGCTGACGAAGATGTGAATAGAGCAGTTAAAAAAGTTATAGATGAGAGCTGTATATCTACCTTAAATTCTCCAGAAGAGGTAGAATTAGCAGAATTATTATTAAAACTGCATCCTTGGGCAAAAATGGCAAGATATGCAAGAACAGGAGGAGAGGCAATAGCAATGGCAATAAGAACAGGACGCGCTTTTACAGGCAGGGACAAGGTCGCTTTTTGCGGTTATCATGGTTGGAGCGATTGGTATTTATCAGCCAACTTATCTAATAACAAAAACTTAGACGGACAGTTGCTGCCTGGTCTTGAGCCAGCCGGTGTTCCCAGATGTTTGAAAGGAACAGCAATTCCATTTAATTATAATAAGATTGAAGAACTTAAAAAAGTTACAAAGGAAAATAAAATTGGAGTTATCATAATGGAGCCGCGGAGAGAGCGTGGACCCGAAAAAGGTTTTTTGGAAGATGTCAGGAAAATTGCCGATAAAACTGGCGCGGTTTTAATTTTTGATGAAGTAACTACTGGCTGGCGGATGAATCTCGGGGGAATTCATAATCTTTATGGCGTTTTTCCGGATATTGTTATTTACGGCAAGGCGATAAGCAATGGTTTTCCAATGGCAGTGGTGGTAGGAAAAAAGAAAGTTATGGAGTTTTTTCAAAAAAGTTTTATCAGCAGCACTTACTGGACTGAAAGAATAGGACCTGTAGCAGCTATTACTACTATAAAAAAAATAAAAAAGCAAAATGTTCCTTCTCATTTAAATAAAATCGGGAATTTAATAAATGAGGGGTGGAGAAAATTAGCGGAAAAACACGATTTGAAAATAAATATAACAGGCATTCCTCCCTTAACAACCTTTATTTTTGATTATAAAAAAAATTCTCAAGCGTTGCATACTTTATTTACTCAAGAAATGCTGGAAAGAGGATATTTAGCTTCAAAAAGCGTGTATGTTTCTTATAGCCATAATGAAAGACATATAAAAGAATATTTAGAGAACGTAGACAAAGCATTTGAACTAATTAAAAATGGCATAGAGAAAGACAATATTCATAATTTACTTAAGGGACCCATTGCTCATACCGGATTTAAACGTTTAACTTAAAGTTTAATTTTTATAAAATATGTTTAATTTTAAAAATAAAACAATTATTATTACTGGCGGCGCAGGATTAATTGGCAGCGCATTTTCAAAAGCATGCTCAAAACATTATGCGAATGTTGTTATCGTAGATATTGATGAAAAAAAAGGGGATAATTTAGTTAAAGAATTAAAAAAAGAGACCGGAAGTGAAAATATAATATTCCAGAGATGCGATATTACAAGCATTAATGATATTCAAGATTTGATAAATATTACATTAAATAAATTCAAAACAATTGATGCGCTTATAAACAATGCATATCCGAGAAACAAAAATTATGGCAGGAAATTTGAGGATGTCACTTATGGAGATTTTTGCGAAAATGTGAATATGCACCTTGGAGGATATTTCTTAATAACAAAAGAAATATCAAAAGTTATGATTAAACAGAATAATGGAAATATAATTAATATGGCTTCTATTTATGGATTTTCTGCTCCGGATTTTGAGATTTATAAAAAAACAAATATGACAATGCCTGTAGAATACGCAGCCATAAAAGGAGCCATAATAAATTTAACCAGGTATTTAGCGTCTTATTTAGGAAAGCATAATATTAGAGTGAATGCCATTTCTCCTGGCGGAGTTTTTAATAATCAGTCCCCAGAATTTGTTAAGAAATATTGTGAAAAAGTTGTTTTGGAAAAAAGAATGGCGAGCACAGATGATTTGACAGGAGTTTTAGTGTTTTTATTGTCTGATGCTTCAAAATATATTACTGGACAGAATATTATAGTAGACGGAGGATTTACATTATAAAAAAAGACGAGTTTTTTCTCGCCCATAAATTTTTGTTCTTTTTATCTCAGTAAAACTTTATCTTAGCAAAACCAGGATTGTTCCGATAATTCCTATTGTAAAACCAAACCACTCTTTTCTAGAAAGCCCCTTTCTTTCTTTAAAAATAGACCAACCCAGCAGGACTGGAATTATAGTAATAAACAGTCCTCGCAAAGGAAGCACCATGCTGACAGGACCTCCTAATTGGAAAGTCCAATAGAGAGCGAAAAGGGATCCCAGAATAGCCAAACTTAAAGGAAACACTAATAGGATTGTTTTTCTAGATGCTTGAAGTGGATTTTGTTTTTCTAATCTCAGAATTGGCAGGGCGCCCAAGAAAGCTCCTCCATACCATCCCATAAGAAAAGTTCCTTGAGAAACAGTAAAAGAAAACAACTTCATTAAGAAACCGGCCACTCCGAAAATTAGAATCATCGCTAAGGTAAATAAGAACCACTTTTTATTGAAAATTTCCTTTATTTTTCCATCATTGCCTGTTGATGACCGGAAAAGCCAAATTGCTGAGAAACAAAGTGCTGCCCCTAAGATTAATTGGATATTCCAGAGATTAATTTCTCCCAAGAATATCATTGCTAATCCTATCGCCGTAACTTCCATTAAGGGAAAAAATAAAACGGTTTTACTAAGACTTATATCAAATGCTCGCCACTGACAGTAGTTTCCAAAGGTATTTATAAATCCCACTGCTCCTATCAGAATAATCACAGAATTTATATTGCCTTTTTCTGAAAACAGGAAGAACAAGATTGATAGACTAACACAAAATAGATACTGATAAAATATTCCTATGGCTTTTTTAGGCAGTTTGTCAGTGATTACTTTCGTTAAAACCACGCTAACGGTATTTATGACTACCAATAGCCCCAAAGCTAATTGCCAATACATTTTTAATCACCCCATATTTGTTTTAAATTTTTAATTTACTGTAATGCAATATAATAACATAAATTAATAAAAAGTCAACAAATTTAATTTAATTTTTAAAAATAATGAAAATAAAAATAGAAAATAAATTAATAGGTGAAAAAAAACCCTGTTTTATAATAGCTGAAGCAGGAGTTAATCATAACGGCGATTTAGGATTGGCTAAGAAATTAGTTGATGCGGCAAAGAATGCCGGAGTTGATGTTGTGAAATTTCAGACATTTAAGTCGGAAAAAATCGTAACACCAGACGCTAAACAGGCGAAATACCAGTCAGAAAACATCGGCAAGAAAGAATCGCAATACGCGATGTTGAAAAGGTTAGAATTGCCTTATTCTAAGTTCAGAGAATTAAAGGCATATTGCGATCGAAAAGGAATAATTTTTTTATCAACTCCTCATTCTTGCCAGGAAGATGTTGACCTTGTTGCTGAATTGTGTCCGGCTATAAAAGTTGGCAGTGGCGACTTGACTAATCTACCGATATTAAAATATATTGCCGGTAAAAAATTGCCAATTATTTTATCAACTGGAATGGCAACATTAGAAGAAGTGAGAGAAGCAGTTGAGACGATTCTGTCAATCAATGAGAAATTGATTTTGCTTCATTGTACAACAAACTACCCAACACCTCTTAATGAGGTCAATCTGAAAGCTATGCTGACAATGGCAAAAGAATTTGATTTACCCGTAGGTTATTCTGACCACACAGAGGGTATAAATGTTTCTTTAGCTGCTGTTGCTCTCGGTGCTTGCGTTATTGAGAAGCATTTTACATTAGACAGAAATCTTCCCGGACCAGACCACAAGGCATCACTTGAGCCCTTAGAATTAAAGAAAATGGTTGATGGTATAAGAAATATTGAGAAACGACTAAACCAGAAAGAGAACCTGGATAACATTATTACAGAACTAAATATCCCAGAAGCATTAGGAAGCGGAATTAAAAAACCCAACCCAAGTGAAATTGAAGTTGCTGAAGTAGCCAGAAAAAGCATTGTTGCCGCTGTAGATATAAAAAAAGGAACAAAAATAGTAGAAGAAATGTTGATTATAAAGCGACCTGGAATTGGAATTTTGCCAAAATATTTTAATAAAGTCATTGGCAGAATTGTCAAAAAAGACATAAATCAAGACACATTAATTGAATTTAAAGATTTAAAATGAAAAAAATTCTTTACATTTCAGGAACAAGAGCAGATTATGGTTTGATGAGGCGCGCTTTATTAACTATAAATAAGCATCCAAAGTTAGAAGTAGAAGTAATAGCTGCTGGCATGCATTTAATGCCGGAATTTGGCGAGACAATAAAAGAGATTAGAAAAGATAATCTTAAAATTTATAGAATAGACGCAGTTTATGAAAATGATAATAGAGAATCAAGCTCTTGTTTTATTGGTGAATTTGTTCAACTTTTTGCCAAAAGAATAAAAAGAATAAGACCTGATATAATTTTACTTTTAGGCGATAGGGCGGAAATGTTGGGAGGGGCGATAGTAGGGACATATTCAGCAATTCCAGTTATTCATATTCACGGAGGTGATTTAAGTTTTACTGTTGATGAATTTGTTCGGCACGCTATAACCAAATTATCCCATTTTCATCTTCCTGCGACAAAAAAGTCCGCTGAAAGGATAATAAAAATGGGTGAAAATTCTTGGAGAGTGTCTGTTGTCGGCGCGCCAGGGTTAGATGATATTTTAGGCGAAAAATTGTTTTCCAAAAAAGAAATAGCAAAAAAATATAAATTAGATTTTAATAATCCTGTTTTATTAGTGATACAGCATCCAGTGGTAGAAGAAGATAAGACAATTTTTAAGCAAATAAGTGAGACAATGGAGGCAGTAAAGGAAACAGGCCTTCAGTCCATTGTAATTTATCCAAATGCTGATGCTGGCGGAAGGAGTATGATAAAAGTTATTGAAGAATATCGAAAATGTTCATTTATTCAAATTTACAAAAGTTTTGCTCGTAAAGATTATTTAAGCTTAATGAATATAGCAAGCGTGATGATTGGGAATTCAAGTTCAGGAATAATAGAATCTTCGGTTTTCCATTTGCCTGTGATAAATATAGGAACGAGGCAGAAAGGAAGAGAAAGAAGTGAAAATGTTATTAATGTAGATTATAATAAAGAGCAAATAAAAAAAGCTATCCAAAAGGCGCTTTATAATAAGAAGTTCAGGGAAAAAGTAAAAAAATGTAAAAATCCTTATGGAAACGGCAATGCCGGAATAAAAATCGCTGGTTTGTTAAGCAAGATTAAAATTAACAATAAACTATTGCAAAAACAAATAACTTATTAATAAAAAATATAAATTTTAGTATGGAAAAAAGATTTAAAAAATGGAAAAAGCCAAAAATTGAGGATGGAAAATTAACCAAATACAACTGGCTAATCCAAAATAAAAAAAATTTAAAATTAGGAGAATATACTGACATAGGAGCATTTACTTATATTAACGCAAAATATGGAGTTGTAATTGAAGATTATGTTCAAATCGGTTCTCATTGTTCAATATATTCTATTTCAACGATTGATAACAAAAAAGGAAAAGTAGTTTTAAAAAAGAATTGTAAAATCGGCTCCCATTCTGTGATAATGCCGGGAATTACGGTTGGTGAAAATTCAGTTGTTGGGGCTTTTAGTTTTGTAAATAAAGATGTTCCTAAAAATACATTAGTTTTAGGAGTTCCTATAAAAATAGTAAAAAAATATGAATAAAGAAATCAATGCCATTACTTTAAAAGAAGATGCTACTATTAAAGAAGCAATGGAGTCCATTGATAAATCCGGTATGGGATTTGTTTTGATAATCAATAAAGACAAAAAAATTCTTGGAATGGCAAGTGACGGAGATATACGTAAAGCTTTATTGTATAGAGAAAAGTTTGAATCTTTAATAAAAAATATAATGGTTAAGGAGCCGATTACAGCGCTAAAGGAAACTCCGGCGATAGAATTATTAAACATAATGCTTGAAAAAAGCATTAGAGCGATACCTATTGTTGATATTAATAAAACATTAATTGATGTAGTTTTATTATCAGAATTAAAAAGCATTCCTCTTTCAAATCCTGACATAAGCAATAAAGAAGTTGAAATTATAAGTCAGGTTTTAGGTACGCCGTTTTTAAGTATTGGGCCCAAGGTGGAAGAATTCGAGGAAAAAATAGCAGATTACATAGGAGTAAAACACGCCATAGCCGTAAATAGCGGAACAAGCGGGCTTCATTTATGCGTTAGAGGTTTAGATATTAAAGATGGAGACGAGATAATCACTGCCCCTTTTAGTTTTATTGCTTCGGCAAATTGCGCTTTATTTGAAAGAGCAAATCCAGTATTTGTTGATATAGACAAAGATAATCTATGTATTAATGCTGACAAAATTGAAGAAAAAATTACAAAAAAAACTAAAGCAATATTGCCTGTCCATATATTTGGTCATCCATGCGAAATGGATAAAATTATGGAAATTGCCAAACATTATAATTTAGCGGTAATTGAAGATGCCTGCGAAGCATTAGGGACAGAATACAAGAATAAAAAAGCTGGATCCTTTGGTGACGCCGGGGTTTTTGCCTTTTATCCAAATAAACAAATCACTACAGGAGAAGGAGGAATGATTGTTACAAATAATGGAAAAATAGCAGATTTATGCAGAAGCATGCGCAATCAGGGCAGAAACGAAGATGACAAACACTCATTAGAACATATAAGGTTGGGTTATAATTATAGGATGAGCGAATTGAGCGCAGCTCTTGGCGTGGCACAGATGAATAGAGTTGATGAGATATTAGAAAAAAGGCAAAGAATAGCTAATTTTTACAATAAAAGATTAGAAAAAATAGATGGTATAAAAATTCCTTATATCGGACCCAATATAAATATGAGCTGGTTTGTCTATGTTATAAAGTTAGACGATAAACGATTTTCTAAAAAAGGTAGAGATCAAATTATAGAAAAATTAAACGCAAAGGGAATTAATTGTCGAAATTATTTTTCTCCCATTCATTTAGAATCTTTTTATATAGAAATGTTTGGCTATAAAAAAGGGGATTTTCCAATTACAGAATGTGTCTCTGATTCAACCATTGCTTTACCTTTTTATAACAATTTAACAGAAGAAGAAATTGATTATATTTGTAAAAATCTTGAGAGCATAATAAATTTTTTTAAAATTTCTTCATAAAAATAATGCCAAAAGAGCTTATAAAAAATACAGGAATTTATATCGCTATTGGTTTTCTTGGTCAGGGACTAATTTTTTTACTTTGGATTATTTTAGCTTGGTGGATAGCTCCTTCGCAAATTGGCATATACGCATTAGTGATGTTTGTTATTGAATTTTTCAGCGCTCTTAGTATTTTTGGCTTGGATTCAGCAATAACTAGATTTTATTATACTAAAGAAAAAGTTTTTGTTATTTTCAATAATGCTTTGACTATTTTTATTGCCACTAGTGTTCTCTCTTTGTTTTTATTTTTTTTAACAGCAAAAATAATACCTGTTTTTATCTCTGGACTTTCAAATATTTTAGAGGAAAATTTATTTTTATTTTTAGCTATAATTTTTACCAATTCATTATTTAATTTTATTCTTGTTCACTATGCCGCTCTTAAAAAAGTTATTTCTTACGCAAGGTTTCAAACATTAAAAGTGTTGTCTTTTTGTTTTTTCTCTCTTGTTTTAGTTTATTTTGGTTTCGGAATTTTGGGAATATTTTCTGCTCTTTTGTTTTCTTCTTTATTAATAATAGTTCTATTTTTAATCAAGGAACGGAGGATAATATCATTTCGGATTAGTTCTTTTGAGGGCGTGAAAAATATAACTTCCTACGCATTTCCTTTAATGCTGCATAGTTCTTTAGTAATTATTATTTTGTATTTTAGTCGGATTTTACTTGATAAATATACAGATTTAGTTACTTTGGGTGTTTATAGTTTCTTTTTATTACTTGTTTTACAGGTTAATGGTCTTTGGAGCAGTTTTAATAGAGCATGGCTGCCGGAAGTTTTTTCTAAACTTTTAGATGACAAAAAAAAGGCGATTGAGAAGGTTAATTCCATGGTATTTTTTTTAAGCTTTATTTATTTGTTGGGATTTGCTTTTTTAATCATTATTGGAGAACTGTTTTTATTTAAATTAATACTTAAAGAAGTATATTTAACAAACATTCACCTTTTTTATATTCTTTTACTCGGACCATTGATTGGAGCAATATCCATAGCTCTTTACCCTTTATATTATTATAAAAACGAGACAAAAAGAATTTTGTTTATTTCAATTTTACTTTCAGGAATTAATATTACATTAACATTTTTTATGATTAAGTTTTTTAGAGAAACTGGAGCGGCAGTAAGTTATTTCATTATGTCGTCTTTAGCCGCTTTTATATACTTTTTCGTGTTTAAAAACATAATGCCTATTTCTTCAAAAGTTATCAATTGGACATTTTTTCTTTCAATAATAATGGCAATTAATGCCGCGTTGTTAATAAAAACTTCTTCTTCTATTTTATTCTTAATTTTTATTATTATAAGCGCTGTTTTAGCTTATAAACTGGGGGATTTATCAAAAAAGAAAGATTTGTTTTTTTATTTTTTTAAAAAAATAACAGGGAAAATAAATAATAAAATAATAAACTAATTATGAAAATTTTAGTAACAGGCGGATGCGGTTTTCTTGGCTCTCATGTTTGCGAGTATTATGCCAGAAAAGGAGACGATGTGGTTTCTTTTGACAACATGACGAAGCAAGAGCTGATGAGAACCGGTTATGCCGCTGAATCTGCGAGAAATTATAATTGGAATTTACTCAAAGGGTTGGGAGTAAAATTAATCAAGGGAGACATCAGAGATTATTCTCATTTATTAGAATCAACAAAAGGATGTGATTTTATTATTCACACCGCTGCTCAGCCAGCTATGACAATAAGCTGGGAGGACCCAGACCTTGATTTTTCCACCAATGTTTTAGGGACATTTAATGTTTTGAAAACAGCTCGCGAATATAAAATTCCACTGGTTTCCTGCGCCACAGTCCATATCTATGGAAATGAGATAAATAAAGGATTAGCAGAAAAAGAGACCCGGTATTCCCGCGAGCCAGCAGAGATAGATGAAGAATATCCAGTAATGAGGGGACTTTTAACTCCTTTGCATGCTTCAAAAAGAGCGGCCGAACTTTATGTACAGGCCTTTATAGACACTTATCAATTAGAGGCGGCCAGTTTTCGCTTAACAGGCATTTATGGGCCTAATCAATTTGGAGGAGAAGATCATGGCTGGGTCGCTAATTTCGCGATTAGAGCCGCGATGGGGAAGCCGATTAATATATATGGCAATGGCAAGCAGGTAAGAGATATTTTATACGCTCCAGACGCTGTTTTGGCTTTTGACGCTTTCTATAAAACCAGAAAGTCCGGAATTTATAATATCGGAGGGAGCTATAAAACATCAATATCATTGATTGAGTGCGTTGAGCTTATAAAAGAAATTACCGGCAAAGAAATAAAAGTAAATTTTTGCCCTGATAGATTAGGAGATTTGCGATATTTTATCTGTGATACTTCCAAAGCCAAGCAGAATCTTGATTGGCAGGCAGATGTTCTACCAAAAGACGGCGTATCTAATTTGATTGATTGGATTAAAGAAAATATCAATTTATTTAAAGTAGATTAAATTTTTCAAAAATTATGAAAGTTTTAATTTTAGCCGGCGGCAGAGGGAGTCGCTTTAATAAAATAACAGAATCTCAGAACAAGTGTATGTTGAAGGTGGGAGGAAAGCCATTAATTGAATATAGTCTGGATATTGCGGGAAATCTTGAAATTAGCGAAATTGTCATAGTGGTTGGACATAAAGCCGAACAAATAATGAATGCTTACGGGGATCAATATAGCAATAAGCCGATAAAATATGTTGTTCAACCGAAACAAAAAGGACTTGTTCACGCAATTAACTGCGCGAAAGAAGTAATAGGGAATGAGGATTTTATATTGATGCTGGGAGATGAATTAATGTTGAGAGCCAATCATAATGAGATAATTAGAGAATATCATGATGATGAAAATCTTTTTGGGATTTGCGGGGTGGTAAATGTTGAAAATAAAGATTTAATTAAAAAAACCTACACGGTTATTCAGGGAGAAGATGATAAAATTTTTAGATTGATAGAAAAACCGTCGAATCCAATGAATAATATTATGGGCACAGGAAATTGTGTATTCAATAATAAAATATTTTCCTATATCAATCAGACCCCCATTAACCAAAGAAGAGGAGAGAAAGAACTGGTCGACCTGATACAATGCGCTATTGATGATGGAAATATGGTTAAATCTTCTATCATTTGCGACCAATATGTTAATGTTAATTCTATGAGAGAACTTGATGAATCAAAATCATATTTTACTCATTTTTCATCATGAAAGTGCTTTTTTACACTAACAATCTTAGGTCGTTTCGGGCTAGTTTAATCGGGCACCTTTTTGAGATTGCCCAAGTTTATCCTACAATATTACTTTCTGAAGAATTGGATTCAGAAACTGAAACGGCTGTTAAGAATAAAGAATTATTTCCCAAACTGGAGAAAATTATTCCAGTTAGACAATTTACCGGACCAGAAATGAATTTGTTTGACAGGAATAAGCATTTTTACAGGTTGGCGGAAGAGATTATTAAAGAGTATAAGCCAGATGTTGTTATTTTAGGAAGCGATATGCAATTTATTTTTGAATTATATCTTGCAAGGTTTGCAAAAGAAACAAACGCCCTTGTTCTTAGCATGCAGGCGCTTTATACTTTTAACGATATAGTCATACAAACGAAGTGGGTAGATTTGACTAATGCCTATTTAAGATTTCCTTTATTTTTACCTTTATGGTTCCGTCTTTTTCTTGTAAAGTGCAGGAAATATTTCGGTCATTTTTTGTATTATTGGATTTTACCCATATTGGCGAGAGAAAAACCATTTTTTGGAAAATCAAGTTTTATTCTTAGGAAAGGTCTTCACGGAATGAGAGACGCAGACTATCAGATTGTTTTTTCAAAAAGAGATTATCTCACATTTCGCAATGTATATCTTAAATATGGCGTTCCTGTTGAGAAATTATATATCCTATCTCATCCCTTAGCACGAGAGATAAGAGAATTTTTTGAAAGAGTATATTTTAGTAAATTTAGAGAATATAAAAAAGATGAAAATAATACAAAAATTATAGCCATAATGCTGCCGGAAACAAAAATAGGATTTAAGAGAAAGGATTATTCTTTAATTCCGGGAGAAAAAAAAGAAAAAGTTTGGCTTGAAATTATTGAATCAATAAATCAAATTTTTCCTGAATACAAAATTTTTATAAAACCTCATCCAGATAATAAAAATATCAAAAGAATTAAAGAAAAATTTGAATCTATTTCCGATAATATTAAAGTTGTAAATCCTCAAGAACCAGCGGATAAATATATTGAAATAGCGGATATTGTTATTGGTTTGCCATTATCAGCAAGCTCTACTCTTTTTACCGCTTCTCTCCAGTGTCCGGGAAAACCGATAATTTCATTAGATTTTCATAAGGAGCTTTTAGGAGATGTGTATCAAAACTTTAATGGAATTGCATATATTGACAATAAAGATAAATTTCTTAATCTTTTAAAGCTAATTCGGGATAATAGATATTATATAAAAAAAGATTTCAATAAAATAAATAAAACAAAATTAGAGACAACTGAATTTTTAAACACCGTAGAGATGTTAAAATATTTAGCTTGTGAAAACAAAAAAAAAGTATTATAATATGACAAAGGTGGCTTTAGTTAATCCTGGGAAAGATTGCAGATATGCGGCGACAGAGCCGTTAAGTTTGGGATATATCGCCAGTTATTTAGAAAAACATGGCATTGAAGTTGTGATTATAGATGAATTAGCCGGTCAGAATGTAAAAACAGAAATTGAAAAATTACGTCCTGATATTGTTGGCGTTACCGCGACATCTCTTTTTATTTCCGATGCTTACAGGGTCACAGAGATGTGTAGAAAAATGGGAGTTCTTACAGTTATTGGAGGAGTGCATGTAAGTATATTGCCGGAAGAGGCGCTGAAGCATTCTGATATTGTAGTTAAAGGCGAAGGAGAAATAGCAATGCTTGATATTATTAGGAATAATATAAAATCAGGCATTGTTTTCCGTCCATATATAAAAAACATTGATGATGTTCCGCCTCCGGCAAGACATCTTATGCGGATGGATTTTTATATAAACGCCAGAGATAAATTTCCTGATTCATATCTTTTCCATTTTATCCCTCCGCATACAAAAACAGCTTCAATTTTTACAAGCAGAGGCTGCCCATTTTCTTGCATATTTTGCCATAATAGCTGGCGAGGCATCCCTTGGAGGTTTAATGCTCCTGAAAGAGTTATTTTGGAAATTGAACAGCTTGTTAGGGTTTATGGCGTTGAAGCTTTATTTTTTATAGAAGACAATTTTTTTACGAATAAGGCGAGAGTTCAAAAAATTTGTAATTTAATAAAAAACAAAGGAATTAATATCATATGGGCGGCTAATTCCAGGGTGGATAGTATTGATTTGGAAATTCTTCAAACAGCAAAAGATGCTGGATGTCGAGAAGTAATTTTTGGTTTTGAGAGCGGTTCTCAAAGGATTTTAGATGTTTTAAACAAAAAAACTACTGTTGAGCAGAATAAAAGAGCCATACAGCTTTGCAATAAAGCAGGCGTTATACCAGCGGGAAGCGTAATGATTGGCAATCCTACCGAAACAATTGAAGATATTAGGGCTACCCAGCAATTTTTAAGGGAATCTGATATTAAAAGCGTGGGAGTGAGCATTACCACTCCTTTTCCAGGAACCAAGCTTTGGAATTGGTGCGAAGAGCAAAAGCTTATCCCTTCAAATTTTAAATGGTCTGATTTTACTTTTGACAAGGTGGTTATTCCCGCTTGTAATACTATATCTCCTCGTGAGATAGAAAAATTATTTACAGAAACAATTGATATTGTTTTAGAAAAATCACCTTTTAGTTTCTCAAAATTTTTGATTCAAAATTTTAAAAATCCCAAACAAGCGATAATTACAATATTTCGCATTTTTAAAAATCCAGCTCGGGCATTAAGATACATTAAAAGAATAATTAAATAAAATAATGAAAAATCTAAAAATTTTTATAGGAATAGGAGTAGCGGTAATTGTTATTATCGGCAGTTGGATTATATCTATAGATAAGAGCGAGAATTTTCAAGAGAATGTTAGTCAAGAAAATGTTAGCAAAGAAGTTGTTTTGATTATAGATGACGGCGAACAATCTCCAAAAATTTTTAAAACTGATTTTAAAAAAGAGATGTATGTCTTTGATTTGCTGGAACAGGGGTCGGCAGAATTAGATTTAACTTTAAAAACAAAAACTTACGATATTGGAGTGATGATTGAGGCGATTGGGAACACAGAGAATGGAAAAGACGGAAAATATTGGATGTATTATGTTAATAAGGAGATGCCCATGGTTTCTGCTGATAAAAAATTAATAAATAAGGGAGATAGAGTAGAATTTAAATTTGAAAAATCATCCTTTTAGATATTTATGAAAAAAATTACTATTTATCAAAAACAAAAAATTTTAGAATTGTCGGTTGCCCTAATCCTTATTTTAATAGGAGCCGGGTTAAGGCTTCTTCCTCATCCTCCCAACTTTACTCCTATTCTTGCCATTGCTTTATTCGGAGGAGTTTATCTTTCAAGAAAAACAGCTTTTATTCTACCGCTCGCGGCTATGGTGATTAGCGATATATTTATTGGCTATTATCAGTTTAGTTTAATGATTTTTGTTTACATAAGCTTTTTGCTCTGTGTTGCTTTAGGTTTTTGGCTGAAGAAACATAAAAAATGGCAGGCGGTTTTAGGGGGCTCTATCTTATCTGCTCTTATATTTTTCTTTTTGACAAATTTTGCCGTCTGGATTTTTACTCCATGGTACGCAAAAACCATTTCTGGACTAACCCAGTGTTATCTGATGGCTTTGCCATTTTTTAAAAATACTTTGCTTGGAAGTTTTTTCTACTCAACTGTTCTTTTTGGCGCTTATGAGCTGGCTAAAATTTTGGTTAGAAAAAAAATTACCAGCATAATATCTCCGGGTCAAAAATTACTTGACTTGACTTAATCAAATTAAATTTATGAAATTAGATTTATTATTATATAAATTTAAGCGCGTGTTATTTTTCTTAAGAGAAAAAGGGTTTAAATGGACTTGGAATTATATTCATTTATATACTTTTTACGGCACTAAAAACACTTTTATTATTAAATTAATACATTGGCTGCAGTTTTATCCGCCTTATCTTGAAGTTGAGATTACTACTATGTGTAATTTAAAATGCATAATGTGCGAACATACTTACTGGAAGGAGCCAGATAGAGATATGAGTTTTGAACAATTTAAAAAGATTGTTGACCAGTTTCCTAAGTTAAAATGGATTGGGCTTACCGGTATAGGAGAAAGTTTTCTGAATAAAGATTTTATGAAAATGTTAAGGTATGTGAAATCAAAAAATATATTTGTTGAACTTTATGATAATTTTTATTTTTTAGACAGCAAGGCCGCTGAAGAGTTTATAGAAATGGGCGTAGACCAGCTTTTTATTTCTTTGGACGCCGCTACCAAGGAGACCTATGAGAAAATAAGAGTTGGTTCTAATTTTGAGAGGGTCACTAACAATGTTAGAAATTTTATTCAGCTTAAAAAAGAGAAGAAAAAATATTTCCCTGAGGTTGATTTTCACTACATAATCAATAGATTGAATATTAATGAAATACCTCAATATATTGAGTTGGTTCATTCTCTTGCTGGAGGAGAAAGAACAGTGGTTCGATTTACAAGAATGCTTCATAAATTTAAAGAGGTGTCTGATTTGTTTGTGGAAGTGCCTGAAGAAATGATTCAAGCCGCTGAAAAAAGGGCAAAGGAGCTGGGTGTTATATTAACATGGAATAGAGATGTGCCTCAAGCAAAACCGCCTATAAGTCATTGCACTGTTTGGCTTATGCCTTTTATTTTTGTAACAGGGCATGTTATCCCATGCTGCAGCGGCAATGAAGCAGGCAACCGTGATTTTCAAAAAGCAACGGCCTTAGGCAATATCTATGAGCAGAGTTTTAAAGATATTTGGAACGGGGAAAAATATAAAACCCTTAGAAGGATGATACGCGAAAATAAAGTTCCGGCAGTATGCAGAGATTGCTGCGCCTTTGATGTTAAAAATAAGACATAAGAAAATGTGATTATATGAAAGTTTGTTTAGTTTCAGATCAATTAGTTGGATGCCATGAAGCTTGGAGCGGAGCAGAAATTGTCTGTGAGCGTATGGTTGAATTTTTTAAAAAAGAAAATCAGGAAATAATTTTTATTACGACAAGATTCAAGAAAAAGAATATTTCCCGGGGAATTTTTCAAGTTCCGACAGCCAACATTAGGCCCTTATTTTTAAAGAAAATAATAGCGCCTTTTTTTCGTATTTTGGGAATTATTTATTCTTTTTATTATCTCAAGAAAGAAAAGCCAGACATTGTTCATTTGCTTCATTCAAATTATTTATTTATTCCTGTAATGGTCAGCGCTAAGATTTTAAGAATTCCAACGGTTTTTACTGTTTTGGATTATTTTATAATTTGTTCCAGAAATAATCTTAGATTAGACAGCGGAGAAATATGCGATAAACCAGAGGGCAGACAATGTCTTAGATGCATTTCTTTGCTTAAATTTTTTGAGAGATTTATAATAAGACTGCTTTTCAAAAATTTGAACGGTATAATTACTTTTACTGAAACTTCTAAATCCAGATTGGTTAAACACGGGATTCCAGCAGATAAAATTAAAGTTATTTATACTTATAACCTTTCTCCAGAATTTGCGGCCGGCAATAAGGGAAAAGAAAGCAAGATTACTCCAAACAGCATTTTGTTTATCGGCACTTTTTTTGAATATAAAGGACTGCATATTTTGATTCAAGCTATGTCTGAAATAGCATCTCAAGTTCCAAATTCAGCGCTGATGGTTGCGGGAGCTGGTTATGAGCGGGATAGGAAAAGAATTGAAAAAATGGCAAAAGATTTAGGATTAGAGAATAACATTAAATTTTTAGGCAGGAAAAAAAATCAAGAAGTTTCAGAATTAATTTCAAAAAGCGGAATAGTCGTTGTTCCGGAGCAATGGCCAAGCGATTTTGGACCCTTAATATTAGTAGAGGCAATGGCTTTAGGGAAGCCAGTGGTGGCGAGCAAGATAGGCGCTATCCACGAGTTTATAAAACATGAGAAAAATGGGTTTTTAGTTGGACATAATCAACCAAAACAATTTGCCGAGAAAATAGTATGGCTGCTTAAAAATAAATCAAGCGCGGAACAAATGGGCGAACAGGCAAAAAAAACTGTTCAATTTTTATTTAACGACAGCCAAAACAAAGAAATTCTTGAGTTGTATAAAAATATACTGCGCGCATAAATATGCGAAAATACACAGAACAAGAAATCAAAAAATTTATTTCAGAGCCTTTATTTAATGAAAGAACGGTTTTGGAAAAGGATTTTTCTTTTCCAAAAATTTCTATTATCACGCCGTCTTATAACCAAAAAAGGTTTTTAGAAAAAACGATTTTAAGCGTTTTAAATCAAAATTATCCTAATTTAGAGTTGATAATAATTGACGGCGGCTCAACTGACGGAAGTGTAGACATAATTAAAAAATATGAAAAATATCTTGCTTATTGGGTTAGCGAGAAAGATAGGGGACAGTCAGACGGTTTAAATAAAGGGTTTAAAATCACAGCAGGAGAAATTATTGGATGGCAAAATTCCGATGATATTTATTTGCCAGACGCTTTTTTAAAGATAGCTGATTTTTTTAAGCAGAATTCAAGAATTGATATTATTTGCGGGAATAGATTAGATATTGATGAAAATGATAATATAATCGGCGAGTCAAGATTTACAAGATTTTCACCAATTGTTTATCAATATGACGGAATTTCTTTAGGAACTCAAGTTGTTTTTTGGCGGAAGAGTTTATTTTCTAAAATAGGATATTTGGATATCAATCTTCAACTTGCTATGGACTACGATTTTTTTTTAAGAGCTGCAAAAAAAGAAGCAAAATTTAAATTTATTCCTTATTATTTAGGCGCTATGCGAAGACATAACTTGGCTAAAACAGAAATGTTTTTAGGAACGATTCCTCACCAAAAAGAGCTTGATAAAATAGACAAAAAATATGGACGAAAAAATTGGCTGAACTTTCCCTTGAAGATATATTCACTATTTTTTAGAACTGTCAACTATTTTTTTCAAGGCGATATAGATTATATTTTAAAGGGTTTTAAACGTAGAATTAAACGGAGAACTCTTCTTAGAGGACGTTGACATTAGAATTAACCAAATTATTAAAAAATGAAATTACTACTAACAAATCCTAATTTCAAAGGAGTGGTCGAGGATCCTTCGCTAAGTTTTTGTTTTATTGGCACTTATGTTAAGGAACACAGCAATTGCGAAGTTGAAATCATAGAACCAACTTTACAAGGGGTAACCGAAAAACAATTACTTGCTAAGATGAAAGAGTCTGACATTCTTGGTTTGACATGCTACACCGAATCAAGGTTTCAAGTTTTTGATTTTGCCCGCAAAGCAAAAGAAGTCAATCCCAATTGTAAAATAGTAATAGGTGGTCCTCATGTTTATACTTTAGACAAGGAAATATTAGAATACTATCCGTTTGTTGATTTTATCGTCAGAGGAGAAGGGGAGGAAACCATTCTGGAGATAATAGAAGGAAAACCAGCTGAGAAAATATTAGGCATTGCATGGAGGAAAAATAGCGGTGAAGTTGTTAGAAATCCTGACAGGCCACTAATAAGCAATATTGATAATCTCCATTGTGATTACTCGTTAATTCTTCCCCAGGTAAAGGGATGGAAAGAGCTTGGGAGCCCATATGAACTACAGAAGCTAAATAATTTGCCAGTAATAGCCTCTAGGGGCTGTCCTTTCCACTGCACCTTTTGCGCCGCCCATGAACTATGGGGAAAAAGGTATAGAGGTTTTAGTCCAGAAGAATTAGTTAGAAGATTAAAAAAATTATCGTCTGATTATAATATAGGATACTTCCGATTCTATGATGCTTTGTTTACGGCAAATGATGAAAGAATATTAAAATTCTGTGATTTGCTTAAAAAAAGTAATTTGAAAATTAGATTCAGGATAGATATTAGAGCAGGAACAAGCAGAGAAGTTTTAAAAAAATTAAAAGAAGTTGGCTGTGATGTGGTCGGTTTTGGCGTGGAGAGCGGTTCTGATAAAATCCTTCAGAGAATTAACAAGATGACAACCAGAAAGCTGATAGAAGAAACAATCAAAACGTGTAAGGAATTAGGCTACTGGATACACGGTTTTTTTATGGTTTCTCTGCCTGACGAGACTTTGGAAGATTTTGAAAAAACATTTGAATTGTTTAAATCCTTTGATGAAATGAATATTCAATTCTTTAAAATCCATCCCAATACCATTTTTTATAATGAATTGAAGCAAAAGGGGGAAATAAATGACGAAGTCTGGTTTAATCCGGACTATGGCTTTAAGACAAAATACGGAAGTGAAGTTTACTATTGTAAAGAAATGTTTCCTAGCGCCAATTTCTACCGAAAAGAAGTGGAAATCCTCCTCCATCGGGTGAATTATAACTACATCATTTATAATCGCCAAAAGACAATCAGAAAGTACGGATTAACCAAAGGCATCTTTATTATTTCCCTGTCTATCGTGATGGATGGGCTGTTAAAGAATGGAACAGGCAGGAAGCTCTATTTTAGATTAGAAAAGGCAAATATTCCAAAAAGGTTTTATAATTGGTTTACCAAGAGAAAAAAAGAAAATTAAAAGGCAGATAAAATTTATGAATTTAAAAAACAAAAAAATTTTAGTCACCGGAGGAGCGGGCTTTATTGGTTCGCATACGGTTGACGCGCTGATTAGAAAAGGAGCTAATATAGTTATAGTTGATAATTTGCTTACCGGAAGAAAAGAAAATATTAATCCCAAGGCAAAGTTTTATGAGATGAATATCGCTAATCCAGATATAGAAGATATTTTCAAAAAAGAAAAACCAGAAATTATTTATCATTTTGCTTTTAATGTTCAAGTTCCAAAATCAGTTGAAAATCCGCTTGTAGATATGGACAGTATAATCGGCTCTGTTAATCTTTTAAGAAACATTTGTAAATACGGGGCAGAAAAAATAATTTTTTCTTCTTCATGCTTTGTTTATGGCAATACTAAAAATTTACCAACTAAAGAGACCGAACCAATAAATCCGATTTCTTCTTATATTATTGCCAAAAATACGGTTGAAAATTATTTAAGATTTTTCAATACGGCTTATGGTCTGCCTTATGTGATTTTTAGATATGGCACTGTTTACGGAGAAAGACAAGTGATGGGGGCAATGGCGGATTATATTCGTCAATTAGCCAAGGGAAATCAAGCAAAAATTTGGGGCAATGGCAGTAAAACAAGAGATTATGTTTATGTTAAGGATGTTGTTCAAGCGAATCTTTTAGTTCTTGAATTGCCTAATAATTACTCCAATCCAGTTTTTAATATCAGCAGTGGAGTTGAAACAACCCTTAATGATTTATATTGGAAAATTGCTAAGTTGTTGAAGAAAAAGCCGCAACCAGAGTATTTGCCTGATCGTTCCGGCGAATTAAGGAGGTTTTGTTTGGATTCTTCAAAAATTAAGGAGGTTTTGGGCTGGCGGGCCGAATATAACCTGAATCAAGGTTTGAAATTAAAATTAAAAAGCGAGGGACTTATTTAAATTATGTTGACAATATTTTCTAATCCAAGGCCTTTTCAGGGTCCATTTGACACTATTCAACGAAACGCAATTAAAAGTTGGACATTATTGCGTCCAAAATGCGAAATTATTTTATTTGAAGACGAAGAAGGAACGACTTCTCGGGTAGCTGAGGAGTTTGGAGTTCAATGTAGAACTGATGTTGCTTGTGATGAGTTTGGGACGCCTTTGCTTAGCGATGTGTTTGCTAAAATCCGAAGGACAGCCAGTAA
Organism: Candidatus Parcubacteria bacterium; assembly: GCA_023134715.1. GTDB lineage: Bacteria > Patescibacteriota > Minisyncoccia > Minisyncoccales > JAGLUP01 > JAGLUP01. The sequence goes on from JAGLUP010000003.1 coordinate 114,700, forward strand.
TGAGATTATAGCTCAGGTAAATGCTGATATTATTTTAATGAGTGATTTTATAAAAGCGATTAGAGATGTGAAGCGATTAAAAGCCAGTCAACCGTTTTTTTTGACCGGCCGACGTTGGGATTTGGATATAAAAGAAAAAATTAATTTTAATGAAATTGATTGGGAAAAAAAATTGCGTCAGAAAATTGTTAAACAAGGCGAATTACATGGTTTTTCCGGTATGGATTACTGGGTTTTTACCCGCAATCTTCCAATTAATCCTCCCGCGTTTGCGGTTGGCCGTCCGGGAATGGATAGTTGGCTAATCTATAAAGTTAGGGAGCTTAAGATGCCGGTAATAGACGCAACGCAAGTAGTTGATATAATCCATCAAAATCATAATTATCCCCAAAAAAAGAAACATTTTTTTGAAATTGAAAGAAAGAGAAATCTTAAATTAGCCGGTGGTTTTTCCCGGCTTTGCACGCTTAGAGACGCGGATTGGATTCTTACACCAGAAGGTTTGAAAAAACCAAAATTCCTTAGACGAATTTTTTCTGAACTATCTTTGTTTTATCCTTGGCGTCTGTTTCTTTTAGTCAAACGAAAAATACAAGAGCTTTTAAAATGATAAAGAAATTTGATTCAAAATTTTGCCTATGAATAATACAATTTCTGTAATAATTCCTTGTCGGAATGAAGAGAAGTTTATAGGTCAGTGCCTGGATTCTATAATTACGCAGGATTATCCAACCAAAAATTTGGAAATTTTAGTTATTGACGGTATGAGCCAGGATAGAACAAGAGAAATTATTGAAAAATTCAAAATCCAAATAATAGATAATCCTAAAAAAATTATTCCTTGCGCTTTGAATATCGGCATTAAACAGGCGAGGGGAGAAATTATTATCAGAATGGACACTAACGCTATTTACGCAAAAAATTACATATCAAAATGTGTGAGTTGTTTACAAAAATATAAAGCTGATAATGTTGGCGGAGTAATAAAAACCTTACCTAAAAAAAATACTATTTTTGCTAAAGCAATCACTCTTGCTCTTTCGCATCCGTTTGGAGTAGGCGGTTCTCACTTTAGAGCTGGTTCAAAAAAGCCGAGATGGGTTGATACGGTTTATGGCGGATGTTTTAAAAAACAGATTTTTGAAAAAATAGGATTTTTTAATGAAAATTTAGCAAGGTCCCAAGATATGGAGTTTAATTTGCGATTAAAAAAAGCCGGAGGCAAAATTCTTTTAGTCCCTGATATTATAAGCTATTATTACCCGTCTTCTACATTAACCGATTTTTTCAAGCATAACATTAAAGATGGAATTTGGGCAATTTATCCTTTGAAATTTGTTAAGATGCCATTCCGACTAAGGCATTATATTCCTTTTATTTTTACATCAAGCTTATTAGGGGCAGGACTATTGGCTTTTTTCTTTCCAATTTTTTTATATTTGTTTTTACTTATATTCAGTTCATATTTTTTGACTAATATGTATTTTTCAGTTAAGATTGCCTTAAGGGAAAGAGATTTAAGATATTTACTTATTATGCCGATAACATTCGCTATCCGCCATATTGGGTATGGATTGGGTTCAATTTTAGGATTAATAAAGTTATTGAAATAAATGGAATTAAGAAAGCAAAAAGAAATTGAATTTTATGATAAGCAAGCTCAAAAAAAGCAGGAAGCGGGAGATTTTGAGGGTTTTAATCCAAATTTATTAAATAGTTATCAGTTTTGCTGTCAATGGTTAAAAAAGAATTGCCGAGGGAAAAAACTTCTTGATTATGGCTGCGGCAACGGAGTTCATTCTATATTTCCTGCTCAAAATGGAGCTCAAGTGAAAGGAATTGATTTATCAGAGCCGTCTCTGGAGATTGCTAAAAAAAGAGCCAAACAGGAACAAGTTGAGGATAAAATTGAATTTTTGTTAATGGATTGCGAAAAATTAAATTTTCCTGATAATTTTTTTGATATAATTTTTGACGGAGGCGCTTTTTCTTCTCTTGATTTAAATAAAGCTTTTCCTGAATTGATTAGGGTTTTAAAGCCAAACGGATATTTAATAGGAATTGAAACTTTAGGCCACAATCCCATTGCTAATTTAAAAAGAAAATTTAACAAATTGAGCGGTAAAAGAACAGGATGGGCTGAAAGCCATATTTTTAAAATAAAAGATTTAAAAACAGCAGAAAGACATTTTAACGGAATTGAAGTTTATTTTTTTCATATTATTTCTTTTTTAGCTTTTCCTTTTTTGAATTTACCCGGCGGTAAAATTTTATTAAGATTGTTAGAGAAAATTGATAAAATTTTATTTAAATTTTCATTTTTAAGGAAATACGCTTTTAAAATAGTTTTTATTTTCTCAAACCCTAAAAAATATGCTCAAAAGATTATTTGATATTATTTTTTCTTTTTTTGGTTTGATAATTACTCTGCCTTTATTTTTGGTTATCGCTGTTTTGATAAAAAATGACTCAAAAGGTCCTGTTTTCTACAGAGGAGAAAGAGTTGGAAAGCGGGGCAAATTATTCAGGATTTATAAATTCAGGACAATGGTGACGGATGCTGAAAAATTAGGAGGTCCGTCTACAGCTGGCGACGACCCTCGTTTAATAAAAATCGGGAAATTTTTAAAAAAATATCAGCTTGACGAACTGCCGCAATTAATAAATGTTTTAAAAGGAGAAATGAGTTTGGTGGGACCAAGGCCAGAAGTAAAAATGTATATTGCCCTGTTCACTGAACAAGAAAAAATTATTCTTTCTGTTTTACCCGGAATGACTGACTGGGCAAGCTTATGGAATTTTCACGAAAGCGAAATTTTAAAAGGAAGTCCTGACCCGGAAAAGACCTATTTGAAAAAAATAAGGCCTAAAAAAATTCAGCTTCAATTAAAATATGTTAAAGAGCGCTCATTCTGGACTGATATTATAATTATTTTTAAAACAATAATTAAGATATTTCAGTAATAATATGGATTATTCCAAAGAATTTTTAGAAAAGCTTTATAAAATGATGCTTAAAATTCGCTTTTGCGAGGAAAGTTTTGTTGACCCGATTTTAAAAAAAGAAATACAATGTCCTGTTCATCTTTATTCTGGCGAAGAAGCAATAGCCGCGGGAGTTTGCGCCGCTTTAACAGAAAAAGATTATGTTTTCGGCAATCATCGTTCTCACGGACATTATTTAGCCAAAGGAGGAGATATAAAAGAATTAATTGCTGAAATTTATTGCAAAGAAACAGGGTGTTCTAAAGGTAGGGGCGGCTCCATGCATATTATTGCTCCTGAAAAAGGATTTTTAGGAGCAGCTCCGATTGTTGCCGGCACTATTCCCTTGGCAGTTGGTTCAGCTCTTGCTTCAAAAATTAGAAAACAAGAAGCGGTCTCTGTTAGTTTTTTTGGGGATGGCGCCACTGGAGAGGGGGTTTTGTATGAATCTTTAAATTTCGCGGCGCTTAAAAAACTACCTGTTATATTTATTTGCGAAAATAATTTTTATTCAACGCATCTTCATATCCGGGAATGCAGGCCTCCTGCTCCTATTTATAAGATAGCGCAGCCATTTGGAATTTCTTCAATTCAGGTTGACGGAAATGATGTTTTAAAAATTTTTAAAATTGCTGAAAAAGCTGTTCGATTATGCAGACAAGGAAAAGGGCCGTTTTTTATTGAATTTCTTACTTATCGGCTAAGAGGGCATGTTGGGCCTGATGATAATATTCAAGGTTCTCGCGCTGATATTCGGCCTGCTAAAGAGGTAGAAGAATGGAAAAGAAAAGATCCTGTTAAAAGGTTTGAAAAATTTATTCTGGAGAATAAAATTTTAGAAGAAACAAAAATACAAGAAATTAAAAAACAAATCCAAGACGAAGTAAAACAAGCTCATAATTTTGCGAAACAAAGCCCCAATCCATTAAAAGAACAAGTTAATAAATATGTCTTTAAGTAAAAGAAAACTATCATACGGTTTAGCTATTAATGAAGCATTGTGTCAGATAATGGAAAAAGATATGTCTGTTTTTCTTTTAGGACAGGGCGTGAAGAGTCCTTGGTATGTAGGAGCTACTTGCAAGGATTTATTAGATAAATTTGGCGAGAACAGAGTTATTGATACTCCGATTTCAGAAAACGCAATGACTGGTACCGCGGTTGGAGCGGCTTTAATTGGAATGCGGCCAGTCGCTGTTTATCCGAGAATGGATTTTATGATTTACGCTTTTGACCCTATAATTAACGAAGCGGCAAATTGGCATTATATGTCTGGAGGAAAATCCTGCGCGCCTGTTGTTTTTTGGGGAATTATTAACAGAGGAGGAGAACAGGCGGCGCAGCATTCTCAGGCGCTGCAATCCTTATTTGCTCATATTCCTGGATTGAAAGTAGTCGCGCCCTCTACGCCTTATGACGCTAAGGGTTTGATGCTTGCGGCTATTAAAGATGATAATCCGGTAATTTATATTGACGACCGCTGGCTTTATGGAGTTGAGGGAGATGTGCCAGAGGAAATATACGCAGTTCCAATTGGAAAAGGAATTGTCAGAAAACAAGGCAAGGATGTTACTATTGTCGCGGCTTCTTATATGGCTCAGGAAGCGATTAAAGCTAATGAATTTTTAGAAAAACAGGGGATTAGCGCGGAAATAATTGACTTGCGTTCTTTAAAGCCGATTGACGAGGAACTTTTATTTGAATCAGTTAAAAAAACAGGCAAATTAGTTATTGCGGACGGCACCTGGAAAAGCTACGGTGTATCAGCTGAAATTTCCGCTTTAGTTTCAGAAAATATTTTTAAATATCTAAAAGCGCCGGTACAAAGAGTGGCGCTTCCGGATTGCCCTGCTCCAGCCAATCAAGTTTTAGAAAAAGCGTATTATCCAACCAAAGACAACATCATTGAAGCCGTAAAAAAAATAATTTAATAAAAAAATCCTTATCATTTTGATAAGGTTTTTTAAAATTTTTTAAAATTCTATTGCAATCGCTGTAGCTTCTGCAAAGTCCATATAATTTAATTCTTTTGCGGCTTTTTCTGTCTTTCTTGCTTCATTAAGAATTTTTTGCAGTCCGCCATTTAGGTGCAGATAGTAAATTTTTTCTGCCAATACCAGCTCATTGCTATTTTTCATTATTTCCCAAGGTATTATGCCGTCTGAGAAAAGAAGAAGTAGTTTGATCTCTGAGCGAGGCAAAGACATCTGTTTCCACATCTGACTTGACGCTTCCTGACCGTTTAAAATGCCATAACCGCGGCGGCTTTTGGGATTATTTACATCCTGTTGCCGAGCTTTGCAAAGTTTGAAATAAAATCTATTCCACATTTCTCCGCGAATTTCTTCTTTTTCTTTTTCTGTTGCTTTTTTGGAGTCAATACCTTTTTCTTTTGCAATTTTTTTTAACAGCCGGTTGACAATATTATTCATTTCTGTTTCGTGCTGATAGACCTGATTTTTGGTAATATTGATATTACCATTTTTTGTCACGCAAAGCGCAAAACAATCGCCTGCTTGAATAATGTCAATATGCTTCTTATTAATTTTCGCTACTGCAAAACAAGCACCTGCTAATTTATCAGCCCTGTTTAATGGATTCTTGTATTCTCTCTGTTTATCAGCTACACGGTTGTTCGCTCTAAGAAGCACTCCTTCAAGTAGTTCTTTAGAACAAGCAGAGTTAAAAATTTCTGTAATTGTTTTCACTATCGCCTCTCCATCAAAGGGTCCTATTGGATTATTAGGACCATAAGGACTGCTCACTCCGTCAAATACTCCAAAAAATGGTGGATTTACAACAAATCCATCTTCTATATGCTTTGCCGTTCCTCGGTCATAAATCGCTTCAATCCTTTTTATTTTCATTCACATCACCTCGTTTTTATTAAAAAATATTTTGTATTTTCAAATTAAGAAATTATATAACTAACCACACCATAAAGGCGGTTTTTTGTCAGAAAGCAAAATATCAAGGAACATTCCTATGAGCGAAATTGTTCCTCCTATAGCTCCTAAAATTCCCATAAATCCTATAATAAGAATCATAGGAATAGGAATAATTATAAAACACCGGAGCATAGTAAATAACAAAAATAATATCATTGTTGAAAAACATATCTTTCCGCCCCAAATTACTCCCATTATTCCTATTTCTTCTTTTTTCATTTTATCACCTTTTTCAGTATATTTTTTTGTTAAAGAATAAATTATAGTAGCAATTTTAAGCACTTTTGTCAATTTAAAATTTGATTTTTTAGAAAATATCGTTTAAACTAAATCAATATGAAAAATAAGGTTGGATTTGTAAATTATCCATTGCAGTATCGGAATATAAAAGAAGAAATAGATGCTGCTATGCAGGATGTGCTTGCTCGGGGCGACTTGATTAACCGTTCAGATGTTGAAGATTTTGAGCAAAGCATTTCCTCTTTTGTAGGAACAAAATACGCTGTTTCTCTTAATAGCGGAACAGACGCTTTGATTTTTTCCTTAAAAGCCGCAGGTATCGGATCAGGAGATGAAGTGATAACTGTCTCCCATACTTTTGTTGCCAGTATCGCCTCTATTATTCACTGCGGCGCTGTTCCTATTTTAGTAGATGTTGGACAAGATTTTTTAATGGCTCTGGATAAAGTAGAGCAGGCAATAACTCCTAAAACAAAAGCAATTATTCCCATTTATCTTAATGGCCGTGTTTGCGATATGGATAAAATAATCACGATTGCTGAAAAATATAATTTAGCAATAATCGAGGATGCGGCTCAAGCGTTGGGAGCTAAATTTAATAATAAAATGGCCGGAAACTTTGGTTTGACAGGATGTTTTAGCTTTTATCCGGCAAAAATTTTAGGTTGTTTTGGTGATGGAGGGATGTTAACAACAAATGATGAAAATATAGCAGAAAAAGTTTATCTTTTAAGAGACCATGGTCAAAAAACCAGGACAGATATTCGTTGCTATGGTTTTACGAGCCGATTGGATAATCTTCAGGCAGCAGTATTAAATGTAAAATTAAAATATTTGCCAGAATGGGTTAAGAGAAGAAGAGAAATAGCCAAAATTTATGATAAAGAACTTTCTAATATTGAAGGGATAAAGCTTCCCCCTGCTCCAGATTCAGATAATGAGCATTTTGATGTTTATCAAAATTATGTTTTACGAGTTCAAAAAAGAGATGAATTATTTGAATTTTTAAAAGAGCGGGGAGTGGAAACCTTGATTAAAGACCCGATTCCCAATCATTATCATAAAGGACTTGATATTTCTCATTTTTCTCTTCCCTATACAGAACAGCTTGCCAAAGAAGTAATTTCTCTGCCAATGTATCCGGAATTAACCAACGAGCAAGTGCAATATGTGATAGATTGTGTCTGCAAATTTTACTGAATCGCAAAAACTCCGAAAACTAAATTTTGAAATCGCTTATCCCTACCCTCGCTTCGCTCGGGCGCTCGCCCACACCTACGATTTCAAAATTTGTTTTCTGCGTTTTCTATAACAATGTTTAAAGATTTTCTTAAAATTATTCCTAAAACGTCGGAAACCAGAGCTCTGTTTTTTGTTGTGAGCGATATAGTTTTAATTTCTCTTTCGGTCTATTTGGCTTTTGTTTTAAGGTTTGACGGGAAAATTCCCAGCCAGTATCTTGTCAAACTTGATTCTTTTAGCTGTGTTGAAACAGTAATTATTTTAAGTTTAGTTTTTTATTTATTTGCTTTTTATTTTTTTAAACTTTATTTTTTTTCCTGGTCTTATGTCAGTGTTCAAGAGTTAATTTCCTTAATCAAAGCAGCTTCTTTAGGATTTTTATTTTTAATTATTTCTTTTTATATTTTTAAAAAAGAACTGATTTTTCAGAGTTTTCCCCGTTCCACTTTTTTTATTAGTTATTTTTTAATTCTTTTGTTCTGCGGAGGGCTTCGTTTTTCCAAAAGGATTTATTTGCAGTTTTTTCAAGAGCGGGCTCAAAAAGAAAAAAATCCAACTTTGATTATCGGAGCCGGTGATGCAGGGGAGCAGATTTTAAGAAGCATTTTAAGCTCTCCCTTGAGTCCTTACTCGCCCGTTGGATTTATTGATGATGATAAGCTTAAACAAGGGAGTTTAATTCACGGCATAAAGGTCTTAGGCGGGATTGAAGAGATTCCTCAAGTAGTAAGTAATTATAAAGTTGAGGAGATGATTATTGCTTTGCCTTCAGCAGGGCGCGGCTTAATTAAAAAAGCGGTTGAGATTGGAAGACAAGCTGGTTTAAAGAAAATTAAAATTATTCCTTCAATTACAGAAATTATCAATGGTCAAGTTTCTGTTAAAAATATTAGAGAAGTTCAAGTGGAGGATTTGCTTGGCAGAGAGCAGGTTTCTTTGGATACAGCATTAATTAGAAATTTTGTTCAAGATAAACGAGTTTTAGTTACCGGAGCCGCAGGTTCAATTGGTTCAGAGCTTTGCCAACAGATTGCTAAGTTTAATCCATCTCTGCTTTTAATTTTAGACCAAGATGAAACAGGAATTTTTAATATCTCTCAAAAATTAAAAAATAAATTTCCTCAATTAAATTTTGTTTGGAAAATTGGCAGTATTTGTAATAAATTAAAAATAGACAGAATTTTTGAAGAATTTAAGCCAGAGATTGTTTTTCACGCGGCAGCTTATAAGCATGTTCCGTTAATGGAAGAAGAAGCAGAAGAGGCAGTAATGAATAATATTTTTGGAACAAAGATTTTAGCGGAAAAAGCTTTAAATCAAGGGATAGAAAAGTTTATTTTTATTTCTACAGATAAAGCGATAAATCCTACGTCTGTAATGGGCGCGACAAAAAGAGCAGGAGAAATGATTTGTCAAACCTTGAATAAAAAAAGCCCTACTAATTTTATTTCTTTGCGATTTGGCAATGTTTTAAACAGCAGGGGAAGCGTAATACCAATTTTTAGAAAGCAAATAAAAAAAGGCGGACCAGTTGAGATTACTCATCCAGAAATGAAAAGATATTTTATGATTACATCAGAGGCCTGTCTTTTGGTAATGCAGGCAGGAGCGATGGGTCAAGGGGGCGAAGTATTTGTTTTAGATATGGGAAAGCCAGTTAAGATTGTAGATTTAGCAGGGGAAATGATTCGGCTTTCCGGATTTGAGCCAGATAAAGATATTCCCGTTGTATTTACAGGAATAAGGCAGGGAGAAAAACTTTTTGAAGAAATTTTAACAGTTGAAGAGGGAACTACAGCCACACAAAATCAAAAAATTTTTATGGCAAAACTTTCTGATATTGATGAAAAAAAGCTAAATTTTAATTTAGAAAAATTAAAAATAGCCGTGGATAATTCAGACAAGCAGGAAATAAAAGCGATTCTTAAAGACCTTATTCCTTCTTATGGTCCTCATATTTTCCAAACTTAAATTATTTTGCTATACTAATAGTAATTTATATTAATTTCAAAAAAAGATGGATATAGCAAATCACACAAAAATTAATAAGCGAATAAAACGCGGGATAAATTTTTTTTTGGCTTTAGTTATATTTTTAAGTATTCCCTTTTTTGTCTCAGCTGATTCTTTGGGAGAGAAAACAAATTTTTTTATTGCTTCTCCTTATGACGCTCAAAGCAGAGATAATATAGGCGCCACCTTGCAAGCAAAAAACAGCAAGCTCTATTTTTATATTGATGATAATTGGTGGGATAAATTTGGAACAGCCCAAGAACAGGAGATTAAAGCGGCTTTAAGCTCTCTTTCCAGTGCGTTTGAAGAAGAAATTTATCCTGTTCTGACTTCAACCTTTGGTTCAGAATGGAATCCAGGAATTGACAAAGACAGCAGAATTACGGTTTTAATTCATCCAATGCCTGAAGAGGTTGGAGGTTATGTTAGGACAGAAGACGAATATCCTGAAATTCAAGCGCCTTGTTCCAACACAAGAGAAATGCTTTATCTTAACGTTGATTATATAACCGAATCTTTAGCAAAATCTCTTTTAGCTCATGAGTTTATGCATTTAATCACTTTTAATCAAAAAGAAAGAAGATACGAAATAGAAGAAGAAATTTGGCTGAATGAGGCCAGGAGCGAATACGCGCCGACATTGATGGGATATGATAATGTTTTTCAGGAAAGCAATCTTGAAAATAGAGTTCAGATTTTTTTAGCAAATCCTAATGACTCAATCACAGAGTGGAAAAACAAAAAAGCTGATTACGGCGCGTTAAATCTTTTTATACAATATTTAGTTGACCATTACGGCAAAGAAATTTTAAGCGATTCTTTGCATTGTCCCGAGACAGGAATTAAAAGTATAAATTACGCGCTTGAAAAAAATGGGCATAATATAGAATTTTCTCAAGTTTTTTGGGACTGGGTTCTTACCGCTTTTATTAATGATTGCGCTTTGGGCGAGAATTATTGTTATTTGAATGAAAATTTAAAAGATTTTCATATTGTTCCTTCTTTAAACTTTCTTCCCTTTACAGGGAAGAGCAGTTTGACTATTGAGGATTCTGTTAAAGATTGGTCTGGCCGTTGGTATAAAATTATGGGAGGCAAGGGAGATTTAAAATTAGAGTTTGACGGCGCGGATGAGTCCGAATTTAAAACCTCTTATTTTGTTTGCGACCTGTTTGGTAATTGTTTTTTGAAATCTTTAATTCTTGACCAAAATCAAGATGCCAGTATTATTTTTTCTGACTTTAATAATAAATATGCTTTTTTGACTATTGTTATATCTTCTCAGAATAAAATAGCAAAATTTAGCGAGTCAGAACCGGCTCATTCGTTTATTTTAAAAGCCACCACTATTCAAGAAGACGAAACAATCAAAAATTTGTTGCTTCAGATTGCGGCTTTAAAGCAGGAAATAGCTCGGCTTCAAGCGCAAATTCAAATAATTTTAGAAAAAAAAGTTTCCTGTAAGAAATTTGAGAATAATCTTTATTATGGTTTGAACAATGATGAGGTTCGCAATCTTCAGGAATTTTTTAAAAAACAAGGAAGCGATATTTATCCCGAAGCCATTGTTTCCGGCTGGTTCGGGCCGTTAACCCAATCCGCTGTAATTCGCTTTCAAGAAAAATACTCTAATGAAATTCTTGAACCGCTGGGAATGAGCAGGGGCACTGGTTTTGTGGGCAGCAGCACTCGCGCAAAAATCAACCAGCTTTTAGCAAAATAAAATTTATCAAACAAAAAATAGACAAGGCCCGTCCTCGTCTGTTTATTATGAGGTTTTTCTTTTCTTTTCCACATTCATGATTATTGAAGAATTTGCCGATCAATGATAAGATAATAAAATGGAAATAGAGGAAGAGGAAAAGAAAAAAGTGTTAGTTGCTGGTGGAGCCGGTTTTATCGGCTCTCATTTATGTAGAAGGTTGTTGAAAGAAGGCAATAAGGTAATTTGTCTTGATAATTTCTATACAGGAAACAAGGAAAATATAAAAGAGCTGGCTGATAATAAAAATTTTAAACTAATAGAGCATAATATTATTGAACCAATATCATTAGAGATTGACCAGATATATAATTTAGCTTGCCCTGCTTCTCCTGTTCATTATCAAAAAGACCCGATTTTTACTATCCGTACCAACGTATGGGGCATTTGGAATATGTTAGAGTTGGCAAAAAGAAATAACGCAAGATTACTTCATACTTCAACCTCTGAAGTTTATGGCGATCCAAAAGAGCATCCTCAAAAAGAAACATATTGGGGGAATGTGAATCCAATTGGCATTAGGGCAAATTATGACGAAGGTAAGAGATGCGCTGAAACCTTAATAATGGATTATTATCGCCAAAATAAAACAGATATTAAAATCGTTAGAATTTTTAATACTTATGGTCCTAATATGGACCCTGATGACGGCAGAGTTGTTTCTAATTTTGTCACTCAAGCGTTAAGAAATGAAGATTTGACTGTATATGGCAATGGCGAGCAAACCCGTTCTTTTTGTTATATTGACGATATGGTTGATGGATTGTATAAGATGATGGAGAGTTCAGAAGATTTTATCGGTCCGGTTAATATGGGAAATCCTGACGAGTTCACTATTAAGCAGTTAGCAGAAATGGTTTTAGAGATGATGCCAGAAAGTAAAAGCGAGATTATTTATAAGCCCTTGCCTCAAGACGACCCCAAACAGCGATGTCCGGACATTACTTTAGCCAAAGAAAAACTTAATTGGCAGCCGAAAATAGAGCTTAGACAAGGGTTGATTAAGACAATAAATTATTTTAAATGATTACTAAAACTGTAAACAAAATAAAAAACGATAAGTTTTTAACTAACAGTTCTATTTTTTTTGTTGGAAGTTTTTTAGCCAGTTTTGGTAATTATATTTTCCATTTTTTAATGGCGAGGATGCTCACTATTGAGAGCTATGGGGAGCTTCAATCTCTATTGGCTCTTTCTGTTATTGTGGGCATCCCTGGCGGTGTTCTTTCAACTGTTTTAGTCAAGTACGCAGCCGCTTTTAAAGCAAAAAAGCAGTTTAATAAAATTTACAGCTTATTTTCTTTTTTTACTAAAAAAGTTCTATTTGCGTCAATAATATTTTTTATTTTTTTTATTTTTTTAAGCGGATATATTGCGAATTTTTTAAATTTAACTTCAAGTTTGCCTGTAATAATTTTAGGAACCAGTTTTTTGGTTGTTTTTTTACAATCTATTAATAGCGGAATTCTTCAGGGTTTGCAAAAATTTAAAGATATATCAATAATTTCAGTTATTTCTGCGCTTTTTAAAATATTATTAGCAGTTTTATTAGTTAAATTAGGGTTTGAGATTAACGGAGCAATGGGCGCTATTGTTTTAGCCAGCTTAATTGCGTATCTTATCTCCTTTCTACCTATAAAATTTTTATTCAAACAACAGAAAGAAAAAATAGAAATAAAGGAAATTTTTCAATATTCTTTCCCGGTTTTTTTTGCGCTTTTATTTATGGCTTTGCTTTATAATATAGATGTTATTTTGGTTAAGCATTTTTTCTCTCCTGAAATTGCTGGGCAATATGGCGCTTTAGCAGTAATTGGCCACATTATTTTTTTTATTGGAGGGCCTGTAGTAGCAGTAATGTTTCCTATGACAGCTACTGCTCACACTAACAATAGCAATCCTGCTCAGATATTTAAAAAAACCATTTTTTTAGTCGGCTTAGTCGGTTTGGGAATTTTATTTTTTTATTTCTTTTTTCCAAACCTTATAATCAAAATTTTAGTAGGCGCTAAATTTTTATCTATCAGTAAATTTTTGGGCTGGTTTAGTTTTGCTATGTTTCTCTACGCTTTTATTAATTTATTTTTACAATATTTTCTTTCTATTCACAAAACTAAATGCGTTTATTTAGCGGGTATAGGGGTATTACTGCAGATTATTTTAATTTCTGTTTGGCATAATAGTTTGTGGCAAATTATCTGGATAATGAATGTCGTGATGGGTTTAGTATTGGCTTCGCTTGTGATTTATTATTTAAAAATCAAAAAAACTTATGAGTCCAATTTTTGATTTACACAAAGATAAAAATCTGTCAGTGATAGTTCCTTTTTATAAGGAAGCAGGGCGTGTTAAAGAAAATATCGGGATGTTAGAAAAAGAATTAAGTCAATATTTTTCCAATTATGAAATTATTGCTGTGGCAGATAATGGAAAAGATGAGACATATCAAAAAATTTTGGATTTAGAAAATGTTTATCCCAATCTTAAGGTATGCGAATATGGCTCTAATCAAGGCAAGGGTTTTGCTTTAAAATATGGCTTTGAAAAATCAAGAGGAGCTTATGTTATTTTTATTGACGGCGATTTAAATTTACATCCAAAAGATATTAAAGTATTTTTGGGGTTAATGGATATTTATGATATTGATATAGTCATTGGTTCTAAAAGACATCCTCAGTCAGAAATTTATTATCCTCTTTTGAGAAGGGTGTTAAGTAGGGGATATCAGCTTTTAACAAGAGCATTTTTAGATGTGAATGTAAAAGATACCCAAGTAGGATTGAAATTATTTAAAAGGCAGGTATTAGAAGATTCCTTGCCCCGGGTTTTAGTTAAAAAATACGCTTTTGATTTAGAATTATTAACTGTTGCCAATCGTTTAGGGTATAAAAAAATTTTAGAAGCGCCCATAAAACTAAATTATTCTAATAGCGCTCAAGATGATAAGATTTTTTGGTTAAAAGATCTTATTCATATTTCAAAAGTTACCTGGCCTATGCTTGTGGATACTTTAGCTATTATTTACCGTTTAAGAATTTTAAAACATTATGACAAAATACCAGCCAAGGGTTTCAATCATTATTCCAGTTAAACAAATTAATGATTATATCAGAGAATCAGTTTCTCATATTTTAAATTTAGATTATGAAAATTTTGAGATTTTGATTTTTCCTGATGTTGGGAGCAAAGAGAATTTTCCAAAAACAAAAATTATTCCCACAGGAGAGATAGGGCCGGCAGAAAAAAGGGATTTGGCTTTAAAATACGCTGATGGCGAAATTTTAGCTTTTTTAGACGATGACGCCTATCCTCGCCAGGATTGGCTTAAAAACGCGGTCGAACACTTTGAAAATCTAAATATAGCTGCGGTAGGAGGTCCTGCGGTAACCCCGGATAGTGATTCTTTCGGCCAAAAAGTTTCAGGCGCTGTTTTTTTAAGCAGATTATCAGGCGGCAACCCTGAAAGATATTGGCCAACAGGAGAAGCGAGAGAAGTTGATGATTGGCCATCAGTTAATTTATTAGTAAGAAAATCAGATTTTTCAGCTGTTAATGGTTTTGACTCCACTTATTGGCCTGGAGAAGATACAAAATTGTGTTTAGATTTAATAAAAAACCTGAATAAAAAAATTATTTATGACCCAGAGGTTTTTGTTTGGCATCACCGCCGTTCCGGCTTAATAAAACATTTAAAGCAGATAGGTAATTACGGCATTCATCGCGGTTTTTTTGCCAAAAAGTATCCAGAGAACTCGTTTAAATTAAAATATTTTATCCCATCTTTGTTTTTTATTTTCGTATCAATGGGATGGATTTTATTATTCCTGCCTTTTTCTTTTAAATTAATATATTTAAATATTTGGCTGTTTTATATTTTAGCTTTATTAATATCAATTTTTAGCATTTATTTTAAAATCAAAGATTTAAAAGTGAGCTTGGCAGTTATCCCATATATTTTTTTGACCCATATTTATTACGGTTTGAAATTTATTCATGGCTTTGTATTTACAAGAAATTTAAAAAGTTGAAAGTTAAAAAAGAACCGCTTCATTATAAAGAAGGGTTCGTTACTAAATTTCGTACTGCCCGGAGCATTTTGCGGAGCCGGAAAATATTCCAACTTTTGGTTCTCAAGGTAGCTTCCACTAAATAGGGACCAGAGTAGCCAATATCGTCTATTATGTCCAGCATATTCTTTATTTCATTTTCTTCTCCTCGTAATATTTTTTCCGCCTCATTATCTTTCATGTAAGGTTGAACATGGATAAGAGATGTGTAGGGCAGAAGCAAGGGAAGCGATTTTTGCCAGTGTCCGAGAAGCGATTTCTTCTTTCCATTTTCCGATATCCAAAATTTTTCCCTAAGATGACAAAGATCTATTACCAGAGATTTTCTGTATTTTTGCGCAGTTTCTACAATTTCTTCTGGTGTCATTCCCAGTCCAGGAGAAACCTCCAACAACCTTCCTTCAGATAAATCTTTAAAAGAATGGCAAACAATCGTGGCCTGATATTGGGATAAAATCCAGTGAAAAAGGCATTCCGCTTTTGCTATTCCTGGAAAAAATAACCAATCCCAGAGTTGAGGCACTAACTTTTCTTCTTTGGTCGGTTTCTTGAAGATTATCGGAATTAAACTATCTACTGGATTCCATGCTTTCTCTGCGAAAAGAACAGGAAGCTCTGGTCTACTTAATCTTTTTATTTCCCTAAAAGGCAAAACGCCTAAAAAACAAAATCCATCTTCTTCGGCCCATCTTGCAGTTGTTTCCGGCCAGTAAGCCGACCATGGCAGGTAGGACGCAAGAGAAACTCCAATTTTTACATTTTTATCTTCACTCTTTCCATTTTTCATTCTTTCCATCTTTTTCCCTCATTTTTTAAAAATTGACAAAGAACTATTTTTTAATTAAAATTAAACTGTTTAACAATTTAAATTTTAACACATTTTTTTAATTTTGTCAATTTTTTAATTGACTCTAATTTTTCATCTATGCTTAAGGTTTCTATATCATATCCTCCGCTTGAGAGTAAAAAAGGTATTCCTTTATTAGCGCAGAATCGGCAATTTCAGTGGTTTAATTCTCCAACATATATTTATCCAATGGTTCCCGCTTACGCGGCTTCTTTGCTTAAAGAAAATAACTATGATGTGTTCTGGGATGATGCCATTGCCGAAAAATTAACTTATCAGCAGTGGAAACAAAGATTAATAAAAGAAAAACCAGGTTTGATTGCCATAGAAACAAAAACACCAGTGGTTAAAAAACATTGGCAGATAATTAATGAGTTGAAAGTTGAAAATCCAAACCTAAAAATTGTTTTAATGGGTGACCATGTTACTGCTTTGCCGGAAGAATCATTAAAAAACAGCAGAGTTGATTATGTTTTGACTGGCGGGGATTATGATTTTATGCTGTTAAACTTAGCCAATCATTTAACAAAGAGTGAAGCTCTTGAGCAGGGTTGGTATTTTCGAGACGAAAATAACGAAATAAAAAATACAGGACATTTTCAATTAAATCATAATTTAGACGATTTGCCCTTTATTGACAGAGAATTGACCAAATGGAAGCTATACGCTTATGACAATGGCGATTTTAAATATTTACCGGGAAGCTATTTAATGTCTGGTCGCGATTGTTGGTGGGCAAAATGCAGTTTTTGTTCTTGGACTACTTTGTTTCCTGAAAAACATTATAGAGCTCGTTCGGCCCAAAAAGCGTTAGATGAGGTAGAGATATTGATTAATTTAGGAGTAAAAGAAATTATGGAGGATTCCGGCACTTTGCCGATTGGAGATTGGTTAAAAGAATTTTGTCAAGGAATGATTGATAGAGGATATAATAAAAAAATTGCGCTTAGCTGTAATATGCGGATTAACGGCATCAAAGATTTAGAAACCTGGAAATTGATGAAAAAAGCAGGATTTAGAATGATATTATTCGGATTGGAATCAATCAATCAAGGGACATTAGATAGAATTAATAAAGGTTTAGGAGTAGAAGAAATAGAACCTTGTTTGAGAATGTGCAAGCAAGCTGGATTAGAGCCGCATATTACCACAATGATGGGCTTTCCATGGGAGACAAAAGCAGACGCCCAAGCAACAATTAATTTAGCCAAAAGATTATTTAAAAAGGGTTATGTGGATACTTTGCAAGCAACTATAATTATTCCATATCCGGAAACTCCTCTTTACAAGTATTGCAAAGAGAATGATTTATTAAGATTTGATGATTATGACAGATTTGACCAAAGAGAGCAGGTTATGAAAAGCGAGCTTACAACTGAAGATGTAAAAGAATTGACTCAAAGTTTATATAAATCTTTTATCAGTCCTCAATTTATCGCAAGGAAAATAATAAGCATACGCAATTTGGATGATATTAAATTTTTATTCAGGGCTGGAATAAAACTATTGGGCCATTTAACAGATTTTGGAAAATGAGTTAAAACTTTCAACTTTATAAACTTTGTAATTTTGTTGTTTTTGTGATAAGATAGAGATAATCGTAGTGGATGATAATTTTATTGACAAGACCAAAGAAATTGCAAAAATTGAGTTATGGAAAATAAAAAATTTTATATTGGTAGTTATCAAAAAAATGCTAAAAAACGTCGAGGTTGGATTGTCGGTCATTTTATGAGCGGACTCTGTAAAACCGATCGGGTAGAGATTAAGTATTGGAGATTTAAAAAAGGAGAGGTGGTAAAAAAGGAATATAAAACTCAATGTTGTTCTGTTGAAGTTACTATTATATTGCAAGGAAAGATAGATGGAGAAGTTGATGGTCGGGAGATTAATCTTAAAGCGGGTGAATATATTATTATACCTCCTGGCGTAGCAAATGCCTTTCCAGTGAATGTTTATGAAGATGTTGAAGGGTTGACCATTAAATCTCCGAGTATCCCGGAAGATAAAATAATATCTTTGAGTATTCATTGACATTATTTGTCAAATTACTTATATATTAGAAATATGATAAACGGTGTTTTGATACTACCATTAAAACAAATACCCGATGAGCGGGGAAAGATAATGCTTATGTTAAAAGCCAACGACCCGTATTTTGAGAAATTCGGGCAGGTTTATTTTTCCTTTGTTTATCCCAATGTAATTAAAGGTTGGCATCTTCATAAGAAAATGACTTTAAATTATGCTGTTATTAGTGGAATGATTAAATTGGTTCTTTATGACCAGAGAAAGGAATCGTCCACCAAGGGAGAGCTGATAGAGCTTTTTATAGGGGAGGATAATTATGTTTTGGTTCAGATACCACCTGGCATAGTCAATGGGTTTAAGGGTATCGGCGTTAAACCATCAATTGTGGTTAATTGTCCTACTATGGACTATGATACTGATGAAATAATTAGAATTGATCCTTTTGAAAATGACATTCCTTATAATTGGAAATTAAAACATTGTTGAATAAAATGAATATTTTAATCATCGGCAGCGCCGGACAAGTGGGAGGGGCTTTGGCGGATATTTTGAAGAGAAATAAAAATTTTAAAGTTATAGCTGCTGATAAGGTAATTTCAAAAGGTAGGGTTTTTTTAGATATTACGGACAGAAAACAAGCGCTTCGCTTTATTGATAAAGTCAAGCCCTCGGTTATAATTCTGCCTGCGGCCATCACTAATGTTGATTTTTGCGAAGATCAACAAAGAGTTGCCTACAAAGTAAATGTTAAAGGGGTGAAAAACATAGTTCAGGCGGCTAAAAAAAATTTAAGCAAGTTTATTTATATTTCCACAGCATATGTTTTTAATGGTAGAAAGGGAAATTACAAAGAAAATGATAAACCTTGTCCGATTAACTACTATGCCCAAACCAAGTTGGAAGCAGAAAGGATTGTCCAGAATGAACTTAACGACTACCTAATAATAAGAACAAACTGGGTTTTTGACTTGGGTTACGATCAAAAAAATTTTATAGTTCGACTTCTTAATGCTTTGAAGAACGAAGAATTAGTAAAGGTGCCTAATGATCAATACGGGAATCCCACTTTAGCTAGAAATATTGCGTGGGCTACGGAGGAATTAATTAAGAAAAACAAAAAAGGTATTTATCATATTGTCGGACGGGACAAGATGAGCAAATATCAGTGGGCTTTGAAAACGGCAAGATATTTTAATTTAGATCCTAGATTAGTTACCCCTGTTTCAACTAATAACCTGAAGCAAAGAGCTATGCGGCCGAAAAAAGATGACTTAAATATTTATAAAGCCCAGAAAGAGCTTAAGACAAAGATGTTTTCGCTTAACGAATCCTTGAATTTTTTTAAGGCCCGAAATAGAAAAATTTACTAAAAATGACCCAAGAACAATTAAAAAAAGAAATTTTTTGGAAGGTTCAAAAATATCATAAAATAGTATCCAAGAGAAAAACTTTTATTCCCGGCAAGAATTTTATCCCAGCTTCTGGCGCGGTTTTTAATGAAAAAGAGATGATTTCTCTAGTAAACGTGGCTTTAGATCGCTGGTTTACCGAAGGAAAATTTGCTAAGAAATTTGAGCAGAAATTTTCAAAATTTCTAAACGTACCCCACACTATTTTAACAAATTCTGGTTCTTCGGCTAATTTGTTGGCTTTTTCAGCCCTTTTTTCACCGCAATTGGGCGAGAAAAGGATAAGGCAGGGCGATGAGGTAATAACAGTTGCTGCAGCTTTTCCTACTACAATAAATCCTATAATTCAGAATGGATGCATTCCAGTATTTTTAGATATTGATTTAGAAACTTTGAATGTTGATTTATCGAAAATTGAAAAAGCAATAACTAAAAAAACTAAAGTTATTTTTTTAGCTCATAATTTGGGCAATCCTTTTGACCTAAAAACTGTAATAAGGATTGCTAAAAAATATAATTTGTTTGTTATTGAAGATGCTTGCGATGCTCTTGGATCAACTTATGATCATCAGTTAGTCGGTACTTTTGGTGATATTAGTACATTTAGTTTTTATCCTGCTCATCATATTACTATGGGAGAGGGAGGAGCTTTGATTACTAGAAATTCCCAATTAAACCGAATTATCAGGTCTTTAAAAGATTGGGGTCGACATTGTTGGTGTCCTACGGGAAAAGATAATACTTGTAATAGAAGATTTAAGTGGCAACTTGGTAAATTGCCCTATGGATATGATCATAAATATACCTATTCTCATATAGGATATAATTTAAAATTAACTGATATGCAGGCTGCTATTGGAGTTTCCCAGATGGGTAAATTGAGATATTTCATCAAAAGAAGAAAAGAGAATTTTAATTATTTATATAATAAATTAAAAGAATTTGAAAAATATTTTATTTTCTCAAAAGCCACCAAAAATAGTAATCCAAGTTGGTTCGGTTTTGCATTTACCATCAAAGATCCAAAAAAAATAAATAGAAGAAGATTTATGGAATACTTAAATTCAAAGGGAATCGGGACAAGATTATTGTTTGGAGGAAATATTACCAAACAGCCATACTTTATTGATTACAAAATCAGATATAGACAGATAGGCAATTTAGAAAATACAGACAAGGTTATGAATAGTACTTTTTGGATAGGGTTATATCCTGGTCTTAATAAACAACATTTTGATTACATATCGGGTGTATTTAAGGATTTTTTGTCTCAAATAAAATAATATGAAGCTTTTAATTACTGGCGGGGCCGGTTTTATCGGTTCTAATTTTATCCGCTATATTTTAAATAAATATTCAGATTATTGGATTATTAATTTTGATATTGTTAGCTATTGCGCTAATTTTGAAAACTTAAAAGATATTGAAAAGAATCCAAGATATAAATTTATCAAAGGAGATATTTGCGATGAAAAATTAGTTAATAAAATTTTTCAAAAAGAAAAACCTGATTTTGTGGTAAATTTTGCCGCAGAAAGTCATGTAGACCGTTCAATTTTAGAGCCGAAGAAGTTCACAAGGACAAATATTTTAGGAACCCATACCTTGCTTGAAACAGCTAGAAAATATGGCGTTAAAAAATTTGAGCATATTTCAACAGATGAAGTATACGGAACTATTAAAAAAGAAGAATTTAAAGAAACAGATGTTTTGTTGCCAAACAGCCCTTATGCCGTTTCAAAGGCAGGCGCGGATTTATTGGCAAGGGCATATTATAAAACCTTTGGACTGCCTGTTCTAATCACTCGTTCTTCAAATAATTTTGGTCCATATCAATTTCCAGAAAAGCTAATCTCCCTTTTCATAACCAATCTTTTGGAAAACAAAAAAGTTCCTTTGTATGGAAAAGGATTAAATATTCGCGACTGGATTTATGTTTTGGACAATTGTTCTGGAATTGACACTGTTCTGCACAAAGGAGAGATTGGCGAGATTTATAATATAGGCGGAGGAAACGAGTTCACAAATTTAGAAATTGCGAAATTTATTTTAAAAGAATTGAGTAAGGACGAGTCATTTATTGAATATATCAAAGACAGACCGGGACATGATTTTCGTTATGCTCTTGATACGAGAAAAATTAAAAAACTTGGCTGGAAACCAGAACATAAATTTGGAGAAGCAATTAGAAAAACCGCAAAGTGGTATAAAGAAAATGCAAGCTGGTGGGAAAAAATAAAATCAGGAGAATATCTTAAATATTATAAAAAACAATACAAAAATCTATGAAAGGAATAATTTTAGCGGGCGGCAAAGGGACACGACTTTCCCCCTGTACTCGCATTACAAACAAACATCTACTTCCGGTTTACAATAAACCGATGATTTATTATCCATTGGAGACATTGGTTTCAGCCGGAATAGAGGAAATTCTTTTGGTAACTGGAGGAAATAGCGCCGGCGATTTTTTAAAACTTTTAAGGAATGGAAAAGAATTTGGATTAAAAGAAATTCATTATACTTACCAGGAAGGAGCAGGAGGAATTGCGGAGGCGTTAGGATTAGCTGAAGATTTTGCCGATGAGGAAAAAATCGTGGTTATATTAGGTGATAATATTATAGAAGATAATATAGAAAAATATGTCGAAGATTTTAAAAAACAAGAGAAAGGAGCAAAAATATTTTTAAAAGAAATTCCAGATCCAGAACGTTTTGGAGTAGCAGAAATAAAAGATGGAAAAATCATTGGTATTGAAGAAAAGCCAAAGCATCCAAAATCTAACTTTATCACAGCTGGGCTTTATATGTATGACAATCAAGTTTTTGATATGATTAAAAAATTAGAACCTTCTGAAAGAGGAGAATTAGAAATTACTGATGTTAATAATTTTTATATAAATCAAGACACAGCGACTTATGAAATTTTAAAAGGATTTTGGAGTGATGCTGGTAAATTTGAATCATTATTTAAAGCATCAGAATTTATTAAAAAAAGAAACAAAGAAACTTTATAAACTTTCTGACATTATAACTTTATGGATTTTCCATTAGTATCAGTGGTCATTACAACAAAAAACGAGGAAAAAAATATAGAGAATTGTTTGAAGTCGATTTTGCAACAGAATTACTTGTATGATAAAATAGAAATAATTGTTGTTGACAATGATTCAGGCGATAAAACTAAAGAAATAGCCAAAAGACATACTGACAAGGTTTTTAACAAGGGACCGGAAAGAAGCGCTCAAAGGAATTTTGGAGCAAATAAGGCGCAGGGCAAATATTATTTGTACTTAGACGCTGATATGATTTTAAGCAAGAATGTAGTGGAAGAATGTGTTGATAAATTGGAGCGAGACAAAGATATTATCGCCCTTTACATTCCAGAAATTATAATTGGAGATGGTTTTTGGCCTAAAGTTCGCTGTTTTGAAAGAAGCTTTTATAACGCTACAGTTATAGATTGCGTTCGTTTTATTAGAATCAAAGATTTTTTAATTGTTCAAGGTTTTGACGAATCAATGTCAGGTCCCGAGGATTGGGATTTTGACAAAAAAATTAGAAACAGAGGAAAAGTAGATATTGCCAAATCAGTGATTTATCACAACGAGGGAGAATTCAATTTAAGAAATTATCTAAAAAAGAAAGCGTACTATATCCAGAGTTTTGATAAATATATTGCTAAATGGGGCAAAAATGATAGAGATATAAAAAAACAATTAGGGTTTTATTATCGTTTTTTCGGCATTTTTATAGAAGATGGAAAATGGAAAAAATTGTTAGCACGCCCAATTTTAACTCTTGGAATGCTCGCTCTTAGATTTATGGTAGGAGTTAATTATTTACTAAATAAAAACAAAAATTTATGAAAAAAGCGTTAATAACAGGCGCTACAGGCCAAGACGGCTCATATTTAGCTGAATTACTTTTAGAAAAAGGATATAAGGTTTATGGTATTCAAAGACGCGCTAGTACTTTTAACACTAATCGCATTAATCACTTATACGATAGACCCGAATATCCAAATTTTGAGACCTTTTATGGCGATTTAACCGACACAGGCAATATTATTAAACTTATAAATCAAATTAAGCCCGATGAAATTTATCACTTAGCAGCTCAAAGTCATGTTCGAGTTAGTTTTGATATGCCGGAATATACAGCCAATACTGATGCCTTAGGGACTCTACGGATTCTTGAAGCAATAAAAAACTCTGGCCGACCCATAAAATTTTATCAGGCCTCGTCTAGCGAAATGTTTGGCACTTCTCCACCGCCTCAAAATGAAAAAACTCCTTTTCATCCAAGAAGTCCTTATGCGGTTTCAAAAGTTTTCGCTTATCATATAACTCGGCTTTATAGAGAAGCATATGGAATTTTTGCGTGTAATGGAATTTTGTTTAATCATGAAAGTGAGCGTCGAGGCGAGACCTTTGTCACCCGTAAAATAACAAGAGGATTAGTCAGAATAAAATTAGGTATAGATGATAAATTGTATTTAGGGAATTTAAATGCAAAGAGAGATTGGGGTTATGCAGAAGAATATGTTGAATGCATGTGGCGTATGCTCCAACAAGACAAAGCAGATGATTGTGTTATTGCTACTGGTGAGTCGCATTCAGTAAGAGAATTTACTGAAGAAGCGGCAAAGCTTTTAGGATTTAATTTGGCGTGGCAGGGAGCCGATTTGAAAGAAAAAGGGATTGATAGAAAGACAAGTAAAACAATTATTGAAATTGACCCGGTTTACTTTCGGCCAGCCGAAGTGGAGGTTTTGATAGGTGATGCCTCTAAAGCAAAAGAAAAATTAGGATGGATGCCTAAGACAAAATTTAAAGAATTGACAAGAATTATGATTGAGGCCGATTACAATAATGAAAAAAGGAACTTAAAATGATTAATTTTAAAAATAAAAAAATTTTTGTGGCTGGAGGTACAGGATTTTTGGGAAAAAGGATTGTTAAAAGATTAAAAGAAGAGAGAATGGATTTCGTAACTACTTCCCTAAGTATGGGAGTTGATTTTCGGGATAAAAGACAAATAGAAAAGTTTTTTGAGAAAGAAAGACCTGAAATTATTATCAATTGTGCCGCTTATGTTGGGGGTATAAAATTTGGCTTAGAGCACGAAGGAGAGATTTTTTATAATAATGCTTTAATAAATACAAATTTAATTGAATGTGCAAGGAAATATAATATAAAGAGATATATTAATCCTATTTCTAATTGCTCTTATCCGGATGTAGTTCAAAAGGATTTTAAAGAAGAGGAATGGTGGGATGGTCCCTTGCATCCATCTGTTTTAGTTTATGGTTTTATCAAAAAAGCCACCTGGGTACAATCTTATGCCTATCATAATCAATATAAAATGGATTTTATTAATTTTTTAGTTCCCAATATGTATGGACCCAATGACCATTTTAATGAAGTAAGGTCGCATGCATTAGGAGCTTTGGTTATGAAAGTTGTTAAAGCTGAAGAAGAAAATTTACCAGAAGTAATTATTTGGGGAACAGGCGAACCAATTAGAGAATGGCTCTATATTGATGATTGCGTGGAGGCGTTTATCAGAGCATTAGAGATTCCGTCCGCGATAGAGCTCATTAATATTGGTCAAGGTAAGGGAATATCAATCGGAGAATTAGCAAAGATGATAAAGGAAATCGTTGGTTACAAGGGTAAATTAGTTTTTGATATCTCCAAGCCAGATGGCGCTCCTTATAAAGTAATGAATGTTGAGCGAATGGAAAAAATATTTAATTGGCTGCCTCCAACAAAATTAGAGAACGGGATTAAAAAAACAGTAGATTGGTATTACAAAAACATAATTAATAATAATTAATACACTATGAATCAAGAATTAATTAAGGATGGTGATTTATTAATAGCTAAAATAATAAAAAATCAGGAATGGCCAAAAAACTTACAATTTTATTCCGAAGACAAAGATTTTTTGCAAGTTGCTACTTGGAACTATAATACAGGAAAACATTTAAAAGCTCACGGTCATAAAATCTGCCAAAGAATTTCAAATAGAACTAATGAGATATTATTTATTAAAAGCGGTAGAGTTAAGGCTTATTTTTATAGTGAAGAAGATGAATTAATTACTGAGAAAGAACTAAATAAAGGCGATATAGCAATAATTTATGCCGGCGGCCACGCTTATGACATCTTAGAAAATAAAACCCAGGTTTTAGAAATTAAAAACGGTCCCTATCTGGGCTTAGAAAAAGATAAAAAAATCATTGAAAAATAAAAACATATGCCAAAACAAAAATTTATCAGCCAAATGGAGCCTTGGTATGACGATAATGAAATAGAAGCAGTCACAGAATATTTAAAAAGCGGTGGCTGGATTACAGAATTTAAAAAGACCAGAGAATTGGAACAAATGATAGCAGAATATGTAGGAGCTAAATTTTGCTCCATTCTTCCTAATGGAACCTTAACATTGTGGGCTGCCTTAGCTGTTTTAGGTATAAGTAAAGGAGACGAAGTTATTGTGCCAGATTATACTATGGTAGCTACGGTCAATGCCGTTGTTTTAACTGGCGCAAGGCCTGTTTTTGTTGATATTGATAGAAAAAATTTATGCTTGGACTTTGATTTAACCAAAAAAGCTATTATTCCTAAAACAAAAGCTATAATACTGGTAACCATTAACGGGCGTTATCCGAAAATTGAGCGATTTGTAAAATTGGCTGAAGAAAATAATTTGTATTTAATTGAAGATGCGGCTCAGTCATTTGGTTCTGCCTATAAAGGGAAACATCTAGGCACTTTTGGAATTATGGGCAGTTACTCCTTTAGCATGCCCAAGATTATAACTATGGGGCAGGGGGGAGCTTTAGTGACGGATAACGAACAAGCATACAAGAAGCTTTTAAAATTTAAAGATTTTGGCAGGAGTGGTGGAGGGTCTGATGATTATGAAATTTTAGGTTGTAATTTAAAATTTACAGATTTACAAGCTGTTTTTGGGATAGAACAAATGAAAAAATTAGAATGGCGAGTTAAACGTAAAAAAGAAATATATAAATTATATCAGGAAGGATTGAAAGATATAAAAGAAGTAGAATTTATTCCTACTAATTTAGAAGATACCACTCCTTGGTTTATTGATATTTTAGTTCCAGACTCAGATGATTTAGCAGAATATCTAAAGGAGAACAATATTGGCAGTCGAAAATTTTATCCAGCCCTTCATAATTTGCCTTTTTATAATATTGAAGGTGATTTTCCAATTACTGCTTACATTTCTGAACACGGTTTATGGTTACCTTCATCAAGCAAATTACAAGATGAAGAGGTAAAATATATTTGTGATAAAATAAAAAACTACTTCTATCTTAAATCAACCAACAATAAAAATGGATAATCAAAAAGATAAGAATTTTTCGGAGTCTAAGTTTTTAATAATTACTCATACATTTGCCACGGGCCCTGCTCAGGAGTTAAGAGATTTTTTTATTAAAAATAAAATATCTTTTTCTTTTTTGGAGCACCCTTTTTCTTTTAATAAAAATCAGCGTCGATCAAAAATAACATTTTTTAAAAAAGGAAAAGAAAAATTTTTTTTTGAAGGAATAAAGATAAATGGTCCAGATTTATTTCACTTTGTTAAAGATTTTTTTTATACGATTTATTTTATTTTTAAAACAAGAGAAAAATATAATATTTGTGTTGCCGCCGATAATTTGAATACGTTTTCTGCATGGTTTCTAAAGAAATTTGGTTATATTGATAAACTGATTTATTGGACAATAGACTATACTCCCAAAAGATTTGAGAATAAATTTTTTAATGAAACTTACCACTGGATGGACAGATTCTGTTGTTATAGGGCTTACCTTACTTGGAATAGCTCCAAAAGAATGAAAGAAGCAAGAAGAAAGAATGGGGTTGATATTAAAAGATGTGCAGAAGAAATAATTGTTCAAGACGGCTGTCATTTTGAAGAGATAGAAAGAATATCAAACGAAAAGGCAAATAGATTTAAATTGGTATTTATGGGACATTTGGCAGAGAACAAAGGAATTGATTTGATTATTAAATCTATGCCTGATTTATTGAAGGAATATCGCCGAATAACACTAACCATTATTGGGACAGGACCTGAAGAGAAGAATCTGAAAGATTTGGTTCAAGGATTAAACATTCAGGACAGGGTTTCCTTTACCGGTTTTATAAAAGACCACAAAGAATTGGAAAAAATAATTGCTTCTTGCGGAATTGCTTTAGCCCCCTATCTCCCTGACCCAAACAGTTATACTTTTTTTTCTGATGTTGGGAAGGTAAAGATTTATTTAGCCTGTGGCCTACCTGTTTTGATAACAGATGTGCCCGAGGTTGCTCAAGAGTTACAGAGAGAAAAAGCAGGTTTAATCTTTGATTATAGCAAAGAAGACTTAAGCAAAAAGGTTGGTTATTTATTAGAGAATAAGGGTATATATTTTCAATATAGGGCCAACGCAATTAAATTTGCTCAGGGTTCAAGCTGGGATAGAGTTTTTAGCGATGCTTTAAATAAAACATTTAACATAATTTATTAAATATGATAAATCAGGAATTATTACAATATCTTTGTTGTCCGAGATGTAAGTCTGCCTTGACAGAACAGGATATTTTTTTGGTTTGCGAGAAATGTGGGCAAAAATATGAAATAATAGACGAAAATATTGTTAAAATTATTCCTAATTTAACTCAGGACTTAGAATTATCAATTCAAAAATGGGATGAGTTTTATCAGAAACAATTAAGAGATAAGTCTTGCTTTAAAGAAAGAGAGGACTATTTAGATAATTTTTTTGAAGACGAATACCGACAAATAAACGAGTATAAAAAAATTAATAACGACTTGGTGTTTTTAGAAGTAGGTTGCGGTCCAATGATTTTCGGACAGAAAATAGCTAATCAATGCCGCTTAGTAATTGGTATTGATTTTAGTCCTACTGCTCTAAAAATTGCTAAAAGAATGTTGGAAGCCAAAGGCATAAAAAATTACCTATTAATACAAGGAGATATTCTGAATATGCCGATTAAAACAAACACAGTTGATTTAATATATGGTGGCGGAGTAATAGAACATTTTAAAAATACACAAACTTGTATTAATGAATTATACAGAGTTCTAAAAGAAGACGGAGTGAGCTTTAATACTGTTCCGTATTTGAATCTCGGTTCATTAACTTATAGACAGATTTGGGGAAATATTCCTAATTTTCCAGTTTTAAAACAGTTAGCTGAATTTATCCATATAAAATTATTAAAAAAGCGGCATATGATTTTTGGCTACGAGTTATCTTTTTTAGGTTCTACTCTTAAAAAAATGCACAGAAAAGTTGGATTTAAAGAAATCTATGTTGATAAATTTAAAGTAAAATTATCTTTCGATTTTATTCCTACTGAATTTTTAAAGAAAATTTGTATTAAAATAGCTAATAACAGCAGGTTGTTTTGGCCGATGATAAAAGTTATAGCTAAAAAATAATAAAAATGGGTATTCCTATTGTTAAACCAATAATTAAAGAAGAGGAAATTAGAGCAGTGGAGGAAGTTTTAAGCTCTGGAATAATTGCTCAAGGACCAAAAGTTGCTGAATTTGAAAAAAAATTTGCTGATTTTTGTGGAACGAAATATGCTGTTGCGGTTAATAGCGGAACAGCTGCCTTGCACTGCGCAATGCGCGCTTGCGGCATTAAAAAAGGTGATGAGATTATTACTACTCCGTTTACCTTTGTGGCTACTGCTAATTCTATTATAATGCAAGACGCAAGACCTGTTTTTGTTGATATATACTTAGATACTTTTAATATTGATTCAGCTAAAATAGAAAAAAAAATTACTAAAAAAACTAAAGCGATTTTGTCGGTTGATTTGTATGGACAGATTTACAATGTAAACGTTATAAAGAAAATAGCAGAAAAATACAATTTAAAAATTATTGAGGATGCGTGTCAGGCCGTAGGAGGAGAATTTAATCACAAGAAAGCAGGCAGTTTTGGAGACGCAGGAGTTTTTTCTTTTTATGCTACTAAAAGTATGACGACTGGAGAAGGCGGGATGTTGGCTACTAATAACGAAAGCATTGCGGAATTAGCAAAGAGATTCAGACATCATGGCCAATCAGAACAAACTCGGTATCAGTATTTTGATTTAGGATTTAATTATCGTATGACAGACATAGCTGCCGCTATAGGCATAGAACAGCTTAAAAAAATAGATGATTTTAATGAAAAAAGGATTAAGAACGCAAAAATATTAACAGAGGGGTTGAGGAATATTAAGGGATTAATAACTCCAACAGTAAAGGATAACTATAAACATGTTTTTCATCAATATACGATTAGGGTAGCTGATGAATTTAAATTAAGCAGAGATGAGCTTTCTCGATATTTTAAAGAAAAAGGCATTGGAAGCGCAATTTTTTATCCTAAACCATTACATCTTTATCCTTATTTTGAAAAGTTTGGCTATAAAGAAGGCGATTTTCCTATAGCAGAAAAAGCCAGCAGAGAGGTTTTATCTTTACCTGTTCACCCTCTTGTTTCTGAGGAAGATATAAGATTTATTATTAAAACAATACAAGAAATTTAAATATGTCTAAATTAAATGTTGCGGTTATTGGAGTCGGCAATATGGGGAAAAATCATGTGCGGGCGTATTCTGAAATTTCCAAAGTGCGGTTAGTGGCTATTTCAGACCTGAATGAAATGTTGGGCAATACTTTATCTAACGAGTTTAATGTGAAATATTATAAAAATTACAAAAAAATGCTTGATGTAAAAAATCCTGATATTGTTTCGGTTTGCGTTCCAACTTCGCTGCACTATGGAATTGCTAAAGAATGCGTTAAAATGGGAGTTAATGTGTTGTTGGAAAAGCCAATCGCAATGGATATATCTGATGCTGAAAAACTTTTAAAATTGGTTGAAGAGAATAACATAAAATTTTTAGTAGGACACATAGAAAGATATAATCCAGTAGTTAAGAAAACAAAAGAAATTATTGAGAGAGGAGATTTGGGTAAAATTACTGCGATTATAGCTCGTAGAGTTGGCGGTTTTCCTCCACAAATTAAAGATGCTAATATCGCTGTGGATTTAGCAATTCATGACATTGATATTATAAATTATTTATTAGATGATTTGCCGGTTGAGTCATTAGTGAATAAACAAAAGAATCATATCAAAAAAAGAGAGGATTCTGTTGAGTTTTTCTTAAAATATAAACAATCTTCAGCATATATTCAAGCAAACTGGATTACTCCAGTAAAAATAAGAAAATTAAACATTACTGGTTCTGAAGGATATTTAGAAATGGACTATATTAATCAACAGATAGAATTTTATAAAAGCAATTATGATAAATTTAAAGAAACATCTATGGATTTTTCCGATTATATCTTGCGTTTTTCGGCTCCTGATAAAATAAATATTTCTGTTGCGAAAAAAGAACCGTTAAAAGAAGAAATTTTATATTTTATCAATTGCGTTGAAAATAATATTAAAATTGATTCAAGGTTTGCGCTTGAAGCCCTGAGAATAGCGTTAACCTAATTAAATTTATGAAAAGAATACTTACTACAGGAGCTGGTGGTTCCCCGTCCACAAATTTTATAAGATCTATTCGCGCAATGAACAAAAAAATTTTCATTATTGGCACAGATTCAAATGAATTTTATTTAAACAGGTCAGAGGCGGATAAATCTTATTTGGCCCCATTTTGTAATTCTGAAAAATATTTTGATTTTCTAAATTATTTAATTGAAAAGCATAATTTAGAATTTATGCACATTCAGAATGATAGCGAGATGGAAGTGGTATCGAAATTTCGAGAAAAATTGAATATTAAATTGTTTTTACCATCAAAAGAAACAGTTGCTTGTTGTATGAATAAATATGAAACATACAAAAAATGGCTGGAAAACGGAATAAAAGTCCCTAAAACTTATTTTTTAAACAACGTAGATGATTTAAAGAATGCTTATAAGCTTTTAGGAAATAAAATTTGGCTGAGAGAAATATCAGGCGCTGGAGGAAAAGGTTCTTTGGCTCCAAAAAATTTCAATCAAGCTAAAATATGGATTGATTTTAAAGAAGGTTGGGGGAAATTTACCGCAGCCGAACTTTTAACTTCGAATTCTATTACATGGATGTCTATTTGGAATAAGGGAGAGTTAGTTGTGGCGCAGGGACGAAAACGATTATATTGGGAATTAGGAAAGGTTTCTCCTTCTGGCATTAGTGGAGTAACTGGGGCTGGAATAACTGTTAGCGATTCCGAGTTGGATAGGCTTGCTATTAAAAGTATAAAGAGTATTGATTCTATTCCGGATGGAATTTTTTCTGTTGATTTTACTTATGATTTTTCAAAAATTCCTAATCCAACAGAAATTAATATAGGGCGTTTTTTTACAACTCATGAATTTTTTACAAAAGCAGGATTAAACATGCCAGAGATATATATTAAATTAGCCTATGGGGAACCTCTACCCAAGATTTCTAAAAAAATTAATCCCCTTGAAAATGGATTAATTTGGATTAGAGGAGTAGATTTTTTGCCAGTTTTGACAAGAAAGTCAAAATTAGAAAAAGATCGCAAAATAATGAATAATATTTTAAAGGAATTATAATTATGAATATTTTAATAACAGGGGGCAATGGGCATCTTGGAAGAGTATTATTAAAAAAAATTTCAAATAGAAATTATAATATTTTTGTTTTAGACAAAGAAAAATCGATAAAGCAAGTTAAAAATATAAAATATATCCAAGCAGATATTTCTCAGAAGAGAGAGTTGTATAAATATAAAAATCTATTTAAGAAAATAGATGTTCTCATGCATTTGGCTGCTTATGTTCCCAAAGAACAAAAACTTGATGATATTTATAAAAGTATAGATATTAACCTAAGAGGATCAATAAATTTAATTAATTTATTGAAAGAAAAGAGTAAATTTATTTATGCCAATACTTTGGAAATTTATACAGTTTTTAGTAAACATATCATAGATGAAAATTTGTCCAACGAACCTCCTTCTTATTATGCGATTAGTAAATTATTTGCTGAAAGATATTTAGAAATTATTTGTAAGAAAAAAAATATTAAATTTGTTTCTCTAAGATTTGGTAGCATCTATGGACCAGGAGAAAAAATTCAGAGAGCAATTCCTAATTTTATTAAATCAGGAATAAGAAATGATGATATTATAATATTTGGAAATGGACAAGAAAAGAGACAGTTTTTATATATAGAAGACGCAGCTCGATCAATAATTAAAGCAATTAAGTATAGGAAAAGTAATATCTTTAATATTTCTTCAGAAGAAAATATTAATATTTTAAATTTAGCTAAGTTGATAATAAAAATTTCTAAATCTAAATCAAGAATTATTTTTAAACCAAGAGTTAAAGAAAAAAGAGATTTAGTTTTTAGTATAAGAAAAGCAGAAAGAGAATTAAAATTTCATCCTATTTTTAAGTTAAACCAAGGATTAGAAAAAGAAATAGAATATTTTAAAAAATGTTTAGATTTAATATAATTTTTGATTTAGACGGAACTTTGATTGATATTGATGACCGTTGGTATAGCCTGCACTTTGATTTATCTAAAATTTATAAGTATAAACCGTTGCCTAAAAGAAAGTATATTGAATTAAAAAGAAACAAAATAAGCGAGAGAAATATAATAAAGAAAACGAATATTTCTCCTGGAAAAATGAACAGTTATCTTATAGAAAGGATCAATCTTATTGAAACAAGAAAATATTTAAGAAAAGATAAATTAAAACCAAAAGTAGACGCATTATTAAAGAAGTTAAGTCAATCCTATATTTTAATATTATTAACCAAGAGAAGAAAACAGAGAAATTGTCAAGAAGAGATTAATCATTTGGGTATAAGAAAATATTTTTTAAAAATTATAGTTGCTAGTTCAATATCAAAAGATCAAGCTGTTAGAAAATTTTTGGGCAAATCATTTTATAAAAAATCTTTACTGATAGGCGATACAGAAGAAGATTTTGCCGCCGCAGAGAAACTGGGAATAAAGTGCATATTAGTTTGCGACGGTAGCCGCAGTAGAGAATATTTGCTTAGCTTAAAGCCCGATTATATATTTAATAAGATTAATCAGATTAATTTTTGAATAACAAAATATTTTTTTAAGCAATAATGTCTAAAAGAAAAAAAAGAATTATAGTCGCAACTCCTACTCTTTGCGGAGGCAGCTGGCTTTATATAGAAAGAATTTTAGAAAAATTATCTTCAGATAACTGCCAAATTTTTATTATTGGACTGGGTAAGAATTTTCATAAACATAAAAATTTCTCTTATTTTTCTATTCCTTATCCGCGTTATGATAAATGGGGCTTTATCCCGGGCATTAATCCTATAATTGCTTTTTTTTGGATTTTACCTCTTTTTTTTGTTACTATTTTTTTCTTGATTATTTTACGGCCTTCCCTTGTAATTAGTAATGGCTGCACTTCTGGAATGATTATTGCTCCTTTTGTTAAACTTTTTAAAAAGCCCTTTGTATTAATGTATCATACTGGCATATATAAAAGCATTGGAGAGATATCGAGAAAGACACTTAAGACACTAAGTAGATTTATAGATTTGGCAGTGGTTAATTCTAAAGGAAGCTTTCAGGATATTCTTCCAATTATGCCATCTAATAAAGTGATTGTAAGTGAGTTATGGGCTGATAATCTTTTTTTTGAAAGTCCGATAAAAGACACTTTAAATCAGGCGCTTACTATTTTATTTGTAGGAAGATTAGATAAAGATAAATTATGCCTTCCTTTAATTAAAATAGCCGAAAAATTAAAAAACGACAAAAAATTTCTTTTTCTTTTTGCCGGCGTTGGAGAATATGCTTCCTTATTAAGTGATTTTTCAAAAAAATATGATAATATTAAGTATCTCGGCTATATTACAAATAGAGAAAGATTAAGAGATTTGTATCAATCTTCTGATTTATTATGGGCTTTTGCCGATGAGACATATTTAGCAATTCCCGCATTAGAAGCATTAGCTTGCGGTACGCCGATATTGGTGCCGGAAAAATCTGCTATTTTAGAAAAAGCTCAAGATGGTATTAAAATAAACCATAATCTTGTTCCTTCTGAAATAGGATGGATTATTGATACTGATAATTTAGATAGTATTATCAATCTTATTTTTAAAATAAAATCCAAAGGTATTAGTATGAAAATAAAGCAAGGGTGCCGCAGATATGCTCAAGAGAAATACTCTGAAAAAAATTTAGAAAAAACAGTTAAAATAATAAACAAGATATTAAATTAAGAATTACAAAATTTATGAAAAAAGCTTGTATCATCCTTGGCACTCGGCCAGAAATAATAAAATTTTCTTCGATTATTCGGGAATTTATAAAAAAAAGATTTCATTTTTTTATTTTGCATACAAATCAGCATTATTCAGAAAAATTAGATAAAATATTTTTTAAGGAATTGGAATTGCCTCAGCCGAAATATAATTTAAAAATAGGTTCAGGGACCCACGCTGAAAGCACGGCTAAGATGTTGATTGGGATTGAGAAAGTATTATTTAGAGAGAAACCAGATATAGTTTTAGTGTTAGGAGACACAAATACTACGTTAGCCGGAGCTTTGGCGGCTGTTAAGATTCATATTAAAATTGGACACATAGAAGCAGGGCCAAGATCATATTCTAAAGAGATGCCCGAAGAAATCAACAGAATAATAGTGGATCATATTTCTGATTACTTATTTACTTCGGTAAAAAGAGAGAAAGACATTTTAATTAAAGAGGGAATACCGAAAGGAAAGATTTTTATTGCAGGAAACCCTATTGTTGACGCTGTTTATCAAAATTTAAAAATAGCAGAAAAGAAATCAAAAATTTTTAAAAAATTACATTTGGAAAAGGAGAAATATTTTTTAGTAACCGCTCACCGCCAAGAGAATGTTGACAAAAAAGAAAAATTACAAGGAATTTTAGAGGGGTTAAAATTGATACACCAAGAATTTGAATTGCCAATAATTTACCCTATTCATCCAAGAACGCAAAAACGATTAAAAGATTTCAAATTATTAGTTCCAGAAGAGATAAAGTTAATCCCTCCTTTAGGATATTTGGCATTTCTGGATTTAGAGTCAAACGCCCTTTTGACGCTTACTGATTCGGGAGGAGTTCAAGAAGAGAGCTGCATTTTGAATGTTCCATGTGTGTCTTTTCGGGAAAATACTGAATGGCCGGAGACGTTGGAGAACGGAAGCAATACTCTTGCAGGCGTAAACCCAAGAAAGATTCTTAATGGAGCTAAGAAATTACTCGACGAAAAGAAAAATTGGAAAAATCCTTTTGGAAATGGCAAGTCTGGAAAAACTATAATGGATATAGTCGGAAAAATTATCTAAAGAGTTTTCTTAATAAAACATGAAGAGCTCTGTGGAGAAATAAAGCATGATTTCTATAATAATAGTTAATTATAACGGAAAAAAATGGCTGAAAAAGTGCCTTGATTCTTTGTTTTCTCAAACATATAAGAATTTTGAAATTGTTTTTGTTGATAATGACTCCAGCGATGACAGCGTAGATTTCATTAAGAAAAATTATCCTAAGGTAAGGATTGTGCAAAGTGATAGAAATCTTGGGTTTGCCGGAGGAAACAATCTTGGCATAAGTGAATCGAAAGGAGATATTATTCTATTGCTTAGCAATGACACTTGGGTAGAGAATGATTTTTTAAAGAACATACTATCTTATTTTGAAGAGCATAATTTTGATGTAGTAGGCGTTTTACAATCAGAGTATGAAAGGAAAGAAATAAAAATAAGGAATTCTTGTAGTAGGATTGATCCGACCGGAGCTTCCGTGGTCCTGCCCAAAAAAGACAATG
The DNA here is from genome assembly GCA_023134715.1 of Candidatus Parcubacteria bacterium. GTDB lineage: Bacteria > Patescibacteriota > Minisyncoccia > Minisyncoccales > JAGLUP01 > JAGLUP01. The sequence continues at coordinate 151,132 of JAGLUP010000003.1, forward strand.
AAGAGCATTTCAGCGCGTGCGGTTGCTGTTTACTATTTAAGAAAAATTTGTATGAAAAAACAAGGGGGCTGGACGGAAGGTTTTTTATGTATTTTGAAGAGACTGATTGGTGCTGGAGGCTACACCTTTTTGGAAAAAAAGTTGGTATAGCGGAGAATACTTTTATTTATCATGCAAGTTCAGGGAGCACCGGACCAGGACTGAAATATCTTACTTTTTTATGGCGAAATCAAAACATACCCCAAATGCTTTTAAAAAATTATTCTTGGTACAATTTGCTGTGGACATTGCCTTTGTATGTAATACAAAATATTTTTGAAATTATATTTTTTTTAGTAAACCTCAAATTTAAAATTGCCTGGTCATATTTTGAAGGATGGGTATTTATTGTGAAGAATTTCAAAGGAATTATGAAAGAAAGGGAGTGGGTGCAAAGGAATAGAAAGGTGAGTGATTACGAAATAATGAAGAAATTTTTTTACTGGGGACCCGCAAAGCTTCACTTTTTAATATCGTTTTATAAAGAGAAGAAAAAATTATGGCTCTAATTTAGCTAAATATTCAGTATACGGAATTATTATGTTATCTTTTTTAAAAGGAAAATTGAATATTGAACATTTGTATATTTTCTTAATTTTTCTGTCTTGTCTTGTTTTTTTGTTTTGGGTAGAGCCTGGTTACATACTTCGGGGCGGCGATGTGAGTCTGAGCATAAACCCTTCCTATGATTTGAGGCATTTGTCTACTTGGATAGAAGATAATGGCGGGAGATATATTATTTTAAACCGTCACTATTTTGTGTTATTTTTCTACTTTTTAAAATCAGCTGGTGTTCCTTTATTTTTTATTACTGGGCTGTATCTTTTTTTTCATCATTTAATTGCTGGTCTGGGGATGTATTATCTGAGCAGGTTGCTGTTTAGCGAAGAAAAAAATAAAACGCTGATTAGTTTTTTAGCCAGTATTTTTTACCTTTTTTCTCCGGCCTGCCTTAATCTTTATTATGCTTTTGCGCCTTATTATTTTTTGCCTTTATTATTAGCTCTTTTTATCGACGGATTTCGTAAAGGAAAGTTTTTTATGTATTCGGTGCTGTTTGCGGTTTGTCTTTATCCTGGCATTATTCATGCTCTTCCCAATCCCAAGTCCTTTGTTTTTATTTTTTCTTTGGTTGGTTTTACCTCTCTCCACTTGATTTTTTTTGAGAAAGCTAAAATAAAAAAACTATTTTTATATCTGCTTTTTATCTTAGTTTCCTGTCTGGCTTTAAATGCTTGGTTTTTCCTGCCCTATCTTGTAAATATATTTAAATCTGATTACGTTTCTTTTTTGATTAGAAGTAATCCACTCTGGGGAGACCCGACCAAGGGATTGGTAGGGGGCGAGGGTTACTGTACTATTTTGAGTACCTTGAGATTATTTTTTGGCATGAACGTTCCAGTGCTTAAGGAAAAATATTATTTATCACTTGACCTTATCAAGATAACAAATTACATTTATCCATTTCTTGCTTTTCTTTCTATTTTTTTTGTGAGCCGTATTAAAAAAATCACTGCTAAAAGAGTGCTTTTACTGTTTTTCATCGCCTTATTCTTTATGTTTATTGCCAAAGGTCCCAATCCTCCCCTTGGAGCTATAAATAAGAACTTATTATTACATGTTCCTTTGTATAAAATGTTTAGAAGCACAGGCGAAGTTTTGGTGATTTTAGCTATTTGTTTTGCCTTACTGACTGGTTTTACCTTAGGAGCGATGTTGATGAGAATCAAAAACAAAATTGGCAAAGCAATGTTGGTAGCCATGGCGTTTGTTTTCCTTTTTGTTAATTCATACCCTCTCTTTTTGGGTTATATTACGCTTAATCGGGGCAGGTTTCCCAACTCTGACCCCACAAAACACGGGATAAAAATACCGGAGAGTTATTATGCGGTCGGCAATTACTTAAAAAGCAAAGAAGACAATGATAAAGTTTTACTTTTACCCTTAAGGGATTACGAAGTAACAAAATGGGGATTTTTCGGCCCCACCATTTTGCCTAGTCTTCTTGAGAGGCCCACGCTTTTCTCCCTCGGTCCAATTTCGCAAGTTGGATTAGATGACTGGCGGGCATTTTTAAGCTCAACTATTAATCAGGGTGATCCGTACAGCCAGCAGCTTTTAGGTTTGTCTAATATCAGATATGTTTTAGTGCAAATGGATTTGGCGGAAGGTGATCCTGCTATATATCAAAAGAATGCGCAAGCTGTATTTAATTTAATTAAGTCTACAGGCGATTTATATCTATACGAAATTAATGACAGCTATTATTTGCCGCGTATCTATGTTCCGGAAGTTTCCTATATTTTAGAGGGCGAAAAACGTAATATTGTTGACATTATGAAATTTAATAGTGATACTAAAAAAGCGGCAATGGTTTATCAAAATTGTAATAGTTGCAATACAGGACCAGAAAATGAGCATATTATCAAAAACGCTAAGAGTATTTTCATTTTTCCCAGATCTAATATAAGCGCTGTTCGCCGTTTTAATCCCGGAGATAAATTAAAGGAGGTAGATAGCAGTTTGGTTTATTTAGATAAGAAAAATACATTTTTTGCGCCTATGAAAGGTAACTATGTTTTGTATATAAAAAAAGACAGCATTTTAGGTCAAACCAATGGCGTCTCTGTAGTAGTTGATGGTAAAGAAATCATTTACAAGAATAATGAAACAACGGCAGGCAATAATAACTGGCATCAAACAGGGGAAATAAAACTGGATAAGGGTGAGCATTTCTTTAATTTAAAATTTGGAAATGAAGATATAAACATAATAAAGTCAGGTGATTTTTTATTTAAATTAGATAATTCACAGTATGATCAATTTAGCAATATTCCGAAAATTAGTTTTCAAAAAATTAATTCAACAAAATATAAGATTAAAGTTGATAATGCTGTAGCCCCTTTTTATTTGGTCTTTTCCGAAAATTTTCATGGCGGATGGGAAGCATATTTTACTAATGGAAAGAATGATTCTTTTTTTAGAGATGCTTGGTTTAAAAAAAATGTTCCATCTGATAATCACTTTTTAGTAAATGGTTTTGCCAACGGATGGTATATCGTGCCTCCTGAAAACAATTTCAATATTACCGTAGAATATTCCTTTCAGAAATTATTATATTTCGGTTATTGTATCAGTGGTTTATATCTTTTTTCTTTTTTCATTTATCTGTTCTTAAGGACCAATAAAGAGAGAAAAAAAGAAGATAATTTAATTAAAGATTAAAATATTAATATGACAATAAAAGATTTTATTATTAGATTAGCATTAAATATCTTCTATATTCCCTTGTTTTTTATTTTCTCTTATCTTATTCCGAAAGATAAAAAGTTAATTTTAATTGGCTCTGGCTTTGGACACAGAATTATGGGTAATCCAAGATATTTTTATTTATGGCTTTGCCAACAGCAAAAAGTATTTTTTAAGTTTTCATGGATTACTCGAAATAAAGAGCTTTTTCGTAAATTAAGGAAAGACGGCATACCTGTAGTGTTCCTTTATTCTCTAAAAGGAATGTGGTATATTATTAGAGCCAATTATTTTATAATTGAACAATCTAGCCAAGATATTACAGGACGCACTTTTCTTTTAGGAAATTTTAACATTATAAATACTTGGCACGGAACATTTGTAAAGAATGATTCGTTTGAAAAACTCAAGAAAAAAAGCTTGGGAAACAAATTATTCCATTCCTTAATGAAAAAGGAAAAAAAAAATTACAAACTAATTTTAGCTTGTTCAAAAAGCGCAGCATTAAATTTGCAGTTTGCTTTATTCAATAAAAATATCAAAATAACTGGCTATCCCCGCAATGATATATTTTTTAATAGAAATTTAAGTTTTAGAAATTATAGAAAAGAATTAAATTTAGATAAATACAGTAAAGTTTTGTTATACGCGCCGACTTTTAGAGACGGACAGAACTTAACAAGTCCTTTTTCAGAGGAATTTTCTATTGAGTTAAATAATCATCTCAAGAAAAATAATTATGTTTTTTTAATAAAAAATCATCCTTCTTTTGAGCACAAGATAAAAGTTTTTGAACTTAGCAATATATTGAATATTTCTAATTCTATTGACGACATTCAGGAGATTTTAATACATGCAGATGTTTTAATAACAGATTATTCAAGTATGTTTTTTGAATTTTGCTTAACTAATCGGCCAATCATTTTTTACCCTTATGATTATGACAGTTATCTAAAGAATTGTAGAGAAATGTACTATGATTATTACAAAGAGATGCCTGGGCCTTTCGCCAACAATCAAGAAGAGTTGCTTGATTTAATTAAGAGTGTCAATCAGTGGTCAAGAGACGAAGATTATAAAAGGCGTTATGAATTATTTAAGAATAGATTTAATCAATACCAAGATGGAAAATCTTGTGAAAGATTATATGGTTTGATTAGGGAAATATTGTGATTTATAGTTTATAGTTATTTATCATTTTTCTGTAATTTCAATTATGAAAAAATTTTCTAAAACAAAAATAATTACCACCATCGGTCCCAGAACAGCAAATGAAAAGGATATTAAAAGATTAGTTGATTCAGGGATTAGCATGTTCCGATTGAATGCGTCTCATAATACATTGAAATGGCATCAAAAAGTCATAGAATTGATAAGAAAGAATGCTTTTAATATACCGATATTACTGGATATTCCTGGTAAAAAAGTAAGAGTGTCTCAAATTAAAGTACCCAAAAAATTAAAGATTGGCGAACCTTTTATCTTTACTGCCTCACCTAATATAGACGAAGAGAATAGAATTTCGGTTGATTATGATTTTTTGCATAAGGATGTAAAGCCCAATGACATAATTTTAGCTGATGATGGGACATTAAAGTTTTATGTTCTAAAGATTGTTGATAATAATATACATACACGAATAGAGGCGGAAGGTATTTTATGCAGCCGTAAAGGGATTAATGTGCCTTATAGAAAATTGAACAATTCTTTGATTAATTATAATGATAAGGTTTTATTAAATTTTTCAAGAGAAAATAAAGTTGACTATATAGGCGTTTCATTTGCAGAAAGCGGAGAATATATTCAAAAAATTAGAAAATATTTAAAAAGTTTAGATATCGGAATTATTGCCAAAATAGAAAATATTTTTGGATTAAATAATTTAGAAAATATTATTAGAGAAAGCGATGGTATTATGATAGATAGAGGGGACTTGGGCGCAGAAACAAAGATTGAACATTTATCTATTCTTCAAAAAAGAATTATCAAAAAAACTAATCAATTTGGCAAGCCGGTAATTGTGGCTACTGAAATGATGGATAGTATGATTGAAAAATCTACTCCCACAAAAGCTGAAGTTTCTGATATTTCAAACGCTATCTTAGACGGCACGAGCTGTATTATGCTTTCGGGTGAAACAGCAATTGGTAGATTTCCAGAGAAATGCGTAGAAATTATGCAAAATATTGCTAAAGAAGTAGAGGGTTCAGTTTATCTTGATTATCCACGGATTAAAGTTAAAAAAAATGAATTACATAATATTTTTGGAAAAGCAATATCAGATATTACTAATATTTATCCCGTAGATTATATTATTTGCATAACTAAAACAGGATTTGCTGTAAGCGTGGTTTCTAAATTTAAGCCGAGAATTCCCATTATAGTTGTTACTGACAATATAACAACATATAGAAAATTAAATATTATATGGGGCGTTTTTCCTTTTTTATATCCAAAGGAATTTTCTTTGAAGTCAGATGAATATATGTATCATGTGATAAGATTGTTAATCAAGAATAGAATAATAGACAGAAAAGACAAAATATTGATAACTTATGTAAAAAATCCTGTTTTTAGCGAAAAAATGAATACAATTGAGGTGCATACTGCCAATAAATTTTTATAATAATTATGAAGTCATTCGTGGTGAACAACGAAATATTAATGGATTTGGATAAAATTGCTAATAATGCTTATCATCCTTTAAAAGGTTTTTTAAATAAAGATGATTTATTATCTGTAATAGAAAAATATCGTTTGACCAATGGGGAATGCTGGCCTATGCCTATTATTTTAGATTTTGATAAAGAAGATATTAAAAGTTTTAAAATGGGCAGTGATATAATATTAAAAGAAAGTAGCGGGAAAGATATTGCTGAATTAAAAATTGAAGATATTTATCAGGTGAACAAAAAAAAATTAGCTAAAGATATATTTCTAACAAACGATGAAAATCATCCTGGCGTGAGATGGTGGCTTGGTTTAAAAGATTTTTTTGTTGGCGGGAAAATTAAATTAATAAATAAGCCAATATTTTTTAACGCAGAAGATGAATTAAGTCCGCAAGAAGTAAAACATATTATTAAAAATAATGGTTTTAAAACAATAGTTGGTTTTCATACTAGAAATCCTATTCATCGCGCTCATGAATATTTACAGCGATGTGCTTTGGAAATAACAGACTGTTTAGTTATTCATCCAGTAGTCGGTAAGAAGAAAAAAGGAGATTTTACAGCAGGAGCGATTCGGGCAAGTTATAATGCTATGCTGGAAAGTTATTATCCAAAAAATAGAATAATTTTCAGTGTTTTGTCAACATATTCTCGATATGCCGGACCAAGAGAAGCATTATTTACAGCAATTATTAGAAGAAATTATGGCTGTACCCATTTTATTGTTGGTCGTGACCATACGGGCGTAGCAAATTATTATGGCAGATATGATTCTCATAAAATTTTTAATCAATTTTCAGATTTAGGCATTACTCCTTTAAAATTTTATGAACCTGTATACTGTAGACATTGTAATAATATTGTTACAGAAAAAACCTGTATTCACAAAAATGGTTTTATCAAAATTAGCGGAACTAAAATTAGAGAGCTAATAAGTAAAAGTTCTAATATAAAAGATATTTATTTAAGAAAGGAAGTTTTAGAAAGTATTTTAAATTATGGAAAGAATAATAAAATATTTGTGGATTGAGGTTATTTAGTTTTCCACAGTTATAATATTTGACCGATACAGGCCTTTAATTTATAATGTAAGAAAGGTTTATTATAATTAAATTTAAAACTATGGATTTTTCAATTTTAAATAAAATTTCAAAAAATAAATATTTCACTCCTATTTTAATAGGAATAATAATTGCTTTAGCAGGAGTTTTAATAGGGTCGTCAATGAATAAAGAAAATAAGGAAGCTGGAGAAGAGGCAGAAAGCAAGACGGTAGAATTAAAAGAAAAAAAGAGTTTAAAGGGCTTATTATTTGGCCAAAAAGAATTTAGTTTAAAATATAATGATATGGATGGTTCTTTAGTGGAAAACATTAGTTTTTTTGAAGCCGGTGAAAACTGGCAGGGGCATGGATTTTTGGATTGGAGAACTTTTTATCAAGGGAAAAGCAGTATAGGGGCAACAAGCAACAATCATAGTAAAGAAATTATTTTTTTAGAAAAGGATTTAGATTTATCAAATTTAAAAATCATAGAATTTTATATATCTCTAAGCGACATTCAATCATTAGAGTCGGTTGTAATTAAACTTGGAGATTTATCATTGGCTAATTATTATTTTTATTCTTTGTCAAATCTGCGGGATGGTTGGAATATTATCAGAGTTCCTCAAGACCAATTTATTCTTAACAAAGCCGTTCCAGAATTTAGCTGGAAAGACATTAAAAAAATTCAATTTGAGGTTGTTTCTCGGCCAGGCACCACATTAGTGGCTAATTTTGATTATTTGACTGTTCAAAATGATATTAGCTATTTAGATAAATGGAAGACTGTAGATGATAATTTTTTAAGTTTAGGCAAGCACGATAATAAAATATTTTTATTAGCTAGAAACGAAGGCGCTTTGCAGGCGACTTTATCTGGAATAAGCGGAGATAATTTTAATTTTCAGGCAAGTTTTATTCCTAAAACAGGGGGGGCGATGGGATTGTTTTTTAGAGGTAATTATGGAAATAATAAGGGTTACTATTTATTAGCTGATGGTTTTAATACAAATTCCTGCACCTTAAAGAAATTAGGAGTTAAGGGATGGAAAGAGTTAGCCACTACTGATATAGCTAATTTTGTTTTTGAGAAAGATGAAAAATATTGGCTAAAAGTTGAGACAAAGGGCGAAAAAATAACTGGCTTTCTTTCTGTTGATGGTGAAAGCTTTACTGAATTATTTAGTGTAAGCGATAGTGAATTTTCTATTGGCGGAATGGGAATCTCTGTTTTTGGCAGAGGTTATGGTTTTTTTGACGATTTTAAGTTTAAGCAATAAATCAGCAGAAATGAAAAGGAATGAAAAATCAAAAATTATCGTTACAAAACGAATTAAGAAAATTTGTTAATTCAATAATAAACCATCCCTATAAAGCATTAGTGGTGGTTTTTATTTTTTGGTTTTTGGTGTGGCATTGGGGTTTTGAAGCGAGTTTTTTTATAACATTATTTTTTTTATTTTTATTATTAAGATTAGATTGCAGGATTTTAATTTTTTTTGCTTTATTGTTTTTAATCAGCTGTCCTTTTTATTTAATTTTAGGAAAAGAATTCCGCGCCGAACAGATGGCGATTTACGCTTATTATTTATTATTTATAGGAGTGATTTTGGCTCTGATTGAGTGTAAAAGACAACCAGAGGATTTTGAAGAGTTTGAGAAAATAGATAAAGAAAAGGCGAAAGCAGCAAGTAAAACAGAAATTAAAAAAAAGAAGAAAAAGAAGAAGGAAAAGGAAAAGAAACCCAAAGAATCAGTAAAAAAATCAACCCGCCGAAAGTCCTTCGGACAATCAGGCGGGCAAGAAAACTTCAAAAAAAGCGAATAGTGAAAAATAAATTATGATTTTTGAAAAACTAATTTTTTGGTTTAAGAAAAGAAACAGAATTATTTATTTGACATATAGCGCTTTGGCGCTTATTGTTTTACTGCCCTTACTAAGGTCGGGCTATGTTTTTGCAATGGACATGGTTTTTGTGCCTCATTTAACTTGGCCAGAACCGTTTAATGCTCCTGGCTTTTTTTTATATTTGTTGAATTTTATTTTACCCAGCCAAATCATTCAAAAGATTATTCTTTTTTTGATTTTGTTTTTGTCTGGGGTCGGGATGCACAGATTGATTCCAGTCAAAAGCGAGTTGCCTAAATATTTTGCAGGCGTATTTTATATTTTTAATCCCTTTGTTTACTCTCGTTTTCTTTTTGGGCATTTATGGCTGTTAGCGGTTTACGCCTTGATGCCTTTTGCGGTTAAGGCGATTTTTACTTTTTTAGATAATATTAATCTTCGCAATGCTTTAAAATTAAGCTTATGGTTTACGTTTATTGGTTTTATTAGTAATCATTTTATTGTTTTCGCATTTTTGTTTTTTATAATTGCTTTTTTATTTGAGCTTTGGAAAGAAAGGAGATATCGCAAAGAGATTTTTAAAATGTTTAAATACGCAATCCTTGTTGGTTTAATTTTTTTGATTTTGTCCGGCTGGTGGATTGCGCCATATTTTGATAAAACATTACCTCAAGGCCGGTATATTCAAGAAATTGTTGGGACAGGAGATTTAACAGTTTTCCAAACAGAGTCAGATACTAAGTACGGTGTATTATGCAACGTAGCGGCTCTATATGGCTTCTGGGGCGATAGAATGGGGCAATACACGGTTCCCAAGGAGATAATGCCTCATTGGCCCTTATTGTTTTTAATCATTTTTAGCTTGGTGACTTTGGGGGCAATAAGCGCTTTTAGAAAAAATAAATTTAAAGCAGGGATATTTATAATAATAGCAGGAGTAGCATTTGTCTTGTCCGTAGGTATGTCCTATCAATTTTTTGCTCCAATAATAGAATTTTTAAATGAAAAGATTTTTATTTTCAAGGGATTCAGGGATTCTCAGAAATTCACCGCTCTTTTAGTTTTGACTTACGCTTATTTCGGCGCTTTAGGGATTAATAGCATACTTAAAAGTTCAAAGCTCAAAGTTCAAAGCTCAAAATTGATATTAACTGCTTTTTTAATAGCGCTTCCTGTCCTTTATTCGCCTTTAATGATTTGGGGATTCAGGGGTCAGCTTTGCGCTTCTCATTATCCTCAAGATTGGTTTGCAACAAATGAGTTTTTAAATCAAGACAAGGAAGATTTTAAGGTTTTGTTTTTCCCTTGGCATCAATATATGTCATTTGGTTTTACCAAGAATAGAGTAATAGCTAGCCCGGCTCCAAAATTTTTTGATAAACAAGTTATTGCCGGAGACAATATGGAAATAGGAAAAATTTATACTCACAGTCAAAGGCCTATTTCTCAATTTATTGAGAATCAGGTTTTAGCAAAGCGGCAAGAGATTGATAACTTAGGCGAGATTTTGGCGTCTTATAATCTCAAGTATATTATTTTAGCCAAAGAAGCTGACTGGCAGGAATATGATTTTTTAAACGTGCAGAAAGATTTAGAAATAATTAATGATTATGAGAACCTTATAATTTATCAAAACAAAGTTTGGGAATAAATTTAGATAAAAGAGTTATCCACAGTTTGACCTGTTGTTTTGCTTTTAGATTTTTATTATACTAAATAATAGCTGCAGAATATTTTGATAAAAGTTTTTTCTCAGTTGGGCCCTTTCTTAAGGTCTGAGAAAAAACCTTTAATTTTTCGGTCGACTGTGGTTTTTATAAATTTGAAATATTATACTTATGGAGGAACAAATGAAAAATTCTAAAAAATGGCAAACAGCAACAGGAGTTTTAATTGTTGCTGGATTTGTTGCTGTTAGCTTATTAAGCGTGCCTGTCTTGTCTTTAGTAAGCGTAGCTTTTGGTTACGGCGGAGGTGGAGGCGCTGCCGGTGATACTATGGCGCCTATAATCAGCAATATTGAAGCTGTGGTCAGCGACAATGACGCTGTTATTACATGGGGCACCCATGAATCATCTATTTCTTGGGTGGTTTATGGAACAGACACTGATTATGGTTCAGAGGTAAAAACAACCAGTTATACAGTTTCTCATTCGGTAACCTTGGGAGACCTTGTTTCTGGAACAACCTATCACTATCAGGTGAAATCAAAAGATAGTTCAGGAAACATAGGAACTTATACTGATAAAACATTTACTACTACAGGTGAAGCCGGAGAAGTAGTAGAAGAAGATGAGGAAGAAGGTGAAGCCGGAGAGGAAGAAGGTGAAGGCGATGGCGAAGCAGAAGAGGAGAAACCAATTTCAGAAATGACTATCCCAGAACTTCAGGCAAAAATTGTTGAAATAACAGCTCTTATTGCTCAACTTCAAGCGCAATTAGCAGGAACAACTGTTGCTGGTTGTACGATTACCAGCTTTGATAGAAATTTGAGCCAAGGAATGGCTGGCGACGATGTTAAATGTCTGCAGATTGTGTTAAACACTGCTTCTGATACTCAAATAGCTGATTCAGGCGTAGGTTCTCCTGGAAGCGAAACCACTTACTTTGGTCCATTGACTAAAGCAGGCGTTATTAAGTTTCAGGAAAAATACGCTGATGAAATTTTAGCTTCTTGGGGATTAACTTCAGGAACAGGTCTTGTTGGTTCTACCACGAGAGCTAAGCTTAATCAGATTTTAGCGGAATAGATTTTATTGTAATAAAAAAACTGCCAGAGGATTTCTGGCAGTTTTTTAGTTAATCAAAAGTTTTAATTTGTTAATTATGTTTTCAATGTCTTTTTTATTGTAATGGCTTTGGAGAGGGAAGTTAATAATTCGTTGAGCTATTTCTATAGTATTTGGAAATTCAGCGAGGTTAAGATTATATTTCTTTTGAACTTCAGGATTTAAAATAATTGGCGTGTGCCAAATTCGGGTGCAGAAAATTTTATATTTTCTTAATTTTTTAACCAAGACATCTCTGTTTAAATTTTCAGGGACAAGAGCGGATAAATAACAAAAACTGTTATTTTGAGAATTTTGGATTTCAAATCCTAATTTTTTGAGCTCATTTTGGAAAAATAAACCCAATTTAATCCTTTTTTCTAAGTTTTTTTGCTCATTTTCTAAAAAATACTGAAAAAGGTTTAGAGAAACTTTGTTTATTCGTGAGGGTTGGAAAGATTTTTCTTTTTTAATCATTTTTTGGGCAGTAGAACCGCCGACAGCAGAACTGCCAAAGCTTTTGAATAAAAAAGCAAACAAGGAGAAACAGTTTAAAAAAGAAATAAAATCCCGAGAACTAAATCTGGTTTTAGGCAGGTCAACAGTGTTTTGAACGGGCAGGACAATCATTCCACCGCGGCAGGTTGGAAAAATTTTATATAAGCTGAAAAGAGCTGCGTCGCCAAAATTTCCAAGATATTTATTATTATATTTATGGTCAAAACTATGAGCGCAATCTTCTATTATTTTTAAATTATATTTTTGAGCCAGAAGTGATATTTTTTCCATATCATTAGAGAGCCCATAGATATGAGGAATTAAAATTGACTTGATGGCAGGGTTTATTTTTTGCTCAATTTCTTCAATTTTAATGTTAAAAGTTTTAATATTAATATCCAGGAAAATCGGCTGGATATTATATTTCTTGAAGATAGGAAAAAAAATATCGCAGATATAAGCGGGAACAAGCATTTGTGTGTTTCTAAGGTTTAATTTTTCCACAATAATTTGAAAAGCCGACCTTCCCATATCAGTGAAAATAATTTTTTTATTTGGAAAATAAAAAGCAAGTTTATCTTCTAAACTTTCTAAATCAGGAGTTTTTAAAAAACAATTAAATATTGGCTTTAAATTTTTTGTATTAAGTTTTATTTGAGGATGAACAAAATACATAATATGATACGGATATATGAATATACGAATACATTATTATGATAGCAGATTAGTTGATTTTTTTCAAAATTAGATTAAAATAAAATAATGGGCAAGAAATCAAGAGAAAAACAATTAAGAAAATTAGAAGGATACGAGAAAGAAAAGAATTATAAAGAAAGTAAAACAGACCCTTTTTATTTAAGGATTATTTGCTGGGCGGTTTATTTGATTTTATTTACCCCTCTTATTATTAGCGGCAAATTTTTCTTTCCTTATGTTGGGCTTAAAAGTTTGTATTTTATGGCTTTGGCGGAAATAATGTTTGTCGCTTATCTTTTTTTAGCTTTTTCTTGTTCTAAATATCGGCCAAAGCCAAATATTCTTTTGTTCGCGCTAATTTTATTTGTGTGTTTTTCAATTTTAAGTTCTGTTTTTGGCGCTGATTTTTCTAATAGTTTTTGGTCAAAGTATGAAAGGATGACAGGGCTTTTAATGTGGTTTCATCTTCTTGCTTTTTTTGTGGTTATTTCCTCTGTTTTTAGAAAAAAACAGGATTGGTATAAAATTTTTGGAGTTTCTATTTTTGTGGCTATTTTAATAGGCATAATGAGTTTGCTCGCTAAAATTGGTCCGCCAGACGCAAGCATTTCTATGCGTGGAGGAGCGACTATTGGCAATAGTTCTTTTTTAGCCACTTATTTATTGTTTAATGTATTTTTAGCGTTTTATTTATCTTTAAAAACTAAGAATAATTTTAGAATTTATTCAGGAGGAGCCTTGGCTTTTCTTGTTTTGGCTTTGCTTTTAAGCACTGGTCGCGCGGCTATTTTGTCCTTTTTGGGAGGAATAGCATTATTGTTTCTTCTTTATTTAGCTTTTGTTCCCTTAAAACGTTTTTTAAATATTCTTGGAAAAGCGCTTCTTTCTATTTCTTTAATAATTTTTCTTTTTTCTGTTTTTTTGCTTTTTCAACAGGAAAGTTTTGTCCAGCAAAAATTTACAGAAAGAGCTGGCGTTGACCGTATAATAGTTTGGGATATGGCATGGAAAGCGTGGCAGGAAAAACCTTTGTTCGGTTGGGGGCCTGAAAATTTTAATTTAGTATTTACCAAACATTTTGATCCTTGTTTGCCTTCGCCTAAGTGCGGCGGAGAAATGTGGTTTGACAGGGCTCATAATATTATATTTGATACATTAGTTACCGCAGGGATTATTGGTTTTTTAAGTTATTTGAGTATTTTTGTCTCTGCTTTTTATCTTTTGTGGAAAAGATATTTTAAAGAAAAGCTTGATTTTTGGACAGCTGGAATTTTTTCTGTTCTTTTTATCTCTTATTTTGTCCAAAACCTTACTGTTTTTGATATGGTAAACAGTTATATAATGTTGTTTTTGGTCTTAGGATTTATTGGTTTTATTACACGAAATCAAGAAAATAATTATAATGAAAATAATTTTTCTAATAAAAAATGGTTAGGAATAATAATTTTAATTTGTTTTATTTTTTCTTTTTCTAAATTTATAATCCAACCGTTAAAAACTGATTATTATGTAATTAAAGTTTTCCACGCCCGTACTTTTGACGAGAAAATGAATTTTTATAAAAAAACATTGGAAAGTTCTCCAATGGGAAAATATCAAATAAGAGAATTTTTTGCTGACCAGTTGATAAGGTTTACTCAAAGCGAAGCGGCAAAGCAGATTCCTAAAGAAAAATTTAAACAGGAGTTTGATTTTGTGAGTCAGGAGTTAGAAAAAAGCATTGTTGAGTCGCCTTTAAACTTCAGGAGCCATCTTAAATTAGGACAGATTTATAACACCTATGCTCTAATTGATTCTTCAAAGCTTTTTAGAGCCCAGCAGGTTTTAGAAAAAGCAATGGAACTTAGCCCTACTAATCAGCAGGGATATTGGGCTTTGGCGCAAACAAAACTTCATCAAGGAGATTATGAAACAGCTCTTTCCTTGGCGCAGCAAGCGTTAGATTTAGAACCGAGAGTAGTAAAATCTCATTTAGTGCTCATTGATATTGCTCAAAAAACAGGGGATAAAGATTTGGCCAGAAAACACGCTCAAGAAGCAATTAAATTAGACGCTTCATTAGAACCAAAACTCCAGCAATTTTTATCTGAAGATTAATATCAGTAAAAAGCGTAACAAATCTCGCCGATCGACCTAGTTTGTTACGCTTTTTATTGACAAATTAGGCAAAAAATGGTATGGTAAAAATGTTAAATGCTAAGGTAATTCTTAGCATTTTTAAAAAGAAAAAATAGGACGGCACTTTGAAAAATCAATAACAAGTTCCAGACAGCCGAATTGCTTATAAAGCATTTTCGTAAGCAATTCGGCTGCCTGGAGCGAGATGAAGACCTCATTGATGAACGGAGAAAGGCGGTACGAAAAAATTGGTGATTTAAATGGAAGGAACTACTTTAAATAATGGAACTATTATTATTGGACATTATAGACCTGATATGGACTGCGCAATGGGAATAGCATTATATAAAGCAATGATTGACGAGACAGCTACTATAAGATTTTTCGATAAGAATCGGAAAATTGATATTCCCAAAGGTACGAAGAAAATAGTTTTTATAGACACAACCCCAAATCAGGAATTTCTTTCTAATCTTAATGAAAGATTTCTTGTGGAAGTATTTGACCACCATGAGAGGGGGAAGGAAAGTGATACTGCTACGAGCTTAGTAGTTGAAAGGATAAAAGAGATAACAGGGAAAACAATAAAGATAGAAAGAGAGGGATTTTCGCCATTAATAGTGAGATCGGCTCCATACGAGTTGTCGTTAGAGAGAATAGAGCGATTGAGTGTAGTGGTGGATAAAGAAGGAACATCCGATGATATAGATATTGCGAGAGTGATAGGGGGTATGCATGGAATTTTTAGTGAGATAGAGATATATGAGTGGGGCGAGAAAGCAGTGCTAAGCGAGTTAGCAGTTGGAAGAGATCGTGTTTCAAAAATGAAATGCGCTGAATTTTTTAGAAACTGTTTATTAGGGTTTTTAAAGAAAAAAAATGATACCATAAAAGCAGATTTTGCAAGGACATTAGAGAGGCTAAATAGCCCCGAAGTTCTTGAAAATCAAATGAGCTTGGTTGCAGTTTCGGGAAAAGTTGTGGGTATTTATGGAGAAAAAGATGCTAAGGAGTGGATGGTTGCTGCCTTCAAGGTTATTGAAGCGCAGAAAAAAGCTTTCAGAGAGCAATTCGGAAAAGTGAAATATGGTATTATTGTGCCAAATCCAAAAAATCCGAATTTGGTGATTGCGACAGGAGAGTCCGAATCTCAGGTATTTGGCAAAGTAGTAAGAACGCAAGTGCAGGAAGCGATGAAAAAGCGACATGGGCGGATAATTACTCCGATTATCGTGCAGTGGCAAGCTGAGAAAAAGAATGGCGGCCTAAAGGGCTTCCAAATTTATAGCAATGGACATAACGATCTCGGAGAGGTGGTCAAAGCTGTAAGAGCGGAGCTCCTTAGGAAGAGAGGAATCAAGAGAAATTGTTATTGGAAAGAGTTAGTGGCACGCGGCGAAATGAAGGGAGCTGATCCGTTGTTTTATAACAGTGGCGTCAGATATCCTGGAGTTTTTTGGGGGACTTTGAAGCATCCCAAGAAAGAAATCCCTCCATTTTCAGTGCAAGAATTGGTTGATATAATAGTGAAAGCATTGGACCGTTATTTTCCGGAAGAATGTAAAAAGAGTGATAAGTGTCGCGGAAGAGAGTGTCCATATTTTTTATGGAAACTATTTCGCTGCAAGAGTAAACAGCACGAATGGAAGAACAGCAAAGTTGGACATAGTGACATAGGAGAATCTGAAGAGACTGTAATAGAGAAAGAAGCGAGAGAAAATGGCATAAAAATAAGAGAAAAGAGAGAAAAAAAGAAGACGTGAAAAGGAGGTCTAAATAAATTTTTTGAATTTTATGCGCGGAAGGAAGTCCGATAAGGATAATCCATTCGCGCTTATTTTTTTTATCTTATTCACATTTTGGGGCTTGAATAAAGGTTGAAATTAAGGTAAAATGATAATATATGAGCAGTTGTTCAGAAATAAAAAAACAAGCTCTTAAGAAAGTAAAAGGAGCTAAAAATTTAAAAGAATTAGACAGGGTTTATAAAAGATATCTGGGCGGGAAAGGAGAGGTTTTTTTGGTTTTGAAGAATTTAAAAGATTTTTCAGAAAACAAAAGAAAAGAAATAGGCAAAGAAATAAATTTGGTTAAAAAAGATATTGAAGAAGCAATTAAAGAAAAACAGGAGGCGCTAAAAGAAATAGCGATAAATGAGATTATTGAAAAGGATAAATTAGACATAACTATTCCAGGTAAGAAAATTAAAAAGGGTCATCTGCATCCAATTACTTTAACCTTAAGGAAAATACAGGAAATTTTTCAAAATATGGGCTTTTCCATAATTGAAGGTCCCGAAGTAGAAACAGAATGGTATAATTTTGACGCTTTGAATATTCCCAAAGATCATCCAGCGCGAGACGCGTGGGATACATTCTGGTTGCAAGGTAACGAAAAATTACTTTTAAGAACCCACACAAGTCCGGTACAGATTAGGTATATGGAAAAGAATCAGCCGCCTTTTCGAATTATCGTGCCAGGTAGAGTTTTTCGTCATGAAGCAACAGACGCTTCTCATGAAATTAATTTTTACCATCTTGAAGGATTAATGATTGATAAACAAATATCAATGGCAAATTTTAAAGCAGTAATGGAGCATTTTTTAAAAAGTTTTTTTGGAAAAAAAATAAAAATGCGCTTAAGGCCTTCATTTTTTCCTTTTACTGAGCCAAGTTTTGAGATTGATATTAGTTGCGTTGCCTGTGGAGGGAAAGGATGTTCGGTTTGTAAAAAAACTGGCTGGCTTGAGACAATGGGAGCAGGGATGGTCCATCCAAATGTATTAAAAGCCGGCGGTTTAAATCCAAAAGATTGGCAGGGATTTGCTTTTGGAATGGGCGTTGACCGTTTAATAATGATGAAGCATAAAATTAATGACATTCGCTTGTTTTATAACAACGATTTAAGATTTTTAAAACAGTTTTAATATGAAATTTTCGTATAATTGGTTACAATCTTTTTTTAAGAAAAAATTACCAAAGCCGGGAGAACTGGCCGAGCTTTTGACAATGCATAGCTTTGAGGTGGAAGGCATAGAAAAAAAGGGCAAGGATTGGGTTTTAGATATTGATGTTTTGTCAAATAGAGGGCATGATTGTTTATCGCATATTGGCATTTGTCGAGAAATCAGCGCGATAACAGGATTAAAATTCACCCGCCCAAATTTTGCTGAAAGCAAAAATTGTGGCGGGCAAGAACCCCAAACAAAAGATTTTATTAAGATAGAGGTTAAAGATAAAAATTTGTGTTCAAGATATACGGCAAGAGTCATCGCTGATGTTAAAGTTGGCGTTTCTCC
Source organism: Candidatus Parcubacteria bacterium (assembly GCA_023134715.1). Lineage (GTDB taxonomy): Bacteria > Patescibacteriota > Minisyncoccia > Minisyncoccales > JAGLUP01 > JAGLUP01. The sequence goes on from JAGLUP010000003.1 coordinate 169,361, forward strand.
GAAATGGATTCAGGAGCGTTTAATTGTCTGCGGGTTGCGGCCAATTAATAATATTGTTGACGCTGCGAATTATGTGATGTTAGAAATAGGACAACCATTGCACGCTTTTGACTTTGATAAGGTTTTAGGCAAGAAAATTATTGTCCGAAGAGCAAAGAAAGGAGAAAAGATTGTTAGCTTGGATGATGAAAAATATGATTTAGACGAAAGTATTTTGATTATTGCTGACAATAAAGATCCTTTAGCTATTGCCGGGATAAAAGGAGGAAAAAAAGCAGAAATTACCCAATCAACAAAAACAATAGTTTTGGAATCAGCTAATTTTGAATCTAAGACAATTCGTCTGGCGCGGCAAAAATTGGGATTACAGACAGATGCTTCTTTGCGGTTTGAACATCAGCCAGATCCGAATTTAACTCTTTCAGCGATTAATAGAGTCGCAGAGCTTATTCAGGAAATCACAGGAGGCAAAATAGCGAAAGAAGTTGCTGATTTTTATCCTAAAAAAAATATCCCTAAAAGAATAAAATTAGAATTAGATTATGTTGAAAGATTATTAGGAATAAAAATTTCCAAAAAAGATATTATTAGTATCTTAAAATCTCTCGGGCTTAATGTAAAAGAAAAAAAACAAGTTTTAGAAATAGAAGTTCCGACTTTTCGTCAGGATATTTCTATTCAGGAAGATTTAATTGAAGAAATCGGAAGAATTTATGGTTATGAAAAAATTTCGGCAATCCTTCCTCTAAGTTCTTTAATTCCGCCTAAAAGAAATCTTCAGCTTTTTTGGGAAGATATTTGTAAAAACATTTTAAAAGAATTAGGATTTTCAGAGGTTTATAACTATTCATTTGTTTCTGGAAAACAACTTTCCACCTTCCACTTTCCACCTTCCAATTCAGTTAAAATTGAAAATCCGGTTAGCGTCAAGCAAGAATATTTACGGCCAAGTTTGATTTTTAATTTATTAAAAAATGCAAAAGAGAATTCTAAAAATTTTAAAGAGATTAGAATTTTTGAGCTTGGAAAAATTTTCAAGAAAGGCAAGGAGAAAAAAATGTTAGCCGGAGCTGCGACTAATGAATTTTATGAGTTGAAAGGAGTTATTGATTCTTTGCTTAATGGTTTGGGAATAAGCAATATATGGTATGATGAGTATAAACCGACTCCAGAGGATAGCAAAATAGCTATCTGGCATCCTAATAAATGCGCTGAAATTAAAATAGATAATTCAGAAATAGGATTTTTAGGAGAAATTCATCCTAAGATTGTTGAAAGTTTAGGTATTAAGAATAGAGTAGTTGTTTTTGATATTGATTTTGAAAAGCTGACAAGATTTTCTTCAGAGGAGCACGAATATCAGCCAATATCCTTTCATCCAGCCGCAGTGAGAGATTTAGCTATTTTAGTTCCATTAGATGTTAAAGTTGTAGAAATTTTAAATAAAATAAATATCGCTGGAGGCAAACTTGTTCGAGATGTTGATTTATTTGATATTTATGAAGGCGAAGAGCTTCCAGATGGAAAGAAAAATTTAGCTTTTCACATAATTTATCAGAGCGAAGAAAAAACTTTGCCAACAAAAGAAATTGATAAACTTCACCAAGAAATTATTAATGTTTTAGAGCAAGACCCGGAATGGGAAGTAAGAAAATGAAAAAAACAACGAAGAAACAAAATAAAAAAACAGGGTATACTGCCGATGATATTTATGTATTAGAAGGATTAGAACCTGTGCGTCAAAGGCCTGGGATGTATATTGGTTCTACTGGGCCTGATGGGCTTCATCATTTGATTTGGGAGGTGCTTGATAACAGCTTTGATGAGTGCTTGGCTGGTTACGCAAATGAAATTAAGCTCACATTGCTTCCAGAAAATAGAATTAAGTGCGAAGATAATGGCCGCGGAATTCCAGTAGACAAGCATGCAAAAACAAAAAAATCAGCGCTGGAAACAGTAATGACTACTTTGCATGCTGGAGGAAAATTTGGAAGCGAAGCGTATCAGGTAGCAGGAGGTCTTCACGGAGTAGGTGTTTCAGTTGTTTGCGCTTTGTCTAAATATCTGCGCGCAGAGGTTTGCAGGGACGGTTTTAAATATTGTCAGGAATATGCGAAAGGGAAGCCGAAAACAAAAGTAAAAAAAATTGGCAAATGCAGGCAGACAGGAACTGTAATTATTTTTGAAGCAGATCCAGAAATTTTTGAAGAGATTAAATTTAATTCAAAGAAAATTTTTAATCATCTCCGCCAGCAGGCGTATTTAACAAAAGGCGTAAAGATAACCATAAAAGACGAAAGATCTTCTCCTGCCGAGAGTTATTCTTTTTATTTTGAAGGAGGCATTGCTTCTTATGTAAAATATTTAGTTAGAGGAAGAACGGCTATTCATTCCAACGGTTTTTATGTTTCTGCGGAAAAAGCTCATATTTTGACCGAGGTTGCTTTTCAATACACTGAAGAGATAGAAAGCATGGAAGAAGGTTTTGCTAATAATATTTATACAGGAGAAGGCGGGACGCATCTTACTGGATTTAGAACAGCTTTAACTCGCACACTTAATGATTATGCCCGCAAGCAAGGTCTTCTTAAAGAAAGCGATTCAAATTTAAGCGGAGAAGATATGAGAGAAGGTTTGACAGTTGTGGTTTCTGTTAAATTAAGAAATCCTCAATTTGAAGGGCAAACAAAAGCTAAACTTGGAAATGTAGAAGCTAAAGCTGCTGTTGACGGTGTTGTTTCAGAGGCCCTTACTGATTTTTTAGAAAGAAATCCTCAAGACGCGCGGATAATTATTGAAAAATGCGTTTTATCAGCTAAAGCTAGAAAAGCCGCTAAAGCGGCTCGGCAGACTGTTTTAAGAAAAGGAATTTTAGGCGGACTTACTTTGCCTGGGAAATTAGCTGATTGTTCTTCTCGCAACCCAGAAGAGTCAGAAATTTATATTGTAGAGGGGGATTCAGCAGCTGGTTCAAGCAAGCAGGGGAGAGATAGAAGATTTCAGGCGATTCTGCCATTAAGAGGAAAAATTTTAAATATTGAACGGGCACGGCTTGACAAGATTCTTTCTTCAAAAGAAATTAAATCTTTAATTATTGCCATGGGAACTGCTATTGCGGATGATTTTAATTTAGATAAATTAAGGTATCAGCGAATTGTGATTATGACAGATGCGGATGTTGACGGTTCTCATATCAGAACATTGCTTTTAACACTTTTTTTCCGTTATTTTAAACCAATAATTGATAAGGGTTATTTGTATATAGCTCAGCCTCCTCTTTATAAGATTCAGCTGGGGAAAAGTATAGAATACGCTTATACTGACGGAGATAAAGTTGAGATTTTAAACTCAATTAGCAAAAAAAATAAAATTGCTCCTTCTATTCAAATGTATAAAGGATTGGGAGAAATGAATCCAGATGAATTATGGAAAACAACAATGAATCCAGAAAACAGGATTTTATTACAGGTTAATGTTGAAGATGCGGCAGAGGCAGATAAAATTTTTGATACCTTAATGGGTCAAGAGGTTTTACCGCGCAAAAAATTTATTCAAACTCATGCTAAGAAAGTTAAAAACCTTGACATTTAAGCACAGACGGCTTATTATAAAATTAAGCCTTTCAGGGCTGTTTTAAAACACAAAAACAATATGAATGTTAAAGAATTTCCTCAAAAAATTATTATTTTTCTGAATGAGGTTAAAACAGAAATGAAGAAAGTTAATTGGCCAACAAACAAGGAAACCTTAAATTATACTTTAATTGTAGTCGTGGTTTGTTTGGCAGTGGCTGCGTTTTTGGGCGGTTTGGATTATATATTCACTACTTTGCTTAATAAATATATACTATAATGCCAAAGCAACAAACTCAACAAGGTAAAAATTGGTATGCTTTACATACTTATTCTGGCTACGAGGATGCTGTGGCTAAGAATCTTAAACAAAGAATAGAATCTTTGGGAATGGAGGATAAAATTTTTGACGTTTTGGTTCCGAAAGAAAAAAAGATTAAAATAAAAAATGGAAAGAGAAAAACAGTTGAGGAGAAAATTTATCCTGGATATGTATTGGTAGAAATGATAGTTACTGACGATTCTTGGTATGTGGTTAGAAATACGCCCAGGGTTACTGGTTTTATCGGAGCAGGCACAGTGCCGGTTCCTATTTCTTTAAAAGAGATTGAGATTTTGAAAAAGAGAACGAGCGTAAAAGAACCTGAATTTAAGATTGATGTTGTAATAGATGATATGGTTAAAATCACGGATGGTCCTTTTAAAGATTTTGAAGGAAAGGTTTCAGAAATTGATAAAGAGCGGGGAAAAATAAAAGTGCTTGTCAATATGTTTGGCCGCGATACGCCAGTAGAATTAGATTCTCTCCAAATTAAAAAACTATGAAGGAAATAAAAGCTATTATAAAACTTCAAATTCCTGCAGCGAAAGCCACTCCGGCGCCGCCTGTGGGGCCGGCTTTGGCTCAGCATGGATTAAATATTGCTGAATTTTGCCAGAAATTTAATGATGCTACAAAAGCTCACAGCGGTTTTAAAATTCCAGTAGAAATTATAGTTTATGAAGACAGAACTTATGATTTTAAGATAAAACAGCCGCTTGCTTCTGCTCTTCTTAAAAAAGCTGCTGGGATTGAAAAGGGTTCTGGCGAGCCAAATAAAACCAAGGTTGCTAAGATTACTAAAGCCCAACTTAAGGAAGTCGCCGAAAAGAAAATGGCTGATTTGAATGCTAATGATATTGAAGCAGCGATGAAAATACTTGAAGGAACAGCCAAAAATATGGGAATAGAGATAAAGTAAACGAAAAACTGAAAATGAAAAATGAAAAACGACAAAGAAAAATTAAAAAAGATAGAAATTTTAGATTTTAGAATATAATTTTTAACTTTTCATTTTTAACTTTTAATTTGAGCGTAAGAGAACATGCGTCTTTCAAAAGACAAATATTATTTAAATATTGCTAAAGAGGTTGCCCAAAGGGCAACTTGTTTTAGAACTAAGATTGGGGCAATTATTGTTCGCGATGATCAAATCGTTGCTACTGGCTATAATGGAGCTCCCAGAAAAGTGAGAGATTGTTTTGAAAGAGGAAATTGCTTAAAAGATAAACTAAATGTTCCTTCTGGACAAGGGTATGAACTTTGCCGAAGCGTGCACGCGGAACAAAATTGTTTTATTAACTCGGCCCGAGCAGGTGTGAGTTCATTGGGCGGAGATATGTATATTTGGGGAATGAATCCCAGGAATGATGAGGAAATAGACGCTCTTCCTTGTTTTATTTGCAAGAAAATGATTATTAATGCTGGCTTGACTCGCGTGATTTGTTCAATTAAAGATGGAGATTTTGAAATTTTCAATATTTCTGATTGGATAAAGGACTGGCAGGAAAAAGACATTTTAGACGATAAACATCAGTACAAAGTTTAAGACCTGTATTCCCACGGAGCTAAGCTCCGTGGATTAAAAGCGCGCTTGACGCTTTTTTATTTTAGTGATATAAAAGAAGTATAGTTATTTGACATAAGAATATTAAATATGAGGTGATATGAATGGTAAACATAGAAATTGTTAAACCGAAAATTTGGAACTTTAAAGTAGTTGGCGGACAAGATGCATGGAAAGAAGTAGTTTATTCGGCTCGAATGAGCGGAGTGCCGGAAGTAGTGAAAGACAAGGATGTTTTTAAAATGCTCGTTGAAAATGATTATGGTTCTGCTTTAGAACATATAATCATAAAATTTGACTTAAAAATGTCCAAAGGCAATGCTCCAGAGTTTTTAGAGCATAGAATAGTGAGTCATAGCGGATTTTCCACTAGATATATCAAAGTTGATGAGGGAATAGAAAAACAAAAGCCAATGTATGAGGTGATTTTACCACTGCATTTATTATCAGTTAGTCAACTTCAAGAAATAGTGGGCAACGATAAGCTTTTGAAAGGAGGAGTAGATGCAGCTATAAACAGATATCAAACATTATTAGATAGAAAGATTCCGAGAGAAATAGCCAGATATGTTCTGCCGTTTGCTCAAGCAGTGGGAATATATCATGTGACCATAAATCTGCGCTCTTTGTTGAATTTTCTTTCTCTGCGGCTTTGCGTTAGAGCTTCTCCAGAAATGCGTTGTCTTGCCAGCCAATTATACTTTTTGCTTTTGGGGCGATTGCCAGAAATACAAGGACTTGTGGGTTGCCGCGGGTTTATGAAAGGAGTTTGCCCAGAAAGTGGGGTTACCGGAGTAAGAACAGGGCTGCAACATTGGTTTTATCCGGTCTGTCCATTTAAAAATAGAAAAACAGCGATTTGTATTCCCACCAAAAAAGAAATGAGAAAAGGTTTATCTCTTAAAGAATTTGATAAAGATATGGCCATGATTGTACAGGAGAAACTTTTTATGCAATGGGCAAGGTGGGAATAAAGCAAGAATAAATAGGAGCTTTTTTAAAAGCTCTCTTTTTTTTGTTTTAGAGGTGTGATAAAATAAAGTAATTATATTATGAAAAAGAATCCTTATCAAGGAAAATTCATTGTTTTTGAAGGAATAGACGGCTCGGGCCAGAGCACTCAGGCAGATAAATTAGTTGATTATTTAAGCAGACCCGAGCAAAAATTTCAATTAGGGAAACCTGGAGCTCATTTAACTAAAGAGCCGACCAATAATTTAATTGGGGGCCTTATTCGCGGACAGCTTACTCATAATTGGCAGACAAAACAAGAGTGCCTTCAGCTTCTTTTTGCCGCAGACAGGGCTCATCATTTAGAAAAAGAGATAATACCTTTGCTTGAGAAGGGCATTACTGTAGTTTGCGATCGTTATTTTTTTTCTACTATTGCTTACGGCGCTTTAGAAATAAAAGATTGGGATTGGCTTATTGAAATTAACAAACATTTTTTATCGCCTGATTTGACATTTTTACTTGAAGTTGAGCCAAAGATTTGCCTTGAGCGGATTGAAAAAAATCGTTTTAGTATAGAACTTTTTGAAAAACAGAAAATTTTAGAAAAAGTTTGGCAGAATTATGAGAAATTAAGCAAAGAATTTAAAAATATCTATATTATTAATGGCGAACAATCGCCAGAAAATGTTTTTGAACAAATCAAAAAAATTATATGAAAAATATAAAAAATATAGCAGAGATTATTGACCATACTAATATAAAGCCAGGGGCGACTGAAGATGATATAAAAAAAACCTGCGAACAAGCAAGAGAATATGGCTTTCGTGGGGTTTGCGTTAATCCTCAATGGGCGAAATTAGTCAAAGAGGAATTAAGAGAAACTGATGTCAAAGTTGTTGTTTTAATTGATCCGCCAATGGGAGTAAGTCCTCATCAAATTAGAGTTGACCAGTGCCAAAAAGCAAAAGATGATGGGGCAGATGAAATAGATATAGTAATGAATATTATTGATTTGAAATATAAAAAACATAATGAAGTTTTTAATAATTTTAAAGAAATTACCACAATTTTGCCAACAAAAATAATTATCGGCACTGGTTATTTAACTGATGAAGAGGTTGGGAAAGCATCTGGATTAGCAAAGGCGGCAGGGGCATTTTGTGTTAAAACTTCTACTGAGAGAGATCCCTTGGATAATTTAGAGCTTAAGGAAAAAGCCAAACATTTAAGAATAATGAAAGAATCAGCGTCTGGTTTAGTTGTTAAAGCAGCCGGCAATATTAAGACATTAAAAGATGTTGAAATGATGATTGAAGCCGGCGCTGATATTATCGGCACAAGCAATGGAATTCAAATCATAGAGCAAGCTAAAAAAGTATGAAATATCAACCTGTTATTGGATTAGAAATCCACGCAGAATTAAATACTGAAAGCAAAATGTTTTGTTCTTGTCTTAATAACCCTGATGAAAAGCAGGCAAATGTTAATATTTGCCCTGTTTGCATGGGACATCCGGGAACGCTTCCTGTGATTAATAAAAGAGCCGTTGAATTAGTAATTAAAACAGGACTGGTTTTAAATTGTAAAATTTCCAAACAATCAAAATTTGACCGTAAAAATTATTTTTATCCCGATTTGCCAAAAGGTTATCAGATATCTCAATATGATAAGCCGCTTTGCGAAAAGGGCTGTTTAGAAATTAATAAAGAAAAAGTTAGAATTACCAGAGTTCATTTAGAGGAAGATACCGGGAAGTTGGTTCACCCGAAAGGCACGGATTATTCCTTGGTTGATTTTAATAGAGCTGGCGTTCCTTTAATGGAGCTTGTTACTGAACCGGATTTAAGATCTAGGGAGGAAGCAAAGAGATTTGCTCAAGAATTTCAACTGATTTTAAGATATCTTAAGGTTTCAGAAGCGAATATGGAAAAAGGACAGATGAGAGTGGAAGTAAACATTAGTTTATGCGAAAAGGACCAGAAATTAGGGACAAAAGTAGAAATTAAAAATCTTAATTCTTTTCGGGTAGTGGAAAGGGCAATTGATTATGAGATTAAGAGGCAGGCGAAAGTTTTAGAATCTGGTAAAAAAGTTATTCAAGAAACAAGAGGATGGCATGACGCAAAACAGATTACTATAAGCCAGAGAGTAAAAGAGGAATCGCATGATTACCGCTATTTTCCAGAACCAGATTTGCCAATTTTGCGGACAAAGGTATCTGATATTAATAAAATAAAAGCGGAGATTCCCGAGCTTCCTCATCAGAGGAGATATCGATTTAAGCAAGAGTATAATCTTTTAGACAAAGATATTGAGATTTTTGTTCGAAATAAAGAGTTGGGAGAATATTTTGAAAAAACAGCATCAGAGGTTAGAAATTGGGCAAAAGAAATAGAGATTAAAAATAAGGTAGAAGCTCAAGAATTTGAGAGATTAATAAAGCTTTCTGTAAATTATATTCTTACCGACTTGCAATGGCTCTTAAAAGGAAAAAAGGTTTCGGATATTTTAATTACTCCTGAAAATTTTGCTGAATTTATTGTTTTAATTTATCAAGGCAAAATCTCAAGTAAAATTGCAAAACAAGTGTTAGGAGAAATGTTTAAAACAGGAGCTGACCCTTCGCATATTATTCAGGAACAGGATTTAGTTCAATTAACTGATACTACTGAAATTGAGAAGATTGTAAAACAAGTAATTTCCCAGAATCCAAAGCCGGTTGAGGATTACAGAAAGGGGAAACAGAATGCTTTGCAATTTTTAGTAGGCAAGGTAATGGCAGCGACCCGAGGCAAGGCAAGTCCAGAAACAGCAAATAAAATTTTAAAGAAATTATTGTAATTTATGGAAAAATCACCGATTAAAATAAAATCTAAAGGAATTATTGAATATATGGAAAAATTGAAGCCAGAAATTGATGAGATTATTGAGAAATATATACCAAAACAAGCGACTGAGGAATGGCTGGAATTTACTTTTGGAAAACCTCGTTATACTTACAACCAAGCTGCGGCTCAAAAAGCAGTAATAGAGCCGATTTGGGATTTTTTAGAAAGAGGAGGAAAAAGATGGAGGCCAATTTTATTTTTATTGATTGCAGAAGTAGTAGGCGGCGATAAAGAAAAGCTTAAGGATTTTGTTATTATTCCTGAGATTATTCATAATGGAACGATAATAATTGATGATATTGAAGATCAGGGAGAGTTAAGACGGGGTAGGCCTTGTTTGCATAAAATTTTTGGCGTAGATATTGCTATAAACGCTGGAAATATTATGTATTTTTTACCGCTTTTAAGTTTAATTAAGAATAAAGATAAGTTTGAGCCAGAAATTTTAAATAGAGTGTATGAAATTTATATTCAGGAAATGGTAAATTTAAGTTTTGGGCAGGGAACAGATATTTATTGGCATAAAGGAGAAATTAATGAGATAGATGAAAAAGAATATTTACAAATGTGCGCTTTTAAAACCGGCTGTTTGGCTCGAATGACAGCAAAAATAGCAGTTATTCTTTCAGGAGGGGACGATGAACTTGTTGAAAAACTTGGCAGAGTCACTGAGGCCATAGGTGTTGGTTTTCAAATTCAGGATGATATTTTAGATATAAAATTACAAGGGGAAGAAAGAGAAAAATTTGGCAAGATATTTGGCAATGATATCAAAGAAGGAAAAAGAACTTTAATGGTGATTCACACTTTAGAAAAAGCGAACGAGCAAGACAAGAAACGATTAGTTGAGATTTTAGATATACATGCAGATAATAATGATTTGAAAAGGGAAGCCATAGAAATTATAAATAAATATGACAGCGTGAATTACGCAAAAAAAATTGCCTCCCAGATTATTGAAGAATCTTGGCTCGAGGCAAGTAAATTATTGACAGATTCTCCAGCTAAAAATCGTTTGAAAGAGTTTGTTTATTATTTAATTGAGAGAAAGGTATAAATTAATGGCTTATAATTTTAACTTTGATTTAAATAAGCTTCCTAAGGAATTTTTTAAAATATTAGCTGAGATTTCAGAAAAGCGGAAATTACACAGAAAATTAGGAAAAGCTTCAAGAGAATTGGTTTCTAAATTTAAGATTAACGAAATTTTGGGAATTCAGGTTGATGATGCTATTTTCATTGTTGAGGATTTAGCTGGTATCTATATCACTAATTTAATGGAAAAAGAAAATTTTTTTAAGGCAAAACAAAAAATTCTTTTACTACCTCACTGCTGTCGGAAATATATGGATTCAAGGTGTAAAGCGACTTTTAATAAAAAATTTTCTGCTTATTTTTGCAATCATTGCTCAAAAAATTGCTTGGCTAGTCGGGCAACAGAACTCGCTAAGAGTCGTGGCTATAAGTCCTTTATTTTGCCTGGTGGCTCAGCTATGAAAAAGATTTTAACTTATACTGATTGCGATGCTATAATCGGAGTTGCTTGCGTTCAGGAGATAAGAATTGGAATAGAATATATAAAATCTCAAAATAAAAAAATATCTATTTTAGGAATTCCTTTAACAAAAAATGGTTGCTCAAACACAAAATTTAATCTCAAGAGTTTAGAGGAAATGTTAATTTAATAAATTTTTTGATTAATTTTTCTGCCTGTTTTTCATTTTTTATCCAATTTATTCTCGAGTCAGATTTAAACCATGTCATTTGCCGTTTGGCAAATTGGCGGGTGTGAAGAGCTATAATTTGTTGTAGTTCTTTTTTTGTTATTTTCTTGTTAAAATATGGTTTCCATTCTTGATAGCCAATGGTTTGCATTGACCATGTTTTCCAACCATATTTTTCAGAAAGATTTTTTACTTCTTTTTCCAGTCCTTGTTTAAACATTTTGCCAATCCTATTTTCTATTTTGTTTTTTAGTTTTTCTTTTTCTATCTTTATCCCGATTTGTAAAACATCAAAGAGAGGATTCCCTTTTTTCCTTTGCTCCCAAAATGGTTTTTTTGTTGCTTTGCAAACTTCAATTGCTCGTATTAATCGCCTTTTGTTTTGTTTGTCAATAAGCTTGGCTCCCCTGAGGTCTAATTTTTTATAAATTTTAAAAAGTTGCTCTGTTGTTTTATTTTCTAATTCTTTTCGTAATTTTTTTTGCGGTTTTATTTTTAGAAATTCAATATTATCAACTACTGCTTTAATATAAAGACCGGTTCCGCCAACTAAGAAGGGAATTTTTCCTTTTTTTTGAATATCTTTTATGGCCTTAACAGCCATTTTTTTATAGATAGTTACGTTAAATTCTTGGTCAGGATTAACAATATCTATAAGATGGTGAGGGACAATTTTCATTTGTTTTTTTGTGGCTTTTCCTGTTCCAATATCCATTCTTTTATATATCTGTCTTGAGTCAGCTGAAACAATTTCACCGGAAAATTTCTTTGCTAATTTAATAGCTAATTCAGTTTTTCCTGAAGCAGTAGGCCCTAAAATTACAATTAGCTTGTCGTTTCTATTTTGTTGCATTTTTGCAAACTCCTTTGTGTTTTATATCTACTCCAGCTACTTTAGCAAAACAGGCGTTGCTGTATGTTTTTCCATCAATTCCGCAAACCGGATCCCATTGTGTTGTACAAACTGTATTTTTTTCATTTATTTTTCTTATGCGTTTTAGGTATTCTTGCTTTTTTTCATCGTTTTTAAATTTTTCTAATTGTTTCTCAATTTTTTGCATTGCTTCTTTTTTTGAATTTTCAACTGTTTCTTTAAAATCTGATCCTAATTCTTTTTCTAATTTAGATATTATTTCTAAATGTCGCACTTCATTGCCTTGGATGCGTTTTAAATATTCTTCTAAAATAGGTTTTTCATCTTCTGGAATCTGTTCAAGATTATCATGCAATCTTTTTAAAGCATTGGCCTGGGCTTTTCTGATTGCTTGTTTCGCTTGTTCAGGAATCCTTTCTTCAATTCGCATTAAAACCTCTAAATTTTTAATATGTTTTAAGCGACTGCCTTCCTGCTCTTCAGTAATTTTTTCAATTCTTTCCTGGAATTTCTCAGCTGAAAATGTTTTTAACGCGGTTTCTGTAAAATTAGTTAAGACCCTTTCTTTAACTTCCTTAATATGTTCATATTTTTCAGCCGGAAATTTTTCTTCTAATTTTTCTAAAAGTTTTTGCTGTTTTAAACTTTTATCAATATATTTATCTAAAAATTTTGCAACTTTTGTATCTTCAGCGCTTAAATTATTTTCTTCTATGAGTTTTTTAATTTCATCTAAATCGTTTTGATAGCTCGCTATAACTCTATTAGCAATTTCTGGCTTTTTTTCAACTAATCTTTCTGCTTCTATTATTTTTTCATTGGCAAATTTTAGTTTTAATTCTGCTTTTTTAACTGGGTCAAAAGCAAAAAAATAACGAACTCCGCGACTCCAATCTTTGAGAAAATAAAATGGGCTGTCAGGCAGAAGAGTTGGTTCTCCAACTTCTAAATCCGCGGCAGTAATATTTTCATCCTGTTCAACCATTTGACCAGCTTTTATGGAAAGATTTTCAGAAAAATTTTCTTGAGCAGAAATAAATCCTACTCCTATCATTGAAAAGCAAATAATGCTTAGTAAGAAAAATTTGTTTAAATTAGACATAACTCACAGAATATAAAACATGGAACATAAAACAAAATATTTTCAGAGATTTGTTAAATGTCGCTTGTTGTATATTTATAATTTTTTAATAACCCTTAAATGATTATAGCAAATGAAGAGGGGTTGACAAGTGTTTTTGATTTGTTATTATATAATTAAGATATGAAAAGATTAAGACATATCCGAGATAAAAGAAGCGGCGCTTATTAGCGTATTTTAGATTTTGATTTTTTGAAAGCCGCTTCTGATAGGGCGGTTTTTCTGTTATGTAAGTTATTTGAAAATTAAATAAGAAGACAATAACGTCGTAAAGTAAAAAAGTAAAACAATTGTGTGCTTTGCGGAGTAAAACATTCTTAAGAGCGGATGGTGGATGTCTTGGGTGGTCGAAGCGATGAAGGACGTGGCGTGACTGCGATAAGCTTCGGGGAGGTGTTTAGCAACCTTTGATCCGGAGATTTCCGAATAGGGAAACCTGTTCGGGTGATAAACCCGAACGGCTTAGTCATTTGACTGGGCAGCGAACCCGCTGAAGTGAAACATCTCAG
>JAGLUP010000004.1 GCA_023134715.1 Candidatus Parcubacteria bacterium
ACCTTAATTCTTACTGTTTTGTCAGAACCAATGCCTGTTGAACCTTCATCTGTGTAGACAGTGCCCGAGACAGTAGTGGTGGCTGCTGCTCCTGCCGCTTCCGTAATAACATAAGGCGCTCCTTTCAACCAATCATAATTAGTGGTATCGGTTTGAACAGGTATGCCTAAAATCCAGTCATATTGGGCAGCTGAAGCTATTCCCGCTATCCCTGATAAAAAAATTATTAAAATAATAATTAAAACTTTCTTCATCATTCAATGACTGGTTTAATGTCCACATAAATGCCTTTGCTCGCTTCATATTTTTTAAGATAAACTTTAACATAAACCCAGCCCGCCTGCACAGGAGTAAAAGTTGTGGTAAACGCAACCCAAGTTGTTTCGTCTGATAAAACTTGCGTAGAAGCGGTAGATGTCGCCCTTTCCGCCGAACCCGCGTCATCCCAGTATTCTGCCTGAATGTATAGCTCTGAATTAGTAGGATATGATGACCAAACGCCTAAGGAACGGATATAAACTGTTACTGTGGTAGCTGCTGCTGATGCCCAGACAACAAAATCTCCTCTGTCTAAATCAGATGATAATCTTAAAGGATAGGTTGAAGTGCAGGTACTATTAGGTTCAAGTTTAGCTGAAGAACTTGCTCCCCCGCTATGAGTAACGCCCGTGTCTTTTGTTACTGTCCCGGCTTTATACCAGCTTTTGCTTGCTAATTTGGTTCCTCCATAATCTTCAATTTTTACAAAACTTCCATAATAAGCGTTTTCAATATTTTCAACTTTTGTAGCGCTGTCTAATTTACCGTTCCCTCTGACATAAGCTTGAACATTTGAAGCCAAGTATATATCCCTGCTGGTATTATTTCCTATGGTTCCTCCAAACTCACAGTCATCAAGTATAATACTAGTCGCTCCGCTCACATGAAACCCCGTAGTACATGCATAAGCTTTGCAGTTAGAATAACTTCGTTGAACTGAATGTCTCACCGCAAAACCTGCACCACAATCAATCGCAATACAATTAGTATGTTTTGCGCCAGAACTACCGTCAAGTATGTCAAATCCGTTAGCTGAGTGATACATGGCAATACAATTCTCCCTTTCTTCTCCTAGTTGAGCGCGAAAAAAAGCCAAATAACCACCGTCATAACTAAAAACATTTTCAATCTTCAGATTATTCGCACCCCAATCCAATACTAATGTAGCATAAGGATTAGATCCCCCGCCTGCGCGATAACTTCCTGTAAACACTGAATTTTTAAGGGGAATCGCGACATCAGTACTGCTTATCTTTAAAGCTTGAGATGACCAATGTCCAAGCTCTTTAAACAAGGCGCAGTCAATGTTTAAATCTCCGCCCGAACTAACATTTACATCGCTTTGATAGCTTGCGGAATTTGTTTCTTCAATAACAGCGTTTCTGGTTAAGTTGATAATATAAGAGCCAGTGACATGAGTGTTGGAAAGATTCCCGGTTAAAGTAATTGTTGTTCCCGAAACACTTGAAATAGTCATTTTTTCTGATTCTCCGAAAGAGTTGCCGCCAACTCCGAGAATATCACCGGCAACCCAGCCGGTTGTATCTGAAGTTATTAAATCAGCTTGACTTGAAGTAGCGTTTGAAGCAAGGGTTGTTTTATAATAACTAAGAACAGCCCCATACATATTTAAAGCCCCGCCGCTATTAACAGTTAAATCGCAGGCGTCATCAGCGCTTGAATTAAATTTAAGAGCCGCTGTATAAGAAGACCCGATTCTGGCTCCGGAAGTTCCAATGCTCAAAGTCCCTGTAATAGAAGTTGTACCGTTAGTAGTAAGAGAAGTATCAGTACTGTTAAGAAAAGTAAGCGTGCCGCCAGAGTTTATTGTCAAGCTTGAGGAGGTAGCGTTGCTAACATTTACAGTTACAGTATGAGTGTCTAAAATTGTAACATCATCCGCTGAAGTTGGAACCACTCCGCCGCTCCAAGTTGAGGTTGCGTCCCAGTTCCCAGTTTGAGCTGAAGATATTGCCGCGTCCACGGCAATCTGCCACGAACGAAGCTCCTTAAACACTAAACTGTCACTATGAAATTCAAGAGGTCCCAGCAAATATAAGTAGGGGCTGATGTCTGGCGCGTCAAATTGATATTTTAATTCATACTCTTCCCCCGCTTCCCAATCAACCTGCCATATAATTTCTTTTGTATTTTCGTGTGGTTTCGTGTTCAGTTTCGTGCCTGTTTCGTGTACTACCTCAAAGCTCGCAGGCGCACTTTCTATTACCTGCCCGACGAAATCTTCATTCGCCTTAATTTTTAATGTTACCTCATAAAACGCCGGGGGATAAATCCTTGTCGGCCCGATTCTCTCAACATCAAAAGCAACCGATTCACGAACCTCAAAAGAGTCAAAAATTTCACGAACGCCGTTTCGGGTAATCGCTGTTAAATAGAGCTCATATAATCCCAACTCATCCGGGATATCATAATATGCATAGTAATCAGGGGTATTGGTAATAGTGCTTGGCCCGCATTCTGAACTTCTCTGAATTGTTTCGTCTTCAGTTGAAAATTCCTTCTCAACTCCTGCCGGACTTTTTACTATCAGAGTCAAATCAGCGTTGCAAATTGTTTTTCCAATATCATCTAGTACTCCCATTTGAATATAAGCAGAGCTGTCACTGCCTGATAGATATATCGACTTGTTTATATTTATAGCTAAAACCCCCCATGTAAAATCTTGTTCTGAAATCAATATCGCTTCATCAGTTTCAATCTCAATCTCCATCTTCCATTTGCCCGGATAAAAATCTCTTCCCGGTTTTGGAATTTTTATTTCAAACCCTTGTTTATTATCAATAAATTTAGTAATCACATGGGCTTCAATTAAAGATTCCTGGCCCATAGGGTTAAAAATTTTAATTCTGAAATTATTCGGTTCTACTTGAGCCGCAACTTGAGGAACAAAAACAATTTTCTTAATTGCTTTTTTCATCGCCCCTATTATTTCCCCGCCCGCCTGATTGTCCTCAGGACTTTCGGCGGGTTCCGTGGTTGTGGCTATCTCTTCTGTAGTAGTTGCCACTGCTTCCATGGTCTTAGCTTCCTCGCCCGCCTGATTGTCCGCCCCGTAGGGAACCGCAGGTTCTCCTTCGGGGTCTGGACTTTCGGCGGGCTCAATAATAATTATTTCATTCTGCGCAGGAGTATCGGTTTCAAGAATGCTGTCGTCAGGCAAAGCTGGCTCCCCGCCCGCCTGATTGTCCGCAGGACTTTCGGCGGGCTCGCCATCTTCTCGATTAAAAATTGGTTCTAAAACATTTTCAATAACTTCTTCAACTATCCCGTCAATAAATTCTTTTATCGGCTCAATTATTGAAGCTGTTCTTGTTTCTTGATTCTTATAAAACTCGCCTTCTATAATTTCCGCCTCGTTAACATTAACAAGTTCTTGAAGCTGCTTGACTGTAAATTCTGGTTCTTTAATTACAAAAACCGGCTCTTCATTAGAATGAAAACTTTTCTCGCCAAGAGGAGAAATCAATAAATGACTATCTTTAATCCTTATTCTTGGCTTGTCTTTTGTGTCGATTTCATGTTTAGTTTCGTTTTCTTTCGTGTAGCTCGCCTCCACCCAGACACTGTCAAGATAAGCCGTAATATTTGTTTCGCCTCCCACTGTTCCATCAAACTTAATTTTTAAATTTTTAATGCCTTCTTCACTTTTTAAAAGAGGAGCTTCGTATTCAAAATAGCCATGATTTAAAGCATTAGACAAGGGAGAAGAAGAAATAATCCCGAGCTTATCCCATGATTCGCCATCTAAGGAATACCAGATAATAATCTTATCATCAATGTTAGATAAAACCTCCGGATGTTCGTCCTCTATATTTTCTTCAGCTTCAACTATTATTAAATCTCCAATCCCCTTAACCGCTTCTTCAAATTTGCTTCCCCAAGTTTTAATTCGGCTTATTGATTTTTTGAAAGAATTCCAAAAGCCCACTGGCTCTTCTAATAAAATGTCCTGTTCTTTTTCACCAAGAGCAAAAGAAAATTTAATTTTTGCTGATTGAAAAACTTTATTTTCCTGAGCTTGAACTAAACCTATGGAACCAAAAATATTTTTTAATTCCCTTTTCGCTTTCTCAAAAAATGAAATCGGCTCATCAGAAATTACTGGCTCAGAAATAATTTCATCAGCTGCTTCTATCTCTTCTGTCGTTGTTGCCTCTATTGTCTCCTCAATAATAATTATTTCATTCTGCGCAGGAGTATCGGTTTCAAGAATGCTGTCGTCAGGCAAAGCTGGCTCCCCGCCCGCCTGAATATCTGCCCCGCCTGCATCGCTATGCGAAGCATTGCGGGCAGGAAGATTTTCGGCGGGTTCCGTGGTTGTGGCTATCTCTTCTGTTGTTGTAGCTATCTCTTCTGTTTCACTGACCTCCTCTATCGCCACATCCTCTTCTACCTCAGTTAATTCTTCCACAAATTCATCAATGCCAGTATCTGTCTCAACATCGTCATCACTCAACTCTTCACTGACAAACTCTCCGCATATTAATGTAAGCGCCCCTGTTTTATAAACAGCTGAATTTGCTTCAGAAAAATTATTAATATCTCCATTGGACAAAACATCAGGCGGCCCTTGCGCATTTTCTGAATTTTGCCAACCACCCGTAAATTGAGTCGGATAAAAATTAATAATCTCTGTCTCCCCTCCTGTAATGGCCGTGATAACAGAATTTTGTAAAAATTTTATAGGAGCAAAACCAGAAAGTAAAAACAATACTACAAAAGCCGCTAAAGCAAATCTCCAACCAAATTGAAAAGTTTTTATAGTTTTTATATGTTTAATCCACGGGATTAAACAATTTTTAATTTCTGAAATTTGCTTTTTTAATTTTTTAAACGCAACTACTTTAAACGCAACCACAGGAATAGGAACTGACACACGTCGGGTCTGTGTTAATTTTAAGGTTTTTCTATTTTTATATTCCATCACTGCTCTTTTTGTAGTTTGTAAAGAAACTCCAGAATAAGCTTTTCTTCCTTTGAGCTTTCCCTCGCGAATCAAAAAACCAATATAGTCAGAACTATAACCAGAAATTTTTGCCGCTTGTTTTAAAGAAAGATATCTTCTCCTCAATAAAGAAGAAGAATCTCGGGTAGCGAGATTTTTTGTTTTTTTACAGCATTTTATTATCTCTTTTGGAGTAATTTTCCAAGAACTTTTAAGAGAAATTTTTCTCCCTTTTATTTTTTTCTCCCGAATTAAAAAACCAATATGGTCAGAGCTATAACCAGAAATTTTTGCCGCTTGTTTTAGAGAAATATATTTACTTTTTTCTTTGTTTTCTTTCATGCCACATATTTATCTTAAATCTCGAAGTTCGAGATTATCGAGTGCCGAGATTATTCTATTTTACCTTGTTTTATAAATCAGTGTCAACTCAATAACTGTGGATAACCTTGCCCCGTGAAATCCCTGACATGTCGGGGAAAATCTTTACGATTTTATTTCACGGGGTCCATCTTAACACAACGATAAAAATGTTAAATAAATAAATATGGCCTAAAAATTACATTGATTGCAAAAAAATCTTCAAAAACGTATAATGTATTGTAAAAATAAGCTATATCGGATACATAAAATGCCTTAAATAATATCGGATAAATTAAAATTTAAATATAATACGATTTATCCGATATAATAAAAACTAAAAAGAGCTGCTGAGCAGCTCTTTTTATTATTGTAAAACTATGCGCCCATTCTGATAAGGGTGTATTTTTATTTTACTTCAAAAACTTTGTTTCTTTCTCTAAACCCTTTAATCAATCTAACGCTCTGATTGGGAAAATGTTCTGCTAAAACTTTAATCACCGCTCTGTTCGCTTCCCCTCTTATGGGCGCCTCTTTTACTTTTATCTCAAAACTGTCCTGAGATTTTTTAATTATCTCTTGCTTTATTGAATCAGGAAAAACTTTTACTTTTATTAACATTAATTAATTTTAACATAAAAATAAAATCCCTCAAAATAATTTTATTTGCTTCGCCACTAATTATTTGATATGATGAAGTTGCAGTCCCGGAGCGGGGCGGTAAGTTAATTGGCAAACTCCAGGACCTGTCACTCTTGGAAATGCGGGTTCGAATCCCGTCCGCTCCAATGGGGCTGTTTTTTTAGTTTTCCCCACATTAGGACTTGACAAAATATCTGACTCTGTTACACTAAAAGTAAAAGAGTGACAGGTCAAGTTTGCCAAACGGCTTACTGTAACGAAAGGGTCCTCCTCATTTTGAGAGGTCTCTTTTATTTTATTCAAATTTGTATTATAATAATCTTGTAATGCTGCCATATTATTGGTGGCTTTTTGATTCAACAAGATTGCTGAAACATTGACAATCTCAAATCCTAACCACTGCCCTATTTGCCTCCCCTCTTATGGGCGCCTCTTTTACTTTTATTTCAAAACTATCCTGAGATTTTTTAATTATCTCTTGCTTTATTGAATCAGGAAAAACTTTTACTTTTATTAACATTGATTAATTTTAGCATATAAACAAAATCCCTTAAAGAGTTAAGGGATTTTGTTTATTTCTTAATCTTTCTTTATTCTAAAACTTCTAAAAAGAAATTTCAAGGGCAGTGGCTACACTAGCTAAAAATTGTTTGATTGTTTCAAAAAATGTTTGCGGTTCCTCAAAAAAAGGAGCTGCTTCTTCTGACTGTGGTTCTTGCATAGGCGCAAATTCTTTTTGAGGCATCATCATACCTTGTTCTGGAGGTGTCATTTCTATATATCCTTCTGGAGGTGTCATTTCTATATATCCTTCTGGAGGTGTCATTTCTATATATCCTTCTGGAGGCGTCATCATTTGTTTCATTTTCTCTGCGTCTTCCGAACTCATCATGCCTTCTTTGACAGAAAAATTAAAACATTCTTCCATATGTTCAGGATTATCGCAATACGCTTTGCATTCTTCCGGCGTCTGACAACCGCCCGGACCGCCTGGACCCTCTGGTCCAATTTTTTTAACCATTTCAACTTCTTCCGGCTTTACTAATCCCATTTTCTGACCAAATTCCATACATTCCTGCATATGTTCCGGGTCTTGACAATAAGCATCACATTCTTCCGGCGTCTGACAACCGCCCGGACCGCCCGGACCGCCAGGCCCAAATTGTTCTCCTATTTTTTTTGTCTCTTCTGCTTCTTCAGAACTCATAAACCCGGCTTTAACAGCAAATTCCATACATTCCTGCATATTATCAGGATTATTACAATATGCTTCGCATTCCTCTTTTCCCTGACATCCGCCAGGACCGCCAAAAATTCCTGCTTTCGCCATCTTCCTTACTTGTTCTGCTTCTTCAGAGCTCATAAACCCGGCCGCCTCGCCAAAATTAACACACTCTTCCATATGCTCTGGCTGGGAACAATAGATGTCGCATTCTTGTTTGTTTCCACACATCGGCGGTTTAATGCCTTTTTCCAATGCCTGAAGCATCATTCTTGCCTCTTTTTCTTCCTCTGCCGGCATAAGTCCATACTTAAGACCAAACTCTATACACTCTTTCATATGGTCTGGGTTATTACAATAAGCATCGCATTCCTCTTTTCCCTGACATCCGCCTGGTCCTTTCCCTCCGGTCTTACGAATCATTCCTGCTTCTTCAGAGCTCATAAACCCGGCCGCCTCGCCAAAAGTAATACATTCTTCAAGATGTTCTATCTGAGAGCAATAAATATCACACTCTTGTTTTCCGCGGCAAGGAGGTGGTTTTACTCCTTTTTTAATCGCTATTAGAGCTTGTTCTGCTTGGGCAAGTTCTTCCGGGGGAATCAAGTTATGCTCTTTGCCAAAAATAATACACTCTTCCATATGCTCCGGCTCATCACAATATATCTCGCACTCTTCCTGACCTTGACAGCCGCCTGGGCCAGCCATTGTCTCGAGCATCTCGAGCATTTTCCTGTCTTTTTCTATTTCTTCCTGAGAAAGTAAATTATGGGCTTCAGCAAAATCAAGACAGGCCTTAGTATTTTCTTCTAAATCGCAATATGCCTCACATTCCTCCATACTGACGCAATTTCCTAATTCAGGAATAGGAAAATTAACATCAGATAGCAAATCCTCCTCAGCAAACGCAAAACCGCAAAAACCTAAAAAAATAAAAGTAAAAATAAAAACAAAATAAACCTTTTTCATATAGCTTTTTTATTTAAACGGATTCTTGTATCCTCCTTCAAACGGATTGGTCTTAACTCCTTCCAGCGGATTAGCAGAAGGAAGGTTCTCTACTGGATTGACTTCAGCTCCAGCCGTGGTTTTGGAAATCATCTCTTGTTGTTCCGCCTCCACTGCTTTTTTGCCATCATCATATCCTTTGGTATAACCGCTATTATGACCAGTTTTATAGCCCTCCGTCTGACCGAAATAATAAGCGCCTGCTCCCGTAACTAAAGCAACTGTCATAGCAATGATAATTATTTTTAAATTTTCCATATCTTTTTTCATTATTCAATTATACAATAGAAATTAATTCTTTTCTACGCTCCTGGGTGTGCATAACTATAAATCTAATTCCTGAACTTTTTCCCAATCAATTTCATTCAGTACGGTGATTTTATTCTCGCCGATAATATATAAATAATCATTAATGTAAATCGCTCTTCTGGCAGAAATCTGGCTTATTGCTTTTTTCAACTGTAGTTTGTCATTTTCATAGGAAAAAATATAACCTCCTTTACTGCCGGGCAGGAAAAATATATTATGCTTTTTATCCAGTAAAAAAGCGTGATGGGTATTTAAAATATCAGACCAGTATTCATTTAAAAGATATTTATCGCGCTCAATAGGTTTTTCCGCAAACTCCACATCAAATAAAGAAATCTTTATTTTTGAGCCCTCCTTGCCTATGCCCAAAATTTTGTCTTTAGACAGAGGATGCAAATAAGCGGAATAGCCAGGAATTTTTAATTCCCCTTTTAGTTCTGGATTTTTTGGGTCAGACAAATCTAAAACATAGAAAGGGTCAATCTGCCTATATGTAACAACATATCCTTTGTCTTGAATAAATCTAACCGAGTAAATTCTTTCAGTTAAACCCATATCTTTCACAGCTCCCTGAATTTTCAAATTTTTATCCAAAACATAAACATCATTAGCGCTCTCTCCCCTGCCCATGAACCAACTGTCTCCAATTGTAATCGCAACTCTTAAATTGCCTTTGTATTCATCTAATGCAAACTGATTTAAAAGACGGCCAGGCACTTTTCCTGCGGCCTTAACCTTAAATCCTTCCAGTCCTATTTTTATAATACCTGTTTTTTCCAACTCTCGCTTATGTTTTTTATAATAATCATTCATTCTGTTTTCCATTTCATTCTCTATTCTTAAACGCTCATCTCTGTCTAAAGAAGCCATATATTTTTCCAAAATTATTTGAAATTCAATAAGTTTTGCCTGCTGGCTAATATCATATTCCTCTAACTTATCAAGCTTGGCAATAACATAACTCGGAAAAATATCTCGCGCTTCTTCTTTCAAAAAATCAGCAAAAAATTTAATCATACTTTCATAATAAGAATAAGTAGCGTATATTGAATTCTCTGACATATAAACAATTGAAGAGCCGGAAGACCCGACAAAAGAAATCTTTTTTTCTACTTTTCCGGATTTAGGGTTTAAAATTGTTGCGGTAAAAACAACATCTATCGGTACTGGAGAAACTGGATGATAAATATCTACACATTTTATCTCAAGCTCTGCTCCGTTAACTGTCAAAGGTCTTATCGGACAAGGATGATAAATATTTATCCTGTCCTTGGTGACTAAATATATTTTATTTTTATAAAGCCGCGCGCTGACTAAATGACTATTATCCTCCAGCTCTATATCCCATTTCTTTTCAGGTGATTTTGAATCAGAAACATCATAACCATAAATATCCTGCCCAGAAAAAATAATCAAATTATTTCCATCTAAAAGTAAATTTCCTGTTTGAGCAATGCTGGAATCTATATCTAAGTCAGACGGAGGAAACGCCTTTATTATTTTTGTTTCTCCCTTGACTGAAGGATGCGGCAGCGCTATCATTTCCCTCATTCCCCATCCATAATAACTTTTTGCTTGAGAAAAATAAATTTCTTTGCCGTCTGTTTTAACAATATCTGGCTCGTCAATTCCCGCAACCTGAACATTGGTATCGGAAACTCTTCCTATCACTGCCTCACCCGCTCCTTTCCTCAGCTCTCCGGTTTGCTCCAACATCGGAACCGACATATCACTGACAGAACGGACCGCTCCCAAGCTAAAACCATAACTTGAATCAAGCGCTCCTTCTACTAAATAATCTTTAAATTCCTGCTCTGAAGAAAATGTTTTAATGTCCTCTACCTTTTCAGAGGAAAGAGGAGCTTGAGATAATGGAATTTGAGGAAAATGAAGCGAAAGATTTTGAGCTAAATCTTCACAAACTAAAAAAATGCCGCAAACGGCAACGAAAAAAGCAGCTACAGCAACAGCTAATTTCCCGTCAACTTCTTTTTTTAAAAAATTTGTCATATTCATATATTATAGAAAACGCAGAAAACCAATTTTCTAAATCGTGGGGCCCCGCCTTGGCGGGGTAGGGCGCGGTTAGGGGGAAACGATTTAGGAAATTAGGTTTTCGGAGTTTTCGTAAGTTTAATTTGCTTTATTAAAGTATACCAAACTTCAAAACGCAAAACAACAAGCTATTTAAAATTATCCTATTTCATCCACGGCCGTGGATGAAATAGGATAAAATAAAAAAGCTTATCTTGAGATAAGCCCTTATTTATAATCTCTTATTGCCCTTGCGACTAAGCCGGAAATATCTATGTTTGCCCTTGGGTTGTCTACCGTATTTGTCAAATAAAATCCGTCATATTTCTGAAAGACCTTTTCCGCCCCACTGGGAATAACACCATGTGTTGCCGCCGCCACAACTTTTTTCACGCCTGCCGACCTGCACTCATCGTAAAAATCAACCAATGTATTCCCTGTGCCTATCATATCATCAACAACGCCCACTGTTTTATCTGAAACATTCTCTGTAATTTCTTTAATTTCTACATTATGTGAATCTTTTCTTTTCTTCTCTGTGCCCTTTAGTCCTGTTCTTTTTTGCGATCCAATGTCAGGCGCTAAAAAAATAATCTCTGGATATTTTGCCAGCGCGCTATTTTTCAATAAATCAACCGCAGAAACATTAACTATTGGGTAATTCTTAACCCATTCTCTATGAGAAAAATGCGCGTCAATAATATAAATTTTCTCAACATTATAATAATTAACCAATTTCTCTATCAAATTTCGGGCAGTATTTGTTTCCCCTATTTTCCAAACATTATCTTGTCTTGCATAAGGAAAATAAGTAAAAAATACTTCTATCGGGCGAACTGAATCTCTTGAAATTATTTCTAAAAGTATTTCTAATTCTATCAGTCCTTTATCTGGGTTTGGCGCGCCAGAGTGCAAAACAACTGTCCTTCCGTTTATTTCATTAATCTTTGAGAGTCTTGTGTAGACTTCGCCATCAGGAAAATACCTGCTTCCCTCTTTATTTTTGTCCGGAAATATAATTTTTAAACCTCTTCCATCTTCCAACTTTTTGGCAATATGCTCTGCCGCCGTAGTCGGAATAATATTACATACATTCATTTTATTTACACCTCTTTTATTTATTAAAAAATCAATGAACTATACCAATATACTACCAAATCAATTTTAAAAATCAAGCGCAGCTCCGCGCAACACAAAAAAGCCCTGAAAGGGCTTTTTGTTTGATTAACTCGAAAATCTTTTTTTCTTATCGATCATATCCTCCGCGAGGAGAAAATTCTTTAAAAGGTCTTTTCTGCATTGGCTTGGCTTTATCAACCACAATAGCCCTTCCGTCTAACTCTTTTCCATTAAGCGTTTCTATCGCTTTTTGGACTTCGTCTTCTGAAGACATTTCCACAAAGCCAAATCCTTTTGATCTGCCAGACATCTTGTCTATAATAATGGTTGCAGAACTAACTGTCCCAGCTGCTGAAAAAAACTCTTTAAGAGAATCTTCAGTTGTGTCGTAAGAAAGACTTCCTACGTAAAGTTTATTTTCCATTTTATTTACCCTGTGAAATTGTTCCGATTTATCGGAACACCTCCGACTTGTCGGAGGATTTCACGGGGTGAACTTAAAATTTACTAACGACCTACTCCTAACTTTCTTATTACTAAAACTTAGCCTAAGACTTAGAAAGCACAACATTTCTTGAAAGAAACGTATTTTTAATATACACCAAAAACCTCAATTTGTCAAATCGTCAAGCGCCCGCCTTAATTTCAATAACATCGCCGTCTTGGACAATATAGCCCTTGCCAACAGTGTTAATCAGGCCTTTTTCCTTAGCTTTGACAAAGCCACAAACATTAATAAGTTCCTGTGAATTAATAACATCTGCCTTAATGAAACAATTTTCAAAATCGCTGTGAATCACGCCGCCCGCTTGAGGAGCTGTTGCTCCCCTCTTTAATGTCCAAGCGCGGGTCTCATCAGGCCCTGTAGTAAAAAATGTTATCAAATCAAGCAGTTCATAAGATTCTTTTATTAAAACATCTAACCTTAAATCAATCGGCAAGCCGAGAGAAGCTCTTTCTTCCGGCTTAAATTCCATTGCCTCAAATTCAGCAAGCACATCAATAAAAACAAAACGCCAATTATTTTTTTCAAAAACCTGTAAAACATTTTCAGAAATATCTTTTTCCTCTCCGTTTAATAAATACAATCTTGGCTTTAGGGTTAAAAATTGATACTTATTTAAACATCTTTTTTCATCTTTATCCCAGTCCTGCTCGATTAAAAGACGCTCATCTCCTAAAAAACTCTCTGCTCTTTTTAGCGCTTCCAATTCTTTAATAATTTCCTTGTCTCCTGTTTTGGCGTCTTTTTCTAATGATTGAATTCTTTTTTCTACTGCGTCCAAATCCTTAACAATCATTTCCATATCTAAAATTTCTTTATCTCTTAAAATATCAACACTTGATTGAGTATTAATAATTTTTTCATTCTCAAAACAACGCAAAACATAAATAATAGCGTTCACCTCTCTGATGTTTGCCAGAAATTTATTTCCCAAACCTTCACCCTTGCTCGCGCCCTTTACCAATCCGGCAATATCAACAAACTCCACTATCGTATAAACTTTTTTAGCGGAATTAGTTAATTCAACAAGTTCATCCACTCTTTTATCGGGAACCGCGACAACCCCAACATTGGGGTCAATTGTGCAAAAAGGATAATTAGAGCGTTCAACCTGTTTTTTAGTAATGGCTTCAAATAAAGTTGACTTTCCCACATTGGGCAAGCCAACAATTCCAATAGATAATGACATATTATTTTTTTATAATTTTTATTGCTTTGCCTTGTATTAATGCCTCTGTTATTTTCTTGCGGGCGGAGATTAAAGTTCGCTGAAGAGTGCTTTGAGAAATTTTCATTTTCTTGGCAGCTTTAATTTGTTTTAAAGCTTTTAAATCACACAATCTAATCGCTTCTAATTCATCTACACTCAAATTCACCTCTTCTAATATGGAAAGCGGCACAGCTCTCGGCTTAAAATAAGTAATATTTGGGTTAAACAAAACCCTTCTTGGTTTTATTGGCCTTGGCATATTTTTAATTCATCGTAAATATCTTTAATCTCATTCTTTGCTTTTAGATTTGTTTCCATAATTGGCGTTAAATTGGAAATGGCTTGGAAGATTTTTTTATCATAAGATATTTTGCCTAAAAATTTACCTCGGGCCCATTTTTCCATTCTATTGCTAAATTTTGGATTTATATCCCATTTATTGACCACTACGCCATAAGGAATTTTAAAATGATTAACCACTTCTAAAACCCTTTTTAAATCAGCAAACCCTGAAGGAGTCGGCTCTGTGATTAAAATAGTAAAATCAGCGTCTTTTAATGCCGCGGTTACCGGACATCCTGTGCCAGGAGCTGAATCAATAATCATAATAATTTTTCCTTTGTCCGCCATAGCTTTAGCGGCGGCGGATGCTTCGCTTTTTATCTCGTCCACAACCTTGCCTGAACCTGTTTCTCCTGGAAAAAGCTGGCCAGAAACCAAAGGAAAATTATACCTTGTCCTTTTAATCCTGATTTCTCCATTCTGAACCGGCTTTAATTTAATAGCTCCTTTCGGACAAATAACCTCGCAAGCGCCGCAACCCTCGCATAAAAACGGATTTAACGCAGGTTTACCCTGAGGCGTCAACCGAAGGGCGCTAAAGCGACAATTCTCAACGCATAATCCGCAGCCATCACATTTTTTATAATCAATCTCTGGTTTTGCGGAAGTAATAACCGGAATAATTTTATCCCAGCTTTTTATTCCTCCCAACCAAAGAGCTAAATTTGGAGCGTCAGCATCGCAATCCACTGCCACTACTTTTCTTTCTTTAGCAAAAAGCATTGCCAGCGCTGAAGTCAACATTGACTTTCCCACTCCCCCTTTTCCACTCGCAATTGTAATTTTTTTTATTTCTTTTTTGATGTATATTTATAAAAACGAAGAAAACAAATTTTGAAATCGTGGGGCATCCCGATAGGTGAAAGCTATCGGGAGGTAGGGCGCGGTTAGGGGGAAACGATTTCAAAATTTAGTTTTCGTAGTTTTTAAAATTTAAAATTAAGCAATTTACCTTTTGAATAAGCCCTTACTAATTCTTTAGAATAAGGAATTTCTTTTTTAATTTTTGTTTTAAATTTTTTAGCGATTTTTTCAACTTTTGTTTTATCTCCTAAGTCTGCCTGATTTAAAATTATTTTAATCGGTGTTTTAAGCTTTTGGCATAAATCCAAAATTAAACTTAAATCCATTGCTCCCATTGGCGTTGGTTCAGTAATAATATAAGCGAAATCAACATCTAAAAGAGCGTTAATTACAGGGCAATGAGTGCCAGCCGCCGTATCAAACAAAATATAATCTGCTTTTACTTTTTTAGCAAAATCTAAGGCAAATTTTTTTGTCTGAGCCACAACCGGCCCTGTTTCTTCAAGTCCTGCATTTGCTTGTCCTGTCGCCAACCAAAAATTCTTCTCAATAGGATTAACAAAAATCTGGCCAATTTCTTGTTTTTGAGATTTAATAGCTTTATAAGGACAAACAATCCAGCACGCGCCGCAGCCAGAACATAAATCTTTAACAAATATCGGATATTTCCCTGCCTGTTGAAAAATAGCGTTATTTCGACAGGTTCTAGCGCACAGACCGCACTTTCTGCATTTTGATTTAATTAATTTTGGAAACTCCGCAAAAACCCTTTGCATCGGTTTTCTTAATTTCTGGCCAAGTAATAAATAGTCATTAGGGCATTCCACGTCACAGTCGCAAAGAATAACTTTCTTGCCTTTTTTTATTAATTTATTAGCAAATAAAACAGCGACCGTGGATTTTCCTACACCACCCTTGCCGCCGGAAATTGCTATCTGTTTAATTTTCTTTCGCATTATTCTCAATTAATTTTAATATACCATTAAGATTTTTATCTGGGACTATTCGAACTTTAATACCAAAATTTTCTAAACCCTGTTTAGCGTTAGGTCCTATCTCGCGTGTAATTACCTTATCGGCGCGAACCGTCTTGGCAAACCTTGCTCCGTGAGGCAAATCCTTGTTAAAGTAAGGATTTTTTAAGAACTTTTTTAATAAAATTTTGCTCTCTTTCTGGTCAATTATTAAATATTCGCTTGAACCAAATTGAGGAGCAATTTCCTGTTTTTCAATAGGAATAATTGTTCTCTCCCCTATTTTTTCAGGACCGATTTTTTCAAAACCTTTTAAATCTCCTATCTTCTTTCCCAATTTAGGCGAAACTATTGTTTTAGCCATATTATACGCTTCAATTGAAATAATTATTTGTTTCAGCTCTGGGATATTATTCAGCAATCTATCTTCCAATGTCTCTGTTATTTTCTGAACCTGCTCAACTTTTAATTTTGGAGGAAGCTTGATTTTAATCTCAGCAAAATTAAAAGAACCAATCATTCTGGTTTTTAATTCGGCAATTTCTATCTGATGAGAAACGCAAATTTTTCTAATCCTTTGCTCCACATCTTTATTGGCTACATCCAATAATGAATCAGTGATTTCTTTTCCTATTTGCCAGGATTCAAAAAGAATATAACCGCCGATAAACAAAGCAATTACAGCATCAGCTAAATTAAAATAAGGCGCTAAAAAAAGCCCGATTAAAACACCTATTGAAGACAAAGCGTCAGCCCTTGAATGTTCAGCGTCAGCCACTAAAGCCAAGCTCTTAAATTTTCCGCCGTAATAAAATTTTAATCTGGCTAAAATTTCAGTGACCACAATAGAGATAACCACTACAGCGATTGCTCCGATGCTGAGTTCAACTGTTCCTTCTCCAAAAATTCTCATAACCGCTTCATATAAAATCCAAATACCAGAAATTGCCAAAAGTATTGCGACCAAAAAACCAGCTAAACTTTCCGCTTTCCAATATCCATAAGGGTGCTTTTCGTCAATTGGTTTTTTAGCTGTTCTTAATCCTAAAAAAGTAACAAAGGAAGAAAATACATCCAAGCTTGAATGTATTCCATCGGCAATCAAAGCCACACTGCCGGTTAAAAAACCAAAAAACAGCTTGGCAATGCCCAAGCCAAGATTTACAAAAACGCTAATAATGGAAACAGATTGAGGAGTCATATTCTTCCTCTGCCAAAACCGCGGCCAGAACCAGGACCACGTCCAGGACCACGCCTGTAAGGCAGTGTCTCAGCTATTTCCTGAAGCTTTCCTTCTTGATATTCTTTTAAAACATCCTTTACCTTTGCTCCCGGCTTGCCAATAAAAACCTTTATTCCAGAAGCGCTTAAAACCATAATAGCGTTAGGCCCAATATTTCCGGTAATCACTGCCTTAACTTTTTCATCAGCCACAATCTGGGCAGCTGTTACGCCAGCTCCCCTCATTGCTTCTACTCCATGATTCTTAATAGCTTTAATTAATTTTCCTTTGCTGTCAACAAATAAAAAATATACAGCCCTGCCAAAACGCGGGTCTAAAAACGCGTTTAAATCCCTGCCTTCAGCAGTAATACAAATTTTTGTCTTTTCAGATATTTTCTTCGTCATAATAAAATTTTATCTCTCTCTGGTCATTGGCTGACCGCATTTTGAACACTTTCTT
Organism: Candidatus Parcubacteria bacterium; assembly: GCA_023134715.1. Classification (GTDB taxonomy): domain Bacteria; phylum Patescibacteriota; class Minisyncoccia; order Minisyncoccales; family JAGLUP01; genus JAGLUP01. The sequence goes on from JAGLUP010000004.1 coordinate 17,219, forward strand.
TCATAACAAGGAACTCCTCTTTGATGAGCAGCGCTTTCCCCGCAACTTGGACAAACACACTTGCCTGCCGGCCCTAATCCAAAACCACCGGGCTGGCGGCCGCGGCCGCCTCCACCAGGCGCTCTAAATCTTCCGCCGGGAGAAATTGAATTATCTCTTCTATTTTGCATATTATTTACCCTGTTAAAGGTGAATTATTAATTAATAATACTTCGACTCTTGTTTTGAGTATATACCCATTATAATACCTTGTCAAGTTTTTATTCCGATTGGACAATGGTCTGAACCCATCACTTTATTGAGAATAAAAGCTTTTTTCAGCTTCATAGACATATTTTTTGAAACAAAAATATAATCCAATCGCCAACCCAAATTTCGCTCCCTGCAATTAGCAATATGCGGCCACCATGTATAATTTCCCGTTTTTTTATTAAATTTTCTAAAAGTATCGATAAACCCCATTTTAATTACTTTATCAATCTGCTTTCTTTCTTCTGAAGTAAACATTATATTCTTTTGATTTTGTTTCGGTCTCGCTAAATCAATTTCCTGATGGGCTACATTGAAATCTCCCACCAAAACAATTTTTTGATTCTTAATTTTTTTCAAATAGTTTAAAAGATATTTATAAACTTCCAGCTTGTAACCTAAGTTTTCTTTTTGTCTTCCACCGTGCGGCAAATAAATATTGATTAAAGTAAAATCAGGATATTTTAGTTTTAAAATCCTGCCCTCTTGGTCAAATCTTTTTAAACCTAATTTATTTTCTACTTTTAACGGCTTTTTCTTGGAATAAATCGCAACTCCAGAATAGCCCTTTTTAACGGCCTGATTAAAATAAAAATAATAACCCTTTGGCTGAAGCAAATCATCTGGCAGCTGCTCTTTTTGCGCTCTTATTTCCTGCAAGCAAACAATATCTGCTTTGGATTTTTTAAACCAATTCAAAAAATTCTTTTTACAAGCCGCTCTAATTCCGTTTACATTCCAAGATATAATCTTCATTATCTTATTCTACCAAAAAACCGCCTGCTTAGCCAGTTTTACGTTTTACACTTGACACGACCCATTCTTAGAACTAAAATTAGAGTACAATCTAATAAAATTCCAAAAAATAAAATCCCGGGAAATCCGGGCTTTAAAAATATGAGTAACGGCAAAAATAATCACAAAAAAAGAATAGCAATGTTCAGTGTTCACTCTGACCCATCAGCTAAGTTGGGCGGGCACGAAACAGGAGGACAAAATGTTTATGTTTCTGAATTAAGCAAGGCATTAGGACGAATCGGCTGGTCAGTTGATATTTTTACTAGATTGACCAGGAAAAGAACAAAATTAGTCAAAGCTTATGGAAAAAATGTAAATATTATATATATAAAGGCAGGCCCTCGCTATCTTATACCTAAAGACAAAGCACTGGAAAAATTACCAGAATTTGTTGGTAATTTTCTTGCTTATAAGGAAGAAAACAAAATTAATTACAAAATAATTCATGGAAATTATTACTTGGGTGGATGGACAGCTGCTCAAATCAAAAGAATACTGCGTGTTCCAATGGTAGAAACCTTTCACTCATTGGGTCATATTCGTCATCGCACTTTAGAAAAATTTGAAAAAGAAAATATTAACATTGAAAACTTTAAAGAACGACTAATAGCTGAAAAAGAAATAATGGAAGCAGCTGACACTATAATTGCAACGAATCCTCCAGAAAAAAAAGACCTTATGCATTATTATGATTTTGATTTGGAGAACAAAATAAAAATTATCCCCTGTGGAGTTAATTTAAAACGTTTCCAGAAAGTAAACCTTGAAAATGCCAGAGATTATATCAATCATTTTTCTAAAAAAGATAAAATAATCACATACATCGGGCGGATAGATTGGCGCAAAGGAATTGAAACATTAATTAGGGCTTTCCCTTTAGTTTCAAAAAGATTACCTGAATTAAGTTTAAATATAATAATTGTAGGCGGAAAAATCGGCAAAAAGGGCGACCCAGCTGACAAAAAAGAAATTGCCCGATTAAAAGATATAGTTAAGGAATTAAAGATTGAGAAAAAAATCTTATTTTTAGGTAGAAGAGATCAGAAAAAACTCCGTTACTATTATTCAGCTAGCGACATCTTTGTAATTCCCTCTTACTACGAACCATTTGGTATGACAGCATTAGAGGCAATGCGCTGTGGCGTGCCTATTATTGCCTCAAATGTAGGCGGACTTTCTTATATTATACAAAATAGAAAAACAGGAATTTTTTTCCCGCCAAAAAATCATAGAATTCTTGCAAGAAAAATCATCGAACTTTTAAAAAACAAAAAGCTAAGAAATAAATTAACTAAAAACGCTGAAGTAATCGTAAAAGAAAACTATGGCTGGAATAAAATTGCTTCAGATGTGTCAAAATTATACCAAGAATTATTATGAAAAAAAAGCTCAAAATTGCTTATTATTGCTCAAATAGAACTATCTTCCCTCCCCCAAACAATATTATCACAGCTAATGCCGATATAATGTATGAAATCGTAAAGGCAATGATTGAGAAAGGACATGATGTGACTATTTACGCGTCAAAAGGGTCGTCTATGAAAAAAGCAAAAATAGTTGACCTAAGATTGCCTCCCCATAAACTCGACCATGCTTATCTATCTGAAGAATGGGTAAAAGACCTGCATAATGCTTATAGAATAACCTATATCAGTGAACTAATTAACAATTCTAATAAATACGATATCATTCATTTTCACGTTGGACGCCCAATTTTTGGAGAGCCCTTTGTTAAATTTGCAAAATGCCCAATAATTTTTACAATCCATGAAAACTTTGTGCCATCTTTCGGCCCATTAATGAATTTCTTTAAAAAATCAAAGCTGATATCGATTTCAAACGCTCAGAGAAAAACCTTCGCATCTCTAAACTATATAGCCACTATTTATCATGGAGTTCATGTTGAAAACTATCCTTTTAATCTAAATCCAAAAAGAAATTGTATCTTCTTAAACAGAGTTTCAAAAGAAAAAGGCGTGGAGCTGGCAATCAAAGCTGCTCAAAAAAGTAAAATTAAGTTAGATATTTACGGTCCGGGCAACGAAAATTATTTAAAAAAATCTGTACTTCCTTATCTTAATAAAAATATATCTTACAAAGGAATGATAAAAAAATATTCTAAAAAGTGGTATAAAGCTTATTCAGAAGCTAAGGTTTTGCTTATACCTATTCAATGGGATGAACCGTTCGGTTTGGTTATGATAGAAGCTATGGCTTGCGGAACACCTGTTATTGCTTTTAATAGAGGCTCTGTGCCGGAAATAATGAAAAACAGAGAAACTGGATTTGTTGTTAAGCCATTTGACAAGAATGGAAAACCAAATATAAAAGGATTTGTGGAAGCAGTAAAGAAGCTCTACCAAATGCCAGAAGAAGAATATATAAAAATGCGACATAATTGCCGCAAACATATAGAAAAAAATTTTACTACCAAAAAAATGACAGATGAACATGAAAAATTATATTATAAGGTTTTAAAATTTCAAAAATAATTTGAATATTTGAATTATTTTTGTTTTAATATTATATTATAAATATTAAGCCGCTATTCGCGGACTTTTAATTTAAGAAAAAATATGGAAATTCGTAATATCGCAATTATTGCCCATATTAATCATGGAAAGACAGCTCTTACTGACGCAATTATGCGCCAGACAGGAACGTTTGGAAAAGGAATGAGCATGGACACAAATACTCTTGAAAAAGAAAGAGGAATTACTATTTATGCAAAAAATTACAAAATAAAAAAATAAAATAAAAATACATAAGACAAATCTTGTATAACACATATACCACGATCGTTGTATGTGTGTTATACAAATAAAAAATAAGAATTGGGCTAAATTTTGCAAATTTCTCTCAATTTTTTTACAAGCTATAGAATATTTATCTTTTAATTTCTATTGTCTTATTTTTTATTTGGTTAAGCAGCTGTGGAGAGCTTCTTAAAGATAATTTTTCAAGAAATTGAGCAGCGTCTTTTTGTTCCATTAAAAATGGCTGGCTTAAATGACTTTTAATAGGAAAAATTTTATAAACAAATTTTTCAGGATAAATTTCTAATCCTACTGCTAATCCTTGTTGTGTTTCTTCTGAAAAATACTGGTCAAAAATAAAATTCCCTAAAGAATAAAAAATAAGCTTTCTATTATATTCTTCTATTTCCTGAACAACATGAGGATGAGAGCCAATAATTAAATCCGCGCCCGCGTCAATTGATTGATGAGCTAATTTCTGTTGATGAATTGAGCTTTTCGGCTGATATTCTTCTCCCCAATGTAAAATAACAACCACAAAATTTTCAGAATTTGAATCTCTTGTCTTTTTTATAACTTCTGCGATTTCATCGTCAGAACAATTAAACGGAAAAGTTTTATTAAAAGCCAAGTAAATTATATTATCTTTTTTAAATAAAAAATCTTTATCGCATCCGAGTGGTTCGCCGACAAAATTAATATCTGCCTTTTTTAAAAAATCTTTTGTTTCCTCTAATCCAGCTTTTCCCATATTAGTGGTATGATTATTAGCTAAAGAAAATAAACCAAAATTAGAAGAAACAAGCCCCTGAATTACTTTTGGCGAAAAAGCAAACATCAAAGAACCATCTGGAAAACTCGTAGGATTCTCTACGATCGGACCCTCTAAATTACCAACCAGAAAATCAGCTTCTATTAGAAACGGGCTGATTTTTTCAAAAGGATAAAGAAAATCATTTTTTGTCATTAAATACTCCACTCCCCTGTCCAGCATAATATCTCCCACAAATAAAATTGTTTCTGGCTCAAAAACTTTTTTCTCTTCCTCTTTGAAATGCGATTCTGTTTCTTTGATATTAGAAATTACTTGACTTGATCCAAAAATCAGAAAAAACAATAATAGTATGACTAATAAATTTTTATCTTTCATTATTTTAATATTTTTGTTTTATTATATCGCGCAATATCTTCTCAACTCGCTTCACACTCTTATCGTCAATTATAGAAATTGGAACCACTTCCCTGCCTGTTTTTTTTAACTTATTGAGTTTTTTCTTAATTTCGTCTTTATCCAACAAATCGGCCTTGCTCAAAAAAATATATTCTGGCTTATCTAAAAGCTCCTTATTGTAAACACCTAACTCGTTTCTAATAATTTCATAATCTTTTACTGGCTCAGGAGATTCCGCGGAAATAAAATGAAAAAGGATTTTTGTTCTTTCAACGTGGCGTAAAAATTTAATTCCAAGTCCCTTGCCAACAGAAGCGCCTTCAATAATGCCGGGAATATCAGCCAAAATTAATTCATAATAAGCGCCTAAATTCGGGTCAAGTGTTGTAAAGGCATAATTAGCCACCTTGCTTTTCGCGTTAGTTAATTCGTTCAATAAGCTGGATTTGCCAACATTGGGCAAACCGATAAATCCAACATCAGCGATAAGTTTAAGCTCTAATCTCAATTCGCATTCTTTACCAGGAAAGCCCTGCTCAAATTCCTTCGGGCTTGTATTAGTTGATGAGCGAAATTCAAAATTACCTCTACCGCCCCTCCCCCCTTTTGCTATTAACAAACGCTGGCCGATAGAAACAATTTCCAAATTTTGACCGGTTGATAAATTATGCGCCACAACGCCAACCGGCACTTTTAAAATAAGGTCTTTGCCGTCTGCGCCATGGTCAAGTTTAGTTCTTCCATTCTTGCCGTTTTCCGCTTTCAATTCTTTTTTATAGCGAAACAGCTTAAGCGCGCCAAGGTCTGGCACGCCCTCTATGTAAACACTGCCGCCGCTTCCGCCATTAGCGCCTGTTGGCCCAAGATTCATTTTTACCTTGCTGAATCCTACTGCGCCGCTTCCGCCATCACCGGCCTTTACTTTAATTTTTACATCATCAATTAACATATTATTTTATTCTACCAAAAAATCGCCCTCTTGGCGATTTTTTGTTTGATTCTTTCAAATCAATTTTTAAACGCGAGATACACCTACCGCGTTTGGTCCTTTTTCGGAATCAGCTTTCTCAAAAGAAACTCTGTCTCCTTCTTTTAACTCTTCATAACTTACTCCTTTGAGTTCATTGCTGTGAAAAAATAAATCTTTATCTTCACCATCAACAGTAATGAATCCAAATCCTTTGTCTGTAAGAGTTTTAATTACTCCTTCCATATTTTTAGTTAAACTTAAATTAAACTAATTAATGTTTAAGGTTTTACCCTAAAGTATTGCGCTAATAAACTCGACTACTTTTTGATTAGACAACCACTCTACATAAATAATACTAACATTAAAAAAACAACTTGTCAACCCTTACAACTTTTCTGACAAACTCTCCATACTTCTCCATATCTATCTTGGTTTCAAGCTCAAATTCATCAAGCTGAGCCCCCAAAGAAATTCCAGATTCTGACTTATATTTTCTAACCTCGTCAATTGCCTGAATAGCTGAATCAAAATCAGATACATCAGACACATTCTTCAACTCTATTTGTTCAGGCCAAAGAGATAAATGAATACTCTTCGCCTCTTCCATTTCAGCAAAAAACTGCTGATATATTTCTTCTGTAACAAAAGGAAGAATCGGAGCAAACATCTTGAGAATAGAATAAAAAATAATTAACAATGTTTGTTGAGCCGCTTTTTTAGATTTCTGGTCATCGCTAAAAAATCTATACTTAATGAATTCAATATAATAATCAGTAAATTTTGACCAGAAAAATGAATCTATCTCATTTCTTGCCTTGGCAAACTCGTATTGCTCAAAGTCATTAGTGGCTTTTTCAATTGCCTCGTTTAATTCCCGCATTATCCATATATCTGCGAACTCAAAAGCAATATTTTCTTTGCTTAATTTAAAATCATCTATATTCATTTCTAAAAACTTAGCAACATTCCACAGCTTAATAGTTGTTTTCTTTCCTTTTTTAAACTCCTCAATGTTAAGGCGAAGATTTTGTCCCAAACCTGCTCCAGTCGCCCAATAGCGAATCGCGTCAGCTCCATACTTTTTTAAAAGAGTATCCGGAGAAACATAATTTCCTAATCGTTTGGATATTTTTTTCCCTTTTTCATCAAATCCATGCCCGGAAATCATAACGTCCTTAAACGGAATAGTGTTAAAATTATAATGGCTCTTAACAATAGAATAAAAATCCCATGTTCTGATAATTTCAAAAGCATTAGCCCTCAACGTGGCTGGAAAAAGCTTGTCTTTTGCTTTTCCGCTTACTAATTCTCTTAAAAGAAAAGGAGTGCATGAAGAGGTCGCCCATGTGTCCATAACATCTTGCTCAGGAATAAATTTTGTTCCTTTGCATTTAGGACATTTTTTAACCGGCGGCTTGTCTTCAAAAGGATTAACAGGCAAATCCTCATCTCTGGCGAAAATAGGTTCTTCGCACTTTGAACAATACCAAATCGGGAAAGGAACCCCGTAATATCTCTGCCTGGAAATACACCAATCCCACTTAATTGATTTAACCCATAATTCATAATCCTTAAACCTATAACCAGGATACCAATTTAATTGCTTTCCCCTCTTCAGCCAAACATCTTCCATATCAGTAATTTTAATAAACCATTGCTTGCTAAGGATAAACTCTGTTGGAACGCCGCACCTTTCGTGAACATTAACTGTATGAGTTAGCTCTTCCTGCTTTATTAGACACCCCTGGTTTTTTAAATCATCTATTATTCGCTCTCTTGCTTCTAATAATTTTAATCCTTGATATTTTCCTCCGAGTTTTCTAAGGGTTCCGTCTTCCTCAATTAAAGCCCTCGTGTCAAGATTATCAGTCCTCCATTTGTCTAAATCGTCCTGGTCTCCCCATGTGCATACCATCATTAAACCGGTTCCTAATTCCGCGTCCACTTCATCGCTGGCTTTAATGGGAACTTCATAATTAAAGAGCGGGACAACGGCTTTTTCGCCTATTAAATTCTTAAACCGAGCATCTTTTGGATTAACATATAAAGCAACACACGCTGGTATAAGTTCTGGCCGCGTAGTGGCGATTGTCAAATCTTTGCCTTTAGCAGTTTTAAAACTAATATAATTCATTTTAGAATCGCTTTCCTTGTCTTCTAAATCTGCCTGGGCAACTGCTGTTTGGCAAGAAGGACACCATAAAACAGGAGATTCTTTTCTGTATAAAACCTTTTTTTTCCACAAATCTATCAAAGACCTTTGAGAAACTTTTACAGCCACAGGACTGATTGTGCTGTATGTTTTAGACCAGTCAACTGAAATGCCAAGGTCATTCCAAAGTTTTCTGTATCTTTCAGCTCCTTTTTCTGTTTCTTTTAAGCAAATTTTTACAAACTCTGATTTTGTAATTTTTGATTCATCAATATTATATTTTTTTTCCACAAACCTTTCTGTCGGAAGCCCGTTATCGTCAAATCCCATAGGATAAAAAACATTATACCCTCTCATTCTTTTAAATCTAATAATAAATTCCGCCTGAGAATAAGACATAATATGCCCTGCGTGTAAATGGTCTGCGGAAACATAAGGAGGAGGCGTGTCAACTATATACAAAGGACGTTTTGCGTCATAATTAAACTCATAGGTCTTTTCTTTTGCCCAAATTTTCCTCCACTTATTCTCAACTTCCTCCATATTATATGTTTTTGGCAATTCTTTTTTCATAATAAAAACTTAAACTTAATTCTAAATTACCACTTTTCCGCCCAAAAAACAATATTGAGGCGATACAAAAAACAGGGCTTTCGCCCTGCCCTAAATCTATTTCGCAATCTAAAGTTCTTCTTTTTGAAACTTTTCTTCCTGCATTTCGTCTAATTTTCTGATAACTCTTATCAACTCGGCGACATGTTCCTTTTCGTCATCTCTAATATGCTCTAATACTTTCTTAATTTCTTCATCGTCAATTTCGTCTATATGCTCCTGATATTGATTGATAGCGTCTAACTCCCCTGCTAAGTCGTCTCTCAAGTTTATTAAAATTTTATTGTCCATATTTTTTTACCCGGTGAAATAAAAATCTGAAAGATTTTTCCCCGATGTGTCGGAAATTTCACTGGTTAACGATTATTTTTTATTTATTTGACCTTTATTTGCTACTCAAACATCTCTTTTTTGGTAAATCGCGAAAGCGCGTAAATAATTGTCCTTTCAAACGCGCTTTTCCTCGGAATTAAATTATCTGTCATGAAGCCAACACAACCCTCGTGTTGTTTCGTATTTTTCAACCCCCTCATTTCGTCCATCACGTCGCCCAATTCTTTTTTTTGTTCTCTTACTTTTTTAACAATTTTTTCAGGCATCAAAAGTCCACTACCCTGAGCATACCCCCAAATCCCCTGTCTATCAACTATCGCCACAAAACCGCTTAAAAAAGTGCCTATTTTTTCATTTTCAAACCCGCCCTCTAATCCAACGCCAAAATCGGCATCTATCTTCTGTCTCGCTCTATCCGCTCTATTTCTAGAGCCCTCAAGCATTTCTTCAAAACTTATAGGCATATCAGAAACACCAGAAGAAACAGAAATGCCAATAATTTCCACACTAGAACCGAACACTCTTTCAAAAGCGCTTTTTGTTGCTTCAATTTTAATTGGATTTTTAGAACCTATCGCTATTTTTAACATATTACTTTTGCTATATTAAACTCCAATCCTATTCTTCGAATTAAAGTTCCTCTTTTTATTATTTCCTTTCTGATATTACCTTCGCGAATGCTGAACTATTTTCGTAAAATTTAGTTTTTCCAGTCCATAATTTTCTAATCTTGAATTTTTCTTTTAATTTTTCTTTAAAATATTCTTCGCTAAAAAAATGTCTAACATGACCGTTTAAGACATACATATCTTTTTCAATAAGTTTCCCCTTTCCATAAAGAGGGTCATTAGTAGATTTACAGCAAGCACAAAAAATGCCCCCTCGCCTCAAAACTCTTCCAATTTCCTTAAAAATTCTTTTTGTGACTATATCATTAAAATAATGAAGTGCCAGATGAGCATAAATTACATCAAAAGAAGCATCTTTAAAATTAAATTTCTTGCTTATATCTTGATTTAAAAAATTGATATTTTTAACGCCCAAGCTTTCAGTATTTTTCTCTGCTTTTTTTACAGCTTCTTTAGAAAAATCTATAACAGTAATCTTGTGTCCATTTTTGCTAAAAAAGATAGAATCTTTACCTATTCCACAGCCAAGCTCTAAAACTCTTGATTTCTTTGGAAAATATCTTATACACTCTTTTGCGAATTCGCTGGTTTCTAAACGAAAAGGTCTTTCTCTAAAAATTTCATCCCACATTTTCTTTTGATTATAAGTCATATATTCTATTCTACCAAAAAACCATCTTCCTATCAAAAGCAAAACAGGGCTTTCGCCCCGTTTTTGATAACTTATTTTTTCTTGTCTTTCTTCGCCTTTTTCTTTTTATCAACAGGTTTCTTGAGCTTCTTTGCTTTTACTTTCTTTTTAACTGGTTTTTTCTTCTTGACTATCACCTCTTTCCTTTGCTCTTTTGCCGGAGCAATCGAAGTTAAGACGCTTATAATCCTATCAAGCTTAATATTCAACATATCAAACTGTTTTTTATATTGATCAATAGCATTGTCACTATTTTTATTTACAGAACTACCGCCTCTGTCAAAACATTCATTACAATAAACTGGCTTGCTCCCAGTTGGCCTGAAAGGAAGTTCAAATCTTTTTCCACATTTATCGCATGTTGCGTCAAACATTTTTTTATCTTGAAATCTAGGTCTTTCATAGCTTCTTCTTTCGGGTCTGTTAGAGCTTGAGCTCTCCCTGCGGCTTGAAAAGCATTGACTGCAATAAACCGGCTTGTCGCTAGTTGGCTTGAAAGGTATCTCGCACTTCTTGCCGCAATCACTGCAAATTGCCTCATGCATCTGCGGTCTTTCTCTGTCTCTATTACCAGATTGCCTTCCTCCTCCGCCCCCTCTCCTATAATCTCTTTTTCTTGAATCGCCACCTCCCCCTTGACTAAATGTATTATTAAAATTTTTCATAAGATTTTATTAATTATTTATTTAATACTTTTATTATATCAGAAAACAACTATTTTAGCAATCTTTGTAAAACAAAACAGGGCTTTCGCCCTGTTTCAAATAACTTGATTTATTTACTTTCTGATTTACTTGCTGAAAGGCCTATAACCTTTGCCATATTTACTGCCAAATTTTTTGAAAACACTTAAATCAATTTCATTTTCTTCTGCCCAAGCTTTCATCATCTCTTTCATCTCCTGCATCCTGGCTTTTTTCTCTTCAAAAGAAATATCTTCTCCTCTTAATGCTCCACACTCTTCCCTCAATTCCTGTTTTTTCGCCTTTAGGGCTTGTAATTGCTCTTCTGTGATACCTGCTTCTGCTAATCTTTCCTGCATCCTTTCTTCGCGATTCTTATCAAAAAATTCTTTTACTTCGCCAGTATCAAGATTAAATCGCTCAGCAAGTTTCTCAACAATAGGCGGATATTTTTCTCCAACATCTTCGGCTTGAATACTAACAGTAGCTATGCCGCAGAGACCGAGAACAGCAACTGCCATTATTGTATAAGTTAAAATTTTCTTCATAATTTTATTACTCCTCTCTCTTATATCAATTCCCGACCTTTCTATCTATTATTACAACTAAACTTATTTTTTCTTTCATTCTATCTTCTAAAAAACCTGCCTTTATTAACTTTACGTATATCGATAGCCTGCACTGCGCCATCACTTCGTTTTCCTAAAACAACTACAACATCGCCTTTTTTAATATCTGCTTTTAATGGAAAATGAGTTTTAGAACTAATAATTATAGTAAGCTCTTCGCCACAGGGGGTCTCTATTTTAAAACCACTTTTAATTACTTCAAAAATAACTCCATGATGCGCGTTGCCAATCCGCGGAGCTCCAAAATCACGATAAATTATTCCTATAGCTGGCAAGCGTCTTTCTTGAGCTTTCCTAAATAAATTTGGATGAAATCCTGTTTTGTCTATTAAAAAACTTCCTGCGGCTACAATAATTATAATAACCAATAAAGAATAAATAATTGGCCGACGATAAACAAAAGTAAATCTTTTAGCAAATATCTCTAATGATATAATCAATGTTGCGGCTATTAAAATTAAAAGCCACGGCAGAGCGTTAAATAAAATCTTCATGCCAGAAAAGCCAAATTTTGGCAAAAACAAAGCCCCGCTTGCCCGTAAAGAAAAAATAATAAAACTAATAAAATAGATAAGAAAAAAAGTTAAAACTAAAATCCCCAATATCAGCAAAACCGCCCTCAGAACAAAGTATGCCCTGGACTTCATTTTAACTTCTCCGCTTTTTATCTTATCAAGCACTTTTTCAGCAATAAAATTTTTTTCTTGTTGATTATTCATAATCTATATCCTAATTTTTTAAAAATAAATTTCATTTTTTCCTTTGCTCTTTTTATTCTTATTCCAACAGTTGAAATTGGAATTCGCATTACCTCGGCAATTTCCTTGTAGGATAAATCCTCTAAATAATAAAGAATAATCGGCTCGCGGTATTTTGGTTCCAATTGATCAAGACATTTATTAATCATCTTCTGCGTATCTTGACTGTCTATGTCCTGACTAAAAGAATCGTCTTTAATGCTATAAGGAAGAAAGGTGTCTAAGTCAAACAAAGGTAATGTATTTTTCTTTCTCTTTTTAAGCGCGTTAACAAGTTCATTGTGGGCAATCCGATAAAGCCAGGAAGAAAATTTTCGATTTATATCAAAACTCTGAATGTTTGTATAAGCTTTTATAAAAATTTCCTGAATAATATCGCTTATATCTTCATTATCAGAAAGAAATTTCCTTGCGTAACGAATCATTTTTTCTTTATAACGATGGATTAAAACCCCAAAAAAATCAACATCACCTGCCTGAACTAAGGCGGCAATATCTTCATCTGATTGCTGAGATTTTTTTTGCTCCATTTTTATTACTACAACTAAAGTATACTTTTTATTTCATTAATGTATACTTCATACTATCAAAAAACCGCCCAAATGGCGATTTTTTATGTACAAACTCTTTATTTTCTAACTAACAAATGTTAAAGCTTTTCCTCGCTTAGTTCCACGGCCAGTTCTTCCGATTCTATGAATGTAATCATCGTATGTTTCTGGAATTTCATAATTAATAACATGCGTAACATCATTAATATGCAACCCGCGCGCGGCAACATCAGTTGCCACCAAAGCCTGTACACGATTCTCTTTAAAATTTAGCAATGCTCTCTTCCGCTGTGACTGCGATTTATTACTATGAATAGATTCTACTTTTATCCCGCGTTTTGTCAGCATGCGTGATAAATTTTCTACTCCACGCTTTGTTCGTCCGAATACTAAAACTTTTTTAAACTCGTTATTTTTCAATAAACCGTGCAACACATCTACCCTGTTTAAATTACGAACCCGTACAATATCTTGCTCAATATTTTCTGGAGTTTCCGCTGTTTTTACGGAAACTGTGCTTGGATTTTTTAAAAAATCATTAATAATCGCCTCTATATTTTTTGACATAGTCGCGGAAAAACAAAGTGTTTGCCGCTCTTCTGGAGTATGAGCCATTAAAATCCTAATGTCATTTACAAAACCCATATCAAGCATTCTATCCGCTTCATCAAGTACAACCGTACGCGCTTCGCTCAAATTAAGGGCGCCTCGCTTTACTAAATCAATAAGACGGCCCGGAGTTCCAATAATAAAATTGTTTTTACGTCTTAATTTTCTAATTTGTGGTCCCATATGTTCTCCCCCCACGCATGTTGTGAAATATACACACATTTGCTTAGTAATATTCTGAAGCTCTTGTTCTATTTGCGGCGCAAGCTCCCGGGTAGGAGTTATAATAAGAATTTGTTCATGCGTATTTTGTAATACTTTCTCAATAAGCGGGATGAGGAACGCTGCTGTTTTTCCTGTTCCTGTATTCGCAAGCCCAACCACATCTTTTCCTTGAAGAATAGAAGGAATAATTTTATCTTGAATAGGAGTCGGTTGCGCGTATCCCGACCGCCTAACAGAATGTAATAATACAGAGCTTAGTTCAAAATCCGCGAATGAATGTTCTGGCGTAAACACCTCTTTTGGAACGCATGAAGCTACCGCTTTATTAATAAAAGAAGAAATATCTATCTTTTGACCTTTTGGCTTGCCGTTTTTTACTCCAAATCGTGAACGCCCACCACGAAATCCACCACTTTTCTTTGAGCGGCTGAATCTTCTTGCTTTGAATGTTCTTTGATTATACATATTATTTTTATTTACTTTCTCGTTTTGCCCTTACGCGTTCTATTTCTGTAAGATATTTCTTTCGCAACCTTACGCTTTCAGGCGTTATTTCCAGATATTCATCTTTATCCATTATCTCTAAACCTGTCTCAATAGTTATAATTTGAGGACTCGTAAGATTAATCGCGTCGTCAGAACCAGAAGCCCGCATATTAGTAAGATGCTTTCCTTTAATTGGATTTACCGTCATCTGTTCCCCTTTCGCTGTATTGCCGATTACCATACCCTCATAAACTTCAGTATTTTCTTTGATATATAATGTGCCTCTGGTCTGTAAATTGTCTAACGAATAAGCCAATGCCTTGCCTGTTGCTCCAGAAATCATAGACCCCTTTTTTCTTTGCGCAATTTCTCCCGCGTGTGGACGGTATCCAACAACCCGTTTTGCTAAAATTCCGTTTCCTTTTGTGTCTATAACAAATTGATTTCTATATCCAAGCAAACCACGGCTTGGACCTTCAAACTGCATAAAACAACGGCCTTCTTTCACCTCCATATCTATCATTCGCGCTCCGCGAGAACTCAACTTTTCAATAACTGTTCCCTGAAACTCTTCCGGCACATCTGCTATAATTTCTTCAAAAGGTTCATGTTTCTTGCCGTCAATTTCTTTTATAATAACCTGCGGCCGAGAAACCTGAAGCTCATACCCTTGTCTACGCATATTTTCAATAAGAATAGCTATATGCAATTCTCCTCTTCCATATACAACAAATTGTTCACTCGTTTCCGTGTCAAAATCTATTTTTAATCCCACATTTACCTCAAGCTCTTTTTCTAATCGTTCTCTAATCTGCCTGCTTGTCACAAATTTTCCCTCGCGTCCGGCGAACGGAGAGTTGTTCACTAAAAATGTAAGTTCAATAGTCGGTTCATCTACTGAAATACTTTCGAGCAAGGCCTCATCTGCGGATTTTACCAATGTATCTCCAATATATATATCTGGAAGTCCGGCAATCATTGCAATATCGCCTGCCTCAACAATTTGCGCGTCTTTTCTAATAATTCCCTTAAATGTAAATAGTTTTGTTATCTTATGGCTTGTAGTTTGCCCAGAATGCTTTTTTACATATACAGTATCTCCGACATTAACACTGCCGCTATACACGCGAACAATCGCAAGCCGCCCCAAAAAATTATCATACGCTAAATTAAAGGGTTGAGCGCGAAACACATCGTCGCGAGCTTTTGAAGCTATCGGCGCATGCTCTAAAATTATATCTAATACTGGAGTAATATCTTTTGCTTCGTCAGCAAGATTGCGTTTTGCGAGCCCATCTCTCGCAATGGCGTATACCACTGGAAAATCAAGCTGCTCTTCTGTTGCCCCAAGCTCCGCGAATAATTCAAATACCTGGTTGTGCGTACGCTCTGAATTTGCCGCTGACTTATCAATTTTGTTAATCACTAATATGGGCCGCAATCCAAGCTCCAAAGATTTTTTTAATACAAAACGAGTTTGCGGCATTGGGCCTTCTTGCGCGTCCACCACCAACAACACTGAATCAATGGAACGCAGCACCCTCTCTACTTCAGAACCAAAATCCGCGTGCCCTGGCGTATCTACAATGTTAATTTTAGTATCTTTATATAATACAGCGGCATTTTTTGAGTAAATCGTAATGCCGCGCTCTTTTTCAAGCGTGTTTGAATCCATACTTACTCCTTTCTCCGCGGCTCCTGTTTGCCGCAAAATAGCGTCAGTAAGCGCGGTTTTCCCATGGTCCACATGGGCAATAATAGCTATATTTCTAATTTCCATTTTAATAAATTTAATCTAATTAAAAAATCTCCCTACATATAAGGAGATCCTCATAACTGTGTCTCTCCTCCCTTCTCTTCTCTACTAAAGAATACCACATTCCCCCTCTCCTGTCAAGTATTGGTATTTCCATCCAAATTAAAAACCTTTTATAATTCATCAACCCATACATAAGTACTGCCTGCTGGAACAAATCCGTATTTTGTAATCTTACAACCTATCCTTTCGCTTTCTCTAATTAGAATATCATCAAACGATTCTACTTCTATTAACTCAATGTCTTTTGCGTTATTTGTTATATATTTTAATTTATTGTCTTTGTCTCTGAAAACAGTTGCCGCATGCTGTCCTTTCATCTCGCCGCTTAACTTGAGACACATTATTTTTACATCATACCCATGTTGTTCTAATACATATGAACCAAATGTGGCAAGATTTTTACAATCCCCTTCTTTTATATAAAAAAATTCCTCTGGCGGAAAAGAAATATGTCCTTCGCAATCTCTCCATTTAAAATTTTTCTTAATATAATCCAATAACTTTTTTGGCGTGTCTAATTCGCTAACAACTTTTTCAAAATTCGGTTTCTGAATTTTAGATTCTGCTTTTTCATCCAGTTCCGTTGACCACAGCGTTGCTGAAATCAAAACCGCCGCTAAAATCAAAACCGCAACACCAATAACACTAATTATTTTTACTCTATTCTTCATTATTTTATTCTACCAAAAAATATCGCTCCTATCAAAAACAAAACAGAGCTTCCGCTCTGTTTTTAATCATTTGCCTCTCTGGCGATTTTCCTTAGCTCGGCTCCCCTTGCGGGACGCGTTCAGAACCGTTGTCCTAAAAAATAAAAACTACCAATTTTGGTAGTTAAAAACGGATCACCCTGAAATGAAACATTTGATATTATGCTGCCGCTTTTTTCAATAAAGAAGTTATATCAACTTTTTCTGGGCTAAACTCTGATTCTTTAGTAGAATAAGCCCTGTTTGCAGCTACGATACGGAGCATTTCCGAAACATCATTCTCGGCATTTATAAAAGATATCTCTTTCCTATTTGAAACTTTACTTTCAAATCTCGCTTTCAATAGAAGTAAAGAATGAGCCGCTGAGCGAGAAACAAATTTAACATCGGTAAAATCTAAAATTACTGACATGGTATCAGTTTTTTTTATCATTTGCTCTAAAACATCAGCTACATCACGAGAACTTATGATTGTTGCCAATGATTTAGCTATGCTAATTTCAAATAAATTTTGACTTTTATTAATTTTCATATTAGTAGAATCGTTATCTATATCAACTATACCATAAAATAGAATAATTAGTATATCACTCTACATACTTAAGATAATCAATATCGCCAGTTGGTTTTGGTATTCTATAAGCAACGATAGCTCCCTGCCAATGAAAATCGTGCAAAAACACTAATTTCTCGCTCCGATTAGTGGCAACTAATGCACAAGAACCAGAAATTAAAATAAATCCACCTCCTTTTAGCGCTTTACATACAACATCCTTTGAAGTTCTCAAACCGTAGCCTCGTTCTTTATCTTTCTTTACCGAATTACCCATCATCGCTTCGGTAATGGCTTGTTCATCTGTTAAATTTAGCCCTTTCTCTTCTTTGTAAGCTGTAGCAAAACCTCTGCCACAGTCAATAATACAAATATCTAAATAGTCTTTTTGGGGATAAAACTGTGCAAAAATATAGCCTGAATCCCTCTTACTGTGTTCAAAAACATTGGTTATTAATTCTGACATAGGATACCAAAGAGCACTCCGAGCCCCAGATACATTACCAAGAACTTTATAAACTTTTTCTTGAAATAGTGCTTCTAATTTTTCTCTCCCAACTTTCTCTTCTTTATTTAATACGCTTATTGGTATAAAAGTTCTATGCCTCTGTACCTGTTGCTGAAAAGAAGAGATAGAATTTATACCTTTCGGGAAGCTTACTTTTTCTAAATAAGACCTTATACTACAACTGTCTATTTTAAATCCGCTTTTCGTTTCGTTTATATAGGCACTTATGGGCAAGATTAAAAGTGGACAAACCCAATTTAATAACGATAAATCAAATTCTAATTTCTCGCCAAAAGTAACGCCCTTAAATATATTATAAAAAGACCCTAATTGAGCAACAAGAGAATCATTTTTTGGTTTTGGGACTATAATACTTTTCATAGTTCTTATATTAATTTTGAGTTCATTCTTTTTATTTTTCCTTTATTTTATTATACCAAATAAAGGAAATAAGAAAAACCCAAGAATTCTTTTTGGGCTAATTTGGCTCCGCATCGTGAACAACGTTAGAACCGCAATCCAAGAAGCAGATGGGCATATTTATATACCGGAATTAAAATAAAAGGTGACTAATTCCATTTTCTTCTAATTTTAGAACGCTTATTTTTGGCTCGGCAAAAACTTTTTTGAGTCTTGAGTCTCGCTTTTTAAATATGCAACAATCTCACCAAAGAGCCCATTTAATGCATTATTGAAAGACATAATTTCATTAAACAATGTGCCATAATATCCTTCACTAATTAATGGAAACATCCTGCCCTTTTTATGGCCTTCTGGAGTTCTAAATTTTTGAGTAAAAAGCTCGTAGTCTTCAACTATGTTCCGTAATTTTTTAACTATTTTTAGTTCAGTTTTTCCGCTATTTTTTAAAAAAACAGACCTTATCCTTTTAGCTTTTTTAAGTTTTTTGTAATACTCTAAACTGCTATCTATCCTCGCAACTAAAAAGATCAGTTCTTCTATCTTGGCTCCAGTAATAAAAATATTCGATAAAATAATTGAGTACTGTTTCAAAGCATGCGCCTTGCCTTGTTCCATGGTGACTAAAATTTGTATGCCGGAAGCAATAAAAATATAAATATCTAACAAATATTTTCTTATTTCATTATCCAATTGTTCATTCTCAATGAGATCTCTACACTGGTATGGCTCCAGCATGACAGGATTTCCATCAAAAACGACATCATCATATATCTCCGCCAATTTCTTCCTTGATTTTGGATAAAATCCAAAATTTCGAAGATCAAAGATTATATTATTTGGTTTGAGGGCGAGACAGCTGAGGGATTGCGTGGATCTATGTTGTTCTCGAATCGTCATAATGTCATTCTTAGCTGCTTCAGCCTTTTTATCATATCGAACACATAAAACTTCTTCCTTGGAATCAGGCAAAAGCCCTTCATCTATCTTGTCAAAAACAGCAAGTATGTGGCTAAACCCAGACCTAAGTTCATATCCTTTCATTCTGACAAGATAAGTACGGACTGTTGCAACAGTCCAATGTTTTTTATTAAAAAGTAGGATGGTTTTCATAACTTTTGTTTAAAAACTTCAGTAAAAAGGTAAAAAGGGGGACGTTTCACTTTTAGTCAAGGTTTTAGGCGTTTTTAGTTTTTTGCTTCATTTCTCTACTTTTTCTTGAATTTCCAAAAGTTTTATAAATTGCTTACCAGGAATTGAATTGGTAATAATTTTGGCATTTTCTGATAAATAATATTTACTGAACATTTATTTATAAACAGCAATTATTTGTCTTACGATTAACTCATTCGGCTTTATATATTCCCCTATGAAATCAAACCACACTTTCATAAAATCATCTCTTTCCAGCTTTCTAATTTTTCCTATTTCAGGATCTTGAAGATGGATAAATTTATCATCAAGCCCAGCGACAACCGAGTAGTGTCCGTCAGCGACATCAGAATCAGAATAATCTTTTCTGCCCCTGGTAAACCAACCTACAATAACAGGAACTTTCCTATCAAGCCATTTTTCAATGTCTTTAAAGCTGCTATTATTTTTTATTTTTACCTTGAAACCTAAGCATTTTGCCGCCTTTTTAATCCCCTTATCATCTATTCCTAAATCTTTATTCCATCCAGTCATTTCGGCTAATTCTTTTTCTGTTTTGTCTATCCCGTAATATTTCAGAACTATTTTCAAAGACGCAGGTCCGCACATTCCCGAATTAAGAGTTTCTTGAAATGGCTTAATATTTAATATTATTTTCATATTTTTATTATACCAAAAAATCGCCAAAAAGGCGATTTTCCTACAAGCTCCGGATAAGAAACCGCATCAAACTTAATGCTAGAGGCTATAAAAAATTAATTAAAAAACAAAAAATAATCTAGTAAACTAAATTTCTAGAATTCAATAAAGATGCCCCTTATATTCTTTTACATATCGCTACCACAAGAATTTTCTATAAATTCTTCGAAAGTAACATTTTCTGTCTCCATGGTTTAAAGTTGTTTTATTTTTTATTCGACTTTTTATTATTATAAAAACATAATGGGTCAGATGTCAAGGGGTCGCCAGTTTCTATATATGCTGCGGCACGACAACCCCCACAAGACAAAATTCTGTCACATCTTCCACATTTTCCCTTTAATTCTCTATTTCTTAACTGTTTTAAAATTTTTGTATTATTCCAAATTTTTTTTAAAGAAATTTTCTTAATATTCCCCAATAATAATTTTAATTTTGTGCATATATAAACATTTCCATTAAAATCGACTGACAAAGAGTTAACTCCAGCCAAACAACCACTGTAAGTGTCTATTCTTTTATAAGATGAAGCTGGGAAAGGATCATTAAAAGAAATCTTTTGCTGTATTTTTAATTTATTAACATTGTTTACTAATTTTCTATAATTAAATTGTGATAATATTAAGCTCTGGTCAGATTCCTTTCTTACCGGTATATAGCGCTTAATTGTCAGAAAAACTCCAATATCTTTTGCTATTTTTGCCACAGCAAAAAGTTCATTTAAATTATGCGCATGCGCGGTAAATGCTATCGAAGTATTGAAATGTTTTTTAATCTTCTTGGTTGCTTCTAATGATTTATTAAAGGCGCCATTTGACCCTCTGATTTCATCGTGTTTTTTGGCGGATCCAGCATCTAAACTAATATTAACTTTATCGATTAAACCTTTAAATTTTTCGATAAAAACGCTGTCAATTAATGTTCCATTTGTGGCAAGAAAAACTAATAATTTCTTTTTTTTAGCAAAATTTACTAGTTCTAAAAGATCTGTACGCACAAGAGGCTCTCCTCCCGTAAATAAAATAGCTCTTAAGCCCAAAGGAATAGCATCTTCTATTATATCTTTTCCCTCTTGAGTAGACATTTCATCTAAAATGCTTTCTTCTGAAAAAACTTTATTATAGCAATGTCTGCATTTCAAATTACACCTGCAAGTAATATTCCAAGTCAGATAATAGAGAGGGAAAATCATTCGTTTATTTTTTGATATATTTTTGATTGCCAAGATATGGCCTCAATACTTCGGGAATTAAAATAGAACCATCTTTTTGCTGATTGCATTCTAGAAGCGCTATTAAAATTCGAGGAGAGGCAATTACTGTATTATTTAAAGTATGAACATAGCGCTTATTTTTTTCTTTCGTTCTGTATCTAATATTTAATCTTCTAGATTGCCATGTAGTAAGGTTTGAATCAGAATGGGTTTCGCCAAAAGCATTTCTTGATGGCATCCAAGTCTCAATGTCATACATTTTATGTTTTCCAATACCCATATCGCCAGTACATATTTGTATAACTCTATGAGGCAATTTTAAATCTTTTAAAATTTCTTGAGATATTTGCTTCATCTCCTCTAGCCACTTATTCGATTCTTCTATATCATCCCTGCAAATAACAACTTGCTCAACTTTCATAAATTCGTGAAGACGATATAACCCATGAGTATCTTTCCCATAACTTCCCGCTTCGGATCTGTAACATTGAGATATTCCGCAAATTTTAATTGGCAAATCTTTTTCATCTAATGTTTCATCGGCATAATAACTAATTAATGATGGCTCTGCCGTACCCGCTAAAAACATGGGTTCTTTAGTAGCTTTTTTATTTTCAAGTCTACCAAAATTCGCGATTTGATAAACCTCTTCACGCGCTGTCGGAAAATGACCACTGCCAATTAAAGAAAATTCGCGAATAATCGTAGGAGGAACAAATAACTTAAATCCTTTTTGTTCCATTTTCTTTATTGAAAGCCACATTAAAGAGAAATGGAGTAAAGCAGCTTCATTTTTTAAAAAATATCCTCTAAATCCTGATATTTTTACTCCTGCCTTAGTATCAATTAAATCTAATTCTTTGCCTAATTCTATATGATTTTTAATTAAAAAATCAAATTTTGGCACCTCTCCCCATCTTTCTATTTCTTTATTAAATTTTTCACTTGCCCCAACTGGAGAATCTTCCGAAGGAATATTTGGGACTAGAAGCATAATAATTTCAAATTCTTTATCTATTTCTTTAAATTCTTTTTCAATCTTGTCTATCTTTTTATTTAATTTTTGCATTTCTAGAATAATATCTTTTTTTTCTTCAAAATTTTTTGATTTTTTGATTTTTTGATTTGCTTTATTCTTTTGCGCTCTCATATCTTCAACTGTCCGAAGTAATTCTCGCCTTAATTCATCTATCTCTAATAATCTGTCAATATCAACTCTAGCTTGTTTTTTTTGACAAGCATCTTTTATAATATCAGGGTTGGTGCGAATGAAATTAATATCTATCATACTTCTTTAATTAATTCAAAACTCTTAGAGCAATTAATTTATCTCTTTATTATAGCTCCGCGGGTAGGATTCGAACCTACAACCTAATGCTTAACAGGCATTCGCGCTACCATTGCGCCACCGCGGAATGTGAAATCTATATATTAGTATAAACGAAAAATAAAATTTTTCAAGGTTAGTAGCCGCGAAGTTTTTTTAGTTTTTCGTGTTCTCTGATTTTTTGAAGGGACTTGGCTTCAATTTGCCGAATTCTTTCTCTGGTAACGCTAAATACCACTCCCACTTCTTCCAAAGTATGAGTAATATCATCCTTTAAGCCAAACCTCATTGACAAAATCTTTTGCTCACGCGGACTTAAATCAGATAAAATCTCATTCAATCGCTCTCTTAAAAGCTTTCGCGCCGCGCCCAAATAAGGCGGAGCTGTTTTTTCATCTTTAATAAACTCTGCCAAAACATTATCTTCTTCTTTTTCTCCAACCGGTGTTTCTAAAGAAATTACTTCTTGAGAAATTTTCATTATGTGGCGAACTTTGGGAATACTAAGTTCCATCTCAGCCGCGACTTCTTCTGGCAAGGGTTCCCTGCCCAAGCTCTGCAAAAGCTGCTGCCTAACTCTGGTATATTTAGAAATTGTTTCCACCATGTGAACTGGAATCCGCACAGTTCGAGCGTGGTCGGCTAAAGCTCTGGTAATTGCCTGCCTTATCCACCAAGTAGCGTAAGTAGAAAACTTATATCCCCTTCTCCAGTCAAATTTTTCTACTGCCCGAAAAAGCCCTAAATTTCCTTCTTGGATTAAATCAAGCATGGTTAAATTTGGCGACCGTCCGACATATTTCTTAGCGATAGAGACAACTAATTTCAAATTCCGCCAAATCATTTTTCTTCTTGCTTCATCGTCTCCCTTTTCAATTCTTTTAGCTAATTCTTTTTCCTCTTTAGCAGTCAAAGATTGCGATCTGCCAATTTCTTTTAAATAAATTTGAATTGGATCTATTTTTGCCCGGCCTATTGTTTTAACCGGCTTTTCTGAATCTTTTTTTATTTCTAAAAATTCTTTTCTGTCTTTTATTTCAATTCTTTCCTGCTCTAATTTATAATAAAGATCTTCTAAATTTTCAATATTTTGTTCTATATTCGGAAAAAAGTTTAAAATTTCGGCAAGAATAACAAAACCCCGCTGCCTTCCCCTTTTAATTAAAGAAGCGACTTTTCCTGCGTCTAATTCCCGACGGCCTATTCGCTTTTTAGGTTCTGCTTTTTTAAAAACCTTCTTTTTTATTCTTTTCTTTATTGTTTTTTTCTCTACTTTTTTCTTGGTCGGTTTTAAAATCTTTTTCTTTTTTTGAAGTTTTCTTGCCCGCCTGATTGTCCGAAGGACTTTCGGCGGGTTGATTTTTTTCTTAATCATATTAATTCTTGTGTTAATTTATTAAACTCTTGAGTCAGGGTCTCAACCTGCTCTTTATTATTTTCTTGCTCAGCTTTTTTTATAGCCAAAGAAATTTGATCTAATCTTTTCTTTACTTCTAAATTTTGAATTTCTCTCAAGCAAATTTGTATTTCTTTTTTTGGTTCTTCTTCCTGCTCCAACTCTGCCATTAAACAAAGCTCGTTTAAAAAATCAGTCAAATGAGAAGGAAATTTTTCAAGCAGGGCTTTATCCTGAAAATTAAAATTTGGAATCTGTTTCAGAATAGATAATATCTCTTTTGTTTGTGAAGAAAAAAAAGATAAAAACTTTTCCTCAATAAGAGATAAATCCTGCGGTCTTTTTAAAATTAAAGAAATAATTTTTTCTTCCAAAATCTCTTTCCTGGTTTTACTTGGTTTGCCCTGAACCTCCCGATTTATCGGGATGGTTTGCGGCTTGTCCTCTTGAATTTTCTTCATTTCAATATCTATATCTTCTTCTTTTACTCCTAATTTTCCGGCTAATTCTTGAATCCAATGGGATTGCTCAATCCGATTAGGAATTCTTTTGATAATCGGCAAAAGAATATTGGAAATTCCTTTTTTTCCTTCCGGCGTCTGGCAGTCAAATTTAGAAAAAGTGGTTTTAAAATAAAAATCTAAAATAGACAAAGCTTTTTTAATAAGTCCCTCCCATTCTTTAGGATTTTGAGAAACAACATCTGCTGGATCTTTTCCTTCAGGCATTATCGCTACCTTTATATTAAACCCCTGCGCTTGAGCTAAGTCAATACCTCTCTTTGTCGCCGAATCGCCGGCAGTATCCATATCAAAAGCAGTAATTAAATTATTAGAATATCTTTTCAAAAGACCTAATTGATATAAAGTAAGGGCTGTGCCTGATGTGGCAGCTACATTTTTAAGCCCTGCCTGACAGGATAAAATAACATCTGTCTGGCCCTCAACTAAAATACAAGCGTCTTTTTTCCTTATTTCCATTTTTGCTTTGTCTAATCCGTATAAAATTCGGCTCTTATCATAAAGCAATGTGCTGGGAGTATTCACATATTTTCCTTGCCCATCTCCCTCCTTGCCAAATGTCCTGCCGGTAAATCCAACCACCTGACCGCTTAAATCAAAAATAGGAAACATTATTCTTGCCCTAAACCTATCATACCATTTTACAGCGTCTTTTTTTATCGCTAATCCAGATTTTTCAATCTCTTGTCTTTTATATCCTTTGCCTACTAAAAAATCAGAAAGGCCCTGCCATGTTTCTGGCGCGTAGCCAATCCGCCAGGTCTCAATGCTTTTTTCGCTTATTCCTCTATTTAAAAGATATTCTTTCGCTTTTTTTCCAACCTGCCCCGCTTCCAATTGTTTCTCAAAAAAACTACAGCTCATATCGCAAATTTCATAAAGCCGCTGACGCTCTGTTACTAATTTTGGGTCTATTTTCTTCAGCTGAATCCCGGCTTTTTGAGCTAAAATGCGCAAAGCATCGCCAAACTCTACTCCCTCAATTTTCATTACAAATTTAAAAATGTCGCCTCCTTCGGAACATGACCCAAAACAATGCCAAAGCTGGCGGGACGGAGAAACAAAAAAAGAAGGATTTTTTTCTGAATGAAAAGGACAAGGCGCCCGAAAATTAATCCCGGCTTTTTCCAATTTAATATAGCCGCCAATTACCTCAACTATATCCAGCTTATTTTTAATTTCTTCAATCGGCGAATTAATCATTATTTTTGATTTCTGGAAAAATTAGAAATAATTTTTATCTGGCCGTTGGGGACATAATGTTCTACTCCTTCTAAATCTTTAATAGTTGTCTTTCTTAAGTTTAAATTTTTTACCTCTCCATTAATCCCTGCTATTTTCACTTTTTCCCCTACTCTATACTGATCCTCAATTATAATAAAAAGCCCGGACAGATAATCCTGAATAAGACCTTTTGCTCCCATGCCAAAGGCAAGGCCCATTACTCCAATACCTGCGAGAAGCGGCGCAATATTAATCCCAAGCTCAGGCAAAATCATCAAACCCGCAGCCAACCAAATCACAACTTTTAGAGCAGAACTAAAAACATTTTCTAAGGTCTTTTGTCTTTCTTCTTGAATCTTATTTTCGTTTTTCCCCGCCCTTATTAAATAACTTTTTTTAATAAAACCCTTAATTACTTTTAAAATAAAAATTCTTCCATAGCGAATAGCTAAGTTTGCGGCAAATAAAATTAAGACAATCTTAATGCCTGAAGAAAAAAACCAGAGAATCAAATTTTGAAAAAAATTTTCTAAAATCATATATTTAAAGTTAAAACTAATAATTAAATTTAATTTATTTAATTTTTTGAGTATTCTATTTGGTCGGGACTGGCTCCTTTCAAAATTTGGTCCACCATTTCAACTTCTTCCAATAATCCTTCTACCAAATCATAATTTTTCGCCTCTTCATAACTCACCCACTTATAATCAATATTCTCTTCATTTAATTTTACTTCTCCGGATTTATAATCACAATAATAACTTAAAATTATACACGGAATTCCGCTTGGCAGAATAAAAACCATATCTACAAGATATTTTAGTTTTCCAACTTCCAAATTTACCTCTTCTCTTATCTCCCTTCTCAAAGATTTTTCTATGACAAAATACCAAATATCAGAAGTGGTTTTAGGTAAATTAATATAATCATCTACTTCCAGTCCTCCGCCCGGCACTGCCCATTTTCCAGGAAAAGCTTTTTTATCCAAAGCCCGACGGGCAATTAAATACTTGCCATCTTTATGAATAATAGCCGTAGAAGTAATCCGATGCAATTCTCTATTTTGAATTTCCATAAACAAAATTTTAAACTTTCTAAATTTACCCTGCCATACTATTTACAGCTCGCCTTTGATTTCTTTTTCTAATCTATCTAAAAAACTTTTGTAAAATTTCATTCTTTCTTTGCAAATCTTCTTTGCTTGTTTTGTGTGCAATTTATCTATCAAAAATTTCAATTTAGTTTCAAATTCTACTTGTGGACTATGTTTAGTTGTATCCTGTATTCGGCCATTAATTTTCCCGCCAAGATTATCTTTAATATATTCATCAATATCAACATCAGTATATATTTTAGCGTTGTTTTTACTAATCCACAGAAACGCGCGAGCAACTCCAATCGCGCCCAAAGTGTCTAACTTGTCCGCGTCAAATAAAATTTGGCCTCTATAGTTTTTGCTTTATTCCCTGTTCTATATCTATGAGAAATAATACAATCTTGAATATGTTTTATTTTATCATCTGAAAAACCTAATTTCTGTAAAATTGGAACCGCCATTTCTGAACCAACTATTGCATGATCTGTATTTCCAGTGGGATCATTGTCTTCTTTAACTCTCGCAATATCGTGCAATAAGGCAGACGCTTGAAGAACGTCTAAATCAACATTTTCATTTTCAGCAAGACGCAGGCATAGATTATAGACTCTCATAATATGATCCATGCTGTGAGCAGAACAAGAAAGCTCTTTCTCAACCACCTCTTTTATTTTTTGAAATTTTTCATCCATTTTTTATTTATTTATCTTTAATATCAAAATTTAAGCTCGCAAATCACCTGTTTTTCTGACGAAACGACAAAGCTGTACATTTTTTAAGGACTATCAAAAATTACCTCCCGCATTCACTTTCACATCGATGAATTTCGACAACATCGTTTTTGTAATCTTCTAAACATTTTTCAACACAAAATTTACATTCTTCAAATTCTACCTTCTTAACTAATTGACACCTTCCCTCAATAATCTCACAACTAACATATTGGCGACAGCGGTCGCCAAGCATGTACATCATTGTACATTGTTTCGGAACATTGGGTCCGCAGGTAATATCAAGGCCATGACAATTTTCTATCCCGCATTTATGCAGAGATGAACTACGAAATGAAAATATAATAACAGCCAGGACAATTAATAATACAGTAGCTGAAATTCCATAAAATAACTTTTTGCTTTTTGTCATAAATTTTATTTATACTATTTTAATAATTTTTTATCTTGTGGTTTTTCTAAATAATTTCTCTTTGATGAAACTGACTTGCCGCTCTTTTTTTCTAAATCTCTTCTAATTTCAGTTGTCGGCAAAATGTCGATAATTCAATTTTCAAATATAACTTTTGTAATTTGTGTGAGTAATTTGTAATTTGGGATAAATTTTTACTAACGCAAAAATTTATGCGGAGAGGGAGGGATTCGAACCCTCGATACCTTGCGGTATACCGCCTTTCCAAGACGGGGCACTCGGCCACTATGCGACCTCTCCAAAATATTGTTCACAATCTATTCAATAAATTCTTCCACGATTTGTTTTGCCTCGCTGTCTGTTTTCTGAACTAAAGGGTGCTTCATAAAATAAGAACTTACATCAAGATAACCGCCAATTCCTCTGTCCAGAGCCAACTTAGCGCAACGGATAGCGTCAACCACTATTCCCCCGCTGTTTGCCTTGTCGTCTACGTCCAAACGCAATTCCATAGAATAAGGAATATCAGCAAACATTTTCCCCTCTATTCGAATAAATGCTAATTTGGTGTTTCCTAAAAAAGGAATAAAATCACTGGGCCCGATATAAACATTTTCTGCTGAAATTTCTTTTTCCACCTGACTGGTCACGGACTCTGTCTTGCTGATTTTTTTACTTTTTAATCGTTCCTGCTCTTTCATATTTAAAAAATCCGTATTTCCGCCGACATTTAATTGATATGTCTTATCAATAGTCGCTCCCCTGTCATTGCAAAGCCGAGCTAAAACCCGATGAACAATTGTCGCGCCAACCTGGCCTTTAATGTCATCGCCGATGATTGGAACGCCCTGCTTTTTAAAAAGCTCTGCTAATTTTTCCTCAGAAGCGATAAATTCAGGAATGCAGTTTATAAAAGCGCATTTTGTTTTCAGCGCCATTGCAGCCCAAAACAGAGTCGCTTTCTGGCTTCCCACTGGCAAATAATTAACTAAAATTTCTGTTCCAGTGCTTTTAATCTCTTCTTCAATCTGATTTTTTAATATATCTGAATTAGTGGGATTTGGCAAGGGTTTTATTTTATTTTCCACATAAATACCGATTCCATCTAAAACAGGCGCCTCTTTCACCATAACTTCGCTTTTTGGCAAATCTACCCATTTTACTAAATTAGGAGTAGAGCAAACTGCTTGGTCTAAAGATTTTCCAATTTTATTTTCCCCTACATCAAAAGCAGATGTAAATTCAATATCATCAAACTTATAAGAGCCAACGGTCTTATGCATTAAACCTATTGGCTCTTTGTCCCTGTTCTGCTTATAATATTCTATCCCCTGAATTAAACCGGCAAAGCAATTACCGACCCCGATTATTCCTACTTTTATTTTATTTTCATCCATAATTTTATACCTTTATTCCGCGGAGAGCTTTTGTTCTCTCCTCTACTGGCGGATGGGTCTGAAAAAGTTTAGTAAACCAACTTTTAGATTGATCGCCTCTAAAAGGCGAAGAAATATAAAGATGCGCCGTTGAATTATTAGCTCTTTTTAAAGGAGCTGAATCAGCTGAAATTTTTTCTAAAGCACGAGCTAATCCTTCTGGATATCTTGTAAGCAAAGCGCCTGTGGCGTCAGCTAAAAATTCTCTTTTTCTGGAAACAGCAAGCTTAATCGTTGTTGCCGCCAAAGGAGCTAAAATTGCGGCTAAAATTCCCAAAATAATCAAAAGTGTCCCTCCTGATTCTCTGCGCCGCCTCCCCCCGCCCCAAAAAGTCATTCTTAAAAACATATCTGAAAGTATTGCCACAGTCCCGACTAAAACCACGACAACTGTTCCTAAAAGCATATCTTTATTCTTAATATGAGCAAGTTCGTGAGCAATCACGCCTTCTAATTCTGCTCTGTCTAATTTTTCCAATAATCCCTTAGTTACCGCTATTACCGCATGCTTTTCATCTCTACCAGTGGCAAAAGCGTTTGGCTGAAGTTCGTTTAAAATATAAATTCTTGGCAAGGGCAAACCAGCGGTAATGCAAAGATTTTCAACCAAGCGATAAAGCTCTGGATTATCTCTTTTTTCAATTAATTTAGCATGAACCATTGCCAGCACAATTTTGTCTGAATACCAATAACTGGTAAAACTCATTAAAACGCTAAAAACCACTGCTATTATCAAAATAATCTGATTATCAAGCGTATAGCTGAAAAACCAGCCAAGAGCAATGACAAAAATAAGAAAACCTGTTATCAATAACCAAGTTTTCCGAGTATTTGATTCGGCGTGACTATATAATGTAGACATAAAAGAAAACGCAGAAAACAAATTTTTCAAGGCGAAAATTCTGTATTTTCTGAGACGCGTAGGGCTCCCTCCCGATAGGTGGAAGCTATCGGGATGGGATAAAGCGCGAAGAAAAGACAGAATTTGAGCAAGAAAAATTTTAAAACTGAACTTTTGGTGTTTCTCGCTCTTCTGCTTCTGTTAGTTCAAATAATTCCATCTTTTTAAAACCAAACATATTGGCAATAATACTTGATGGAAAACTCTCAACCTTAATGCTTAAATCCCGAACATTAGTGTTGTAAAATCTTCTTGCCGCTTGAATTTTATCTTCAGTATCCCGCAATTCTCTCTGAAGCTCTAAAAAATTCTGAGACGCTTTTAAGTCAGGATAACTTTCAGATACGGCAAAAAGAGATTTCAAAGCGCCGGTAAGCATATTTTCCGCTTGTCCATGCTCTTGAACTGATTGCGCTCCCATTGCTTTAGTCCTGGCTTCGGTCACTTTTTGAAAAACTTCTTTTTCATGACCAGCATATCCTTTCACTGTTTCCATCAAATTGGGAATTAAATTATATCTTCTCTTTAGCTGGACATCAATATCAGCCCATGCCTCTTGCGCCCGATTGCGAAGTTTTACCAAGCTGTTATAAACAGCAATTATTCCTAAAGCCAAAACCGCAACCACGATTAAACCTAAATATAATGAATCCATAATATTTTTTTAAAAATTAAAAAATTAAACCTTCGACCTTTTTTCTCTTTTTTCCAATTTTTTGATTTCCTGCTTCAGCTCTATCATTTTTAATTCTCTGCCTATTGTTAAACGATGAAATTTTTCTAACTCATCTAATCGCTCCCGCAGTTCTTTTGTTCTTTCTCCAACTCTTTGCTCTAATGTTTTATTTAATTCTTCTAATTCTTTTGTTCTGGCTTTTACTTTTATTTCTAAAACATTTCTTGCTTCTTCTGTTTCTCTAAGAGATTTTTCTAATCTCCTCCTGGTTTCTACTGTTTCTTTGGTTTTCTTAATTATAAATCGGGATAAACGAAAAACCTCTTGTTTTTCTAATTTAAGCTCATTTTTTAAATCTTTTGTTGTTTTTTTCTTTGCCATTTTTAAATTTATTCACTCATCAGGCCTACTACTATTGTTTCGTTATGCAGCATCCACTCTTCTTCTTCTTTTCTTGAGCATATTTCTCCGGCATTCCAAGAGCCGAATAAAGGAATATCTTTCCCAATCTTTTCTATCACTGCCTTGCTCTCTCTTCCCTGGTCTGGCATTAAAAGGCCCTTTCTAATAGTACAGCTAAATAAAAATGCTAATTCTGGAGATTTTCCATCTAACTGAGTCATAGCATCTTCGGTCACTTCTTTTGCTGTTTCAACCATCTTGTCTGTCTGAACTTGAAGTATTCTAATTGTGGCGCCTTCTGAAATAGGGGTAAAAAGAATTAATTCTCCTGCTGGAGTAGCTCCGACAATAGCTTTAACTATAACTTTTTGTGAATTTTCTGAAACAATTCCGAAAGGATAAAAAGTCCCCTCCTTTGTAAAAAATTCTGGATTTAATATCTCTTCTTTAGTTTTCTCTAAATATTTTTCAAAAACCTCAATTGCCGGTTTTCCATCTATCTCCTGAATAAGTCCTGGTTTTGTTTTTGTGACTTTCATTTCTAATCCAATCGGTTCCCAGCCATGCCCGCTTACCGCGCTAAACGAAAAATCTCCCCAAAAGCCTACGGCCACAATACTATGTTGTTTAACTTCTTTATTGTAAAATTCAAAACCAGGTAAAACTTTTCCTGATTTAAAAAATTCTTCACTTATACCGCCTCCTCCTATTATTGAACTGTTCTTTAGTTTCTTTTTTAGTCCTTCCAAAAACATATTTATATCAAACATTTGATTCTCTTTTTCTGCTGGAGACAAGAATAACATTACTAATTTCGGCTCTTCTTCGCATTTTTCTAATAATTCTTCTCCTAATTTAATTCCTTTTTCAACTAAATTTTCATTAGAAAGGCCTTCAACGCAAGCTGTGGCAAACTTTGCCTTCTCAAACTTTAAAGCCATTATGGCAACTCCTTGGTCTTCCAACCCCTTTTCAGTAATAACTCCTCCCAAGGGAGATCCTCCAGCTAATGGAACATCAGGAAAAACAGAATCTATGCCAGCCAATATCTTTGGTTGCTCATAACTTGAAGAAGCCCTAACTAAAATCAATTGGGGCTCTACGCCAGCCATTTCTTCTTTGGCTTGTTGAGCGGCATCTTTGCCTGCTTCAAAAGCGTCTTGATTATTGCTTATGCCTGTTTTTGCTGTAATCATAAACCTTAAATAACCATAACTATGACCATAACCATGACATTATTATATCGTCATCGTCATCGTCATCGTCGTTGTTATTATTTTATTATAATTAAAAATTTTCTTAAAAACAATGATGTTGACAAAAATCAAAAAATTTGCCATATTAAACTTAAAGCATTGTTTTTTTAACAAATCAAAATAATGAGATAATGAGGTGATATAAATGAACTTACTTATATTTAAACAGGAAGGCATGAAAGATGTTGAAAGCGTGAAAATAACCGGAGATAGGTTTAGGAAAACAGCCATAATTACGCTAAAAGATGGCAACATAATGAAATTTGAAACATCAGAAAAAATAATATTAAAAGATAAAGAGGGTAATTATGTGGCAGAAATAAACAAAGGAGATTTTAGCTTCATAAATATTAAGATGGTATCTGTGACAATATATTCAAAGGATGATAGGACAGAAATGAGCATTTTTTCAAGCTAATACTAATTATGCCAAGATATTTTTTCTTGGCGTATTTTTTTTACTAAAAAAACAAAAATTTATAATCCTTGTTTAGTGCCTTTGATTTTTTTGATAAGTTCTTCGCGCAACTCTTCGGCTCTCTTCATCTCAATGCCAGGCAAATTTCCTTCTGCTGAACTGCCCCATTTTCCCTGCATTCCGCCAAAGCCCGCTGTCTGAATTCTAAGATCGCTTAATCCTAAAAGCCGAGCCATTATTCCTCTATGAATATCAATATTTTGAATTCTTTCATAAGGAATAGAAACATATCTCTTATAAATTACGCCATGTTCCATTTTAAATGTGTCTTCTGTCGCTTCATACTTCCAAAAATTATAAGTCCATTTAGCCCAAATATAACATAAGGCAAAATATACGGCTAAAAAAAGCAAAGGGACCAAAGATATCAAAAAAATACTGTCTCCGGCAATCAACGGTAAAATAATTAAAGGAACCAAATAAATGCCAAAGAAAAATAATAAAAATAATCCCACGAAAATAAACTTAAAAAAGAATAACCAAATTGCTTTAGGATGTAATTTCTCCATATAATGCGATATTAATATACAAATTCATCCGAATCATACGAACAAATTTTATTCGTAAATTTGAATATATTCATAAATTAATATCATTTAATCTATTTTTTGTTCCATGTTCTATGTTTTATGTTCTATGACTTTATTATAACCAAAAACCCCTTAAAAAGCAAAGAGATTTTGGGAAATTTTCATAATACTTTTGATAAAGTCGTGTCTAAATTTGGCGCAACATTGTATTCATTAAGCTGTTCGGGCCTAATCCATTTGTATTCTGTATGTTCCCAATCTAATTTTATAGTAGGTTTATTTTTTAATTCAACTAATGCAGGAAAAATTATCCAGGTTTTCTGAATATCTTTATCGTAAAACTCATAAGGACTGCCTAATTTTGTTTTTAGAATATTATCAGCGCTAATACCAAGTTCCTCATTTAATTCTTCATACGCTTTTACATCAATTGGTTTTACTTCATCTAAATATCCAGCGACCGCATTCCATAGCCCCTGATAAGCGCGGACTTTATCGCTTCGCTTTAAAATCAATATTTTTTCTTGATATTTTACAAAACAAGTTAAGACCGGAGCTTTATCAGAATTAGAATAATCAATCCTGCCGTCAGAAAATTTGGGTAATTTCTCAGAAAATTCTTGTATCACATTTTCAAATTTGATATTATCTTCAGTCATAAAAATTATAAATTTATTTGAATTCATATAGCTTAGGATACAAGGACTACTCGGAATTACTAAGAAATATACCTAAAAATATCACTCAATTTTTTAATAGTTCTCTTTGCCTGTGTCTTCATCGGCTCATATTCTGATTCAAGTAGTAAGGCATCAATACCCATTTCTTTTGATGGCTTGTAATCCCACTTATAGCTGTCGCCCACTATCAACGCTTTTGACTTTGGTATTTTTCTTTCCTTTAAAATTCTTAACATAAATTCTCCTTTCGACTCATGATACTCTCTTGTTGCATGTACTTCATCAAATAATTCTGCTAATTTAAAATGTTTTATCTTCTCTTTGAGAAGAACATCTGCTTCTTTTGGTGGATGAGGATGCGTAGAAAGAACAACTGTAATTATCCCTTCTCTTTTTAATCTCTTTATTGTTGAGAGCGCTGACGGAGTCATGACAAGATGATTCGCATGATTTTTAAACCTTTTATCTCTGTAAAGCCAAACAGGATGTTTTGCATGCTTTGTTTTCTTGGGATGCCAAAGAGTTCCATCACCATCAAAAAATATTATCTTCTTTTTCATCGTCTGTTTATAAAAATAAAATTTATTCTAAATAACTAATTATTATACAATCTTTTTACTCTATCATAACCAAAAACCCTCTCTAAAACAAGAGAGGGTTTTTACGAAAATTGGTTTTGCTAATTAAATTTTTGTTTTATTGTTTCCTGAAAATATTTTTTAACTTCTTGCCAGTCAATTTCTTGAAGCATTATCGGCATTGGCTCGCTATCTGCTTCAACAAAATAAACCAAGCTTTTCAAAATATGAAGTTGATTATATTCTATCTTCTGATATTTTTTATTAAAAAATCGCATTAATTCAACCAAAGAACAATCTTTTAAAATAAAATATAAATCAATAAAATCCTTTTTAGCGCCTCTTGATGAAACTGCGTCTAATTTCATACAAGCGATATCTCGCGGGTCAGCCAATTTAATCCCGCGCCATTTTACAAAAGGAAAAAGCAATTTATATGGATAACCCAAAAAACTTAACTTAACATTATTTATTGTTAAATTAAGAGTGTTTTTTTCTTCGGAATCAATAATAATTTTGCCTAATTGCGCAAGGTCTTTTTTTAGTTTAGCTGTATCAAAATCTTTTTGATTAAACCAATCCAAATCAATTGATTTTCTGTGCCCGTATTGAAGAGCTAAAGCCGTGCCGCCAGCTAAATAAAAATCTTTAATAATCTTGCTTTCAGTTAGTTTTGATAAAAGATTTTCAGTTTTTTGATTTATGACTTTTTTATGCATGAACTGGCAGGTTAAAAATAATGCTCCAAAAGTTTAAACTTTTTTTATTAGGATAACTAATTTTTTTAGCTACGCTTTTTAGTTTTTTAATTCCGTACTTCTTTTTAATAATTTGATAATCTTTTATATCCCCAAAAGAAAGAACCCGTCCAATAATAAAACGACTATGCTTTTCATAATTAAGCTTTTTAAATTCTACATCCCAAAATAACTTTTTACTCACCTGAATCATATATTATACGGTCTTATTATCTTTATTTATTGTCTTTATTATAACCAAAAACCCTCTCTGAAACAAGAGAGGGTTTTGGAAAATTTCATAACTGTATTTTGAGATTCTTCGCCTGCTGGCTCAGAATGACAAATGGGGAGGAACTAAGCTACATTCCCATTCCTGGCATACCCATTCCGCCGGGCATACCTCCCGGCATTCCGCCGGGCATTCCAGGCGCGCCACAAACATCATCTTTTCTTGGTAGTTCAGAAACTACACATTCAGTGGTTAATAAAATAGATGCCGCGGAAACAGCGTTTTCTAAAGCTGACCTCACTACTTTCACGGGGTCAACCACTCCTGCCGCAACTAAATCTTCAAAAACCATTGTTTGCGCGTTAAATCCTTCATTACCCTGCTTCTTTCTCACTTCAGCGGCAACTACCGCGCCGTCAACTCCAGCATTTTGAGCAATTTTTCTTAATGGCTCTTCCAACGCTCTTTTTAAAATATCAACTCCAACTTTTTCATCTCCTTTTAATTTCAATTCTTCTAACGCTTGACGGCATCTTAAAAGAGCTACGCCTCCGCCAGGAACAACTCCTTCCTCAATAGCGGCTCTTGTCGCTGCCAAAGCGTCTTCGGTCTTATGCTGACGAGCTTTTTGCTCAACTTCTGTAGCGGCTCCCACTTTAATTACAGCCACTCCCCCGGCAAGCTTAGCCAACCGTTCTTGTAATTTTTCTTTGTCAAAATCCGAATCTACTGTTTTGATTTCATTTTTAAGCTGATTGACTCTGGCTTCAATTTGAGATTTTTCTCCTTCTCCTTCAATAATAGTAGTATCTTCTTTGCTGGAAGCAACTTTCCTCGCCCTGCCAAGCATTTTAAGCTCAACATTTTCTAACTTCAAACCCAATTCTTCTGAAATCACTCTGCCGCCGGTTAAAACAGCAATATCATCAAGCATTTCTTTTTTCCTGTCGCCAAAACCAGGCGCCTTAATCGCTAAAGTATTAAAAATGCCTCTGAGTTTATTAACTACTAATGTTGCTAAAGCGTCTCCCTCAATCTCATCAGCAATAATCACTAATTCTTTTT
Source organism: Candidatus Parcubacteria bacterium (assembly GCA_023134715.1). GTDB lineage: Bacteria > Patescibacteriota > Minisyncoccia > Minisyncoccales > JAGLUP01 > JAGLUP01. The sequence continues at coordinate 54,273 of JAGLUP010000004.1, forward strand.
TACCGGTCTTAGCAACAGCTTCAAGCACAGGAACAATTTCCTGTAAAGAAGATATTTTTTTATCAGTGATTAAAATATAAGGATTTTCGTAAATCGCTTTCATTCGCTCAACATCAGTAACCATATAAGGAGAAATATATCCTCTGTCAAACTGCATCCCCTTAACAATTTCTTTTTGAATTCCAAATGTCTTTGATTCCTCAATTGTTACTATGCCGTCTTTGCCGACTTCCTCTATTACTTCGGCAATTAAATTTCCAATCTCCTTGTCTTCGGCAGATATAGTCGCCACCTGAGCAATCTCCTCTTTGGATTGAATTGGCTTAGCTAAATTTTTTAACGCTTCAACAGTCGCCTTTAAAGTTTTATCCAGACCTCTTTTAATTGCCAAAGGATTAGCTCCAGCAGTAACATTTTTTAAGCCCTGACTAATAATCACCTGCGTAAGCAGAGTAGCGCTCGTAGTACCGTCTCCTGCTATATCATTAGTTTTTTCTGCCACTTCTTTAACAATTTCCGCTCCTAAATTTTCTACCTTGTCTTCCAGCTCAATTTCTTTGGCAATACTTACTCCATCGTTAGTGATTGTGGGACCTCCAAATCCCTTATCTAAAACCACATTCCGTCCTTTGGGGCCCAATGTAACAGTAACAGCGTTTGCTAATTTATCTACGCCAGCTTTTAATTTTTGACGCGCTTCTTCTGAATAATTAATTTGTTTGCTCATAATTTTATTCTAAAATCGCAAGGATGTCCTCTTCCTTTGCTATTAAATACTCTTTATCGCCGACTTTTACTTCATTTGGTCCATATTTAGTAAAAAGAACTGTATCCCCTGTTTTTACTTCTGGGTCAATTCTTTTTCCTGAAGAAAGCATTTTGCCGGGACCAACAGCAATAACCTTGCCTTGTTCGGGTTTTTCTTTTTCCGCGGTTTCAGGCAAAAGAATCCCTGATTCGGTTTTTTCTTCTTCCTTGGAAACCTCAATAACTATATGATCAGCTAACGGCTTAATAGTCATAAAACATTGAACATAAAACATAGAACATAAAACATAAATTTGTTATGTGTTATGTATTATGTGTTATGTGATTAATATATACTCTATTCTAACCATTAAAAAAAATTTGTCAAATTTTTAACTTAGTTGTTGCTATAAGCCATATGTTTCTGCATTTTTTTAAGGAAAATCAAACTTGCCATTATTATAAATATCATAGAAATCACAGCTACTTTATAACGCAAAGGTCCAAACTGCCTAAGGCCCACAACAAACAAACTCCATACAAGAGGTCCCAATATAGCGGCGAAACGTTCTGCGCATCCATAAAAGCCAAAATATTCGCCTCTTTCTGTCACGGGAATAATAGCAGTGTATAAAGCTCTTGTAATTGTCCATGTCCCGCCGAAAAGAATACCCATAAGAGCGACTGCAATTATAAGACTCAACCCACCACTATTAATCTGTATAAAAAACATTAAAGCCATAACCCATCCTATAATTACAGCGTTTAATAGTTTTGCATAACCAAATTTATCTCCAAGTTTCCCGATTACTATCGCACCAACAGCGCCCATTGTAAGAAGTAAAGCGCCAAGAAAAACTTTTTCCTGATCTGGAATTTTTAAAACTATTTCAAGGTATAAAGGAAAATTATCCTGGATTGTGAGAACTGCGTCAATAAAAAGCCAATAAGCGATTAAAAAGTAGAATATTTCCGGCCTAGTTCTTAATCCTTTAAAATCTTTCAGCACTTTACTGTATGCCTGTTTCATACTTATCTTTTTCGGCTTTGGTATAACGGTTTGCGGTTCTTTTAAAAATATAAAAACTATACTTATGAGTACTGCGAAAATCAATGCGCTCGGTATAAATGCCTGCAATCTGCCTCCTGGCTGAAAAAATGGAATTTGTCCGCTAACAAAGGGTAGAATCAATAGTAGTCCGACAATAGCGCCAATCCATCCTGCAGCCAATCCTATTCCAGAAACTGTTCCATATTTTTCACGCTTCGCAAGATTTCCCAACATGGAATGATAAAAAATCAAACTTAACTGGTAAAAATAAATTACAAAAATAAAAGAAAGAATGCCGATTATAATTGGAGAAATCCCTGTAAAAACCTGTCCAGAAAACCCAATCAAAAATGTAAAAAAGAATATTGGTATAGCTGTCAATTTCATAAACAACACTCTTTTATTGGTTATATCTGAAATCACACCCAACGCCGGCAGGGTTAATAACAGGAGAACTGTAGCGGCTACATCTGTAAAATTAAACCAAAACTCACTAACTCCCTGCTCAATAACAAGCCATTGCGAAAAATATAATCCTAAATTAATGATTACTATTGAATTAGCAAAATCGAAAAGAGCCCACCAGAGTATTTGACGAGATTGTTTTGGGTTATCCATATATAATTATTATAGCAAATCATAAATTTTTGTATAACTTTGCATAACATTGTATAACACATATAGCACGATCGTTGTATATGTGTTATACAAAAACAAACAAAAAATAAATTGGTTGACGTTGGGATTGACTTATTTTTATTGTTTGTTATTATGGAATAATGTTCAAAGGACTTGTTCTCCATATTGCCGCTGGAATTTTAGGCCTTTGGCTCGCAGTTAAATTTGTTGCCGAAGTAGAATTTATCGGCGAAATTCAAAGCTTACTTTTGGCCGGAATAATACTGGGTCTGGCTAACTTATTCCTAAAACCGATTTTAAAACTTATTACTTGGCCTTTAAGAATAATAACCTTAGGACTTTTTACTATAATCATTAATTTGGCTCTGGTTTGGGGAGTAGATATTTTATTTCCAGAACTAATAATCAGAGGAATACTGCCATTATTTTATACAACTATTATTGTCTTGACGCTAAATTTTTTACTTCCAAAACTTTTCCCTGAAAAAACAATCGCTTAAAACTATGCAAGAATATTTACCTATCGCGCAAATCATTGTCTCAATCCTCTTAATTATCTCTATTCTGATTCAGCAGAGAGGGACAGCTATGGGAGGCGCTTTTGGCGGCGGCGGAGAAAGCAGCGGCTTTTATTCCACCCGTCGCGGCCTTCAACAAAAAATTCTCTGGGCAACAGTAATTTTAGGTATTCTTTTTATTTCTCTTGCCTTTATTGACCTTGTCTTATAAAAATATCAAAAAAAAATACAGAAAATTTCCTGCTTTTTCTCAATGGAAGCAAGTTTTTAAAGTTCTTAATAAAAATGAAAAAATAATTCTTTGCTCTTTTTTTATTTTAACTTTTACTTCTTCAATTTTTCTTATTTTCAATTTTTATATCCAAAACACTCAAACCCAGCCAGCTGACGGCGGAATCTACAGAGAAGGAGTAGTCGGCAGACCCAGATTTATCAACCCTGTTTACAGCGCGGCAAATGATGTTGATAGAGACCTTACCGAACTAATTTTTTCAGGTTTAATGAAATATGACCGAGAAGGAAAAATAGTGCCCGACTTAGTTAGAGATTATAAAATTGACGAGCAAGGAACTATTTACGAATTTTATTTAAAAGACAATATTCTTTGGCACGATGGAAAAAAGCTCACAGCTGAAGATGTAGTTTTTACTATAAAAACAATCCAAAATCCTGATTACAAAAGTCCGCTTTGGATTAATTGGCTGGGAATAAAAGTGGAAAAAACCTCTGAATTAGTTGTCCGCTTTACACTCAAAAAGCCATATCCTGGTTTCTTAGAGACAGCTACGGTAAAAATTATGCCAAAACACATTTGGGAAAACATCTCTCCCCAAAATTTTCCGTTAACAGATTATAATTTTCAACCAATCGGAACAGGCCCATATAAATTAAAAAACATAGAACGAGATAAATTGGGCGTTAGTTTTTTAATTTTAGAAAAAAACCCAGATTATTTTAATAAAAAACCATTTATTTCAGAAATCTCTTTCCGCTTTTTTGAAGAAGAAAAGGACTTAACGCAAGCGGCAGCCAGAAAAGAAATTGACGGATTTTCAATTCTTAATTTTAAAAATTATAATACAGCAACTAATCAAGATTTTGCTGACTATCATTTCTCTTTGCCAAGATATTTTGCCGTGTTCTTTAATCAATCTCAATGTAAAATCTTATCTGAAAAAGAAGTAAGAGAAGGGCTTGCTTACGGAACAAATAAGCAAGAAATCATAAACAAAGCTCTCTCTGACCATGGAAAAATTGTAAACTCCCCAATCCTACCCAATATCTATGGCTTTTCTCCTCCCCAAGATTCTAAACAATTTAATATTGAAAAAGCTAAACAAATTTTAGAAGATGCAGGATTTAAAGAGAGAGAGGATGGTATAAGAGAAAAAACTACAGAGAAAAAGCCCTCTTTTGAATTTAAAAGCCGTCTCCAAACAGGATCTCGAGGAGATGAAGCAAGAGAACTTCAGAAATGTTTATCTCAAGACGCTGAGGTTTATCCCGAAGGAGAAATTTCCGGCTACTTTGGCAGTAAAACAAAACAAGCTGTAATTAAATTCCAGGAAAAATATTCTGAAGAGATACTTGAGCCATTTGGCCTAAAAAATGGAACAGGAATAGTTGGTAAAAGCACCAGGGCAAAATTAAATGAACTCTGCGCGGCTCCAAAAGTTGAAATTCTACCTCTCCAATTTACTCTTACCACAGTCAACCAGCCCCAACTTTTAGAAGTAGCTGAAGTTCTAAAACAACAATGGAAAAAAATAGGCGTAGAAATTCAAATTGAATCATGGGAACCGTCCGAGCTAAGCCAAGATATTTTAAAACCGAGAAATTATCAGGCATTGCTGTTTGGAGAAGTTTTGGGAAGCATAATTGACCCTTTTCCTTTTTGGCACTCTTCTCAAAAACAAGCCCCTGGCCTTAATTTAACAATGTATGAAAATGAAAAAGTTGACAAACTTCTTGAAGAAGCGCGCCAATCCACAGATGAAAAAATAAGAAAAGAAAAATATGAAGAATTTCAAGCTCTAATAATTGAAGAAATTCCTGCTATATTTCTCTATACTCCTGATTTCCTTTATTTTGTTAATGAAAAAATAAAGGGCGTAGAACAAAGTATAATTGTTGACCCTTCAAAACGATTCTCGGGAATTGAAAATTGGTACATTAAAACTCACAGAGTATGGAAAAAATAAGATATTTATATGATATGAAATTAGTTCTCTATGACCAAGATTGGGCAAAAACAGCTCCAAATCTTGAATTATATTATATGCATAGAGGAGTAAGAACCAAAGATAATTTAAGATATGATATTACAATTATTCCGGCAATGATGCTGGGAACAGAATTTATAAAAACAAAAGGTCATCGCCATCAAAAATATCAAGAACTTTACACTATTCTTGAGGGCAAGGCAATTTTCTTGCTTCAAAAAATAAATAATAATAAAATAGAAGATGTTTATATGGTAAAAGCAAGAAAAAATGAAATTGTAATTATCCCCTCTCTTTACGACCACATCACAATTAATCCTCTGAAAAAGGAATTAAAATTAGCAAACTGGATTTCCTCAAAATGCAAAAGCGATTATAAATTTATTGAAAAGAAAAAAGGCGCCTGCTATTTCTATACTAAAAAGGGCTGGATAAAAAATAAAAACTATAAAAACATCCCCAAACTTCGTTCTGAAAAACCGCTAAAATCAATTCCTAAAAACTTAGATTTCTTAAACTAAATAAAACTTAGGCGGGTGTGGCGGAATTGGCAGACGCGTACGGTTCAGAGCCGTATAGCCGCAAGGCTGTGGAGGTTCAAGTCCTCCTACCCGCACCAACAAAAATTATGTATAAATCAACAAAACACCAACAATTTAAAAAACCAGATAACCTGCGAATTATTCCTCTCGGCGGGCTTGGCGAGGTTGGACGAAATATGACGCTTTTTGAATACAAAGGCAAGATTTTAATTATTGACGTAGGCCTGCGAATGCCGGAAGAAGATATGCCGGGAATAGATTTTATTATTCCAGATATCAGCTATCTTAAGAAAAAACAAAAAAATATCCTAGGTATTGTCTTTACTCACGGCCATTATGACCACATCGGCGCTCTCCCCTATCTTGTTGAGAAATTAGGCAATCCCTTAATGTTTGCCTCCAAATTAACTAAGGGAATTATCCTAAAAAGACAGGAAGAATTTCCTTTTAAGTCAAAGTTGGAAATTGTAGAAGTGGAAGATAAGTCCCGAATTAAATTAGGACCCTTTAAAATTGAATTCTTTCATCAAAACCACAACATTCCGGGCAATTTGGGTCTTTTTATTCAAACGCCAGCTGGAAATATTGTTCATACCTCTGATTTTAAATTTGACAAAACTCCGATAAATGAAGCTCCTGTTGATTTTAATTATTTAGAACAAATAGGCAGGCAAAAAATTCTTCTCTTAATGTCTGATTCAACAGGGGCAGAAGAAAACGGGCGATCTCTTTCAGAAAGTGATATTTCTAAAAATTTAGAAGAAATTTTCAAAAACGCGCAAGGCAGAATTATTTCCGCCACTTTTTCTTCTTTAATTAATCGGATTCAGCAAATTATTTCTCTCTCGGAAAAATATAAAAGAAAAGTCGCAATAGAAGGATATTCAATGAAAAACAATATAGAACTCGCGAGGAATTTAGGATATCTTAAGATCAAAAAAGAAATTATTATTTCTACTAAAGAAATTAAAAATTATCCTGATTCCAAGGTAACTGTTCTCTGCACCGGCGCTCAAGGAGAAGGCCGCGCGGCTCTAATGAAAATCGCCAATAGAGAACACCGCATTCTGCGCCTGAAAAAAAATGACACAATTATTTTTTCATCCTCTGTTATCCCGGGAAATGAACGAACTGTCCAAATTTTAAAAGACGAACTCTACAGGCAAAAAGCAAAAGTTTTTCATTATAAAATGATGGATATTCACGCGGGCGGCCACGCCAAGCAAGAAGAACTGAAAAAAATGATACAGCTGATAAAGCCAAAATTCTTCCTCCCTATCCATGGCCAGTATTCTATGTTAGTAAGCCATGCTGAACTTGCTCAAAGCGTTGGCATTCCTCAAAAAAACATAATAGTTATTGAAAACGGCCAAGCAATTGATTTGAATGTTCAAGGATTTTCTTTGGATAAAAGAAAAATTCCTTCAAGCTATGTAATGGTTGATGGATTAGGAGTCGGAGACATAGGCGAAGTAGTATTGCGCGATCGCCAAGCGTTGGCTGAAGATGGAATGTTTGTTATAATTGTAGTTATTGACAGGCAAAAAGGCAAAGTCAAAGGAAGTCCTGATATAATCTCCAGAGGATTTGTTTATCTTAGAGAATCAAAAGGACTGCTTCAGGAAACCCGGAAAAAAGTAATTGAAATAGTTGACAAAGCAGCTGGAACAGGAGGCGCGGTAAACTGGGTTTATGTAAAAGATGAAATCAGAAACAAAATCGGCCAATTTTTCTTTTCTAAAACCAAACGCCGACCAATGATCTTGCCTGTAGTAATTGAGGTCTAAAATTTTTGAATGCGAAAATTCTGGATTTTCTGAGACGCGTAGGGCTCCCTCCCGCCTTGGCGGGAAGGGATAAAGCGCGAAGAAAAGACAGAATTCGAGCAATGAAAAAAAAATAAACAATGCGAGTTTTAAGCGGCATTCAGCCGACTGGACAATTACATATTGGAAACTATTTAGGAGCAATAAAACAATGGATTGAACTTCAACAAGAAAATGAATGTATTTTTTTTATTACTGATTTGCACGCCATAACTCTTCCACGCGACCCTAAAACTTTTCAAAAAGAAATTTTAAATACAGCGGTAGAATATCTTGCCACAGGGCTTGATCCAGAAAAATCCATTATTTTTGTTCAATCTCAAGTTAAAGAGCACACTGAACTTTGCTGGCTTTTAAATACCATCACGCCTGCAGCGGAACTATTTCGTATGACCCAATACAAAGATAAAAGCCAGCAATTTAAAAAAAATATTAATGCCGGACTATTAGATTATCCTGTCCTTCAGGCCGCTGATATTCTTCTTTATCAAACTGATATAGTGCCTGTTGGAAAAGATCAGCTCCAACATTTAGAATTAAGCAGAATTATTGCTCGAAAATTTAACAATCGCTTTGGTGAAACCTTTAAAATTCCAAAAGCATATGTATCTAAAACAGGAGCCAAAATTATGTCTTTAGAAAATCCAAAAAAGAAAATGTCAAAATCAATCCCATCCTCCTGCCTTTTCCTATTTGACGAACCAAAAGAAATTAAGAAAAAAATTATGTCAGCCACCACTGACTCTCAAAAAATTATAAAATACGACCCAAAAAAAAAGCCGGGGATATCTAATCTCCTAACCATCTATTCGCTTTTCAGCAACAAATCAATAAAAGATTTAGAAAAAAAATTTAAAGGAAAAAATTACGCTGAATTTAAAAAATCCTTAGCCCAGCTTCTAATTTTAAAATTAGAACCTTTCAGAAGAAAGAAAAAAGAACTTCTCTCAAGAGAAGTTTATGTCCAGGAAATCCTTAATAAGGGAGAAAAAAGAGCTCGCTCTATTGCCCAATCCACAATCACAGATGTCCGCCAAAAAATGGGCCTTGCTTAAAAATGGTTTGTCATATTTTATTGACTTTTGAAATTATTTTATTAGAATAAAATTAATAAATAATAAATAGTATCTTGAAAATAAAAATGGCTGAATTGACATATGTTATTAAAGGACACGAGGGAAAGGAGGCAATAGATATTAACAAATTGCATGAATATCAAATTTTCGAAAAACAAAGCGGGAAGAAATTGAATGAAAAAGAAGTTACAGAGCTAATTGAGCGACTAAGGAAACAGCTGAAAGAACCAGTGCCATGCTTAGTAAAGACAGATGGTTCATATCTTCCCTTAAATAAGATAAAAGTCGGAGATGAAGTGCTTGCTTGGGTATACCCGAAAAGTGGAGGAAGGCATACCGGAATACCGACAGATGCAATGATTATGGAAAAATAAATAAGCCGAAATCACTCGGCTCTTTTTTATAAAAAAAGTATTTTTTATTCTTTATAGCCAATATTACAAAATCAACAACAAATCAAAACAAATCAACAACTTATAACTCAAATACTTTACCTGCGGCCGCAGATCGTTTATAAAAAATTTATTTGTAAAGATATTTTTTAAAAAATAAATAAGCCTCTTCTCCCTGCCAATCTTCTGGCAAAAGCTCTACGGGAAGCTGAGGGTCTCTGCTTAAAATAGACATATATTCAAAAATCATTTTCTCTGGTTTTTTCTTTTGAGCTTTTTTAATAAGCTCTTGATAATGATTGTTGATTTCTTTTAAATTCCAAATTTTATTAGCTAAAATCCTTGATTCTTCTCTGCCTACTTTATCGGAAACAGCTAAAATTACATAAATGGAAAGATTATATTCTTCAACAATCTCTTCTGCTTCTTCTAAAAAATTAAAAGGGGATATCCACAAGCTGGCATGTAATTTGCCAAATCCTAATCGTTTCAAATTCTCTCTTAAAATCTCGCGAAACCTCTTCTTTTCTTCCGGAATGTCATAACTTACTAAATACCAATTTCCATCCCATTTTCTTTTTTCAAAATATTCTGGCAAAAAACCTTGTAATCTTTTCCTCCCCTCTTTCGTTAAAGTTAAATCATTTTTAATCCATCCCTTATGTTCAGCGTTATACATCGCGCGTTTTATAGTCAAATAATTAAACTTTTTTAAATTTTTACTAGCTGAAAATGGCGCTCTTCCCAATCTTGCGGGAGAACCACTTGCGAAACCAACCTCGGACAGATAAAAAGCATTCCATAACACTAAATCCACCAAAGAAGAAAAAACGCCCTCAGAAACCTTTAACACTATTTTAGAAATTTCTTTTCGTTTCATCTTGTTTATCTTTATTTGCTCTATAGTCTATTACTTATTCTTTATTATTATAAACTATTACTCCTAAACCTCAAATACTTTACCTGCGGCCGCAGGTAAAGTATTTGAGTATGTTTATGTTATAGACACTATTTTGGTTATTTCTTTTTGTTTTTTTTCTAATAATACTTTTGTTTTTGCTTCTATAACTAATTTTAAAATCGGCTCGGTATTGGAAGCGCGGATATTAAACCACCAATCTTTAAAATCAATTCTCAAACCGTCTAAGCGGAAAATTTTCCCGTTTTTATATTTTTTTTCTAAAATTTTAAAAATCTTTTTTGAATCCTTGACTCTGAGAAAACGTATCTTTTTGGATTTATGATATATTTCATACGGCTTGACTATTTCTGAAAGCTTATTTTTTTTCTCTGACATTTCTTCTAATATTTTAAATAAAACAAAAAATGGCGACTCGCAAAAATAATGCGTTTTTAAATAATAATGCCCAGAATACTCGCCTGCAAAAAAGATATTCTCTTTTCGCATTTTTTCTTTAATTAGAGAATGCCCCACCCTTCCCTTTATTGCAATGCCTTTATTTTTTTCTATTGTTTCTTTGACTATATTGCTAGAGCAAATATCATATAAAATTTTCTTTCCTGAATTTTTTCTTAAAATTATTTCGGAAATAACAGCTGTAATAACGTCAGACGGAATTGCCGCTCCCCTTTCGTCAGTAAAAATAATCCTATCTCCATCTCCGTCAAAAGCAATTTTCAAATCAGCTTTTGAGCAGTTAGAATAATAAATTTTACAGGGAAGTTTTGCTAAAATATTGCGAACCGCTTCTGATGGCAAATTTTTAGGCAGAGCAACTACAATTTTAAAAGGTTTAATTTTCTGAAAATCAAAATCTGAAACAACAAATTTTACATAATCGCTAATAATTCTTTTTTTAATTATCTTCCCTCTCTTTTTGCTCCCCGTCACTTTTTTAGCAATGAATTTCTCCATCAACTTTTTAATCTCTTCTAATCCAGTTTCCCCGCTTACTGAAATCGTTTTTTCTCTAACCACCTTAAAACCATTATATTCAACAGGATTGTGGCTGGCAGTAATTTCCACTCCTCCATCAAGCTCATAATAACCAACAGCAAAATAAAGCATAGGGCTGGCTGAATGCCCTATGTCAACAACATCAGCCCCCTGGTCCATAATTCCTTTTGCGAGAGCTTTAAAAAGCGGCAATGAAGAAGCACGATTATCCCGCCCAACAGCAATTTTTAGCGTGGATTTATCCGAATATTTTCTTAAAAATTCAACAAAGGCCTT
>JAGLUP010000005.1 GCA_023134715.1 Candidatus Parcubacteria bacterium
GCTCTTCAATGACAGGCTCTTCAATAGTTTCAATTCTAATTTCCTGAAAAGGATCTAAAAAGTGTTTTTGAGAGGCCTGTTTAAATTTTTCTTGACGATTCTGCCATTCCTCTAAAATTCCCTGATATTTTTCTTTATCAAGGCAAAGAACTTTTTTACTAACAGGGACTCCTGCTTCTTGAGATAAAGCAATATATTGATAAAATGAAAAACTACCTAAAATTAAAGCTAATAAAAGAAAGCTTAAAAAACTTAAAAAAGTATGCTTTACTAAAATTTCCGGCAATTCCTTTAAAAACTTTTTCAATTTTGTAATATTTATTTTTCTAAAGATTTTATTTGGCATAAACTTTTATTGAAAGATTGGCTTTAACTTTATTTTCTACTTTCCGAACACTCAAATTAGTAATTTCAATTAGATAAGGAGAATTTTCTATCTTTTGAATATACCTCAAAAAATCAGAAGAAGAACCGTCTAAAGTCATTTGGAAAATAAGAGACGGCCAAAAATCTGCCTCATTTTCCATAGAGGATACTGAAGATATTTTGATTAAAAGCCCGGAATCCTCAGCATTTTTTTCTAAAAATCTAATAAACTCCAATGGGGCGTCAAAATCAATAAATAATTTATTAATTTTATCTGAATCTGTTCGGAAACTCTGATAATCCTGTTTAATTTCTTCAATATTTTCTGTTTTAACTTCCAATAAGGCCAAATTGTTTTTTATTTCGCTAAATTGTTCAGAGCTTTCTCTAATCTCGTCCTTTAAGGGAAGAATTACCAAAAACATCAATCCTAAAATTACTACACCTATAATTCCCAATAATACAATTATATCTTTATTAAACTTCATTTTATTTTAAAACTTAAAGAAAAATTAATATCAATTGACTTAACCCAATTGGAAGAAGGAAAAACAATATCTTTAAAATCATTTTCTTGTTTAAAATTATTTCTAAATTCAGATAAACTCTCCCGAGTCGGAGCATAACCAGAAATACTAATCTGCCAGCCATAACTCTCTTTTTCATTATCTTTATTATCATCTTTTTTATAAGAAAAACTATTAAGATAAGCTCCTGAAGGCAAAATTTGAGCAATTTTTTCTATAATCTTTATAATATCAGCTTGTTTTTGATAAAAAAATTCTAATTTTAAAATACCCTCGTTATACCCGGTGATTTCTTTTTGAATTTCCTGCGCCCGAGAATCTTTAAATTGTCTTTCCTTTGCTTCATAAAGAATTTTTTGATAATCCATCTGGCCTTGAGTATAAAGCTTAATTGAAACTAAAATTAAAATTAAACAAATTAAAAACATTAAAATTAAAATACCGAAAATCATAATCATCTTCTTGATTCTTTTTTTTGAAAACTCTTGTTTTATTTCTGGCGGTAATAAATTTATCATATTTCTTTAACAGCTCGGAGGGCCAGTCCCAAGGCGGTCGTATATTTGAGCGATTCTCCTAAAAAAACTTTTGGTATTTCTTTTGAAGACTCTGAAAGAATATTTATCCATGGATTCCCTGTTTCTACTGGAATTTTTAATTGAGAAAAAAGCTCATCGCAAAGCCCAGGAAGATTAGCGCCGCCTCCGCAAAGCAAAATTTTCTCTACTTTCTTGCCATTAGGAGCGATGTGTTCAGGAGCGGCATGGGTGCGATAATAATCAAGATAAAGCTTAATTTGTTCCCCTAAATCAGTAAGAATCGGGACAAGGGCTTCAAAAACTTGTTTTCCCTTCTTTGTCTTTCTGTCTTTCAAGCCATATTTCCATTTCACTTTTTCCGCTTGTTCTGAATCTATTTTCATGGCTCGAGAAATAATGTCTGTAAATTTTTGAGAGGAAATTAGAACAGAGGAAGTGAGACGCAAAGAATGGCCGGAAAAAATAATAAAACTTGTTCTTGTCGCCCCAATGTCAATTAAAAACAATGGAATAACTGTTAGCTCATCTTTTATTAACGCGCGGGAAATAGCTGATGACTCTACTTCCAAAATCTTTGGCTGAAGCCCGGCTTTCTTTAAAACATAAACATAGGGATCAACTATTTTTTTAGGAGAAGCCGCAATTAAAACTTCCAAGCGATCAAGATGATTATGTAATAATTGTACTATCTGAAAATCTAAATAAACCTCTGTCAAGGACAAGGGAATATAATTTTCTGCTTCAAATAAAACCGCTTTTTTGAGTTCATCCTTAGACATCTTCGGCATTTGAATTACCTGTAAAAACGCTTTTTCTTCCGGTAAAGAAGCAACCACATATCTTGAATTCAGTTTTTCTCCTTTAACTTTATTTAAAGCTTTTTTAATAATTTCCACCAAGGCCTCTTTATCTTGAATCTCTCCGTCTTTAATTATTCCCGGCTTAATCTCTGTCTCCCCAAAACAAGCCAAGCTTAAAACTCCTCTTCTTTTTTTGAGTTTAACAATCTTCACAGATAAATCAGAAATATCCATCCCAAAACCATTTGTTTTTAAAGATAAAAATTCCATATTATTTAATTATAACATATTATTGGATTTCTTCCCAAGAAATCAATTCCAGTTCTTCTGAAACATAAGGCAAAAGAGGGGGAGGGTCGCGAGATAATTTAGCGTCAAAATGACAATTCCACTCTCTAAACCCAGAAAATATATCATCCGGATTCGGGCTTGTAAGGTAGGTGACCTCTCCTCTAATATAGCTAACTATTGTGCCGTAAGTTAATAACTTGTCTCTTATTCTTCTTTCTTCGGAGCCAGCCCAGCTCCAATATCCCCGCCTGCCGACATAACCGTTTTGCGCGACAAAAACTCCTCTCATAACTATTTCATCAGAATGGCCGGAATCCCAATCGCAATCAAGCGTTACTAAAATATTTTCCTCAGCAATCATAGCTAAACTGTCTGAACCATCTAATGTGGAATAATCAAGATCTCCGACTATAAAAATACAAGGATCTATGGGAGGGTTAGTAAGATTAGCTGCGGCAACTGTAAATTTTCCTTTTACTATACCCTCTATCCAAAGATTATCTTCAACATAAATAAGACCGCACTCGCATGGCAGTTCAACGCTTTGGGCAAGATTTGTCTCTGCTGTTATTTTCTCGTAAGAAGTAATCCAGTCTCTTTCTTTCATGTCATAAGCAGGCCAAATCCCTGAAACCTCTGTAACTTTTCTTATATCAAAAGTGCCGTCTCCGTTAAATATAATATGATAGCCCTTTTCTCCCGAAGCGCCATAATAACCCTTGCCGTCTGTCTTGGTCTGAGCCAAAACCTCTATCCCGTCTAAATCATTTGTGATTCCAGTAAAATCAAAGGGCGCAGCTGGAAAATTCCAAAGATCTTTTGGCGAACCTGCCCCGCAAACCCCGTTACAACGGCAATTCACGCCCTCTGCGTGACAGCCGTCTGGACAAAACGCTGAAGAACAGCCAAAACTGCTGTCGCAAAGCCAACCCTCGCCGCTATCTTTGTCGCTTTTAGATGAACTCACTAAAGAATTATTAACAGCGTCCATTTTAAGCCCTAAGTTAGTATGAAATTTTCCAGAAGTTTTTTCTTCTTCCGCGCGCCAGACAGCTTCATGAATAATAGAACCAAATTCAGCAATAGAAGTGGAAGCGAATTTTGCCTCTATTTTTCTTTTTAAGTCAGGATATTTTTCCGTAAATCCAGTAGAATTCACATAAACACCTAATATCTGACCGCATATTTTTTTCGCTTTTATTTTCAGAACAAATTTCCCTACTAATTCTCCCTGTGGATTATAATGCTCATGCTCATAACAGGGCTCTCCGTCACAAACCCCGCAAACAATAAAATCTTCATCTCTACATTCGGGAGCATCTTGACCATACTCTATTTCTCCTATTTTACAGCACCAAGTATTGCCGTCTTGAACGTCAGGATTTTCCGCTTCAATATATTGGTTTAAACGCCATCTATAATAATTTGTCCCGGCTTCGGCAATATGCAAAGCATCGTTCCAAGACGCTTTTCTTAAAGATTCTCTTTGCTGCAGTAAAATAAAACCCAAAAGCCCGCCTAAAAGCAGTAAAAAAATAAACCCAAAAACAAGAGTTAAAGTAATTATAATACCTTTTTGGTTTTCTTTGCGTTTATTCATAAATTTCTTATTTCAACATCTGATTCTAACTCAAAATCAGAAGGGGGACGATTAGGGTCAACATTAATAAGTAAAAAAAACCTCATCACCCGAGTATCCCTTCGTCTTGCCGGCGAAGGCAATTCTTCGCCATTAATGTCAAAATATTTAAAAATAGACGGCCCGTTTCTCACATATTGAGACAAAATTGAAACTGCTTCATCGTCTGTTGAGGTTGAATAAGTGGCAATTCCTTCCACAACAACCGGCTCTATTATTCCTTTTTTAAAATCGCTTCCGTCTAAAAAATACCTCACTTTTTCAATAGCCAAATCTTTGTCAATATCAGAAAAAAAGCAAAATTCATTATTTCCAGCATTGTAAACAACATACGAACCATCTTCAGCAGTTCTAGCTTCCCTGATTTCTTTCACCATTATTTCTACTCCTCTTTTTGCTTCCTCAATTGCCTGGGACTGCTGAAAACTATAACTCTGAACGCGATAACCTCTTGTAATAAAACCAGTCAAAGCTCCCATGGTTATAGCAAAGACAAAAATAACAACTAATGTTTCAATAAGAGTGAAAGCTTTCATAATTTATTTAAATTCACTGTTTTTTCCGCGTGGCCGTTTGTAAACACACTGGTTGTTGACGTGGCATAACCATCAGCGCTAACCTCTAAATTATACCAATCTTTTTCCAAAGGAATAAAATATGCCTGACCATCCGCATTAGTCACCTTTTTTGAATCATATCCAACTTTAAAAACCCGAACTTCAGCTGAAAATAATGGCTTGCTGTCGCCAGCGTCTTGAACAGTTGCCAATAAAGTATTTTTCGCTTTCAGCCCTAACTTCACTTCCTGAACAACATCAGGAGCAAGATAAATAGACATTGGAGAAGGCCAAGAAATCATCAAATCCAAATCCTGACCAAAAGATTTAAAATCAGAAAAAATATAAGAACCAAATTCCGCGTCATCAATCTCTAAAAATCCATTAACATCTGTTTCATGGTCTTCTGAGTATTTGTAGATATTATTTAAAAAAGAATCTGTTCCAACAATGGCCGGCACGCCTGCCTGTTCTTCAAGCAAAAGGTGAAATTCTGTATTTGAAATCTCCACCCCAAAAGGATCAGGAGAAGAAGGAAAAACAGGAGAAAATTCTAAAGAATAATGAAAACCCGTATCCACTATTCCTGAATCTCCAATATTATCTGTGCGGGTGGTTTTATTATCCATCCCTAAATTTGAAGCTGTATCTGAACCAGTGTTTAAACAAGGACTATCTTGAAGCTGCCCGGCTGAAATCTGGGAAAGTTCGAAAGAATCATCAATACCATTACTTCCCCCCCAAACATCATCTGGACCATCTGAATCAATTATTAAAGGATCTAAACAAATAGAAGTAGTGGCGGCAGAAATTCCATCATAATTTGGATTATTTTGCCAAACATTGTTATAGGAATTATCTATATTAGGCGAATCAGAAACCTTAATCCCTGCTAAGACGTTATTGATTACAATATTGTTTTTAATTTCATTATTATTAGAACCAAGTTCAATTAAAATTCCGTTTTCAGAATTCTGGAAAAAAGTATTGTTTAAAATAGTATTATTTACACAACTATCCGAAAGCGCAATTCCAGATTTTTGATTCGCGTAAACCAAATTTGAACTTATATTGTTAGCATTAGAAATACTTTTTTCAAAAACAATACCCGAACCTTGATTGGAATAAGATTTATTATTGTAAAAATTCATAGAAGAAGCATGGTCAAAAACCTTAATTCCATCTCCAGCATTTAAATAAACTATATTGTTCTTTATCTGACAATGATTATTGTTTGAATAAACAAAAATACCTCTTTCTCCATTTGAAAACACCTCATTAAATTCTAAAACTACATTTCCTGAACCCTTAAGTTTAATACCGTCAAATCCATTTTGATAAAGAGTATTTTTTATTAGCGAGGAAGAATCTGAACTATTAAGAAAAATTCCGTTAAGATTAGAATATAAAACATTATGGCTCAAAACTACATCTGAAGCGCTTTCAACATAAATCCCATCTCCTAAATTAGAGTAAATGGTATTGTTTATTAATTCAATATTGCCTGTACTGGCGCCTTTAATGAAAACGCCGGAACTAGTCGCGTTGGTAATTTTAAATCCATAGATTTTAATATATTTTTCGTTTTCAATATAAAATCCATTAGATTCAGCTATAATTTTTACCACTCCCGCGTCTCCGGTATAAACTCCAGTTGTGTCAGCAATATAAACAATTTGAGCCGCAGAGGTTCCGGAACTTTGAGGACTCACTTCTTCGTTATAATCTCCAGCCCCGACAAAAAGCATATCTCCGGCAATTAATGTTTCAGCCGCTTTTTGAATAGTGAAAAAAGCTGCGTCTGGAGACAATCCGTCATTATCATTATCTCCAGATTTTCGAACATAATAAACATTACCTGCTTTTGCCTCCAAAACTTTTATTGAAAACTTGCTCAATTTATCAATTTTAAAACTAACAGGCCATATCTGGCCCTCTAAAACTGAAGCGTGGGGCTTGGTCGGATTAGCAATGACCTTTCCTTGATAAACTTCATCTTTGCCATATGTTTGGTCAGAACTATAACCTGTTTTAGAAACTTTTATTCTATAACTGTCAATTTCCGGCGGTAAAACAAAATAACTGTCTCCATCAGCTGGAGTTGAATCCTTGTGCAGGCCGAAATAAGAACTGCTCGCGTTTATGTTGTCCACCTCAATATAAACAAATTCCACTGGATTTCCATTTTCATGAGCCGCTGAAACCTTAATAATCCCTCCTTTCTCTCCGCACTCCTGATAACAATCTCCAGGCGCGACAATGCTGTTAAAAAAAATCTCGCCGCCAAAATGACCAACCCAGGAAACTTTAAAATTCACCTTCTTATAATCATTAACGCAATGTTGATAATCTTCAGGACAGCCAGGAGCGTTATCGCTTACGCCTAATCCATCTCTTGGATCATCTATATAATCAACTCGCGCGGTTATAGTATATTCAACATTGCCTCGGGTAGTGGTTGCGACCCCTTTAATTTTTCCGTCTGGATATCCGGATATTACGCCAACATCTTCATAGGGTATATTTCGAACCTGCTCTATCTGCTGATTGCCAATAGCAACAGCAGTCACTCTTGCTTTTGACTGCATAATAACTTTCAAAGATAGTTGATACGCTCCAAAAATCCCTATAAATATAATAAGCATTAGGGCAATGCCTACTAAAACCTCAACTAATGTAAAACTTTTGTTCATAAGCTACATACTGCCAACCATTGAATACATTGGCTGAATCATTGAAATAGCGAAAAAACCAACTGCGGCTCCGATAAGAAGCATTAAGAGCGGTTCAATAATTGAAGATAAATTCTCCGTCGTCTGGGTTACTTCTGCTTCATAAAAATCAGCCAGCTTAGATAAAATGTCTGACGTCTGTCCGGTTTCTTCTCCTACTTCAATCATTTGAATAACAGTAAATGGATAAATATTTTCATACGGCTTTAAAGCGTCTGAAAGTTTTCCTCCCTTTCGAACCTTTTCAGCGGCTTGGCTTATTGCTTCTTTAAAATAAATATTGCCCAACACCTGAGAAACAATTTCTAAAGAACGGACAATAGGCACTCCACTGCTGATTAAAGAACCAAGTGTCCGCGTGGTATAAGCAGAATTAATTTTTTTAATAATAGGCGAAATAACAGGAAGTTTTAAGAATAAACCGTCAAAAATTCTTTTACCTGGAGTAGTTTTCCTAACAGCCCTTAAAAGAAAAAACAAAAATAACACAATTAAAATAACTAAATACCATTTTTGAGATAAAAAATTTCCCAAAGCTATTACAAAACGAGTAGTAGCCGGAAGCTCAATGTTTAATTCAACGAAGGTTTTAGACAATTGCGGCACAACAACCACTAACATTAACGCGCCGATTCCAAGCATAGCGGAAACAATTACGGCTGGATACATCATTGCTCCCAAAATCTTTGACTTAAGCTCATGTTCTCTCTCCATTTGAAGGGCAAGATTTTCCAAAACATTATCCATGGTGCCGGCTTCTTCCCCAACTTTTATCATACTCACGAAAAGTTCAGAAAAAATACCAGGATGCTTAGATAAAGAATCAGAAAAACTTTCTCCCTTGGTTATATCTTCTTTAACTTCTGCCAAGGAGTTTTTGAATCTTTTGCTCTTGGTTTGATAAATTAAGGTATCTACTGCCCTGGGTAATGGAATTCCCGCTCCAATCATAACCTGCAAGTTCTTGGTAAAAAACATTTTGTCTTTTAAGGAAACTCCGAATATTGAACCCATAATATCAGAAGTCCAGCTATCTTTCTTTTTTGCCTCTGAATCAGCTGAAATCAAAATATATCCTTGTCTTCGAAGAGCAATAGCTAAATTGTGTTTATCTGGCGCCTCCATTGTCCCAGATTTCATCTCGCCTCTAAAAGATTTTGCTGTGTAAGAATACTGTGGCATTAAATCAATTTCTAATTTCTAATTTCTAATTTCTATTAAATTTCTAATTCTTTAATTCTTTAATTGAAAATTGGGTCATTGAAAATTTAATGAAAATTGAAAATTGAAAATTGAAAATTATAATCTTGGATTTAGAGCTTCACTCGGCTATTACCCTAAGGACTTCTTCGATACTAGTTAAACCTTGCGCAGCTTTGATAAAGCCGTCTTCAATCATTGTGAGCATACCTTGTTGTTGGGCTTGCTTTTGAATTTCATCGGAACTTACTCCTCTCATTATTAATTCTTTAATAGCTTCTGTAACATCTAAAACCTCATAGATGCCGCACCTGCCCTTATATCCCTCAGAACAATTTTTAGAAGGTTTGGGCCTGTAAAATTCTATATTGCTCCAATTTTGTTCTTGTTTAATAATCTTTTCTTGTTTTAAAATTTTTAAAATTTTATCTAAATCGCAATAGTTTTTTAAATCTTGCACTTCTGATTTCTTCAAAAAATACTTTTCCTTATTTGAACAAAGCCGCCTAACTAATCTCTGAGCTATAATAATATTTAAAGTAGAAGAAATTAAGAATGGCTCGGCTTTCATATCTCTTAAACGAGAAACAGCTCCCGCGGCGCTGTTTGTGTGCAAAGTTGATAAGACCAAATGACCGGTTAAAGCGGCATTAATAGCCAAGCTCACTGTCTCATTATCTCTAATTTCCCCAACCATAATAATATCCGGGTCCTGCCGCACCAAGGAGCGAAGTCCAGCAACAAAAGTTAGGCCGATTTTGGTATTAATCTGGGTCTGATTAATGCGAGGCATTCTATATTCAATAGGATCTTCAACAGTAGAAATATTTATTTCCGGAGTATTTAAAATCTCCATAACAGCATATAGGGTGGTAGTTTTTCCTGAACCAGTAGGTCCGGTAACCAAAATCATTCCAACTGGTTTTCTCAAATTGCGCTGAATATCCTCTAATGCTTCGCCTCGAAATCCTAATTGTTCTAAAGTAAAGGCCTTAGCTGACTCAGCCAAAAGCCGCATTACAATCTTTTCTCCGTTAAATACCGGCAAAATTGAAACTCGAACAGAATATTTATAATCCTCTGTTTCAACCTTAAAACGTCCATCTTGAGGAAGACGATGTTCGTCTAATTTTAACTTAGACGAAACTTTTATTCTCGCTACAATCCCTGATTTTGCCTGAATAGGCAGGGTCATCACATCGCGTAAAATTCCATCTATTCTATAACGAACTAAAACTTCTTTTTCCATCGGCTCAATATGAATATCAGAAGCGCGTTGAAGTATTGCGTGTTTGAGAAGAGTGTCTACGATTTTGATAACCGGCAATTCTTTGGCTGCTTTTTCCAATTCTTCTTTTTCATCTACTTTTTCCTCTTGTTTAATTGTTTTTATCGAACCTGCCTGTTTTTTAATAATTTCTCCAAATTCAACGTCAAGAGTTTCTTGATATTGTTTAAGAATATTTTTAATGCTTTCCGGCGTGGTAAGGCGAGGTAAAATTTTTAAATTCGCTTTTTTTTTAATAAACTCAATAGTTAATAAATCATTAGGGTCAAGCATGGCCACTTCTAAATTTCTCCCTTTCTTTCTAAAAGCAGCTATATTGTGAGAACGAGCAATCGGCTCTGGAATAATTTTTAAAATCTCTGGGGCAATATTCTCTTTTTCTAAATTAACAAAAGGAATGCCTAAAATATAGGCCTCTAATTTAATTAATTCTTCTTGCTTAATCAACCTTTCTGAAACCAAAACATTCTCTATTTTCTGCTTGGTTTTTTTAGCAATTTTTAAAGCTTTTTCAAATTGAGCTCTGCTAACTAAATTAGCGTCAAGTAAAAAAGCTTTTAATTGTTGAGGTTCAACACGCATAATTATTCTTTTAGGGTTTGTTTTACCTTTTCGAGCAGCTCCTTGAGATTATAATTTAATTTAACTAAATAAGTGGTCGCTCCCAATTCAATAGCTTTATTTATGTCTTCCATTGTCTCTAAATTGGTTAAAATAATAACTGGAATATCTTTAGTGGTCTCGTTATCTTTTAATTTTTTTAAAACATCAAAACCGCTAAGTTTGGGCAAAACAAGGTCAAGCAAAATCAAATCCGGCTTTTCTGCTTGGGCTAATTTCAAACCAATTTCCCCGTCAAGCGCGCCCATTGTTTTATATCCTTCAGCTTGAAAAATATTTTCAAGATTTTTTTGCAAAACTGGTTCGTCTTCAATGAATAAAATTTTCTTCATATGCGTTCATGAAACATAAAACATGGAACATGGAACAATTTGCTTCATGCTATGTGTTATGATTTATGTATTATGCGATTGGGAGGGTAAACCAAAAAGTTGTTCCTTGATTTTCTTCAGAATTAAATCCTATCTTCCCGCCTAATCGTTTTATAATTGACTTAGTAATGAACAATCCCAATCCGCTTCCGTGAGTTTGATGCCTTAAAGCGTTTTTAGAGCGGAAAAACTTTTGGAAAATATAGCGCTGGTCTTTTTTTGGAATGCCAACTCCGTTATCTTTAACTTCAAAATAAGCATCCTTGCCTCTTGCGCTCAAATAAACATTAATTTCGCCTTTCTTATGAATATAACGAATGGCATTGTCTAAAAAATTTTCAATAACTATCTTGAGTTGGTGAGGGTCGGTGTAAATTAAAAATGGTTTCTTCTCGCTTTTAAAAGTGAGCTTTATATTTGACGCCTTGACAAAAGAATCAAAGCCAGAAATCATTTCTTCCGTTAAACTATCTAAAGAAATCTCTTTCTTTTTAAAAGGAAGTTGTCCTTGCTCCAACCTGGACACAGTTAATAAATCATTAATCAGGTCCTCCATTCTCTTGCTATTTTCTTTTAAAATCCCAAAATATTCTTCATGTTTTTCTTGAACATTGCCCAATTTTCCTGAAGTTAAAATTTCAGCGCTCCATTTTAAATTAGTAAGAGGCGCGCGCAATTGATGGGAAACAATATTTATAAATTCTGTCTTCATGCGAGAGGCCTCGGCTAATTTTTCAAAACTTTGAGTGATTATAAAAGAAAGAATAAATAAAATTGCTGTTAATAAAAGAACAAGAAGCGACACCATTATTGGATTTTCTATATAACGAGTGCCTATAGCATAAGCGGAAATAGCTGAAACGATAATTATCGCGCCCATTATCAAAAAAAGAAATTGAGGACACTGCCATAAAGAAACACCGTATTTTTTGCATTGGGCCACGATATTAAATTCAGCAAGAATTTCTTTAATATTCATATTGTTTTATTTTACCATAGTTTAATAGTTTTATTAAACTGATTTATCCCCAACTCAAACAAAAGAGCCATATATAAACAACATGGCTCTTCGGTTTGGAGCGGGTGAGCAGAGTCGAACTGCCGTTTTCTCGTTGGCAACGAGATATAATAACCACTATACGACACCCGCACTTCGCCGCTTATTTGTGCCGCGGTTCGGAATCGAACCGAAATCTGATGTTTTTCAGACATCCGCCGTGACCACCTTGGCTACCGCGGCATTATGTGGGCGGTGGAGGATTCGAACCCCCGACCTTCTCGGTGTAAACGAGACGCGCTAACCAACTGTGCCAACCGCCCTAAAACAAGTACCGAGGGCGGGATTTGAACCCGCACGACCTTGCGGTCACGAGCCCCTCAAGCTCGCGAGTCTACCGTTCCTCCACCTCGGCTCATTCCTTGTCCTTATTTTCTTCTTTCTTAATTTTCTTGATTTCTTGCTTTTCCTCTTTTATCTCCTCTTTTTCTACAACTTCTTTTTTCTCATCTTTCGGCTTTTCTTTCGCCTGTTCTTTAACCTCTGGCTGGACAAACTCTTTTCTTTTTAGCCGTGTTTTTTTCTTTTTAACTCCTCTTAAATAATAAAGTTTTGCTCTTCTCACTTTTCCGCGCTCTAAAATCTCAATCTTTTCTATCGTAGATAAATGAAGCGGGAAAATTTTCTCTACGCCAATTCCTCCGGTTATTCTTCTTACAGTAATTGTGGCTGAAATCCCTTTCCCATGTTTTCTGGCAATAACTCGTCCTTCAAACGCTTGAACCCTTTCCTTGTCTCCCTCTTTAATTTTTTGATAAACCTTAACCAAATCACCAGGCCTAATATCAGGCAGGTCTTTTTTTAAGTAAGGTTTAATAAATGCTTCAATCTTTGTTGTCATAATAATTTAAGTTTTTTAATACTATTTTTAAATCCTCTGGTAATTTTGATTTAAACTCTTTTTCTTCTCCGCTTGGCAATGTTATTTTTAAACGACTCGCATGAAGAAATTGCCTTTCCAGTCCTTTTGGTTTTAATTGATTTTTAAAACCGTAAACCTTGTCTCCGACGATAGGATGCAAAATACTGGCAAAATGAACGCGAATTTGATGTTTTCTCCCAGTTTCAATTTGCGCTTCAAGCAAGGTATAATTGTTAAATTTCTCTAAAACTTTATACTTAGTCACTGCTTTCCTTTTTCCCTCTGAATCAGGATCGTGCGACAAATAAACTTTTTGCTTTTTTCCGTCTTTTCCAGAACGGCCAATCAAGGTCTCAATTATTCCTTGCTTTTCTTTAATTTCTCCTTTGACTAAAGCTAAATACTTTTTCTCCACTTTTCTTTGCTTAAACTGGCTCTGAAAAAAATCCAGGGCCTTATCATTTTTTGCTACAAGTAAAATTCCTGATGTATCCTTGTCTAATCTATGCACAATTCCATATCTTGGAGAATGTCCTGTATTTTTTAAATCAGGAAATTTTTTAAAAAGTTCTTTAATTAAATCTGGATAAACAATTATCCCTGCCGGTTTGTCTGCCACAACCAAATCTTTGTCTTGATAAATAATTTTTATTTCTTTCATCAATTATAGTTATACTATAATATAATCATACTATCTTAAAATAAAATTAAAATCAAGCTTTTTCCTCTAATCTTTAAGCATAACAAATCTCGCCGATCGGCCTACTTTGTTACGGCTATAAAAGGTTATATAAATTTTGAAAAGTTTGTTATAATAGATATAATTATCAAATTGATAATACTAATTTCTATTTATAAAAATGAAAAAGCTAAAAATCATTTTAATTATTATCGCATTAATTTTATTGATTTCAGTTATCGACTCTTCCGAAGAAAAAAATCCAAGAAACCAACAATATCCAGATACGTCCACTATCCCTTCTTCGCCTAAGCCCTATGATATAAAAACCTGCCTTTATTATTACGGCGACGAACTTACTGATTTAAATAATGGAAAAGCGTATAAAATGGCTTCTGGCTATGATCTTTTAATTCTCACAGAAACAGACAGTAAACCGGAAATCATAAATAAATTAAGAAAAATAAATCCAAACGCAAAAATTATAGTTTACACAAACGCAACTCAATTAGTAAATACTCACAATAAAATTATTAAAGAAAATAATATTTATCCCAGCATGCAGAAAATTTTTGAAATGGCTGAAAAAGAAAACAAAAATTGGTTTTTATTAGACAAGCAAAATAATTTTACTTACGCGGCGCACCCATATCTTGAAAGCGAATACTATAAAGAATTTATTCCTTACTTAGATATGTGGGTCTTTATGGACCCTTCCTCTGGCTGGGCAAATTATTATGCGAATTACTCAAAAAATATGATAGGAAATTTGTATGACGGAATCTATTCAGACGTTGCGGTTAATTACGAAGAATTGACGGAAACGATAAACACAAAAGAGTGGAAGCATCAATTAAGCGAAAATGAATGGGATAACGCAATGGTAAAAATGCTTAGCAATGTAAATAATGCCATAGGAAAAGATAAATTAACAATTCACAACAATGGCTATAATTATTGGATTTCATCTAACGCGTACGACGGACGGCTTTTAGAATGGTGGATGCAATTAGATATGAAAGAGCCAGTTGATGAAAATCTATGGAAACTATATATGGATTCTGCTGAAGAAACAATAAATTCTAAAGGAATCCTCTGCGCCGCGCATTACGGAACCACAGCAGAGCATAGAATGTTTGGACTAACCTCTTTCCTGCTAATCGCGAATGATGAAAGTTATTATTTTTTTGATGAAGGGGGAGTTGACGCAGAATCAAAATTAGCATGGTATTCAGAATATGAAGCAAAAATTGGAACACCTTTAAATAATTATTATAAAAAAGACAATACTTATCAAAGAGATTTTTCCAAAGGAAAAATTTTAGTCAATCCAGGCGAGGAAAACATTGATATTAAATTCGATAAAGGCTATAAAACATTAGCCGGAGAAATTACAAATGAAATTACCCTAAAATCTAAAACCGGAATAATGCTGTTAAAATAAAAAAATGTTTAAATTTATAAAAACAAACAAAATAATTAAAATTTTAATTCTTTCAGATGTGGCGCTAATTGGAGGACTTGGTTTTGTGGTTCCAATCTTTGCTATTTTTTTAACTAATAATATCCAAGGAGGGAATATTCAAGTCGCTGGATTTGCCGCTTCTATTTATTGGATTGTAAACTCATTGGTTTTAATTCCTTTTGGCAAATATTTAGACAAAAATCACGGAGAAGAAGACGATCTCTATTTCATAATCATCGGCAATATCTTAGCCGCTTTGGCTGTCTTTGGATATATTTTCTCCTACCTACCTTGGCATATCTACTGCCTGCAAGCAGTTTATGCTCTTGGTATGGGGATGAATATCCCAGGTTATACAGCTATTTTCACCCGGCACATTGACAAAGGTAAAGAAGCATTTGATTGGAGTGTAAGAGGAGCTTTAATTGGAATAGGCACTGGAATAAGCGGCGCATTAGGAGGAATGATTGCTCACAATTTTGGCTTTGAAACGCTTTTTATCGGGGTAACTATTTTTATCCTTATAAGTGCTCTTCTGCCCTTGTTAATTTTAAAAAATCTAAAATCTAAAATAATAATATGAGTTTGTTCAAAAAAATAACAGCGAGCTTTTTAATAGTAAGCGTAATTCCAATAACTGTTTTTGGAATTTTTTTAGTGAACAAAATTTTTAATATCACTAAGGAAAATGTTGTTGAAAAAAATATTTCTATAGCAAAACAAACAAGCTGGCAAATAGACACTTATTTTGACACTATTTTAAAATTATTAGAATCATCGGCTTCTCTCCCTGAAATAAAAGATTTTGATAAAGAAAAAATAGATAGAATTTTAGATTCTTATTACACAAGCTATACTATTTATTATGGAGAACAAACTGTTTTTGAGGCCAGCCCGTTTGAGTCATTTACTATTTTAGACAATCAGGGAGCGGTAAGAACGGTCTGCCCTCTCGACGAAAGTTATATAGGATTAGATTATTCTGAACAATCCTTTTTTCAAGAAGTCATTCAAAAAAAAGAACCATGGCTTTCTTCAGATATTTCAATTTCTAAAATCACAGGAGAGCCAATAGTTAAAATCGCTGTGCCGGTATTTGGAGAAAATAAAAAAATCTCCTCTATTATTGAGGCGGATATAAAATTAGAAACCCTGATTCAGCTAACAGACCAAGTCAAAAAAGAAAAAACAGGTCATATTTTTACTATTAACAAAAAAGGCGTTTTTATTACTCATCCAAACAAACAATTGATTTTAAAGCAGGAAAATATTGAAAAAGAAATTCCCGGGCTGTCTCCTAATCTTTTCAAAAAAGAATTATTTGAAAAAGTTATCTTTTTTCCTCAAGAAAAACCAAACACAATTATTGCTTATTCTTTTCCTAAAACAGTGGATTGGACAGTAGCGTTCAGTCAATCCTTGCCTGAAGCGTTTGCTGTTCCATTGGACATAAGAGATCAATTTATTTTAATTTTCTGCTCAATTATTATTTTTGTAAGCTTGTCTGCTTTTTATCTGTCCCGGGAAATTACCGCTCCCTTAAAAAAACTAACTAAAAATGTAGAGGACATAGGAATTAAGCAAGATCTAAAAGCTGAAATTAATATTAAAACTGGAGATGAAATAGAAGAATTAGCTTCATCTTTTAATCAAATGCTCAAAAGATTAAGGATAAAAACACACAAGCTTGAAGAAAAGACCAAAGAACTTCAAGAAAGAGTGGAGGAATTAAATAAGTGGTATAAGATGACAATAGGAAGAGAAGTAAGAATGGTAGAATTGAAAAAAGAAATAAAGGACTTAAAAGAAAAGTTATCCACAAACAAATTTTGAAAAAAATGTTAAAATTAAATAATATGTTTCTAAAATCAAAAAAAGGATTCACGCTCATAGAGCTTTTAGTAGCAATAGCTATTTTAGGATTATTATCTTCTATGGTTCTTGTTCATCTGAAAAACGCTAAGGCGTCAGCCAGAGACGGTGAAAGAAAAGGAGAAGTGGATTCTATTCGTAAAGCATTGGCTTTTTACTACACAGAGCATGGTGAATATCCTGAATCTGAGGAATGGATATCTCTTGAAAAAGACGCAAAAGATAATGGCCTCATATCTCAAGCGTTAGCAGAATGGCTTCCTGATATGCCTGAAGATCCTCTTTGGGAAAAAACCAAAGATAATGGAGAACCTTTTTCCTACCAATACTCTACAGAAGGCACTGAGGGTCAGGGATATAAAATTCACAGTGAAATGGAAGGTGAGTCCTATTCTTCTCACGAAACTTATTCTAACGGTGGAGGAGGGATAGTTTATACTACTATGCCTGTGGCCAATTTCACTGCAACGCCCACCAGTGGAAATATACCGTTAGTAGTAAGCTTTACAGATACTTCAGTTTCAGGTGAAGAAATTATTAAATGGGAATGGGACTTTGATAACGATAGTATAATTGACAGCATGGCGCAAAATCCAATGCATATATATGCTGAAGCAGGAGAATATACTGTAAATTTAACAATTTATGAAACAGATGGAGATAGTGATACAGAAATAAAAACGGATTATATCACAGTTGAAGGAGAAGAAATAAACCACCCCCCATTTACACCTGCCAATCCATCGCCTTCTAATAGCGCAATAGATGTATCAATAGATACGGTTTTGAGCTGGACAGGCGGCGATCCGGACACTGAAGATACAGTGACCTACGATGTCTACTTTGGCACTAGCGCATTTCCGCCATTGATTTCAGAAAATCAATTGGAAACTTCTTATAATCCAGGCACGTTGAATTACAACACAAAATATTATTGGCAGATAACAGCAATTGACAATCACGGTTCTTTTACTGAAGGTGATATCTGGAATTTCACTACTGGAGAAGAGATAGTAGTTAGCTGCGCTGGAGAATGGCATTTTGATGAAGGATGGGGAGATACTACTTATGACGTTTCTGGAAATGATAATCACGGAAATTTAATTAATAATCCTGCATGGATTGAAGGCAAACTTGGAATGGCTTTAGATTTTAACGGTGAAAATAATTATGTTGACTGCGGCAGTAACGAAAGCTTAGATATTAGTGATGCAATTACAATTGAAGCGTGGATAAAAAGAAATACTCATTCGCAAATCATGTATTTTATTGGCAATGCTAATAATGATGGAACACGATCGCAATACAATCTAGGCGTAGCAGCTGACCATAAATTATATTTTCATTGCGCTGGCAGCTCAGGATCCATAACTCTTAAGGGAGACATTATTATTCCAGAAACAGAATGGACACATGTTGCTATGGTTAGAGAATCCTCTTCTGGAACAATTAAACTTTACGTAAATGGAACAAAAGAGGACCAAGAAGGGATTTCTGACCCTACTAAAATTGCTATCTTTTCAGAATGCGGAAACACAACAATAGGCAAATTTGGCGAATATGCATTTATCGGCGGCTATCCTTTTGATGGCGTGATTGATGAAGTAAAAATTTGGAATGGCGCATTATCTCCAGAAGAAATCAACGCTTCCTACCAAGCAGGATTGTAAAATATTATTTATCAAATTATCTACTAAAAAACCGCATTAACGCGGTTTTTAGTTTAAGGTTTAAGGTTTAAGGTTTAGAGTTGACTTTGGTTTTTTCTACGATTTTCTGAAAAATTTCCGGCTTATTCTTGGCTAAATCAGATAAAATTTTTCTATCCAGTTCAATTTTATTTTTCTTTAATCCAGCGATAAATTTGCTGTAAGTCGTCCCAAGTTTGCGGCATCCAGCATTTATTTGAATCTGCCAAAGCCGGCGAAAATCTCTTTTCTTTGTTCTCCTGTCTCTATAAGCGTAAGATAAAGCATGCGCTAAAGCGTCTTTCGCTAAACGAAATTTTGATTTTCTTCCCCAGCGAAAACCTTTTGTCTGCTTTAAAACTTTTTTCCGCCGTTTACTGGCGGTTGTTCCTCGTTTAACTCTAACCATATTTAAAATTTAAGATATTGTTTAACCTTTTTAGCTAAAGGCCCGGAAACTTTAACCCACTTCCGAGCTTCTCTTATTTTCTTACCGCTTTTTTTTGACAAAAAATGGTTTTGCCCAATAGCTCTGCGGAGAATTTTTCCGGTCTTAGTAATTTTAAACCTTTTTGTAATTGATTTGCGTGTCTTCATTGTAATTATTCTTTAGATATAATCATTGTGAATCCTCTTGCTTCTCGTTTAAGCTCTCGTTCAATTTTGAGCGGAGTTGATTTTTCTAATATCTCTAAAAATTGCTTTATTTTCTCTTTAGCAAAATCAGGAAGCGCCTTTTCTCTGCCTCTCAGAACCATATCTATTCTAACCTTATCTCCTTTTTTTAAAAACTTTTCCGCTTGCCTCGCTCTTGTTTCCATATCGTGCGTAGAAATATTAAACCTTAGTCGTATTCCTTTTAATTCACCGCCTTTTTTTATTTGTGTTGTTTTCTTTTTCTTTCCCTGCTGATAAAGATATTTCCCTTGGTCAATTATCTTGCATACTGGGGGAGTAACCTTGTCAGTAACCTGAACTAAATCTAAATTGCGCTCCCTGCTGATTTGGAGCGCTTTTGTTAAATCCATAACTCCCAACTGCTTTCCAGTTTCGTCAACTACTCTTACAGGAGAAACTCTTATGTAATTGTTGATATATGTTCTTTTCACTGTGGAGACGAAGGGAATTGCACCCATGTCCAAAAATTGTTTTAAAATAATTCTACAAGCTTAGTTTGTTTAAATTTTTCAAAATGCTGAATAGAAACAAACAAAATTTCAGCATTCTTAGCCCCTAAATTTTTAATAATTATCTGGAGCAAAATAATTATCTATCTCGCTAATATAACACCTAATTTTACCTAGCGAGAATCAGTAAATTAGATGGCTTACGCTCTTTAGGCGTAAACTGGAACTAAGCCACCCCGACCACC
The DNA here is from genome assembly GCA_023134715.1 of Candidatus Parcubacteria bacterium. Classification (GTDB taxonomy): domain Bacteria; phylum Patescibacteriota; class Minisyncoccia; order Minisyncoccales; family JAGLUP01; genus JAGLUP01. The sequence goes on from JAGLUP010000005.1 coordinate 19,927, forward strand.
GAAAACGGCAGCAACAGCGGTTTTAGCTTTTTCAAATAAGTTTACACTTATATGATTTGCCAGCAGTTTTATAAGGAGCTGACACCTTAGCCTGCTTATTTTAAGTTAAATTCCTGTCAAAGCTATGCGTCCCCGAAACTTTGGATTTAATCCTTTAGGATTCTACTTTTTTCTCTTTCAAAATCTCTTTTTTTAATTGTTTCTCTCTTGTCAACTTTCTTTTTTCCCTTAGCAATCGCAAATTCTATCTTTATATTTCCTTTTTCAGTATAAACCATTAAGGGCGCTAATGTCAAGCCCTTTTGCTTTGATTTTCCGATTAAATACTGAATTTCCGATTTTTTTAAAAGAAGTTTACGGGAACGGGAAGAAATATAATCTTTAGGCGCGTTCCTTGGCTGATAAGCGGGAATTTCAGCACCGATTAACCAAACTTCCTGGCTTTTATCAATTACAACATAAGAGCCCTTCAGCGATATATGCCCTGTTTTTATTGATTTTACCTCTGTCCCGATCAAAACTATTCCAGCTTTAAATTTTTCCAGAATTTCGTAATCAAAATACGCTTTTTTATTTTTAGCAATAATTTTCATTGATTTAATTTAACATATCTTTTGAAAAAATTCTATTGCGGCGTAGCCGACTACTTTCTGTTTTTCGCCAGCAGTATCGCCCGAATGAGCGTATTTTAAAACACGGGCTTGGGCGCCTAAATTTTTCATAACATAAAGCAATGTTTTTACTGAATCCTCGGCGCAAAGAAAAGTTTCAATATTAGAAATATTTTCTTTTTCTAATTTTCTTAAAACTTGAGATAATTTTTGAGGATCGCAGGATAAAATCCCCTCAATCGTTTTTTTGTCTGCTTTTTCAGCGTCTTTTTTGTAGGGATAATGAGACAAGTCAGACGAAGCAATAATTAAAATTCTTTTTGCCTGGCAATGTTTTAAAATTGCTTTTCCTAATTCTTCCCAATCTTTATTTTCGCTTCCGATAATAATTGGAATAATTTTAAAATCTTTTAAGACCCTTTGCAAAAAGGGGAGCTGAACCTCAATTGAATGCTCTTGAAGATGAGCTGAGCTTTTAAAGAAAAATCTGTCTGATTCAGAGTTTATCTTTTGAGCTAAATCTTTATTAATTTTTACTTTTCCCAAAGGAGTAAGCCATTCTCCTCTGTCATAAATAGAAACACTATCAAAATATTCATAATGGCTGTCTCCTATTATAATCACAGTATCAATTTTTTCTTTGCTTAATTTTTTAAACCCGAAACAAGCGACTGAACCAGAATATGCATAATCAGCATGAGGCAGAACTAATCCTAAAATCCTGGCTTTTGTTTCTGACACCGAGGTCTTTTTTAAAAAATTATCAATCATTTTTTCTAATTCCTGTTTTTCTTCAGGATAAAAAAACCCGGCAAGAGCAGGCGGCCTAACTTTTTCAGAATTTTCGTAATTTAACATTATTTATTTAAATAAGAACGAGTTGAAGCTCCGACAAAACCGGTTCCTTTTTTAAGCCCTACAGATTCAAGGATTTCTGAAGAATGTTTTTCTTGAAATTTAATTACTGCTTGATTAGTAATTAAACCAAAGTAACCGGTTGCCTCAACATCAGGTCTTTGCCATACTTTTTCAGCAATCAAAACTCTCTGCAGCTCTTCAACATCTTCTCCTCTCATTCCTAATGATAAATTTCGAGACCAAACTAAAATTTGTTTTTTAGCAACTACTGATAGCAAAGAAGCTTTTTCAAAAAATTCTTTTGTTTCTTTGCCAAAATAACCGGTTCCTTTTTCTAAGCCCATTGGTTTCAAAATTTGGTATTTGTATTTTTCTTGAAATTGAGACAAAGCTTTTTGAGTAATTATTCCAAAATACCCAGTAGCTTCAACTTCTGAATCCCAGACCCCTTCATTAATTAAAACTTTCTGAAGCGTCTTCACGTCTTCGCCACGTGACCCCAGTCCTAAATTTCTTTGCCATAAAGAAGCAGGGAATAAAACTAAATCTTTTTTAGCATTTTTAAGCAATCCATAATAATCAAATGTTCTAACTTCAACGTCTTGGCTAAACAAATTAGCTATATCTTCATTTATCTCTTCTAATTCTTGCTTTGTTAAACTTACCGGATAACCAAAATGTCCTCCAAATTTCCAATAACTGCCATCTGCTTCTGAAAAACTATCAGCAATGAGAAAAACTCTAATTTTTGCTCTACTTTCGCTAATTTCAGACGCGCCGCTAATTGAAATCGGATAATAAAGAGAATCAGAATTAAATCTATAAATTAACGGCTTAATGCTTTCTTCTCCTTGTTTACTGCTAATAACATCAAAAACAAAATATCTTATGTCCCGTTTTAAGTAACTATCAACTCCTGCCCTAAACTCTGAAGAAATTTTATGTTTTGTAATCTTGCCGCCAGAGCAACTTCCCGGACCACCGCAGTCCTCGCATGTCAGACAACTTGGTATACACTTTCTCACGCATCCTTCAGGACATGTGCTATAATGATATTTCCCGCATTCTGATTCATATGTTAAAGAAAATCCTTTATCTTTGGCAAAACCTTTAACCCAATTCAAAAAATAATCTAAATTATTTATTTTTACCACAGTAACATCATGAGCTCCAATGATTTTATGAAAAGTAATTTCTATTCCCGGAGCAGGGACATTTTTATGTCCTTCTCCTGTGGTCTGCCAACTATCTCTTACTTCTTCTATCTTCTTATTCATAATCTCCACTATTTTTTCAAAGGACTCAAAGCTTCCCTGTTTTATTTCTGTTGGATTAGATGGCAATGGCACCATTCTTAAAGCAGTAGACGAGGCAGATCCCTTTATGTCATTAGAAAGAATTATTATTTCCTCTTCTCCATTCCACGCTACAATCGCATTTTGAGCTGATTGGTCTAAATAAACATCAGGAGGCCAAATCATCATTCCTCCATCAGCAAAAACAAAACATGGAATTATCAAAAAAGAAAAAAGTAAAATTATTTTTAGCTTCATATTTTATTATTTTAACATATCATCTTTGAATTACAAAATAGAAAACAAAAAAAATAAATTTTTGAATGCGAGAATTCTGGATTTTCTGAGACGCGTAGGGTTCCCCCGTCCCGATAGTTTTCGCCTATCGGGACGGAGGGATAAAGCGCGAAGAAAATCCAGATTCGAGCAATGAAAAAATAAATAATTTCCAAAATTTGGTTTTCGGAGTTTTCTATAGCTTAAGTATTTATTAAAATAAAGTATTTTGTGTTGCAAAATTTTTCTTTTCTGCTTTGGAAAAAATCCTGACTTTGCCAAATACTCCGTCATAGCCCGGCTCAATATTAACTTTTCCCTGTCTTACTCTTATAATCGCTTCAGCAATTTCTGGCAAAGCAGCGCTTTTTAATTCGTCATTAGAAGCATCAAGCAAAATTTCAAATTCGTTTCCTAAATTTTTAATCAAATTATTATACTCTTTGCCAACTGTTTTCGTCCCCACACCTTTTCCCAAACATTCAGCAATAATCTCTGTTAAAGGAATCAAACTCTTAAAAGGAATTACACCTTTGGGCTTAAATCCTTCTGGTCTGTCAGCTAATTGAGCAACTCTGTTTAAAACTCCTACGGTCAATGGCCTGCCGCAGCGAGGACAGATATTATTATATTTTTTTGATTCCTGAGGATTAAGGCAGATATCACAGCTTCTATGTCCGTCATAATGATACTTGCCTTCTTGAGGAAAAAATTCAATTGTATAAAGAAATTTCTGAGTATCTTTTAATTTTATCGCATTGATAATCGCTGAATAACTAAGCTCTGTGTTAAAAACATTTACCTCTCTACCCATTTTAGCCAAACTATGCGCGTCGCTGTTTGATATTAAAGTAACTTTATCTAAACCTGATAAGCGCCAATTCATTGAAGGGTCAGAGCTTAAACCGGTCTCAACAGCATAAATATATTTTGAATACTCTTCAAAGCACTCTTCAATAGAGTCAAAACCGGACTTAGAGCCGAGCAGACCAAACCATGGAGTCCAAAGATGCGCCGGAACAACCAAGCAATTTTCTGAAATGTTTAATACAATCTTAGCTAATTCTTTAGCGTCTAACCCTAAAATTGGCCGACCATCGGCTTTTAAATTTCCAATCTTGCCAAGTTCAGTATTTATTTTTTCAACTATTTCCAAGCTGGGAGCAAAAACCACAATGTGGATTTTCCGAACCTTTCCTGCTTTAGAATAAATACAACTAATCTCTGTAGTTAAAATAAAACGCGTTCCATTGTCAGTTTTTAATTTAAATAAACCTGTCTCAGCAGATATTAATTTTTCTTTTAATTCTTTAAACCATTCTGGATGAGTAAAATCGCCAGTGGTTAAAACTTTAATTCCCTTAATTTTCGCCCATTGAGCCATACTTTCTAAATCCATTTTAGGAGAAGTAGCTCGTGAATATTTTGAATGAAGATGAAAATCAGCTATAAACTTCATGGCAATTATAGTATAGCAGTCCTTGCAAAATTTTTAAATATCATTTAGAATGAGAATGGTTGTTTAAAAACTAAATTAGTAAAAATAATAGGTGGAATAAAATGAAAATGCCAGAAATTCTTAAAAAAATAATTGCCAAATTTTCCAAAAAAGAAGAAAATATCGGAGAAGAAGAAAAGAAAAAAATAACAATATTTGTTGACGGGGATAATTTTAATTCATCAAGAAGAAATTTAGAAATCGGGCTAATTGATTTTGAGAAGCTGGAAGAAATATTAGAAAATTTTACAGCAAAATCTTTGAATATAGAAATAGAAAATTTAAAAATAGTTGAAAAAAAATATTATATTTTTGAAAAAAAACTTTCAAGAGCGCAAAATTTTTTAAACTATTTAAAAAATTTAAAATACGAAATAATAGCCAAACTTCCAGAAAATATTAATATTTACCATGATATTATTCGTCATGGCGACTGTCTAAAATTTGACGTTCTAATCCTTGTTTCTATAAATAATAATGTCCTTAAGAAAATAAAATTTATAAAAAAAAGAAGGGGAAGAAAAACAAGGATAATAATCGTTAATTCTAAAGAAAGATTAAGCGAAGAATTAAAAGAGATAAGCGACGCCTATTTTTATTTGAATGATATAAAAAATGAAATTAAACGTTCTATGCCAGAATAAAAAAAACAACTCACCAATCACTTAGTGAGTTTTTTCTTTGCCTTCATATTTTCAATTCTTATTCGTTCCTTAATTGACTCCTCTCTTATTTCTCTCAATGGCTTAAGAATTAAAGTGGTCTTGTCTCTTATTTCTTCCAATCTTTTTATGTTCTCCTCGTTTTCTCCTGAATTTGTCTTAAAATCAAGATCTTTCAATAAAGATTTCTGGTCTTCAAAAGCGCCCTCAACAGTCCCTAATAATATTTCTGTTCTTGTTAAATTATCCATTTTATCACCTCTTATTCTATTGGATTATTCGATTTTTAAAAAACTATTCTTATTCTAACCACATCTTCTTGATGAGAATAAGAAATTAAAACATCAAGTTTTTTACCGTATGTTTCGTTAATTTTTTTAGCCAATCTTACGGCTAATTGATTTTCTGTAGTTAAAATTCGGATATCTTTTAAATTTTTAAATTCTTTTCTTGAGCTTGCTCCTCTTTTTCTTTCCGCGCTGGGACGAGAAACTTTTTTTTCTTTAATGGAAATAACTCTATCCATTGGGTCTTTTCCAGAAGCTCTTTTCCCAAAATTCTCAACTAAAATTCTAATGCTTTTTTTATAAATCTCCGGTACATTTTCTAAAATTATTTCTCCTTCATATTTTTTATCTTTAATCATCTGACAAGCCGGGCAGATAACAAATTTTATGTTTTCTTTTGATTTTTGATTTAAATTATGATGCCAGGATTTATGCCAATAAACTGCTTCGCATTTTTTGCAAACCATTACATTAATTTTTCCAGAACCAAATTCTTGTTCCTCTTTTTTTGACTTTGGATAGCGAGGTTTAAATTTTCCTTTAATTTGGTCTTGTTGTTTTTTAAAAGGTTTATATTGCTTCATAAAATTATAATTTGAGAAAGCGCTCCTAAAATAAAGATTCCTATTAAAAAGTATAGCACAATTGAAGGAACTTTTAAACTATATTCTGGCTTTCTATCTCCCAAGATTTTTGCTTTTTTAAATATCAAAATAATTATTACTCCTTCAATCGCGCCAATCAATGTGCCGACAAATCCAATGACTTCAATAAACTGGCGAAAACCGGCCAGAAAAAGAACTATTGGCAGGCCGCAGGAAATAAAAACAGCCAAATTTTTAGAACGTTTGTGGTCATAAATCAAAGCATTTTTTAAATAATTGCCTAAAATCAAAAAAGAAGCAGCAATAGAAATCACACCGAATAAAGCTCCTAAAATAATAATCTTTTCACCCAAGAAAGGAGTCAATCCCTGAAGAGCTTCTTGAGAAGTATTTGCGCCGCTTACTCCAATTATGAGCAAGGCAAAAACAAGATATAAAACAGTGGCAATTATTGCTGAATAAATTATTATCCTCTTATAATCTCTTCCCTCTTGATGATTTTTTAAAATTTCCCTAATCTCGGGAATGGCTGCCCAGCCAGCTAAAGCAAACAAAATCACTCCGTAAGGTAAAAATATATGTTCTGGATTAAATAAAGTAAAATTTTGAAAATTAAATTTAGGAATGGCAAAACAAAAAATAATAAATATTATAGAAAAGAAAAGAATATTCATCAAAAATTCAGTTTTAGCAATTAGTTTTATGCCTCGAAAGATAAAAAAAGACAAAATTGCCCAAAAAATCAAACTAAAATAAAAAGAAGACAGTCCTGAAAACGAAAATATAATTTTTAAAAAATCGCCGCTAATAATAAGATAAGCCAAAAGAGAGCCAGTTATTCCTAAAATTGTGGAAGCAGTAACCAAAATTTCCTCTCTTCTTCCTAAATATTTCTGGGCATAGCCAATAAGCCGGTGCTTGTCTTTAGTCCGCAAAACAATCTCTGCAAAAAACAAATGAAGCAAAAGAATAGCTCCTCCTAAAATTAAAAAATAAAAAAGCCCGGGTATAAGCCCGCTTTTGAAAATAACATAAGGAATTGCAAAAATTCCCGCTCCCACTGTTGTTCCAACTAAAACAGCTAAAGCAAAAACAAAATTTCTACTAAACATAACAATAATGCTATTTTTTAAAAATTTTCTTCTCTAATAAGCCAAAACCAGTCAATACTCCGAAAGCCAAAAGGGCCGTAAAAATAGCCAAGAAATAAAGATTAGCTCCAACTGCTATTCCAATAGCAGCTACTACCCATAAACCAGCCGCTGTAGTTAATCCTTCAATAGAACGTCCTTCTCGGAAAATCACTCCTGCTCCAAGAAATCCGATTCCTATGCCAACTGCTTGAATTACCCGAGAAAGATCAAAACTGCTTCCCAATCTTCCGGCAAAAGAATTAAATAATTCAAAAGCAATAATAGTAAAAAGACAAGAGCCTAAAGCAACCAAGCTATATGTCTGAAGACCGGCCTCTTTTTTTTTATATTCTCTTTCAAATCCAATGAATCCTCCTAAGAGCACAGCTAAAATAAGCTGAAAAATAAACTGAAGTTCATCCATATTTATATTTTATAAACCTTATATCCTTCTCGAACTTTTTCTTTCACTTTAAGCCCAACTGAATCGCCTTTTTTTGCTTTGTCAATTTTCTTATGTTCTGTTTCCATTGACTTTACTTTCTGCTCAAAATCAGTGTCCTCGCCTCCAACGATACGAATAGTATCTCCCACTTTCAAACCAGCAGTAAGCTCAATAACAGCTACCTCAATATGGCCAAAATAATGAGTAATTTTTCCAATTAATTTTCCTTGTTCATCAGCCATAAGTTATAATGATATTATTATTGTTAAATCTTTCGACCTTTTTCTTATTTTATTACGAAAGCTGGTCTGAAATCCCCATTATTGAAAAAATAAAATTAGAAGAAACATTTCTGCCAATTTTGTAAAATCCTTGTTCTCCAGAGGCAGTAATTCCAAATATGGGAATATCTTGACCCAAGGTTTTCTTTATCGCTTCTGCTTCCTTCAAATATTGAGTTCCTAAAACATAATATCTGGCTCCGCAGGAAAAAAAGAAAGCAAAATGAAACTTTTTTTCTTCAATATCTTTAAGTATTTTTTTTGTCGCGGTTTGTGTAGCTTTTTGAGTTGTTTCTTTTGTAAGCTTTGCCAGATTAAGGCCCATTCCCGTCTTTATTGTTTGTCCAACTATAACTTTTTTATCTTTAACTCCTAAAACTACCAATGGCCAATAAAAATCAGTATCTGTATCAGAAAATGACAAAGTCCAGCCCTTCATCCATGTTTTAAAACCAAACTTCTCAAATTCTTCTTTGCTTATATCGGTATATTTTTTAAATAATTCAGACAAAACATCAAAAGCAGGTTTTTTATTTATTTCCTCAATTGTCCAGTTTTCTCCTTTAGTAATTATTCCTATTGGCTCTATATTTTCTATTCCAGTGTCTACTCCATAACCAATTTTCAAATCTGAATCAAATACAATAGAAATTACTGCGTTTTGCTCAACTTTATTATTGAAAAATACAAAGGGTTTTTCTACTATTCCCGGTCCCTTCCCTTGTCCCGCTAACCCTCCACCTATTATCTTTGTCATCTTTTTTGTATATAAATCAATGCCTTCTAAAATTTGGGCATGATGAAATCCTCTTTGTTCTGAAACATCCCAATCACCGGAAGTTAATAATAATGTATCTAAATACCTTATGTTCTCAAACCCTTTTTCACTTCTTTTAAGTAAAGACATATAAGCTAAGGAAGGATTCCATTCTAATTCATCTAAAGCCATTTTAATTGAATCAAAGCCTGCTTTTTTCGGGTCTTTATCAGTGTTTAATCCTATTCCTGTTCCTATTTTTATCAAAGGACTCTCAAGGGCTAAAACACATACTCCATTGAATTTTAATGACTTTATGATTTTAGATAAGGGTTTTAACAAAACGCCTGTAGTTTTACTGGCCAGTTCTATATTAAAATAATATTTACCTTTGGCGAAAAAACCGACTACTGTTCCTCCGACTAAAGGAGTGTCTTTATCTGGAAAAACTTCTCTTATTACTGCTAATGCTTGCTCATGGTTATTTTTCTCTGGATAACGAACTACATAAGAAAGCTCAACAAAAAACATTAAAAGCTTTGGCTTTTTACTGCCAATCTCCTGCTTAGCTTTTCCAGCGGCTTCCTTGGCTGCTTCTATTAAATTGTCTTTTTGGGATATGCCAATCCCAATATTTACTGCCGCCATAATTTAAATTTATCTTTTTTATTATACCAAATTTATAACAGATTTGACATATGAATGCGTGTGGTCTTGAGGAAATATTTCCCGCGCTTTTTTAATGCCATATTTTTTTTGAACTATTTCTCTTAATTCAAATTCATATTCCGCGCCGATAAAAGAATCGCTGGCAGTATATTCTTTAATTAGAAAATATTTTTTTACCAAAAGATTAACTGTTTTTCTACTATAACCCATCAATGGCTGGAGATAATGAATATCAAATTTATCTTCAAGCTGCATAATCTCTGCTGAAGAAAGAACCGGGACTCTATCATTTCTTCTAACACCATCAGCAATTATTTTCTTTTTTTTACCAACTTCTTCCAATGCTTTTAAATGAATATATTTTATTCCGTTATTAGGAAAGCCGTCCTCAAATGTCTGCTCTGCGGCTCGTTCAAGAATTTTTTTGTCTAAATTAAAAACTTCAAAAGCAAACTTTAATTTTTGAGCCGCTTTTTCGGCTTCTTTCCAATTTGAGAGCGTTCCGAAACTACAAGTAATTAATTTCACATCAAAAAACTTTGACAGCATAATCGCGGCTAAAGCAGAATCTTTGCCGCCGCTAAAAAGAATAGAAACTTTCATAAAATTAAGTTATAGTGATTATATATGAGCCCGAGTGAAACAATAATCAAACAACTAATTAAAAACAGAATTAAAACTCCTGACGGCTTGTCTTTGATTAAAAGAAAAATAGCAAAAAAATATAATACTTCTCTTGCTTCAAATATAGCTCTACTTAAAGCATATCATAAATTATTAAACAAAAAAAGAATTAAAAAAAGCAAAATTTTGGAAAAACTTCTTCAAAAACATCCTATTAGAAGCTTGTCTGGAGTGGTGGTGGTTTCTGTTTTAACAAAGCCATATCCCTGCCCTGGCAAGTGTATTTTTTGCCCCTCTGAAAAAGGAATCCCTAAGAGCTATTTATCAGGCGAGCCGGCAGTAGAAAGAGCAAAAATGTTAAACTTTGACCCTTATGTTCAAGTTCAAAAACGTTTGGAAATGCTAAAAGACCAAGGGCATCCCACTGATAAAGTTGAACTTCGAATAATAGGAGCAACTTTTACTTATTACCCTAAACAATACCAATCCTGGTTTATTAAAAAATGTTTTGATGGTGCTAATCAAAAAAAATCTAAAAATCTTGAACAAGCTCAAAAGAAAAATGAAAAAGCAAAAAATAGAATAGTGGGGATGAGCATAGAAACAAGGCCTGACCTTATCACGAAAAAAGAAATTTTAAATCTAAGGAAATTAGGAATAACAATGGTAGAGCTCGGAGCGCAGACTGTATTTGATGACATCTTAAAGAAAAACAAAAGAGGTCATTCAGTTAAAGAGACCATAAATGCTACAAAACTTTTAAAAGACGCGGGATTTAAGATTATGTATCAGATGATGCCTAATTTACTTGGCTCTAATCTAAAAAAGGATTTGGAATGCTTTAAAATAATTTTTAACAATCCTGTTTTCAAACCTGACTGGCTTAAAATTTATCCTTGTATGGTCTGCCGAAGCTCAAAACTTTATCAAATCTGGAAGCAGGGAAAATTCAAACCTTATTCCGACAAACAATTAATTGAACTTTTAATTAAAATTAAAAAAATCCTGCCTTATTGGGTAAGAGTGGGACGGCTCTTTCGCGATATTCCTTCGCAAAAAATTGAAGCTGGTTCTAAAATCTCCAATCTCAGACAAGTAGTCCAAAAACAAATGGCAGAAAAAAATATTTTTTGCAAATGTATAAGATGCAGAGAGGTAAGAGAAAAATATGACTCAAAAGAAAAAATTTATCTTTTTAGAGAAGATTACAATGCTTCAAGCGGAAAAGAAATATTTTTAAGCTTTGAGAATAAAAACAGGACAAAACTTTTTGGTTTTCTCCGCCTCCGCCTCCCAATTGAAACAAAGGAGACCCGACCTCCTTCATCTATTATTAGAGAACTTCATATTTTTGGACGAGCTGTCCCTGTTTCAGAAAAAAAATCAAGCCCCCAGCATAGGGGATTAGGCAAAAAATTAATAAAACAAGCGGAAAAAATTACCAAAAAAGAATTCAATGTCTCTAAAATCGCTATTATCTCCGGAATCGGAGTCCGCGGATACTACCGCAAACTCGGCTATCGCCTAAAAAACACTTATATGATAAAAAAACTATAAAAAAAGAAGGAGTTTTTTACTCCTTCTGTTGCTCAAACACTTTTTCCAAGGCTCTTAGTTGATCTGGAAACATCACTATTTCTTCATCTGGATTAAATCCTGTCTCTTTAACTTCTGCTTTTGTCTTAATCTTGCTCATGTCTTCAGCTCCAATAATTATTATCTTATCATGCTCTTCTGAAAGCTCGATCAAGTCAACTTGCTTTTTTTGTATCTCTAGCATTCGGCAACAAGCGTCTACCTCTGCGTGTTTTCCATCAATGTCGTTATATTCATAACATTCCTCATGTATCTCCTTAGAATTATAAACATTCACTGTTTGAACAAACTTATCTCCTAATTCTTCTCTTGTTTCTCTTTCAAGACAGCCAAACACATTTTCTCTATCTTCTATTATTCCGTTAGCCGAGCATTGATATACTCCAGGAAATGTCTGCTTGCCATTATTGGCTCTTCGCGTCAAAACAACCTTCTTTTTTTCTTTCCCGTCTGCTATTGTCACATAATAATAGAATATTCCTGCGCTTCTTTTATTTAATCCTTTCAATCTTATCACCCCATTTTTAATTTTAAAAGATATTTTATCTTAACACTTAAAATAAATCTGTCAAATTTTTCAATAACAAACTAGGCCGATCGTCCTGATTTGTTGTGGTTAAAAATTGACAAAAAGAATAGAGTTTTTCTTCCCAGAAAAATTAAAGGAATAGAACCCTTTTTTATTTTTGAAAAATCTAAAAAAGTAATGTTATTAAAAATCCGATTATTGAGAATAAAGCGATTGGAGGCAAAGCAGGAATTGGTTTACGGATTTTTTGGTTAATAAAAAAATAGAAACTTGCAAAAAGGCCAATCAAAGCAAAAACAGCGACAATTAAAGAATTCAAAATTCCTTGTGAAAGCAAAGAAACAGCCAGTAGAAGAGGAAAGACAACATCTCCGCCGCCTAAAATTAAAAATCTCCCACCCGTCTTAATTTCTTTTAATGATTCCTTAAAGCCAGAAATTTCCTGCGGAACAACAAATCCTAAAATTGCTTGATGCGCGAGCATTTCTTTTGCCATTTTTACCATATGCTTGGTTTTATAAACAGCGATAAAATCATAAACAGAAAGAATTATTAAAAGAGAGACTACTAACCAAGGACTCATTCTTAACCCTAAATTAGCGCCGGCCCCGGCTAATCCTAAAATTACAATAAAATTATGCGAAAGAACTGAAGGTTTTTTCAACCATGTAAAAATTAAAATCCATATTAAAATCAAGGCAAAAATATTTGGCATTAATAAACTTAAAGAAATAAATCCTCCTCCAAAAACAGCTAAAACAAAAATAAGTTTAAATATTGCTCCTTTTCTTTTTCTAAATTTTGCAAAAAAACAAATGGCTAAAATAAAAAATGTGCCGAAAAGAAAATAAAAAAGAAATTGAGAAAAAGAAATTTGCGACAAAAAAATCTTTTGAACCTCTAATAATCTGTTTAATTTTAAGGCAGTAATAATTCCCAAACCTAAACACAAAGAAAACAAAACCGCCTCCCAAAAGAAAACCCTCCACGGATGTGCAATTAATTTTTCTTTTATCATTTTTTCTTTTTTTGAAATTTATCTCTTAAAACCAATTTATACTTAATGGTGCTAGGCGTCCTATAGGCCGTCTTTCCCTTTTTCGCTTTTTTAGACGAATACTTTTTCATAAATTTATTCTATTCTATCAAAAAACTGATAATAAAAAAATAGGCGACAGCAGGTCGTTTATAGTAATTTTTAAAATTATCCTATTTCATCCACGGCCGTAAACGATTTAGGATAAATTCTTTGAAAATTTTTTGTAAAGTTCATTAATCTGTTTTTTCTGTTCCTCTAAATCAAAAATTTCTCGGCGAATCCGAGATTTTTCTTTGCGAATAAATTTGCGCAAACCTTTAGAAAATTTCTTTTTCTTTTTCATATTTTACCTTTTACAAATATAACACATATACAACGATCGTTGTATATGTGTTATACTTTATTTTTTAATTCTTGCATTTCTTCTTTGACTATTTGGCGGTCGTCCCAAGGTATTTTTTTGCCACCAGCTACGCACATCCATGGTTCGCATCCCTTGCCGGTAATAATTATTGTATCGCCCGGCCTGGCCAAGCTCAAAGCTTTTTTAATCGCCTTTCTTCTATCTAAAATTTTCTGAAAACTCTTTTTAATGCCTTGCTCTATCTCAGATAAAATTTGATTTGGGTTCTCGTCATAAGGGTCTTCATTTGTAAGAATAATCTCATCGCAATATTGGTTAGCGATTTTTCCAAACTCTGGCCTCTTCCATTTATCTCGTCCTCCACCAGCAGCACCTAGAACACAAATCAATTTTGTATCCTGTATTGTTTTATATACTTTTTCAAGTTCATCGGGAGTGTGGGCATAGTCAACAATAACTGAAAAAGGTTCTTTTATAATGACTTCCATTCTTCCGGAAATTGCTTTTATCTTTTCCAGCGCTTTTTTACAAACTTCCAAATCAATTCCTTGAGATAATGCAACGCAAACCGCAGCCAAAGAATTATAGACATTAAATTCACCTAAAAGTTTTAAATTAAATTCAACCTCAAAACTTTCTCCTGTTGTTAAATTTTTTATTATAGATTTAGGGCTTATGGAATATCCATATTTCTTGTCTGCCTGAAATTTTAAAAAATAATCAGTATTTTTATCATCTAAATTTACAATATGAATTTTTTTAGCAATTTGAAAAAGATTGCCTTTTGCTTCTTTATATTTTTCAAATGTGCCATGCCTCTCAATATGCTCTGGCGATAAATTAGTAAAAACCGCTGTATTAAAATCAATAAAACAATGACGATTCTGAAGAATTCCCTCAGATGTTACTTCTATTACCACATATTTACAACCAGCATTCTTTGCTTTTCTTAAAAATTTCTGGATATAACCGCGGCCGGGCATTGTCATCTTAAAAAGATTTATTTCTTCTTTGTCCTGTATTTTAAATCCTATTGAAGACAAAGAAGCAATAGGAAGTCCTGCCTCTCTAAAAATTTGGTGGAGCATTTCAACAACCGTTGATTTGCCGGCAGTACCCGTTACCCCAATAATAATTAATTTTTGGGAAGGAAATCTATAAAAAACAGCGCTTAAAAAAGCTAAGAGCAAATGATAATAGCTAATTAAAAAACCAGGAATAAATTTTCTTAAAACACTAATCATTGAAAAAATTTATTTGCCTAAAATTTTGAGCGCTTGTTTAATTCTTTTTTCAGGAGCTTTGATTTCTTCTGGAACTTGAGACAGGGCTTCTTTCGCTTTTTGACGAGAAAAACCAAGATTAGCCAAAGCATTTTCAGCTTCATCTATTTTTTTGATTTTTTCTTTTGAAATCTCTTTTAATTTTCCTGAAAGCTCTAAAATAATTGTGCGCGCTTTCTTTTTACCAATTCCTAAAACTCCGGAGAATATATCTTCGTGCTGATACTCAATTTCTTTCCTTAATTTTTCTAATGGACCTAAAGAAGAAATTTCCAAAGCCATTTTTGGACCTACGCCTGAAATGCCAATCAAGAGCTCAAAGAATTCAAGTTCTTTAAAATCTAAAAATCCATATAAATCTAAAGCATTTTCGCGAACACAAAGATAGCAAAAAATTTCAAACGATTTATCGTTTTCTGATATTTTTTCCAAAGTTTTTTTAGATAAAAAAATCTTATAACCAACACCTCCCACATCTAAAACAATAAACTTTTCTTTTTTTAAAACAATTTTTCCTGAAAGATAAGAAATCATATATTTTTATTATAACATAGCAAAAAACGAAAGAAACTGAATTTTTCAAAGCGAGAATTCTGGATTTTCTGAGACTATCTCCGCGAATTAATAACCACAACAAATTCTCCCTTTACCTTGTCTTCCTCTATTTGTTTAATCACCTCATTGATTGTTCCGCGATAAATCGTTTCAAATTTCTTAGTGAGCTCCCGACAAACCACAATATTTCGCGTATGTTCCGCGTCTGTTTCGCGTAAATCACGGAGTGATTTTAATATACGATAACGGGATTCATAAAAAATAACTGGATATTCTGATTGTAAAACCTTTTCAAAAAACTTTTTTCTTTTTCTTTTTGTAGGAGGAAAACCCATAAATAAAAACCTATCCATGGGAAAACCAGAAATTGAAGCGGCTGCAATCAGCGCCGAAGGACCGGGAATAGGAATAATCTGAATTTCATCGCCTAATTGTTCAAAAACTTGGCTAATCAATAAATTTCCCGGATCAGAAACTCCCGGGGTTCCAGCGTCAGAGACCAAAGCCAAATTTTTGCGAGCTTTTAAAAGCTCAATAATATATTCAACTTTTTTAAGCTTTGAATGCTGATGATAGCTTAAAGCTGGGGTTTTTATATCGTAACGCTCTAATAATTTTCTCGTTATCCGAGTATCTTCGCATAAAATAAAATCAGCCCCTTTTAAAACTTCTAAAGCGCGAGGGCTGACATCCTTAAGGTTTCCTATCGGAGTGGCAACAATATAAAAAATTGCCATAGTAATTTATAACTTATTATTTCTCGGTTCTTATTACTTTATCAATAATTCCATATTCCTTGGCTTCGTCAGCTGAAAGATAAAAATCCCTATCAGTGTCTTTTTCTATTTTTTCTAATGGCCGTCCTGTGTGTTCAGCTAAAATTTTATTAAGTTTGCTCTTAATTTTAATAATTTGCCTGGCAGTAATCTCAATTTCTACTGCCTGTCCTGTAACTCCGCCGGCAACCTGATGAAGTAAAACCTCAGAATTGGGCAAAGCAAATCTCTTGCCTTTGGCTCCAGCCGCTAATATAGTAGCGCCCATTGAAGCTGCTAATCCAATGCAAACTGTGGATATATCGCATTTTACATACTGCATCGTGTCATAAACAGCCATTCCGGCTGTTACGGAACCGCCGGGAGTATTAATATAAAGCTGAATATCTTTTTTATGGTCTTGCGAAGCTAAAAAAAGCATCTGCGCGATAATTGAATTTGCCACCGGGTCAACTATCGGACCAACCAAAAAAATTATTCTCTCTTTTAAGAGCCGTGAATAAATATCATAAGCTCGCTCGCCAAATTTAGATTTTTCAACAACAGTTGGAATTAAGTTCATAAATTTTATTATAAATTTTGCTCTAATAATTGAAAAATTTTCTCTGTGTGAATAACGTCTTTATAATACATCTTTAATTTATTATGGTCAATCTCTTTTTTAGCTGCTTCAATATCAGGATAATTTTTAAAAACTTTATTTATTTCTTGCTCTATTTCTGCATCAGAGACCTTAATGTCTTCTTTTTTTCCGATTTCTCTCAAAATTAAAAAATTTCTCACTTTTTTTTCTGCTTCAGAAGAAAAAGATTTTTTTAGCTCCTCCTCTGACTTACTAATTTCAGACAAATATTTTTCAAAACTGATTTTAAAATCCTGAGAAATTTTTTGTTTCAAATTTTCAATCATCTGGTCTTTTTCTCTTTGTATTAAAATTTCAGGGATTCCAAAATCTAATGAATCATTTATTTTATCTAAAATTTCCTGGCGAACTTTTTGTTTTTCTTTCATTTTTTTCTCCTGCTCTAATCCTTGTCTTATATTTTTTTTCAAATCATCTAAGTTTTCAAACTTGCCTAAATTTTTAGCAAACTCATCATTAAGTTCCGCTAATTCCATTTTCTGGACTGATTCTACTTTTACCCAAAAATCTGCTTTTTTACCAGCATATTCTTTTTTGATATAATCCTCGGGAAATATTAAGGAAAACTCTTTTTCCTCATTAGCTGACATTTTTTGTAATTTTTCTTCAAAACCGGGAATAAATCCTCCTTGTCCAAGCAAAAAAGCGTCTTTCCTCTCTGGCTCATCAAACCCTATTTCTTTATTGCTTGCCCTAAATTTTATTTCTACCCAATCACCTTTTTGCGCGGATTGATTTTTTAAGGTAAGCTTTGCCCTTGATTTCTGAAGCCACTTCAAACCATCTTCAATTTCTTTTTCTTCTACAGAAATTTGTCTTTTTCTAACCTGAGAAGCAATCTTTTTATAATCAGACAAATCAATCTCCGGCAAAACAGGAACCATTGCCTTAAATTCAAAAGGATTGCCTAACGCTAATTTTAAAATCTCTATATTCGGTTGGTCAATTGCCTCTATCTTTTTTTCTGAAATTGCTTGAATATAATTTTCTTTTATAGCTATTTCAGCCGCCTCGTTTAAAATTTTACCTTGACCAATTTGTTTTTCAGCAATTTCCTGGGGAACTTTGCCCTGCCGAAAACCATCTGCTTTTAAATTTTTAGAAAGCTCGGCAAGAGCTTTCTGATAATAATTATTAAATTTTTGCTCTGAAATCTCAAATAAAATTTCTATTTGGGATTTAGGCAGTTTTTTAATTGTTGTTTTCATTCTTGTATTTTTCTACGGCTTTTTTAATAACTTTTTTCGCTTCTTCAATGCCTTTCCACCCTCCAATTTTTACATGTTCATACTTTCCTTCTTCCAATTTTTTATAATCAGCAAAAAAAAGCTCTATTTCTTTTTTAAAATGTTTTCCAAGATCATCAATGCTTTCCACCTCTTCAAATCTGGGATCTACTTTTTTCAATGGAACAGTTATAATTTTATTATCAATTCCTGCTTCATCTTCCATTAAAAGCATTCCAATCGGCCGAGCTTCAACTAAACATCCGGGGAAAGTTGGAAAAGTAGTTAAAAGAACAACATCTAAGCAATCGCCATCATCATAAAGTGTCTGCGGGATAAACCCATACTCAAAAGGAAAAAATAGTGGCGAATGAAGAACTCTGTCTAATTTAAAATAACCCTCTTCTTTATACTCATATTTATTGCTTCCGCCTTTGGCAACGTCAATTACTACATTAATCTGTTCTGGGGGATTACTTCCGGGTGAAAGAATTTTCAAAAGATTTGGCATATTTTTGAAAATCCAAAATTCAAAAGCCTAAACTGTTTTAGATTTAGCGCTTTGCGCTTTGGATTTCTTATTAGTTTTTACTTCTTTTTTGACTTTTTCTTTTTTATCCTGTTTTTTATCTTGTTTTTTTATTTCTTTTTCATCTTCTTTATCTTTCTCAGACTCTGGGCTTCTTACATCTATTTTCCAACCAGTTAATTTTGCGGCCAGACGAACATTCTGACCGTCTTTGCCAATAGCTAAAGAAAGCTGGTCTTCAGGCACAATCACCAATGCCTTATTTTTTTCTTCAATGCTTACTTCTAAAACATTTGCTGGAGAAAGAGCATTAGCAATAAATTTTTCCGGCTCCTCCTCCCATTCAATAATATCAATCTTTTCACCTTCTAATTCATTAGTTATCACCAAAACCCGAGTCCCTTTTTGACCCACAGCCGCGCCTATAGGATCAATTCCTTCTTCTGTTGAGGCAACAGCAATCTTGGAACGAGAACCTGGCTCTCTGGCAATTGCTTTAATCACAACCTGGCCAGAAGAAATTTCAGGAACCTCTAATTCAAAAAGCTTGGAAATTAATTTAGGAAAAGCTCTGGACAAAAAAATTATCGGGCCCCTTGAGGTCTCCTCAATTTTTAAAATATAAACTTTTAAACGCTGTCCCGGCTTATAAAATTCTCTTGGAATTTGCTCTTCTCTTGGTAAAATACCTAATGTTTTCCCTATATTTAAAAAGACATTACTTCCTTCAATACGTTGAACAACTCCAGAGATAACTTCTCCTTCTTTTGATTTATATTCATCTAAAATCGCTTCTCTTTCCGCTTCTCTAATTTTTTGCAAAATTACTTGTTTTGCGGTTTGAGCCGCAATCCTGCCATAATCTTCTTTTGATTCTAATGGCAAATTAAGCTCTTCTTCTAATTTAATGTCTGATTTTATTTTTTTAGCATCTTCTAATATAATATGCCTTTCTGGATTAAAGCGAATCTTTTTTTCTTCCTCTGGTCCTTCTTCTTTGGTTTTTTTCTCTTTTAACTTTTCTAATTCTTCATCTGAATAAATCATTTTTTTATCCACCACTAACTTCACCTGCCAAAACTCTGCTTTGCCGGTTTTAGAATTAAGCTTAGCTTTAATTATTTGCCCTCTTTCTCCATATTCTTTTTTATAAGCCGCAGCAAGAGCTGTTTCGATTGTCTCGAGAACTTTTTTAGAAGAAATGCCTTTTTCTTCGGCAATTTGAGCAATAGTTGATGTAAAAATTTTTAAATCCATATTTTTATATTTTTATTAAAAATGTCCGTTTCCAACGGACAATTAAATCTTTCTAATCACAATTTCATCCTACCAAAACCAAATTAATTGTCAAGCTGTGGGGAAATTTTGAGCAATTCATTGACAAAATAATTTTATAATTCCGATGCACAGTAAAGTTTTGCAAAAATATTTTTTGAAGTATTATGAAGTGAATAATTCTGTTTTTTTAAAAAAACCATGTAATCTTTTTTTCCCCGACGAGTCGGGGAAGCTTTTTTTCTCTTATCTTTTGTTTTTATCTCAATACAACCATTAATGATGTAAATTGCCGTATCTTTTTTCACAGTAAATTTTATATTTTGGCTTGGCTTAATAATTAAAATGAATATTTTATATTTATATCCAAGAGAATTAATAACTTTATATATTAATGTTCCCCATCTTTCTGCGCGGCTTATCGGCTTAATTATTTTTATATATCCCTTATGTTTTTTAGGTAATTTATCAACACCAATTCTGTCTTGAAATCCTAATGGAAGCTTAACTGTTGCGTTTAACGCGCTCTTTTTTTGCCTATTGACAAGTGTATGCACAGTCCCTTTCTTTACCAAAATTATTTTTCCCGGCTCAACACTAAAAGATTTTATCTTATTATTCACTATCGCTTCAACATCAATTTTGCCTGACAATACCATGGTGTATTCATCCATGTCAGAATGTAAATGATAATTTTGGATGAGATTTGGCGTTGTTACAGCCATTGAAACGCATAATCCATTATCATAGTAAATATTTTGATGCAAGCCAAAATATTTCCTTACTTCATATATGCCATTTTTACTTTTTTCTTTGAAGATACACAATTGATTTGGTTTTAATATGCCAAAAGAGCCAGAAATTTGAAGCAAACAATTCTCCCTCTTAAGATGATTTGCTCTTTTTATTATTTGAGTTATTTTATTTCTATCTTTAACAGAAAAATTATGTTTTACTGACACCTGTTTTAATATTTGTTTGCCTTTATCTCTTATACGCAATAATGCTTTTACTCTTTGGTCTCTTTCTCTAAATTTCACTGGCGGTATAAGCGACTGCTGCATTTTTGCAATTTCGTTTAATTTTTTTGAGCTGTTATTAATATATGTGTTAATCATTTTTTTGGATTTGATAATGACAAATAAAACCACTCCATAATAATTTTGATTAAAAGCCGAAGTTAAATTTATTTTTACTTCGGATGAGATTTTATTTCAAGAAAAATATAAGCATCTTTTTCAACCAAAAAGAAAAACCGGTAATTCCGGTCTACTCTTGCCTGCCAAATTTCCTGCTTTTCATCATATTTCTTGATTTTCAAAGAAGGATGATGAAAATTTTTTAATAAAAAATCAACTTGCTTTTTGAATTTTTTCTTTATTTCTTTTGGTAAAGATTTAAAATTTCTTTTAAAATGAGGAGTATAAAAAACCTTCATTATTTTTCTAAGCTTTTAATTAAATCTCTGCTTTTATTAAAAGGCCCGATTATTTCTCCTTCTTCAATTTCTTTTAATGCCTGTTGCAACCCCTTTTCTGTTTCTATTTGAGAAACTTTATTTTTTGCCAATTTCAAAAGCTCTTCCCAGTCTTGTCTTGAAACGACTATCAGCTCTTCTCCCTGAGTAATTTTTTTAGGAATAGTTATCACAGCCATATTTTTATTTTACTCTCTTTTTCTTTTACGTCAACAACAAATTGATAAACATACTTATATTAAAAATCCGATTAGGGCGCCGAGGAAGCAAAGTAAGCTGAAAATTAGGGTAAAGCGATAAAAATTTATTCCCTGCGCAATTTTCATTAAAAAATTCAAGCTTAAAAAACCAGCTAAAAAACTAAATATCAAAGACGGCCAGGCATTAAGCAAAATTGAATTTTCTAAAATCAAATAAGTGGTTGAGACCAAAATCACTGGAGCTGACATCATATAAGAGAGTTTTAAAATCTGAGCAGGGGATAGATTTCCTAAAGACAAACCAAAAATAGTAGAGCCAGACCGTGAAAGCCCTGGAATTACCGCTAACCCCTGCAAGCATCCGGCAATCACCGCCAGTTTATTCAAATCTAATCCTAAAGTTTTTTTTGTCTTATGAAAATAAGATGTTAAAAGCAAACCAAAACCCATAATCAATAAAAGAACATTTCCCACAGCCATATTCCTAACCAGCTTATAAAAAGGAAATCCAACGATTAAAGATATAAAAGTAGAAATTATTAAAAATTGAATTAGTTTGGAATTTTTTAAAATAAAAACCTGCTTCCAATCGTTTCTAAAATAAATTAAAACTGCAAAAAAAGTTCCTAAATGCAAAAACAAAGCCATATCAACAGGATTGGCTTGTATTTTTAAAAACTGGCTTGCAAAAGCAACCACTCCCTCGCTGGAAATCGGAATCCACTCAAAAATCCCTTGTAAAACTCCTAAAATAATATAATCCCACATAATTTTTTACAAATATTTTAATCTACCTCTTATATCAGAAATAGAAGAATAACCTTTCTTTTCTAAAATTTCTTCTAATTCTTTATTTATTCTTTGAAAACAATTAACCCCTTCTCTTTCAAAAGTAGTCCCAACTTGAACAGCATCTGCTCCAGCTAAAAGAAATTCAAATGCATCTTGGCCAGTTTTTATTCCACCCACTCCCATAATAGAAACTTTATCTTTTAATAATTCGTAAAATCTTCTAACATTGCCCAAAGCAATCGGTTTAATATAGCCTCCGGAAAGCCCGCCAAACCCTTTTTGAGGTTTGATTAAGGTTGTTTCTTTTCCGGGGTCTATGATTAAGGCATTCCCAACACTGTTTATAGAAGCGATAAAAGGAACATTATATTGCTTTATTAAATCAGCCATTTTTTCTTGCAAAACATAACAAAGATAAGCAGGAAGTTTTAAACCAATCGGCTTTTCTCCCAAATTAGAAATTTTATCTAAAAGTTCTTTTATTTTTTCAAAATTATAAACAATCGGCAGTCCTTCTTCTACAATATTTGGACAAGATAAATTTACTTCAATTAAATCCACTTCGCTTTCCTGAAATGTTTTAACTAAAACTCTATATTCTTCTAAAGAAAACCCAACCACACTGGCAATAATTGGTTTTTTATATTGTTTTAGTTTAGGGATAAATTCAAGATACTTTCTGTATCCTAAATTTGGCAGTCCTTCAGATTGAAAATAACCGAACGGCAAATTAATCTCTCTTGGTTTCTCATTGCCTTTTCTTGGCTCTATGGTGCAGGATTTTAACATTATTGCCGAAGATTCTGATTTCCCGATTTCTTCCAATTCTTCTAAAGTACCATCTTTTATTCCAGAAGCATTAAAAATATAGGAGTCAAATTCTATTCCGGCTATTTTTGTTTTGGCAGTTATCATAAAAATGTTTATTTTCTTTTTTAAATAAATTTCCGTATGAGGAAAATGGGACAGTTATTATTTTAACCTACTCACAATAAATTGCGCTCGTTCATCAACTGGCATAACGGGCACGCGTAAAACCTTATAATCCAATTCTATATATGAATCATAGAGCAATTGATCTAATCGGCGCGCGGTTTCTTTGTCTTCAGCTCTTGCGTAATCCTGCTCAAAGGGTAAAGAATCCAATAGAAATACACTGCGATATTTTCTCTTCTGAGACGCCTCTTGAGCTGGGCTAATATCTTTACCACAAATTTGATAATAAGCAATGCTATCTGGAATCCCGCGCTCAAAAAAAGTAGGCCTATCGGGCTCAATTCTATTCTCAACATCTATCTTCATTTGTAAAACTCTTTTTTGAAATTCTGCTTCATCTGCTCTAATTTCATCAATTGCTCTTCCTCGGCTCATTTCATTGTCAATCAAAATTCTGGCGGCTTCAGGAACCACAAAATATCCAAGAAATGCGAGATAATCAATGGTTTTTGTCTTCCCTGAGGAAGGACCACCTGTAATAACATACCAATTAGTTTTAATCATATAAAATAAATAAAATTGGCTTTAATCTTTCTTTATTAGTTATTTTAATATAAAATTAAGGTGATAGCAAATAATAGCAATATGATAACATTATCCACATCAATTGATAAAATTCCCAAAATTGGACCGGTTTATGTGAAAAAACTTCATAAAATGGGGATTAAAACAGTCCAAGATATTTTATATCATTTTCCTCATCGGTATGATGATTTTTCTAATCTTGTCCCTATTTCCAAAGTTAAGCTCAACCAAACTTGTTGTATTCAAGGAAAAATTTTAGAAATAAAAAACAGTAGAACATGGAAAAAAAGAATGGCAATAACCCAAGCAATAGTTGAAGATAAAACCGGCGCCATTAGAATAGTTTGGTTTAATCAGCCATATTTAACAAAAAGCTTAAAAATAGGCGACAATGTATGCTTGGCCGGAAAAGTTGCTTTAGATAAACAAGGAGCATATTTATCAAACCCTGCCTATGAAAAACTATCACCCAAGGAGCTTAGCTCCAGGAGTTTAGCTCCTTACAATTTGACACATGTTGGCAGATTAGTACCGGTTTATCCTGAAACTGAAAAGCTCTCTTCCCGCTGGCTCCGTTATATTTTAAAACCCCTGCTCTTAGAATTTAGAAATAAAATTGCCGACCCGTTGCCAGAAAAAATTATAAAACAGGAAAATCTTTTGCCTCTAAATAATGCTCTTTGGCAGATTCATTTTCCTGATTCAATGGCTTTAGCGAAAAAAGCTCAAAACCGTTTTGCTTTTGAAGAGCTTTTTTTTATTGAACTTGCTGTTTTAAAAGAACGCCTGAAATTAAACCAAAAAGCCGCAGCTGCCGCTCCTATGAATATAAAAGTTTTGAAAAAATTCACTAAATCTCTGCCGTTCAAACTAACTGATGACCAAAAAAAATCCGCATGGCAGATTTTAAAAGATTTGGGAAAATCAATGCCAATGAACCGGCTTTTAGAAGGAGATGTTGGGTCGGGAAAAACAGTAGTAGCGGTAATGGCCGCTTTAAATACAGTTAAAGCTGGCTTGCAGGCAACTATTATGGCCCCAACTGAAATCCTGACAAAACAGCATTTCAAAGAAATCTCTCACTTGCTTTATCCTTTTAAAATCTCTGTCGCGCTTCTTACTGGCAAAGAAGACAAGCTCGCTTCAAAAAAACTAAAAAACGAAACAATTGAAATCTCCCGTAAAAAATTGCTGGAAAATGTAAAAAACGGAAAGATTGATATTTTAATAGGAACCCACGCTTTAATTTCTCCTTCCAGTTCCAGGGTCTCCAGTTTCTTTTATAAAGACCTTGAAGAATTTGGATTTAAACCCAAAAAAATAAAAAAGAATAGAGTGAAATTTAAAAATTTAGGATTAGTAATAATTGACGAACAGCATCGCTTTGGCATAGAACAACGCGCGCGGCTTTGTGAAAGCTATAGCGAAGATACAAAATTTAGCGATTATGAAAACAGCAAAGGAGTTTTAATTCCTCATTTATTATCTATGACTGCCACGCCTATTCCTCGCACACTAGCTTTAACAATTTACGGTGACTTAGATTTATCTTTAATTAATGAATTGCCGAAAGGAAGAAAAAAAATCATTACTGAGATAGTGGCTCCTGCGGACAGGCAAAAAACATATAACTTTATTAAGAAAGAAGTTAAAAAAGGAAGAAGGGTTTTTGTTGTCTGTCCAAGAATAGAAAAAAACGAAAAAAAAGATGGTTTGCCATGGACTGATGTTAAAGCGGTAAAAGAAGAATATGAAAAATTATCAAAAAAAATCTTTCCAAATTTAAAAGTAGGAATGCTTCACGGAAAACTTAAATCAAAAGAAAAAGAAAAAATAATGAGGGATTTTAAGATTGGCAAAATTGAAATTTTGGTCTCTACTTCGGTAATTGAAGTAGGGATTGATATTCCAGAAGCAACCGTAATGATGATTGAGGGCGCGGATAGGTTTGGATTAGCTCAGCTTCACCAATTCAGAGGACGAGTCGGCAGAAGCAAACATCAGTCATATTGCTTTCTTTTTACTGACTCTCCGTCTAAAAAAACAAGGCAGCGGTTAAAAGCTCTTGTAAAATGTGAAAGCGGTTTTGATTTATCAGAACAAGATTTAAAAATCCGGGGTCCAGGGGAAATCTACGGAGTAAGACAATGGGGGATTCCTGATTTAGCTATGGACGCATTAAAAAATCTGCCTTTGGTTGAAAAAACCCGTGAATCTGTTAAACAATTATTAGAGCAGGACCCGGAATTAAAAAAATTCCCGCTTCTGCGAGAACGCCTCAAAGGATTCCGCGCAAAAATCCACCTTGAGTGAAACTTCACAAGAATCCCAAAAGCACGGCCAAAAATATAATGCCAAAAGGAAGCGCGATAGAAAGAAGGTTTGCGTTATATTGTACATCAAGTTTATTTTCCTGCGAAAATATAAGGGTTACAAAACTTGGCGGAAGTGACGCGCCAACTATTACCGCAACCTTCTCAACACCAGTTAAATTAAATAAAGAAGTTAATAAAAACCCAAGCGCAAGACCTATGGAAGTTTTAAGTAAAATCTCAATCGCAGGCAATTTAAAAGAAGATATAATCGGACGAAACTCAAGCCCCAACATAAGCATAACTAAAACCAAAACACTTCCTCCAACAATATCCAAAAAATTGGACAAAAAAGCGTTTTGAAATCCAATAAGATTAAAAGCCAGACCAATAAAAATCGCCCATATTATCGGCGATTTTAACAATTTTACAACCGCATCTTTTGTCCGAGCGCTATCATTTCCGAAACGGCAAGAGATAAAGTAGACAACAGTAAATAAAAAAATAGCATTTGCAAGATCAAACAAAACTATCCGAGAAAGACCCAGTTCTCCAAAAGCAGACAGCATAAACGCATATCCCAATGTTCCTCCCTCAAGCGTCGGGAATGTCGTCACAAAAACGCCCTTTGTTTTATGTTCTAATTTCAAAAAGCGCGCGAATATAAATCCAGCGACAGCAAGGGTTAAAACAACAATCAACCCAGATATAGGAAGATAAATCAAACTTGACTCTATTGTCATTTTAGAAAAAGAGCCAATTATAACAGCGGGAATTACAAGATTTATAAGCAACTTGCCAAAAATCTCAGAATCCTGTTTTTTTAGTATATTTTTCTTTTTGAAAAAATATCCAATTAGAAAAATGATTATTAGAGGTAATGTTTTTTCAAGAATCATATAATGTATCACTATTTAGTTATTTTAATATAAAATTAAGGCTATAACAACTTTGTCAATCCGATTTCCTCACCTTATCTGTAACCCAGAAGCCCATATACTTTCCTAAAGCCAAGCGAACTTGCGCGTCTATAGCTGGAAAAGCGCCAAAAAATATTAAAGCAATAGGCAAAAGAAACCACTGGAAAATTAAAGAAAAATTTTTCCATCTGCTATAGTGAGAAGGTCGAGAGGGTAAAAGAGAAAAACTTAAAACAGCGGAAACAATTATTCCAACCATAGATATGGTCATAATAACGCCTGTTAAACGAGGTAAGTTATAAGAAAGCAAACTTATATTAAATTTTTCTCCCCCTATAATTATAGGCAGCCATCCTAAAAAAAAGATTAAAAGAGAGGCAACGGCCCAGCCCCAAAATCCCTCAATAATATTGAAACTGCGGCAAAGCTTATCTCTAACGCAAATTTTTTTATTTTTCAAAAATCCGTAAATAACATAAGGAATTTCTAAACAGCCCCAAGCCCAGCGCAATTGCTGCTTATATTGATTGATTGCTGTTCTTGATAATGTTTTTGCCATTAAAGCGTCCATTGAAACAGGATAATATAAGGGAATTACTCGATAATCTCCATTATAATAAAAATAAGATTTCCAAAAAATATGAGAATCGTCAGGAACTAAATTTGAAGGATAGCCAACATCAATAAATACTTGAAAAGGCCATGAATGAGAAGAAAAAGTCGCTAATTTTTCCTGCCGCTCCTGAAGCACCATCTGCCAAAAAGTGCCGGAAAGAGAAATTAAACGAGAAAGAATAGAAGCGTCCCAAATATTATTGTTATAGATTGGAATCGGCTGATAACTGCTTTTTAAAGGTTTTTCAGCAGAAAGATAGTTCCACACAAGACATGCGAAATATTGAGGAAAAACATGAGTATCAATATCAAAACTAGAAATAATAACATTTTGATAAGGAATATTTTCCTTATCAATTATTTTTTCTTTGGCCTGTTCCAGCGCCCAAGCAGTATTAGAGCCCTTTCCAGCTATTTCCCCTGTTATATTTTGCGGATGAAAAGTAATTAAAAACCGATAAAATTTATCTCCAAATTCCTGTTTAATAATTTGAGCTGTTTCTTGGGCTGACTCTCTGACTTTCTCTTCACAAGCCAGCACAACAATCATTTTATCTTTTGGATAATTTGAATTTTCTAATGCTCTGAAAGTGGTCCTTATAATGTCTGCATCTTCTTTATAAAAAGGCAGAACTATCAAATGATAAATATCTTTCCAATTTTTAGTTTTCGGCTCTTTATTTAACTTTTCAAGCCAATTAATTTTAAGATGTTTTTTCATTTTTTTCCATGTAGATATCTGATAGAAAGAAAAATAACAAACTCTGCAGAGCCAATAAAGATCAAATAGAATTATAAAAATAGCTACCCAAACTGGCTTATACCAAGAAAGAAAAAAAGCCCCAGTCAATGTTGTCAAACTGAGGAATAAAGGCAACATCTCTAAACATCTGAAAATAATTCTCTCCTTCGGACTCTCTAAATCCGATGCCTTGCTAATTTCTAAATAGCTTTTGTCCATTTAGATAAAATACCAAAATTTACCCAAAATAACAAGCTTTTACTATCAATAAATTTCAAGAGTGATTTGTAATTCGTGTGGGCGTATCCCGACTCGAACGGGAGGCCTTTTCGATGTCACCGAAACGCTCTAACCAACTGAGCTATACGCCCGAAGTGTGCGCGTGGATGGATTCGCCCCGTCATCCGACAGGGCACCCAGTTGAATAACTGGGCGAACCATTCCATGTGGGCATACCAGGATTCGAACCTGGAACCACTGACTTATAAGATCAGCGCTCTGCCCTTGAGCTATATGCCCTAATCCTATTCTATTTGCTTCACCTTCAAAGAACCAATTTTAGGAGTTTTTTTCGTCTTTTCGACGATTTTAGAACTGGAATTAATCTCTTGTTTTTTCGCGCTAAAATTCTTCCCGTTAATCAAACTCTCAAATTCAGCTCTTTCAATTATTTCTTTTTCTATCAAAACCTTGGCAATTTTATGAAGCAAGGCCTTTTTTTGAGTAAGAATTTTTTTAGCTTGATTTTCAGCGTTTTTAATAAACTTGGCCACTTCTTCGTCAATCTGAACTGCTATTTTTTCGGAATAATTTCTCTGTTCAGAAATCTCTTTTCCTAAGAAGACCAATTCTTCTTTTTCTCCAAAAGAAACCGGGCCCAAAGATGACATTCCATATTCCTTGACTAACCTACGGGCTAATTCTGAAGCATTTTCTAAATCATTAGACGCGCCAGTGGTAATTTCGTTAAAAACTAATTTTTCAGCTGTATAACCGCCAAGCAAGGTCGCAATTTCCGCTAAAAATTGGGTTTTAGTTTTAATCCTTGTATCTTCCTTGGGCATCTTTAATGTATAACCAGCCGCGCGTCCTCTGGCAATAATTGAAATTTTTCTTATTGGCTCTGTGCCTGGCAAAGAAGCAGAAACTAAAGCATGGCCGGCCTCATGATAAGCAGTGATCTCTTTTTCTTTTTTAGATAAAATATGCGATTTTCTTTCTGGTCCCAATAAAACTTTTTCAATTGATTCTAAAAACTCTTCTTGAAAAACCTGTTCTTTGCTGCGTCGGGCCGCTAAAATTGCGGCTTCATTAGCTACATTAGCTAAATCAGCCCCGGAAAATCCAGGAGTTCTCTCGGCTACTTCCCTTAAATTAACATCCAGGGCAATCGGCTTTCCTATGCAGTGAATTTTTAAAATTTCTTCTCTATCATTAATATCCGGCAGATCTAAAACAACTTTTCTGTCAAACCTGCCTGGCCGAAGAAGAGCAGGATCCAAAACATCCGGACGATTGGTCGCTGCGAGAACAATGACTTTGCTGTCTTTTTCAAAACCATCCATTTCCACTAAAATCTGATTTAATGTCTGTTCTCTTTCATCATGCCCTCCGCCAATTCCTGAACCTCGCGCTCTTCCAATAGCGTCCAACTCGTCAATAAAAATAATAGATCTCCCATATTTTTTCGCTTCCTGGAAAAGAGACCTCACTCTCCCGCTTCCAACTCCAACAAACATTTCCACAAATTCTGAACCAGAAATTGAAAGAAATGGCACATTGCTTTCTCCTGCAACCGCGCGAGCCAGCAATGTTTTCCCTACACCGGCTGGACCTAAAAGCAAAACTCCTTTGGGAATTTTTGCCCCCATTTTTAAATATTTCTTGGGATTTTTTAAAAAATCAACAATTTCTTTTAATTCTTCTTTTGCTTCTTTTAGACCTGCCACGTCTTTAAAAGTAATTTTTTCTTTTGCCTGACCATCAGCTCCGAATAAACGAGCTTTGGCTTTAGAAAAATTAAACGCCTGCATTGCTCCGCCCTTCGCCTGTCTAAAAATCATCCAAAAAAATACTCCAAAAAGCAAAAGAGGAAGCAGTGATATGGCGCCAAGAATTAAAAGAGAAGAAAATTCTTTTTTTTCTTTTGGCGCTATTCCGGCTTTCTCAATCTTATCCGCGCTCACTCCATAATTTATTAAAGATTCAGACAAAGCTAATTCTGGCTCTTTTCGGGAAACTGCTTCTTTATCATCAGTATAAATAATAGAAAGCTCGTCTCCTGAAACAATAATTTTCTTAATCTTTTCCTGGTTAACATCAGCGACCAATTCGCTAAAAGATATTTGTTTTGGTTCTTCTCCCGCTTGCGAGCCGAATAAAGCAAAAATACTTGAGATAACTAAAAAAATTATGATTATAAAAATAAAATTTTTTAACGGTTTACTCATGCTATTTTTTTAAACTTAATATCATTGAATGCTTGGCCGGGTCAAGAGATAAAAGTTGAAACTTATATTCCTTGCCGATTTCCAAAACCTCAGCCATTTTTTTCTGAGACCCAAATTCAGAAATATGAATTAATCCCTGGATTTTTGGGGCAACTTGGATAAATGCTCCAAAAGGATTAAATTTTGTTACCTCGCCTTTTAAAATATCATTTTTTTTAAATTTTTTTTCAATGCCATCCCATGGATTTTCTTTTAAGGCCTTTAATGATAAAGAAACTTTATTGTCCTTGATTTCAATAATTTTCGCTTTAACCTCTTGCCCTGATTCCACTATTTTAGAAGGGTCTTCAATTAACTGCCAATCTAATTCAGAAAGATGGCAAAGCCCTTCCAGCTCTCCCTCGCCCTTGCCAAATTTTATAAAAACTCCAAAGTCAACAATGCCTGTTACTTTCCCTTCAACCATGTCTCCAACCTTATAATCCTGCAAAATCTCTTTTATTTTATTTATCTCTTTGGCTTTTTCTGATAAAATCAATTTATTCTCTTTTAAAGATAAATCTAAAATTTTCACTTTGAGCGCCTTGCCAATAAATTTTTGCAGCTCTATTAAAATTTTTTGCTGGTCGCCCTTCTCTACCCTAGGATAATGCTCCGAACAAAGCTGAGAAACTGGCAAAAAAGCAGAAACTCCTGAAACCTGAGCAAGCAGCCCCCCTTTATTAGCTCCGGAAATTTTTACCTCAAAAATCTCTTCTTTTTCTTTTTTTCGCCTTAATTCTTCCCAAACAAGTTCTTGACTTGCTTCTTTTAAGGAAAGCTCTCTATAACCATCTTCATTCTCTGGCTCAATTATCTTGGCAGAAACTTGAGCGCCAATTTCTAAATTTTTCAAATCATCTTTTGCTATATAATATTCCCTGCCATAGATTATTCCATTTCCCATAATTCCAAGGTCTAAAAAAAGAGCGGAACGGGCTTTGCCAACAACCCGGCCTTCTACAACCTCCCCAACTTTAGGCATATTTATCAAATCATCTTTAGTATCTAAAACTTTTTTATTTTTCATATATTAATAGTATACATTATTTTATTTATTTTTCAACAGTTGAGTAGAAAATCAATATATGATATGCTAAAAATGGCATAAATGAAAAACTGAAAACTAAAAATGAAAAACGACAAAGAAAAATTAAAAAAGATTTTAAAAATAATAAATAATAAATAATAAATTAAAAATTTTAGATTTTAGATTGTGATTTTTCATTTTTCATTTTCTATTTTTAATTTAGCGAAGCGAATATGAATATTATTTGGCGCGGGCATTCTTGTTTTCAAATTACTGTTCAAAATAAAAAACAAGGACAAATAAATATTGTTATTGATCCGTTTGATGAAAAACTCGGTATTCGAGTTCCTAAATTGGAAGCTGATGTTTTATTGATTACTCATCAACACTATGACCACAATAATATTAAAGCGGTTAAAGGAAATCCGTTTTTAATTCAAGGACCAGGAGAATATGAAATAAAAAAAATTTCCATTCATGGAATTTCATCTTTTCACGACGATAATCAAGGAAAAGAACGAGGCGAAAATACTATTTACACAATCAAAAATAACGGAATTCAACTTTGTCACCTTGGAGATTTAGGTCAAAAAGAATTAACTGAAGAACAGGTTGAAAAAATTGGTCAAATAGATATACTTTTTATTCCTGTCGGAGGAACCTATACTATTGGATCCCAGGAGGCATTAAAAGTAATTAACCAAATTGAACCCAAAATTGTTATTCCAATGCATTATCACTTGCCGAATATTAAAATAAAATTGGATAATCTTAATAACTTTTTAAAGGCAATTGGCGAAAAATCAATTGAACCCTTGGACAAGCTTTCTATTAAAAGCAAAGACCTGGAAGAGCAGGAAAAAATGAAAGTAATCGTGCTGAAACCGTGAAACATTTTTTAGAAAAACTCCAAAATAAATCTGAACGTGTAAGAAAAACTATACTTTGGTCAATAATAATTATATTAAGTTTGTTTTTATTATTTTTCTGGTTTAAAAGTTTTAACCAAAAAATAAAAGATTTTCAAAAAAAAGACATTAATCAAGAACTGAAACTGCCTGACTTTAAAGAAGAACTCAAAACAATTCCCAAATTTCCGGAACAAGAATTAAAAGAATTAGAAAAAATAATCGAAGAAAACAATGGACAATAATTCTCAAAAATCAAATAAAGAAATCGGCTATATTAAACCGCGGGAAATAGTTGAAGAAATGAAAGAATCATATATTGATTACGCAATGTCAGTTATTATCGCGCGCGCATTGCCTGATGTTCGCGACGGCTTAAAGCCGGTCCACCGCAGAATTTTATACGCAATGCTCGAAGACGGATTAAGAGCAAACGCAAAATTTAGAAAATCAGCAACTGTTGTCGGGTCTGTATTAGGACGTTATCATCCTCACGGCGATATTGCTGTTTATGACGCAATGGCAAGAATGGCCCAGGATTTTTCGTTAAGATACCCTCTAATCAACGGGCAGGGAAACTGGGGCAGTATTGACGGAGATAATCAGGCCGCTATGCGTTATACCGAAGCAAAACTCTCAAAAATTGGCGAAGAAACGCTAAAAGATATTGAAAAAAATACTGTTAATTTCAGAGACAATTATGACGGCACAAGAAAAGAACCGTGCGTTCTGCCATCGCCGCTTCCTCAACTTCTTTTAAACGGCTCTCTGGGAATCGCTGTTGGAATGGCGACAAATATTCCTCCTCATAATCTCTCTGAAGTGGTAGAAGCGGTAATACACCTAATTGACAATCCAAAAACAACAACTGAAGATCTTTTCCAATTCATTAAAGGACCTGATTTTCCCTTAGGAGGAATAATTTTTGACAAAAAAGAAATAATATCCGCTTATTCTCAAGGCAAGGGACCTATTTTAACCAGAGGTAAAGCAGAAATTATAGAAAATAAAACTCATCAACAGCAAATTATTATTACTGAGATTCCCTATCAAACCCAAAAATCAAACTTAGTCACTCAAATAGCAAAATTAGTAGAAACGAAAAAACTGGAAGGAATTAAAGATGTCCGAGACGAGTCAGATAGAGATGGAATGAGAATTGTTATTGAGCTTAAAACCGGAGCTTATCCTCAAAAAATCTTAAATCGTTTATATAAATTCAGCGACCTTCAAAAAACTTTTCACCTTAATATGCTTGCCATAGTAGACGGAATCCAGCCAAAAATTCTTTCCCTTGCTGAAATTCTTAATTATTATATTTTACACAGAAAAGAAGTAATAGTAAGAAGAACTAAATATGAATTAGCAAAAGCAGAAGAAAGAGCGCATATTTTGCAAGGATTAGTTATGGCGCTTGGAAAAATTGACGCGATTATCAAAACAATCAAGCAGTCAAAAAACAGAGAAGACGCTCAGAAGAATTTAATCGAAAAATTTAAATTTACCACTATCCAGGCAAACGCTATTCTGGAAATCAAGCTTCACTCCTTGGCTAAATTAGAACGTGAAAAACTGGAACAAGAACTTGAAGAGCTTTTGACTAAAATTAAAAAACTCAAGGCGATTCTGAAAGACCCTAAAAAAATAAGAAAACTAATGAAAGATGAACTGCAGGAGGTTAAAGAAAGATACGGAGACCAGAGAAGAACTAAAGTGGTTGCTCAAAAAATTGGAGAAATCGCTGAAGAGGATTTAATTCCTCAAGAAGAAACAATTATTGTTTTAACGCAGGGCGGTTATATTAAAAGAATAAATCCATCTGTTTATAAAATTCAGAAAAGAGGAGGAAAGGGAATTTTAGGAATGAAAACGCTTCAGGAAGATATTATTGAACATTTTATTTCAGCCAATACTCATGACTCGCTTCTTTTCTTTACTGACTCAGGAAAAGTTTTCCGAACCTTTGCCTATGAAATTCCTGAAGGCAGTAGAGTGGCAAGAGGAAGAGGGCTTTTAAACTTTTTAGAAATTTCTCAAGAAGAAAAAGTTCTTTCCTTGATTACTTTAAAAAAAGATGATAAAGAGTTATCAACAAGATATTTAGTAATGCTTACAGAAAATGGTATAATAAAAAAGACATCTTTGAAAGAATTTGAGAATGTGCGAAGAAACGGGCTTATTGCCATAAAACTAAATAAAGGAGACGCTCTGAAATCTGTAAGGAAAAGCAGTGGAGAAGATGAGATAATTTTAGCCACAAAAAAAGGACAATCTATCAGATTTAAAGAAAAAGAAATTCGCGCTATGGGACGTCCAACTGCAGGCGTAAAAGCAATCCGATTAAAAAAAGAAGATAAAGTTGTGGGAATGGACACCATAGAAAGCCCCCGCCAAGAGCGGGGCAAGCAAAACTTAGATAAGAATTATTTATTGGTGGTTAGTGAAAACGGATATGGAAAGAAAACAGATATTAAAGAATATCGAAAACAAGGCAGAGGAGGTTCGGGAATAAAAACAGCTAACATAACTAAGAAAACCGGCGAAATTGTCTTTTCTAAAATCATTACGGAAGAAGAAGATTTAATCGTAATCTCCCAACAAGGACAAGTAATAAAAACAAATATTGCGTCTATCCCGATTTTAAGCCGCGCCACTCAAGGCGTTAGAATAATGAAGCTTAATGAAAACGATAAAGTCGCATCCGCAACTTGTATTTAAAACTATGGATAATTTTTTAAACCCAAGTAAAATATTAAAAAATTTGGACTTACGCGATAATATGGTTGCTGTGGATTTTGGCTGCGGCACTGGCGGATGGGCGATTCCTTTAGCAAAAAGATTAGAAGAGGGCAAGGTCTACGCTTTAGATATTCAAGAAGAAATGCTTTCGGCCTTAAAAAGCCATGCTCAATTAGAAAAAATATATAATATTGAAACAAGGATTTGCGATTTAGAAAGAGAAAACGGCTCTGGCCTGCCGGAAAATTCATTAGATCTGGCCCTGTTAACCAATATCTTATTTCAATTGGAAGACAAAAAAATCGTGCTGCAGGAAATTAAAAGAATTTTAAAAAAACAAGGAAAACTTTTGATTGTTGATTGGAACGCTGACGCTTCTTTCGGACCAAAAGAGGGAAGAATTTCTGCTGAAGAGATAAGTAGAATAGCGAAAGAAATCGATTTTAAATTAGAAAAAGAATTTGACGCCAGCGCCCATCACTACGGCTTAATTTTTACCAAAGAATAATTTTTATTACTTCTTGCTTTCTGCTTTCCACACCCTAACTATTGTTAATTTTAAAAAATTCAGTTAAAATATAAATAATGAAAATAAATAAAAAAATTTTAATAATATTTTTATTTTCTTTTGTTTTCTTAAATGCAGGAACAAGTTCTGTTTTTGCAGTAGAGGAGGCATCAACTTGCAAAGAATACTGCAGTGATCCGTATAACGCGGACACTGATGAGGGCACATACACTGAGCCGGCAGGAAAGGTTTGTATATGCAATCCTTTGCAGGCTACCAGCACTGAAGCGATAATTAATTCAATTGTCAACTTTATTTTCTGGTTTGGAATGGCGTTAGCGCCTTTAATGATAATTATTGCCGGATTTTTCTTCTTAACTGCTGGCGGAGATCCAGATAACATAAAAAAAGCGAAAAATATAATTACATGGACATTTGTCGGACTACTTATTATTCTAATGGGTAAAGGACTGATTTCAGCGTTGAAAAGCGTATTAGGAGGATAGTTGAAGAAAATCCAAAATCCAAAATCCAAATTGTTCCAAATTGTTCCAAATCAAATCCAAATTTTAAATTTCCAATTTTAAAAACAAGAAAAGGTCGAAGATATTAACATTACTAATCTATGAATTCTATTTGTATTATTAGTATGAATTCGTATATTAGTATCGCATTTTTATGAAAAAGATTTTATCTGTATTAATTTTAGCCGTAGTTTTAACAACATTAGTAGCACCAGCAATGGTTTCCGCCGAAGGCCCAACAGAATGCTGTGAATTAAAAAGGGATTTTACATTAAATGGAGTAACTTATGACAAAACTGATGTTGTGGGTCCGACAGGCGGAAATTGCGACGTAGCAATAACTGAGACAACAGATGACTGGGGACTACTTTGTCTTCTTAACACAATTTACGGTATAACTAATCTGATATTTATTATCCTAATGGCTATTTCAGTAATAATGATATTAGCCGGAGGATTTACTATTTTAACCGCTGGAGGCAACGCAGAGCAAGTGGGCACAGGAAAAAACTATATAACTTACGCTGTTGTAGGAATAGCAGTCGCGCTTTTAGCAAGAGTAATCCCATCTATTGTAGTATACGTCCTGTAGAATAGAAAATTCAGTGTTTAATCCCCTTCTTTTGCCAGCAGTGAAAAGGAGGGGGTTTGCTTAAGCCGAGGTGATAAAATCACAGTAGACACAGGAGACCCGACCTCCTTTGCCAGTGAAGGAGGTCGGGTCTCCGTTATTTTCTTGCCGAGGTGATGAAATTGGCAAACATGCGAGATTTAGGATCTCGTGCTCGTAAGAGCTTGTGGGTTCGAGTCCCACCCTCGGCACAAACAAAAAGCAGTCTAGACCCGACCTAGACTACTTTTTTACATATTTAAAAAGACCCGACCTTTGGATTTAAGGTCGGGTCTTTAATTTACTGCTTAACTGATATTTTTCTCTCTTTTTCTCGATGAATTATCGGCAATTTAATAGTTAGGATGCCTTTTTTCATAGAAGCGCTGATTTCTTCAGGATTTACTTCTTCAGGTAAAACTATTTTTCTGGAAAATGCTCCCCACCAGCATTCTTGATAAAGATATTTCGGCCCGCCCGCGTCGCTCCCGCCGGGTTTTTTTCTCTCGCCCCTTATGGTTATTATATCGTTCTCAATTGAAATATCTAAATCCTCTGGCTTAACGCCGGCAACAGGGGACTGAATAACAATTTCTGAATCTGTTTGGAAAACATCAACAACCAGCTGCCCTTCTTTTTTAAACCATTTTTCCTCGCTTTCCTTCTCTTTCTCTTCTTCCAAATCTAAATCCAATTCTTTTATAGAAATCTCTTTTCCCTTATTTTTTTTTGATTTTTTTAAAAACCCCATAATTTAATAATTAAAAATTATCTACTCACTAATCTCACAGACGCTCTCCATTTTATTCGCTTTTTTAAACGCAAAGAAAACAAACACGGAAAGAAAAATTAAAATAATTAAAGGCAAATTAAATTTTAAACTTCCCTCTATTGCTATTATAGAAAAATTATAAAGTCCGTGCAAGAACACGGCTATCCCCAGCCCTAATTTTCTAATCAAATATTTAAACGTGTTTTTTGGCTCACAAAAAGACAAAGCCAAAAAATAGCCAATCATTCCAGAACATAAAGCGTGCAAAAAAGTGGCTCCCACAAATCGAAGAGCGGTAACTCCTAAAACTCCTGCCAACGGCTGAAAAAACATTTCAGGGGAAAATAAAATTAAAATATTCTCTACTGTCGCAAATCCCAAGGCCGCGATAATCATATAAAGCATAGCGTCCACCGGCTCATCAAATTCTGAATTATTCAACACCTTTTTCTTGACTACTAAATATTTTAAGCCCTCTTCAACTAAAGCCACACCTATAAAAAAATTTAAAATTAAAGTTGATGTTGAGGAAAAATTTAATACCTTAGTAATTTCAAAAAATCCTTTTTCTAATAAAACAGCGGGGAAAGTAATCAACATTCCGTAAAAGAAAATTCTTAAAATCATCCTGTTTGATTCTGGATGAACATCTTTTCGCAAAAAATACAAAAGCCAGATTATACCGGGAGCCAGGGCGCAAATTAAAAGAGAAAAACCATTCATACCTTTAAGTTAGCATTTACTTTAATATTTTTCCAATTTTTTGTTTTTTGGTTTTTATGATAATACGCTGTTATGGCTATCATCGCCGCATTGTCAGTGCAGAAAATTTTTGGGGGAACCAAAAATTTTAGTTTGTAGTTTATAGTTTGTAGTTTATGGTTAAATTGCCTTCTTAACTCTTTGTTTGCTGTAACGCCACCGCCAAGAATTATAGATTTTGCCTTATATTGTTTAGCGGCTTTAATAGTTTTAAAAATTAAAACATCAATTATCGCCTGTTGAATCTCCCGGCACATCTCTTGAATATATTTTTTTGACCTTGCTGTTTTTTCAGGCCGTTTTTTAAAATCATATAAGACCGCTGTTTTCAACCCAGAAAAACTAAAATCATAATCCTTGCTATGAAGCATCGGTCTTGGCAACTTAGTTTGTAGTTTATAGTTTATAGTTTGTAGTTTCGCGGCTTCAGCGGAAATGGCAGGACCACCAGGATAATCTAACCCTAAAATTCTCGCTGTCTTGTCAAAACACTCCCCGGCCGCATCATCCCTTGTTTCTCCTAAAATTTTATACTTTCCAATTCCCTTCATTAAAATCAACTGCGTATGCCCGCCGCTTACCACTAAACATATCGCAGGGAATAAGTATTTTGTATTTTGCCCGCCCGCATCGCTACGCGAAGCGTTGCGGGCGGGGATTTTGATATCTGGTGGCAACCAATTAGCAAGTATGTGCGCTTCTATATGGTTAACTGGAATAATCGGCAAATCCCATAAACAAGAAAGCTCTTTAGCAAAATTCACTCCCACCCATAAACACGGCTCTAATCCTGGACCTATCGTCACCGCAACCGCGTCAATATTTGGTTTTCTGAACTTTGATAATTTGGCTTTTCCTAATGCTTTTTTCAAAACTGGCTCTAAATTTTTCTGGTGTTCTCTTATCGCCATAGTCGGGTAAATTCCGCCATATTTCTTATGGATTTCAGCTTGAGAAGAAACAATATTGCTTAAAATTTTTACTTTTTGCTTATTAATCTCTAATACGGCAACGCAGGTATCATCGCAGGATGTTTCAATAGCTAAAATTTTCATTGCTCTTATTTTATCATTTGACTTGATTTTTTTCAATTTTTAGTTATAATGATTATGTTATTTTGACCCCATCGTCTAGAGGCCTAGGACTCCAGGTTTTCATCCTGGCAACAGGGATTCGACTTCCCTTGGGGTCGCCAATTTGTGGACCTAGCGAGAATCGAACTCACATTTCCGCAATGCGAATGCGGTGTATTACCATTATACTATAGGCCCGGTTAAGTGACCCAATATTTTTTCTTGGTCATTTCGTCTTTTTTTATTTCAATTTTCTGACGCTCTTCTATGGCTTTTTTAGACAAGGAGCTAAGCTCCTTGTCAGATAATTTGCTTAATTTTTTAATTTCTTTCTGTAAAAATGTTTTTTTGTTCTTTTTTGGGTCAGCAAGAACATAACCCAATAGGACATCTAAAATTTGTCCTATCTTTGGTCCCGGTCTAATGTTTAAAATTTTTATTATATCATTGCCTGAAACCTTGAGTTTTTTAACTGAAATCACATCTTTGGATAATTTTTCAATAAGATATTTTAAATGTCTTAACTTATATGGCTCGGCTTTGGGACATCCAGAGCCAATTCTATCGCACATTCTAAGCTGTAATAACTCCTCTATGTTTTCAGGACCCACGCTCCTGACTAATTTTCTTACTGACGCCTCGCCGACTTCGTCAACATTATAGTAAAAAAGATGATAACGAACCAATTTAACAATCTTTTCAATGTCTTTTTTAGAAAATTTCAAACGATTTAAAGCTTGAATTGTCATTCTCGCTCCCACAACTTCATGATTATAAAAAGTAGCGTTTTCTCCCTTGCCTCTCTTTGTTCTTGGCTTGCCAATATCGTGAAGCAAAGCGGCTATACGGACATATTTATTAAAATCCCGCTTAACAGCGTATTTTAAAGATAAAAGATTATGCTCATAAACCCCGTAAATATGATGTTTGTTTTGGGAAATATCCAATCCTTCTAATAATTCTGGAATAATATACTTTAAAAGCCCTAATTTTCGCAAAAGCTCTGTCCCTTCATACGCCCTGTCTGACATAATAATTTTTAAAAACTCATCTCTTATTCTTTCTTTTGAAATCGCCTGAAGCCAAAGGCTGTTTTTTTTAATCGCTTCAGCTGTTTTTGGTTCAATCGCAAACCCCAATGTAGCGGCAAATCTTACCGCCCTTAACATGCGCAAGGCGTCTTCATCAAATCTTTTTTCCGGCTCGCCTACAGCCCGAATAATTTTATTTTCCAAATCCTTCTGCCCCTCAAATAAATCAATAATTCTGACCTTTAATTTTTTTCCAGGATAAACTCCTCCTGCCGATTGCCCATAAATTTGGCCTAAAGGGGTTGGCTTAATCGAAAGTATTGTTTGAACTTCTATTGCCATTGCGTTTACCGTGAAATCCCTTCTTTTTAAATCATCTTTCAATGTCTTAGCAAATTTTATCTCGTCTGGATGGCGCTTATCTGTATATTTTGCCTCGGTCCGATAAGTTGTAATCTCAATTTCTTTTAATTTAGAATTTTTGCTTCCTGTTTGAACAGTTACTGTAAGAAATTTGTTCTCGTAAAAATTCTTTGGGAATACTTTTTGAATTTCTTCTGGCTTGGCGTTTGTAGTAATATCCCAATCCTCTGGCTCAACGCCTCTCCCTCCTTCGCTCTCGCTTCGGCGGGCAAGTAAAAAATCACGCACACAGCCGCCGACAATATATGCCTCAAATCCTTGTTTTTCCAATTCTTTAATAATAGATTTTACTTCTTTTGGAATTTCCATATCAATTTCATTCTAAAATAAAAAAACCTGCTTGGCAACGCCAACTAATAAAAAAACCGAAGAATTGCTCCGGCTTATTTTTTTATTTAATTCATGATTTCCCCATGGAACTGTTAAGTCAACTTCATCAATCATCCCATGATCGTACTCAAACTGCTTTCTAACAGCAGAGGTTGCTACCGACCCTTTATTGACCCATTTTTCATTTATTTGATCTTCTTTAGTAAGCTCGTAAAACACATAGACATAAGGGTGGTAATAACACTTTTTGTTGCTTGAATAACTAACATCTACTATTTCTCCATTTTCTCTCTCAAGCCAGGCATGATTTACGCTCAATAATCCTCTTGTCCAGTTCCAGCTATAATTCTCTTCAGGGCAATAGAGATAGCCAACTACTAACTTAATCTCTTCGTCGGGATAAAGAGATTTTAAAAACCAATAAGCTATCGGCGCTCTATTTCGACAACAACCAAAATTTTCTCTGTTTAAAAATTCAGAAATGTCATCAATGTCAGAAAATTTCTCTGTCTTCAGTATTGCTCTGGCGCAAAAATAGGACTGCTCCATTCTTGCTAAAAAAATATGGCCATACAATAAAGTCTCCGCAAAATATCTATCTATCCCTGACTTGTCTATCGCAAATGCAGACCTATGGGTAATTTCTTTCTCTAATATATTGCCCTCAATGCTTCCATTCAAAACAACGTTTGCTGAAGAACTTTCTTCAAATGTTGTCATTCCGGCTGCTATCATCAAGGCAAACATCAAAAAAATTATTTTCAAAAAAAATTTACTTTTGCCCTGACATTTATTTTCCTCCCAATTCTCTTTTCGTATTATCAAATCCATTCTAACCGCCTTAAATCAAATCTATATTTTCAAATTACTGTTCTCAACTTAACAAATTAATTTTCTTTTGTCAATTTAATCAAAATAAAAAACCGAAGAATTGCTCCGGCTTATTTGTTTTGTCTTTTCTTTACTGCTCTGCGAGCTCGCGGCGCTCGTACTCTTCCTGTATTGTCCGCAAATTTACCTTTTTCCCATTCTTTTTTTGTTCTTCTTCTTTCCCAAATTCTCCTTGCGCATATTTTTTCTGAATTTCCATCAAACCCATTTTGCCACCTCGTTATCCATTATTTTTTTATTAATGTGCGTCAACACATCTTTTGAGAAAAGATTACCATAGTTATTGATTTTTTGCAATGATTAGGTTAAAATTAAAATAACCAAATTGC
Source organism: Candidatus Parcubacteria bacterium (assembly GCA_023134715.1). GTDB lineage: Bacteria > Patescibacteriota > Minisyncoccia > Minisyncoccales > JAGLUP01 > JAGLUP01. Next base: position 62,741 of record JAGLUP010000005.1, read on the forward strand.
CCCTGTAGCTTAATGGATAGAGTACTGGGCTTCGGACCCAGTGGTGCGAGTTCGACTCTTGCCAGGGGCACAAAAAACTGTTATCATAAAAATGATTATGGCAAAAAAAATTAAAATCTTTTTTTTAATCCTGATTTTTGGGAGTTTTGTTTTCAGTCCTTTAATATCTTTGGCAGCTAATCAATATTCAGTTGAAGGAGGCACAGTAAGCTATGAAGGAATAGTGCCCTGCGGCAAGCCGATAGAACTCAACGGAACTTGCTGTATTCTTCCCTGCACTCTCTGCCATTTTTTTGTAATGTTTGAGCAGATAATAAACTTTTTTATGCTTACCCTTGTACCGGCGATTGCGGTTCTAATGATAGTAATTGGCGGACTTATATTTCTTTTATCCGGACAAAATCCAAGCGGAATAGACCAGGGAAAAAGAATTATGACTTCAACAGCAAAAGGATTAGTAATAATTTTCGCGTCCTGGCTGATTATTAACACTTTTTTCGTATATATTAAAGCGGCCAGCTGGACAGGACTATCAAGTGGCTGGTTTCAAATTAAATGCGGGATAACAACTAATGATTGTGACCCAAGAAGAAAATGCAATCCTCCAATTATTACTACCGATTGTTGTTTGGGCAGCTGCTGTAAAGACCTGCCAAGCGGCACGACACCATGCGCCACTTTTCACTCAAATGGCGACCAAGTATCAGACGCTGAATGCCAATAACCTGCCTCGCTAGCTCAACCGGCAGAGCAGGGGCCTCTTAAGCCCAAGGTTATAGGTTCGATTCCTATGCGAGGCACAAAATTTATTTTTAATATTTAATTTTAGTAAAACGCTTATGCTTACATTAAAACAAAAAGAAAAAATTATAGCTAAACACAATCTTCATAAAACAGACACTGGTTCTCCAGATGTTCAAATTGCCATTCTTTCTGAAAAAATCAAACAATTAACCTCTCATCTGAAAAAACATCCTAAAGATCTTCACTCTAAAAGAGGCCTTTTAAAAATGGTTTCTCAAAGAAGAAAACTTTTGAAATACTTAGAAAAAGAAGACACGAAGAGATATAATACCATTGTGAAAAAAATAGGACTAAAGAAATAAAATTTTATGACTGAAAAAACTTATAAACTAAAACTTAACGGAAAAGAGCTTAAAGTTGAGCTCAAAAACTTGGCCGAGCAGGCAAATGGCGAGGTTTTGGTGCAATACGGAGATACTTTGGTTCTGGCAACTTGCGTAATGGCGCAAGAAAGACAAGGTATTGATTTTTTTCCTTTAACCGTGGGATACGAAGAGCGATATTACGCCGCTGGAAAAATCAGGGGCTCCCGCTATATGAGAAGAGAGGGGCGACCGTCAGACGCCGCAATTTTAACTTCGCGCCTGATTGACAGAGCTATTAGGCCAAGATTTCCAAAAGGATTTAAAAAAGAAGTTCAAATAATCATAACCTGCCTTTCCTGGGACGCTGAAAACGACCCGGATATATTAGGATTGATTGCGGCTTCTTTAGCTCTCTCAATTTCTGATATTCCTTGGTCAGGGCCAATCAGCGCCGTAAGAATAGGAAAAATAAACGGGAAATTTATTCCTAACCCAAGTTATGAAGAAAGAGAAATAGACAAACTGGATTTAACAATGTCCGCGATAGGGCCTTCGCTTCTTATTAATATGATTGAAGCTGACGCTCAAGAGGTTTCAGAAGAAGTAATTATGGAAGCAAATAAATTTGCCAAACCCTATTTAAAAAAAATAATTGATTTTCAGGAGCAAATAATAAAAGAGCAGGGGAAAGAAAAAATTGCTGTTGATATTCAATCGCCAGACGCTGAACTGGAAAAAGAAATAAAAGATTTTCTGAAAAATCAGGAATTGGAAAAAGCTCTTTTTGCTAAAGACAAACAAGAACGGCAGAAAGGGATAGATAATATTAAAGAAAAATTATTAAATTTTATCACGGAAAAATATCCGAATTCGCCAGGTGGTGAAAAAAAAATAAAACAGGCGAATGATCTACTAGAACAAGAAATCAATGGATTAATACATAAAAATATTATTGAAAAAGAAAAAAGGCCGGATGGAAGAGAATTAGATGAGGTGAGAAAAATTTCCTGCGAAGTCGGACTTCTTCCAAGAACGCATGGGTCGGGCCTCTTTACTCGAGGGATTACTAGGGGACTATCAATCCTAACTCTTGGAGCGCCTGGAGATGTGCAGCTGCTTGATGGAATGGAAATTGTCGGCAAAAAAAGATTTATGCTTCATTATAACTTTCCGCCTTATTCAGTAGGTGAAGCAAGAATGCTAAGGGGGCCGGGAAGAAGAGAAATAGGACATGGAAATCTGGCAGAAATCGCCCTGCTTCCGTTAATCCCAGATGTGGATAATTTCCCATATACTATCAGGATTGTTTCTGAAATGCTTTCTTCTAACGGCTCAACCTCAATGGCATCGGTTTCTTCCGCTTCTCTGGCTTTAATGGACGCCGGCGTGCCAATTAAAACGCCCGCGACTGGAATTGCCATTGGGCTAATGAGTAATGAAAAAGGAGATTATAAGATTTTGACAGATATTCAGGGGCCAGAAGACCATTATGGAGATATGGATTTAAAAGTAGCTGGAACTGAAAATGGAATAACAGCTATTCAAATGGATGTTAAAGTTGACGGTATAAATGAAAAAATCTTAGAACAAGCTTTGTCCCAAGCAAAAAAAGCTCGACTTCAAATTTTGGATGAAATGAAAAAAGCAATAGACGGTCCCAGACCAAAACTTTCTCCATACGCCCCAAGAATTTTAACCATTCAAATTGATCCTAAAAAAATTAGAGAAGTTATTGGTCCCGGAGGAAAAATAATCAATGAAATAATTGAAAAATGCGAGGTTTCTATTGATATTGAAGACACAGGAGAGATTTTTATCACCGCGGAAAAAGAAGAATCAGCTAAAAAAGCGGTTGAATGGATAAAAAATATTATCAGAGAAGCTAAAGTGGGAGAAATTTTTCAAGGCAAGGTTAAGAGAATTATGGATTTCGGGGCTTTTGTTGAAATCCTGCCCAACCAAGAAGGACTGGTCCATATTTCCAAACTTGCCGACCATAGAGTTGAAAAAGTAGAAGACATAGTAAAAGTTGGAGATATATTGCCGGTCAAAGTTGTAGAAATTGACCAACAAGGAAGAATTAACCTTTCCGCAAAAATATGAACAAAGAAAAATTAGAATTCTTAAAAAGAGCGGAGATTAGAACAATGGAAAAAGACATTGCCCGATTTCGGGAAGAAGAAGCGCAAAAAGCTCGAGAAAAATTAACTACTAAAGAACCCGTTGAAATTCCTGCGAAGACTGAAGAAGACAAGCATGTAGCTATCCCGCGAAGTGAAACTATAGCGAGCGAAGAAGAAAAAATCAAAGAAGAGAAACAAATAGCTGAAGAAATTGAAAAAAAATGGCTTAAGGAAAAAGCAGAATTAGAACAAAAAAAAGCTGAAGCAGAAGAAAGAAAAAAAATATTGGAAAATCAGAAAGAACCAATAGAAACAAAAAAAAATGATTTATTAAAACAACTAGAACAACTCAAGCAAACCCTTGAGCCAATTTTAATAAAAGAAAAAGAAATTGAACAAAGGAGAAAAGAAATTGAAGAAAAAGAGCGACTCACTGTTTCTTTTGAACAAAAACGGAAAATTGAAAAACAAAGATGGCAGGTTGAAGATGAAATAAAGGAAACAGAAAAACAAAGATGGCAGGTTGAAGATGAAATTGAAAAAATAAAGCAGGAAATAAAAAAATATATTTTAGAAGAACAAAAAATCTTAAAAGAAAAGGTTCTGATAAAAGAAAAAAAAGATACATTAAAAAAACAGCTTCAAGAAATTGAAGAAAAAGTAGAGCCTCTAAAATTAAAACTGAACGAAATTTTAGAAAAAGAAAAAGAGTTAAAACAAGAAATTGAGAATGTGGACAAACCCGCCGAAAGTCCTCCTGCCCGCAATGCAAGCGATGCAGGCGGGGCAAGCATTCAAGCGAGCAGTCCTGAGCAAATTCCAGAACCTCAGCCAGATGCTGATCCGCCTTTGGCGGAAACGCCTAAGCCTGCTACTCAGAGTCCAGAGGACGATGAAGTAGTCCCGCCTACTGGCGGGGAGCCAGAACCTCAGATTAAAGAACCCCCAAAATACGAACAACCACCTGAAATAAAACAAATAAGAGCAACGCTAGAAGAAGTTCAAAAAAGAGAAGAAGAAGAAAGAGGACGATTCTTAAGAAAAATTGAAGAAACAGATATTGAAGACGAGCCAGCCGAAAGTCCAAGTATCCAGGAAAGCGAGCCCGCAAAAGTGGTTTTCAGACATCTCCCACAAAAACCCCGCCTTCTTGAAAAAATCTGGATTAGATTTATAATCTTAATTGTTATTTTCTTAATTTTGGCAAGTATTTTCACTTTTTGGTACTGGTATTTTGAAATAAAATCCCCTCAAGATTCTAAATCGTCAACTCCAGAAGAAATAATGGAATCAAGAGTAGTCATCCCTCCAGAATCTTTAATTTCAGTTGAGACAATAAAAATTTTTGAAATAAATTCCGACGAACAAACAGTTGACGTTTTTGAACGAGCAATAAAAGAAAACCTGTCAAAAGGATTCATTAGAATTATAATTAAAAATCAAACAGAAAATAAAATTTTAGGATTAAAAGAATTTTTTGAAAATTTCCAGATTAAAGCGCCTGAAAACTTTGAGCAAAAATTAAATAATGATTTTACCTTGTTTATTTATTCTTCAGAAAATAATAACTTCGGCTTTACGGCTGAAATAACACCCGCCGAAAGTCCTGCGGACAATCAGGCGGACAGGGAGAATTTAAAAGAAATAATGCTTTCTTGGGAGGAAACCATTAAAAAAGACCTTGAACCCCTTTTGTTTGTTTTAGCTGAAAACAAGGATTTAACTCCTTCTCATGCCTTTAAACAAGCATCCCATAAAGAAGCAGATTTTCGTTATATTAGTTTTTTAGAAGAAGATTTAGGAATTTGTTATAGTATTTTTGACAATTATTTTATTCTTACTTTTTCGGGCGATACAATAATAAAAACTATAGATAATATAAAAAATAAATAAATAAATAAAGACCCGACCTTAAAGAATCCCAAAGGTCGGGTCTTAAATGTCTTTTATGATAAACGAAGAGCTACAATTAAAACTAAAACAAAAATTGGAGAAAGAAAAAGAGCTTTTAGAAAAAGAACTCCAGGGTTTTGCTAAAAAAAGCGAAACTCTAAAAGGGGATTGGAAAACTCGTTTTCCTAAATTTAATGGCGGAAAAATAGAAGAAGAAGCAGATGAAATAGAGGAATATGAAACCCTGCTGCCGATTGAATATAATCTTGAATTACGACTCAAAGACATTAACTCGGCTCTAAATAAAATTAAAAAAAGTGGGCCAGCTTGTAAATACGGAATTTGCGAGAAATGCGGAAAATCAATATCAAAAGAACGTTTAAATGCTTGTCCTGAAGCAAAAACCTGCGCTAAATGTAAATAAATAAAAAGACCCGACCTTAAAGAATCCCAAAGGTCGGGTCTTAAATAACCCTATTGAGCAAACGGATTGCGAGCCCCCCGAACCTCAAAATGAAGATGGCATCCCAAAGATCCAGAAGGAATAGTATAACCGCTATGCCCCATATAGCCAATAATTTCTCCTTGAGAAACTTCTTGCCCAGACGCAGTAATTATCTTTGAGAGATGACCATAAAAAGTAACCACTTCATTCGGATGAATAATTCTTATATAACTGCCAGCTATTCTATGATAACCTGTTTTTTGAACTACACCGCTCGCAGCCGCTAAAATTGGTTCGCCGCAGCTCACTCCTTCATGACTAAAATCAATTGCGTTATAAAGGTGCAGTCCTTGAGTAATTCGGCAGGGAGGAAGAATGGGACAAATAAAATAACTTGAAGCAATCGGCGTGGTATATGCCGCGCTATAAACAATTTTTGGTTTTACGCCATTAGGAATAACTAAAACATCGCCGATAAAAATCTCTGCTCCAGACAAATTGTTAGCAGTAATAACCTCGCTGACGTCTCCCTTATAGTCTTGGACAACCTGACTTAGGGTGTCGCCTGATTTCACTAAATGCATTATTCCGGAAACCGGCAAAATAAGCAATTTTTGCCCGGGCTTAATTACAGAATTTTTACTCAAATTATTTGCCCAAAGCAATGTCTCAAGAGTAATTTCAAACTTAGAAGTAATGGTAGAAAGAGTGTCTCCCTGCTCAATAATATATTCAACAATTTCTTCTCTCTCTAAAAAAGAATCATCCATGCCCAAACCGGCCAAAACCTTAGAAGAAACAAGTGTATAGGGAGCAGCCCCGAGCAAACTGTTGCTCTGGGCTAAACATAAATCAGAAAACCCTTGAGCCGCTGGAAAAGATGATTGCTGAACTCCAATCGCCCAATAAGAACTGCTTACTTCTTTGCCAACAAAAACAGGGCTTTCCTGCCCGCCTCGCCAAACGGCGGGTTTGTCAGAAACCCCGCAAATTAAAACAATTAATCCTATTAAAAAAACAAGTTTTTTAATTCTACTCATATACCCCATTAGGTAATATTAAATTCTTGTTTTAATCTTATCCTGTCCTGATTAAAAGTCAAGCCCTTTTCTCCACAACCCTCTACCATTTATTATTTATTATTATTTTGTTATAATTACTTTAATGAACCGTTCCTCTCAAAAAATTTTAATAACCCTTTTAACTCTATCATTTATAGGAATAGGGTTAATCCTGCCAATCCACTCTGCTCACGCTTTTCTTTCAGAACTTATCGCGGGTGCATTTCTCTCAATTTCTCTTTTGATATTGGGAATGGTTTCTGAAATAATTCTGACGCTATCCGGCATATTGCTCCAATGGGTAATCAGTCCTGGCTTTATTGATCTTTCTTACGTCAACCCAGCTGGAAATCCAGTTATAGCAATTGGATGGACGCTTATGAGAGACCTTGCAAATATGGGGCTTATTATTGTCTTGGCATATATGGGATTAGCTACCTCTTTAAGATTGGGTGGATTTGAAACTAAAAAAATATTAATTCGCTTAATTGAAATTGCTCTTTTAATCAATTTTACCCCTGTTATTTGCGGTCTTATTGTTGACGCTTCTAATGTTATAATGAATTTTTTCCTAAGCGAACTGAATGGAGGAAGAACATTAACTGGACAATTCTCTGCTTACACCAACATTGTAACAAATGAAATCGGCTCCCTCGGAGCAATGGTAAATCCCCTTAATCATATTCCACTAATTTTAAAACTAATAGTCCTTGTTTTTTTTAATTTAAAAATTGCTCTTCTTTTTATTCTATACGCTTGGCTTTTTTTAATCAGATATGTGGCTATTTGGTTTTTAGTTATTGTCTCTCCTTTTGCTTTTTTATGTTATATTTTGCCAACAACAAAAAACATATTTGATCAATGGTGGAAAAATTTCATTCAGTGGTCTATTATAGGAATACCAGCCGCTTTCTGCTTTTATGTAGGAGAACAAATAATGGCAATGCTCTCTAAAAATGAAATAGGAATTGCCGCTGTGCCACATGGAGGAAAAGTCACTGCTGCAATGGCTGGCTGGTTAAGCGAGATTTTGCCATATGGAGTAGTCACAATTTTTCTGCTCCTTGGGCTTGCGGTTGGCATGACCAGCACAGCAGCCGGCGCTAATTGGGCTATAGCAACAGGAACAAAAGGAATGAAATGGGGAGGCAAATGGTTAGGAAGAACAACCGTAAGGGCTCCAGGCAAAGCATCTGAAACAATTAAAAAAACAGCGCAAAGACTAGAGGTAAGCCAGCGACGAGGATTAAAAGGCGTAAAACCAGTCACATGGGCAAATGATACAAGGGATTGGACAAAAAGGAGACAACAAGAAGTTGAAAAAAGAATAGGGACAAAACCAATTATTGGTAAAGATAAAATAGGAAGAAAAGCGGCAGGAGCAGTAGGGGGAGTAATAGGAGGAGCGATAAAAGGAGCAAAAACATATATTCCGCCGCGAGAAGATATTCCTATAATAAAAGAAATTTTCCCAACTCAACTTCAAGAAGAAATCAAAATAGAACAATTAAAGGGCAAGTATAAAAAAGAAGCGGCAAAATCAGTTACTAAAAATATAGACGGTGCTTTGAGGATTATAAGAAAGAAAACATTTACCGATGAACAAAAAGCTCGCAAAGCCGCCTATATTGACGCCTTGCTTGAGGCATATCCAAATATGGCAAAAGAATTCGGAAAAACTGTTGCTAAAGTATTAGACGAAACAACCCCTAAAAACTTTGCAAAAAACACCCGCCCTGAAGCGCTAAAAAATGAGGATCTTTTCTGGAAAATAAGTATGTCGCAGCTAAAAGCAATGGCGAAAGACGGAAGCAAGGAGCAGAAAGACGCTATTGTAAGCATTTTGCCAGCTGTTAAAAAATCTATTGAAGCAATGGAAGACAAGGTTGACAAAAAAACAGGAAAAATTATAAAAAAAGGAAGAGACAATGAAAAAGCTGTAGAATTATCAGACAAAGTATTAATGATTAAAGAAGAATTTTAAAAAAATGAAAAACTATAATCAAATAAATAAGTCTACTATAAAAAAGAGAGAGGAAATGACAGATCAAGAAAAAATTAAAAATGCTTTAAATTTTATTAAACAAATAAAAAAAGTTTCTATAAAAAATAAATCAACCAACGAATTGATTCCACAAAAAAAAGATACCTATAGAGAACCTGTCGAATAATTAATCTAAAAATTTCAAAAAAATAGGAAGGGGAATATTTATTCCCTTCCTAATGCTGCATCAATTTTTTCTCTGTCAGACATTTCGCTTCTCTTCTTTTTCTCTCCCTTCTTCTCTTCCTTCTCTGGTTTTTCTTTTGGTTTTCCTGTCGCTCCTTGGGTAGCAGTTATAATTCTTATAATCATTTTTTCCATCTGAGCTAAATAACTATTCCCAGATGAAGGGCTACCGATAGGCGAACCACTACTACCTATCTCTGCATCTCCCACTCTAACTTCACGATAAAGACCTGCTTTTATCGCCATTTTTCTTAACGCAAAATTTGTGGATTTGTCCAAATACTCTCTTACTAATTTAGGGTCTTTTTTTATCTCTCTTTGTATTTCTTCTTTGGTTCTGCCCTGAACTATCGCCATTGATCTAACAATCATTCCAACTGTTTCTTCTGCGTCTCCTTCTGCTTCTAACTCCATCTGCTTTTGCTTGGCAAGAGCATCTTGGTACTTCTTACCCATCTCGACATTTCTCAAATCAATACCATTTTTAACTATTTCAACTCCCCACTCTTTCTTAAACATAACAATTAGAGGGTCGCCGTGCAAATCTTCCCAAATCTCTTCAGGAGCCGACTTGGCAGAAATAAGGTCGTCAAATTCTCTTGTTCCTATCCAAACTTTTAAACGTGCGAAAAGACGAGCTGTAAGTTTTTCGCACCAATTTGGGGGCGCACGGAAAAGCGTTTTAAAGGGATTTACCACTTTCATAGTTACCAAAAAAAAGGCATTCACTGGAATTCTTTCGTCTGGCTTTGTCTCAACATTTACTAATTCTTTTAAACAATATGTAGCTTCTTTGACTAATATATAGGACATATTTTCTTTTTTATGAGAAACTATTTTATCCTTGCCCTCTTCATCAATGTGAAGATCTCTCCACCGAAAAGTATACTTATACACATTGTCTATAAACCGAATTCCTACAAAACGTAGCCCTCCAAAAATTTTAAAATATTTTGAAATAAAACTCGTAAGGCCTTTGCTTTCCACTACGTCTCCTTTCGAGTCAATCTCATAACCGCTCCAAGACATAACGCACTTTTTAAATCCGCCCATTCTCATTATTGGCTTTGCCGTTCCTTCATCTACCACTGTAAATTTCAAAAAAATAGCACACAGTAATAAAACCACAGCAATTCCTTCTGCTCCAAAAACCAACAATACTATCAATCCTATTAATAATACCAGTCCTAAGATTAATCCTATCTTCATTGTTTTCATTTTTTCATTCACCTCATATTTGTATATTCAATTTGTAAGTTACAATTTAACTTTTAATTGACTTCTTAACATACTATAGATTTTTACTTTTGTCAATGGTTATGCTAAAATAATAACACTTTGAATTACAAACTCAAAGTAAATCCAAAATCCAAATTATTCCAAATTATTCCAAATCAAGCTCAAAATCCCCGCCCGACTTCGCCAAAAGACGAAGTCTTTGGCGGGCGGGCAAAACCCAAAAAGTTTACGATATAGAGGAGCGAACAGCGATCTTTGGAGAAAATGTTATTGAGCTTTGCAAGTCTTTATCCAGAAATGCTATAAATCTTCCCTTAATTAACCAAGCAATTAGAAGTGGCACAAGTATTGGAGCTAATTATATGGAAGCAGATGGCGCTGAATCAGGAAAAGATTTTAAACATAAAATTGCTATTTGCAAAAAAGAAGCAAAAGAAACTCGTCATTGGTTAAGAATGATTGCCAAGGCCAATTCAGATAAAGCAGAAAGCTGTCGTAAACTTTGGAAGGAAGTTCAAGAATTATCTTTGATATTTTCTTCTATCCTTAGGCCAAAAAAGAAATAATTTGACATTTAGTCATTTGGATTTTATTTGCCAACCTGCGGTTGGTCAGCCGTAGGCTGAGACTTTGAGCTTTGGAATAATTTGGATTTAATATTTATGACTATTGCTTCCAAGCAAAAAGAAATAAAACGGATTACAGGCAGGATTGTAGAAAAATACAAGCCAGAGAAAATTATTCTTTTCGGCAGTTTTGCTTATGGAAATCCTACTAAAGACAGCGACGCAGACCTGTTTATTATTAAAAAAACGAAGCAACTAAAAACAAAACGTATTCTAAAAGTAGACAGAATGCTGTTAGACAGGAATATCCCTTTAGATATTTTAGTTTATACTCCTCAGGAAGTTAAAAACCGAATTTTATTAGGAGACTTTTTCATTAGAAATATTATTCAAAAAGGTAAAATTCTTTATGTCAAAAAATAATATAAACTTAACTAAAAAGTGGATTATAAAATCGCAGAATGACCTTGAATCGGCAAAAATTCTTTACAGAGAGAATGGGCCCACGGATTCTTTATGTTTTCATTGCCATCAAGCTGTGGAAAAAATTCTAAAAGGATTTTTGGTTTTTCACAAAAAAGAATTCCCTAAAATTCATGACTTAATTTTGCTTTTAAAACTCTGTGAAAAAATAGATAAAAATTTTAAAACCTTGGAAAAAGAAGCATCTTTTTTGAATAGATATTATATTGAAGCAAGATACCCGCCTGAAATTACCACTTACCCTAAAAAAGAATGTCAAAAAGCTATAGGATTTGTTGAAAAAATAACTCAATTTACAATAAACAAAATTTATATTTAATTATCCCTCCAGACAACGCTTCCCGTATTCTTGTTTTCACCAATGATATGGTAGTATAAATAATACTTTATATATTTGTTTCTTATATTTTATTTTTAATATTTTATATTGAAATATGCAATTTCAAGTTCCACAATTTATTGAATATGAAACGAAAATTATCGGGCCTTTAACGCTTAAGCAGTTTATGTTTTTGGCAATAACCTGCGCGTTCTTGCTTGCTGTTTACTTTCTTGAACTTCTATCCTTATCCAAATTTTTAATTTTGGCAATAATCATCGGAGGGGCAACCTTTTTTCTCGTTTTCTGGAAAGTTGATGGCCGCCCTATGTTAACTGTTTTTAAAAATCTTTTACTCTTTACCGGCTCAAATAAACTTTATCTTTGGAAAAGAAAAAAAACATTTGCTTCATTCAAACCGTTAGAACGAAAAAAAACAGAAAACTTAAAAACAGAAAAAGAAAAAGATGAATTGCCGCTTAAAATAGCTGGAACAAGCCAGCTTAAAAAAATAAGAAAACAACTTGAAATAAGCTAAATATAATAAACATGAAATCATCAACTCAAGAATTTTTGGAAATTGACCAAATCAGAGAAGGGGTTATTGTTCTCAAAAACAGAAGTTTAAGAGGGGCTCTTATGGTTTCTTCCCTGAATTTTGCTTTAAAATCAGAGGAGGAACAAAATGCTATTATTTATCAATTCCAAAATTTTCTAAATTCCCTTGATTTTTCCTGCCAAATCATTATCCAATCACGAAAACTCAATATCACCGGCTACTTAGATAAATTAAAAGATTTAGAAAAAAAACAAGAAAATGAATTGCTTAAAACCCAAACAGGAGAATATCGAGAATTCATCAAAGGATTAGTAAAAGAAGAGGCAATAATGACTAAAAATTTTTATGTAGTCATTCCTTTTTCTCTTTTTGAGACCGAAACCGTTTCAGCCACGAAAAGTTTGCTAAAAAAACAAAAAACTCCAAATATTTTAACAGAAGAGCAGTTTCAAAGATGCAAAGCCCAGCTCTGGCAAAGAATAGAATTCGCGGTAATGGGACTCAGGAGATGCGGGCTTAAAGCCATTCCATTGACCACTCTTGAGCTTATTGAGCTTCTCTGGACATTATACCATCCAGAAGAAGCAGAAGCCGGCTATCACCCTGAATTCCCTCCCGAACTATCAATATAATTCGCATTTATTCGCATATTCGTATTATATTATTATGAAGATACCATATCTTAAAAAAATTTTTAAAACAGAGAAATATAAACTGCCTAAAAAGCTTTTTGAAAAGGAAACCATAAAAATAGAAGACATTATTTCTCCGTCCTCTGTTGAGCTTACCTCTGACCATATAAAATTGGGAAACAAATTAGTTAAGACATTTTTTATCTTTTCCTACCCCAGATATTTATCCACAGCATGGTTTTCTCCTGTTATAAATTTAAGCACTCCTATGGATATTTCTCTTTTTACTCATCCGATTGAAACAGAAATGGTCTTAAAACAATTAAGAAAAAAAGTGACTGAAATTCAAGCCGAACTAATGGAAAGAGAAGAAAAGGGATTAATCCGAGACCCTGCTTTAGAAACTGCGCACCAAGATATGGAATCTTTAAGAGACAACCTCCAAACCGCGCAGGAGAGAATGTTCCGTTTCAGCTTATATATCACTATTTACGGAAACACTGAAAAAGAACTTAAAGAAACTGAAATAACTTTGAGACAAATTCTTGAGTCCCGCTTAATCTACATAAAACCAGCGAGTTATCAACAAAAACAAGGATTTATTTCCTGTTCTCCCTACGGACTTGACCAGTTAAATATTTACACTTCAATGAATACCGCTTCTTTATCCAGTATTTTTCCTTTTGTTTCTTTTGATTTAAGCTCTAACGAAGGAATTTTATACGGAGTCAACAGGCATAATAATTCCTTAATTTTATTTGACAGATTCAGTTTAGAAAACGCGAACGCCTGTATCTTCGCTAAGTCGGGCTCGGGTAAATCGTACGCAATAAAATTAGAAATTCTGCGCTCTCTTATGCTGGGAGTTGATGTAATAGTAATTGACCCGGAAAATGAATACGAATTCTTGTCTAATGCTGTGGACGGCTCTTATTTTGATATTTCTTTGAGCTCCCCTCATCATATCAATCCTTTTGACTTGCCAATCCCCAGAGAAGACGAAAACCCGGAAGATGTTTTAAGAGAAAATATTATAAACTTAGTAGGGCTTTTAAGAATTATGCTCGGAGGATTAACTCCAGAAGAAGACGCTGTTATTGACCAAGCGCTCACTGAAACCTATAAAGCAAAAGATATCACGGCTGAATCAGATTTTTCTCAAATTGAAGCGCCTTTAATGAACGATTTTGAAATGGTCTTAGAAAATATGGAAGGAACAGAATCATTAGTTAAAAGAGTGGGAAAGTTCACCAAAGGAACTTATGCCGGCTTTTTTAACCAACCGTCTAATGTTTCAATGAAAAATAAATTTGTGGTTTTTGGGATAAGAGATATGGAAGAAGGGTTAAGGCCAATGGCGATGTTTATTATTTTAAGATATATTTGGAAAACAATTAGGGCAGAATTGAAAAAAAGAATTTTAGTTGTTGATGAGGCCTGGTGGATAATGAAAGACGAAGACGGGGCTTCATTCTTGTTCGGGGTTGCTAAAAGAGCGCGAAAATACTGGCTGGGAGTAACCACTATTACTCAAGACATCGGCGATTTTATGAGTTCCTCTTACGGCAAGCCGATTATCACTAATTCCTCTCTCCAGCTTTTAATGAAACAATCGCCGGCAAGCATTGATGTGGCTCAAAACACTTTTAATTTAACTAATGAAGAAAAATATCTGCTTTTAGAAGCGGCTGTTGGGGAAGGAATATTCTTTGCCGGCCAAAAACGCGTGGCTATAAAAATAATCGCTTCTTACGCTGAAGACCAAATCGTCACCACCTCGCCGGAGCAGGTTTTAAAAATAAAACAAGCTAAAAGAAAACTGGAAAAATAATAGATTATGGCGGAACAAATAATTGAAAATATAAGCGACGAACAAATAGCGTCTTCTGATGTTAAGCCTGGAAAATGCTCTCCTCTTGATATAGATTTTATAATGATGCTTAGTTTTGCCTTCCTTGTAGATGTATTAGATATGCTTTTAGACACCTTGGGATTAGTGGCCGGAGGAACTGGAAAAGTGGTAGGAATTGCGTTTGATATTATTACCTTTCTTATTATTGCATATTGGATGTATCAAAAAGAAATGAAAATAGGAATTACTGGAAAATTAAACAAACAGCTTGTTGCAACTGGAAAAAAAGCTATAAAAAAAATTGAGAAAAAAATTGCCAAGAAAATAGCCAATAAGGTGTTAACAAAAGTATTATTTAAAAGCGGAATAGCAATTATAATTGAGGTTCTTCCTGGATTTGGACTTTTTACATCTTGGACAGCGTTAGTAATTAGCTGTTTATTTTAATTTTTAATAAAATGAAAAATAAATTTTTATTTTTACTCATTTTAATTTGGATTCTTATCTCAAGCTCTGGTCCAGTAAGTGGATTAGAAGTTGAATATCCAGAAGTTATTGGAGAAGAGTTGACGACCTCCACCAGCTTACCTGGCTATGTTAAATATATTTTTAATTTTTCTTTAGGACTCGCGGTTTTAATCGCTTTTTTCTCAACAATTTTAGGCGGATTTTGCTATCTAACATCAGCTGGAAGCCCTAAAAAACAAAGAGGATGCAAAGACCAAATCCTCGCTGGGATATTAGGATTAATCATTTTATTTTCTTCTTATACAATTTTATTTACTATTAATCCTCAGCTGGTAATTTTTAAATTTGCGCCGATACAAATGGCTACCTCAACATCGCCCACTTTTTCTTTTGATGAAAAGAAATTTAACTTTCAAGAATTGCCATTAGGAACCATAATTGAGAACAAAATTTTAAACAAGAATAATTGCCAAATTATGGATATAAAAAGCTGCGCAAAGATTCTAAACCAAGCTAATTGCACTACTACCGGGTCAACAAGTTTTACAAATTGCCAGGGCATTACTTGTGAAAACCCAGGAAGTTGCGAACTCCTAACAGAAATGAATGATTTGGACAATATTCTATATGTTGCCTCAAGCGCAAAAGCGTTTTCCGAGTATCTTGAAGAGCTGTCAAAAGAATTAAATGATCTAGCCGTAGAGCTGGAAAATGCTGTTAACAATTGCTACTGCTTTAGATCAAAAACTGGACAATGCGGATTTAATGGTTCATGCGGAGGAAAATGCAATCAAGGGTCTTGCGGTTGTGGAAATGATTCCTGTCCTTTTACAGATAGAGCTAAATTTGACATAACAGACCCAAACAGCTTGGTCAATGAAATAGAGCCTCAAAAAATCGCTCTTGACTGGTACTCTCAAGTTTTTTACGCCTTTTTTATAAGCAGCGAGAATATTGCTGATGTTGATAATAATTTTCAAAACAATAATGATATCAGCATTGTTGATCCGCTGATTCAGGCTGAAATACAAGTAAAAATTGCCAAAATGACAGAAATTCAAGAAAAAAACGGAGACTTCCAAAAAATCAAACAAAATTTTGAAAATCAAGTAAAAAAAGCCGGAACAGCGTCAATAATAATGAAAACCTGTACGCTTCAACCAAACACTTATAATGAATTAGCCGCGTTTAAAGATTTTCTCCAAGAGCAAGAAATAATTGTAAAAAAACCATTTTGTGATGACCCAAATTTCTCTTTAGGAAACACTTGCGAAAAAAACAAGGTCATTCTCCCATTTGAAGATTCATTTACTTTTTATTGCCAACAATAAACCATGAAACCAGTTTCTAAAAAACAAATAATTCTTATTTTACTTCTTCTGTTTTTATCTATTCTAATATTTTCAAAAGGAAAAACTATTAAAGCAGAAGAACAAGAAAGCACGCTGTCCTGCGGAGACCCAATGCCTGCGGGAAAAATAATTGATGACACTGAAAAATTTAGTAAAGCTTTATCAGAATATTTAGATGAAATAGAGACAGAAGCAAATAATCAATATAATTCTGCCCAAGCTCAAGCAATGGCAGTGTCATCGCAAGGGCAAGCGGACTTCCTGCCTATTCTTCCTGATCAATGCTGGAACGGTTTTGAACCAGAAGAATATAGATGCAAAAGCGGCTATTGGGCGCGATATGCTCTATGTTGCGTAAGCGTTATATACAGAGATGGAATACCTGTTGGATGCAGCTGTTATAGCCTTGCGTGCGTTAGTTGCGGTTGTAAATGCTTTTATCGCAACTATGATTATGATGAACTGCAAACAGATTTTGATGAAATGCAAGAAGATTATATGGATAACCTCGATAACGCTATTAGCGACATAAGCAATAAGTGCCAAGACAGCGAATGCACTAGAGAGGAAAAAATTTATTCCCCCGCTTGTAATACTAATATCTGTCCCAGCCAAGCAGAAGACCCGGATATTCCTGGAAACACTATTAACTGCTCCGGAGCTGCAAGCATAGAATTATGCGATAAATGCGAACGAGCCCTATGCCAAAGAGAATCAAGAATTGATTTTTCTTTAACAGTGGCAAGCGGAACCACAACAATAACAACAATAATAAAAATATGTCCCCGCATAGAAGACCCAGATAACCCAGGCCAGTTTATTAATTGCGAGCAAGAATTAAATAACAATGATAATGAAATCGCTGATATTGCGTCAACCGCGTCTGACTTATTGGCAGATTTTATAAATATACACTCCTATAGCAGTCCCTGTCCGCCCCTTATATGGGAAAAAATAGAAATTATAAAAAACGGATATAATTCCGTTAAAAATTCTTTTTCTAAAATTCAAGAAAATTATGATTATCTTGAGGATTTAATTAAAGCCACTGATATCTACCCTGATAAAAATAAAATTTATCGTCAAGAAATCATTGACAAAATGGGTGTCTCAACTTCTACTCCAGGCATTAGAAGCTCTTTATCTAAATGCGTTATCACTAAAAGCGAGTATAGCGAACTAATTGAGGAAAAAACACCGGTAGAAGAGCCCATTTCTTGCCATTTGCTAATTAAGTTGATAAAATACGGAACACTTGTTAAAATAGATGGTGAAAATATCTGTGATGAAAGCATTCTCACGGAACCCTTTTTAACGCCTGATAATATTTATTTAAATTATTATTGTTGTAAATATGAATTCTATTAAAATGTTAATTCTAAATCGCAAAAAAATATTTATATTCTTCTCTTTGATTATTTTTTTGTCTCTTTGTCTAACCAGTTTTTCTTTTGCTGCCGAAGAGTTGGAGATTGAATACCCTGAAGTTTTAGGAGAAAATTTATCTGCCAAGCCTATTCTCTCAGAATATATAAAATACATTTTCCACTTAGCATTAATGCTTGGCGGTCTTATTGCTTTTGGAGCTTTGGTTTCCGGCGGCTTCCGCTATATGTCTTCAGTCGGCTCTCCATCTGCTATGGATGACGCTAAAAACCAAATTACCGCAGGATTTCTTGGTTTAATTATTTTACTCTCTTCTTATATTGTTTTAAACACGATTAATCCTCAATTAGTGATTTTAAAAATAGGCAAACCCAGTCTTGAGCAGGGGATAATTCTCAACCCGGGCGCAAATGAAAAACATGTAAGAATCAGCACATCAAACCTCCAGGCTGTTTATGGGTCTTCTTTTGTAGTAACAAATATTCAATTTTTATCTGCGTCTCCGCCAAACATCTTAGAAGTAACTGTCTGTTCTGAAACCGGCTACAAAGGAATCTGTCAAAAATGCGCTGGCGACGGAGCTTCGCCAATAGTTAATCCAAAATCAATCTCTCTTCACTGGAAAATACCCGGAATTGAGCTTTTTGCTGATGTTAATCACGCAGGGGACTCTATTTTTTATCAACAAAGCGTTAGTTCTTTAGGAAAATTCGACAACAAAGCCAGTTCTATTAAATTTGCGACTTCTACTATTATAAGCTATGGAGCAATCCTCCACAAAGACGCTGAATGGAAAGGAAGCTGCGCGATTTATCATGGAATAGATAAAAATGATTTAAGCGATGATGGCCCAATAAATAAAATTAAACAAGATGAGGCCTCTTCTCTCTATGTCTATTTAAAGCCAGATGCAGATGAAACTGTAGAATGCACGGTCTGGCTCTGCAAAGATGTGTGGTGCTGTCCCAATGAAAAATGCAGTGAAGGGTTCAACCCAGGGTGCGATTGCGAAGACTTTGATTTAAACGGCAACAACCTTGACCCTGTTTTGACTGGAAATATAGGTGCTCTCAGCGACGAGGTTAGATCAATATATATTGACAATAAACAAGGAAAATGCTGGGCAGTTTTAACCGAAGACGCTGATTATACAGGAAATGTATGCGAAGTATTTAAACACACAGACCCATATCTACATGATAATAGTATGGGTAATTGTGGTGTTCACTTGGATTTTTGGAATCCTAATCCCTGCGCCACTTCTTTAATAATTATACCTGTAAAACAATAAAATTCTTAAAATAATTAAATAAAAAAAGCCCTGTTGTAAAAACAGGGATTTTTACTTTATTCATATTCCAGCGCCATGATAATTTTTTATCTTCCACTTGCCATTCACTTGTTTCGCCATAACTATGCGTACACCCTTTTGGTCTCCTTTTTTGTTTCCAAATAAAACATCAAAGGGCACTTCGTCCCAAGCCTCTCTACAAAGAATTTCAGTGTTGTCAAAGGGAATACGTTTATTTATTTCAGACAAGCGTCCTTCCACGGTCCATGTCGATGTTCCTATTTTGGCTCTTGTAAACAAACCTTTTGCCTGTTCCTGCTTTCCCTTCCTGATTAAAGACAAAAATTCTTTTATTACGTTGTCAGGTTCTTGAACGCCGGTTAAACATGGTTTCGCTAAGCAATCTTTTACCTTTGACTTGCTTGCTTGTTTTATCTCATATACCCTCCATTTACCGTCGCTTTCTCTGTAAAAAACAACATTAAACCCCTGGCAAAACTCAGCTTTATCGCATGCTCTTACTGTTGCGTATCCTATTCCATAAAATTTTTGGTCAGGACGTTCAAGAACTTTCACTCTCTCTATCGGCTCAACCTTGCCCTTGATGTAAGACCTAATGCCCTCGCTTTCCTTTGTTAAATAATCATCTATGTCGCGATTTTCTCTAAGCGCCTCTGCAAAAGCAATCGCTGCTTTTTTTGCTTCTTTCTTATCTTTTTCAAGCTCTAATTTAGGAGATAAACCAGCTCTTGAAACCGTATCTATCGCCCTTTCTGCCACATCTGTAATTCCTTGCCTCTTGGCTTCCCAACTATTAACTGTTGTTGTTGTTTTTTGCCTATTGTCGCTGCCGCCAAATCCCATAGCCATGCTCTTATTTCTATTGCTCTTGTTTACACCGGAAGCAGGAACTCCTGTTGTTACAAACAACAGCCCTCCCATCCCTAACATTCCTACGATAACAACTAATATAAGCGCGGCTATCATTAAATTCCTTTGTTCGTTTTTATTTACATTCGCTCCATTCGCCATTTCAATCACCTCAATATATTTAGATATTCAGCATATTCAATTTTGAATATACTATTTCAGTGTCTCATACTAAAAATGGTTTGTCAATAGCTTAACAAGGTTTTATTATTACTCTTCTCTCCGGCTCCTCGCCTATGCTGTCAGTAGCAACATCGGAGCGTCCGGCTAATTCAAGATGAATTATCCTTCTTTCATAAGCCAGCATTGTATCCAATGTTTTTTCTTCCTTTGTTAAAGCCACATCCTCGGCCGCTGACACGGCCAACTCTTTTAAATACTCAATCTTCTTTTTTTTGTAGTCGCTAATATCAAGATTGATAAAAAAGGGCGCTTGAATTTTCTTCCTTAATATAATTTTTAAAAGCCGTTGTATCTCTGCTAAAGTTTGTCCTTTTTCTCCGATTAAAATTTGCGGCTCATCTATTTCTAAATCAATATCAACAACCTCTTCAGAGTCAGAAGAAATTTTTACTCTAATCTCCGCGTCAAAACCTGCTTTTTCAAAAAATTCTTTTGCATTATTTTTAATTTTTTCTAAATCTTTTTCATTAATCATGTTGTGTTTGTTTTTTAAGCGCAATATGCTGCTGCCCGACTGAAAATAGGGCGGTTGTGAGCCAATAAAGAGCAATTGCTGACGGAAGAGACCAGCAGATATAAACAGTAAAAATCGGAAAGATATACATCATTTGCTTTTGCATTATTTGAGCAAAATCACTGGACTTTTTTTGAGGCTGTTTAGCTTGAGATGTAAGCATTTTTGTCTGGAAAAATTGAGCTGCTCCCGCTAATAACGCTAAAAAAAGCGAACCTTTATTAGCAAGGTTTATAGCTCCTAAAAAAATAGGGTTTAAATCAGCGGGAGAAGAAACAAATGAATACAACATTTCAAACTCATTTGGGTCAAACCCGTTTTCAAAACTTTTAAATACTAAGAAAAGAGCTATTAAAAGCGGCAGCTGAATTAAAAGAGGCAAAAATCCTGCAATGGGATTAATTTTCTCTTTTTTATAAAGCTCCATTACTTCTTTTGCCATTTTTTCCCGATTCTCTTTGTATTTTCTTTGAATTTCTTGAATTTTTGGCTGAAGCTCTGACAACGCTTTCTGGGACTTTATAGATTGGAGAGAAGAAGGATAAAGCAATAAACGGATAATTATAGTCAAAATTATTACTGCTACCCCGAAATCCTGCCCTGGAACATATTGGTAAATTAAAATTAAACCGTTAAATAAGGGCTGATACAATACGATATTAAAGATGTTAATAAAAAAATTTATCATTTTGTTAAAATTTTTGCTTTTATTAAAACTCTGTTGACATTTTCATTGATTTCTTCAAAACTTTTTTCCTTTATATCTGTATCTGGCAGCAAAACTACATCATAGCCAACTCTCATCTCTCCTGATTTTGCCTTTATGGACTCTCTAAGTCGTCTTTTTATCTTATTCCTTATTACCGCTTTTTTAGAAATCTTTTGGCTCACTATAAAGCCAAAACGATTTGTTTCTAAATTATTTTTAATCAATTTTAAAAATAAAAAGTCCTGCTTAAATCCTTTTCCTTTTTTAAAAATTCTATCAAAATCCTTCTTATTCCTTAAACGATTTTCTTTAGATAGCATACAATTTATTTTACACGCTTAATTTGGTTCTCCCTTTTGTTCTCCTTGATGCTAAAACTCTCTTGCCGCCTTTGGTTCTTTGTCTAACCAAAAACCCGTGTGTCTTTTTTCTTTTTCTTTTTTTAGGCTGATAAGTAATTGACATATAATTTAGTATAGTATTAGATTAAAAATTAGTCAAATTTTTTATCTACTGCTTACTGTTTTTTTGTTCCACAATTTGTCCACAGATAATTAACAAATAAATAATTTTATATATATTTTGTTTTTACTTGACACTATTGTATAATAAGACAATGACTAAGGAAGAACTTTGGCAAGCCGTGCTTGCTGATATCCAATTTCATATTTCCCGAGCAAACTTTACTACATGGCTTGCAAACACTGAAATAATTTCAAAACAAGACAAATGTATTTTGGTTTCAGTCCCTAATTCTTTTTCAAAAGAATGGTTGGAAAATAAATACAATAAACTTATTTTAAAAGCTCTTTATAATATAAACAACGACATTAAAGAAGTGAAATATGAAGTTAAGCCATGTGCGCTAAAAACATTAGACCACTTAGCTTCTACTGATTTGCCCAAGCCAAAATTAGAACAACTGAACTTTCAAGAATTTAAAATTAATAAAAAAACAAATCTTAACCCTCGTTATACTTTTGACAATTTTGTAATTGGCTCTTTTAATGAATTAGCTCAAGCAGCGGCTTGGGCTGTTTCTAAAAAACCAGGGCTAGTCTACAACCCCTTGTTTATTTATGGCAATGTAGGACTTGGCAAAACCCACCTTTTACAAGCAATCGGCAACAAAATTATTGAAAAATCCGCTTCAAAAAATGTTCTATATATCCCTGCGGAAAAATTTACCTCTGAAGTGGTATCCTCAATTAGAAATGGGACTATTGAAAGTTTGAAAGCAAAATTTCGGCAAACTGATGTTTTGATTCTTGACGATGCTCAATTTTTAGCCGGCAAAGAAAAAACTCAAGAAGAATTTTTTCATACCTTTAACTCTTTATATGAAAAAAACAAACAAATAATTCTTTCTTCAGACCGCTCTCCCAAGGCAATCCCCGCATTAGAAGAAAGATTAAGGTCCCGATTTGAGGGGGGAATGATAGCAGATATTAGCGCTCCGGATTACGAAACAAGATTAGCCATCCTTAAAACAAAAGGCCAAGAGAAAAAAATAGACCTTTCTAATGAAACACTGGAATATATTGCCTCTAATGTCCAAAAAAATATCCGCGAGATGGAGGGAGCTTTAAATAGTTTAGCGGCTTATCAGAAATTAAACAACGAACAGCTTGACGCAAAAATTGCCCGCAAACTTTTAAAAAACCTTATTTCTTCGCCGCCTAAGATTGTGAGCCCTAAAATAATAATTCAAATGGTGGCAGAATTTTTTGACTTAAAAGAAAGAGATCTTATCACCCCATCAAGAAAAAAGGAAATAGTCAGACCCCGCCAAATCGCAATGTATTTATTAAGAAACGAACTAAAAAGCTCTTTTCCTTTTATTGGCAGAAAGTTTAGCGGTAAAGACCACACAACCGCAATCTACGCTTGCACAAAAATTAAAAAAGAAATAGAAAATAGTGAAAAATTCACAGATGAAATTAATCTAATTAAACAGCGAATTTATAGCCAATCCTGTTAATTTCTTTAATTGACCTGTGAAATAAGTGTGGAAAAAACTGTGAAAAAAGAAAGGATAATAATAGAATAAAATTCAAACCAAAAATCTTAACACATTATCCACTTCGCACTCCACTACCTTTTCAACAGTTTAAATTATATAGAAATAAACAGGAATTTTAAATAATTAACAGTACTAATACCAATAATAAGTTTAATTTAATTAATATAATTAATAATATAATATTATGAAAATTACTATTTTAAAAGAAAATTTTAAAAACGGTCTAAATATCATAGAAAGAATAACTGGTAAAAACTTAACACTTCCGGTTTTAAATAATGTTTTACTCACGGTTGAAAAAAACTTTCTAAATCTAAGCACAACTGATTTAGAAATGGGAATAAATTGGTGGGGATTAGTTAAAACCGAAAAACAAGGAAAAATTTCTATACCAGCTAAATTATTATCAAGTTTTACAGGATTACTTCCAGATAAAAAAATAATTTTAGAGGCAAAAGATAAAACTCTTTTTATTGAATGTGAAAAACGTAAAACCAAAATAAAAGGACAAGACCCAGAGGAGTTTCCTTTAATTCCAAAAATAGAGAACCAAGAATTTATAGAGGTTGATAGTTATAAATTTTGTCAAGGATTAAGTCAGGTTATAGAGGTTATATCTTCTTCTCAAGTCAGGCCCGAGATATCAGGCGTGTATTTATTATTTCAAAAAGATTTAATTAAAATGGTCGGCACCGACAGCTTTAGGTTGGCTGAAAAAACTCTTTCTTTGAAAAATAAAATTAAAAAAGAGTGCTCTTTAATAATCCCGCAGAAAACAATCAGAGAACTAATTAATGTTTTAGGGGAGAAAAAAGAAAAATTAAAAATATTTTTTTCTCCGAGCCAGATAATGTTTGAACTTGTTATGCCCGAGATTTCTCATCCGCAGGTTCAGATTATTTCCCGCCTAATAGACGGCGAATATCCGGATTATCAAGAGATTATTCCTAAAAACTATGAAACGCAGATTATTTTAGAAAAAAAAGAATTTTTGAACCAAATTAAAACCGCCAGTTTATTTAGCGGAAACATTAACGAGGTTAAGTTTAAAATAAACCCGAAGGAAGGAAAAATAGAGATTTTTACTCAAAGTTCAGAGCTTGGAGAAAATAAATCATATTTACTCGGAAAAACAGAGGGAAATCCCATAGAGGTTTCTTTTAATCATAAATTTATTTCAGACGGCCTTTCTAATATAGAAAGCTCAGAGGTAATCTTTGGATTAAATAAAGACGGCGGTCCGGCAGTTTTAAAACCAGTTGGAGACGAAAGCTATATCTATGTTGTAATGCCCGTAAAATCAGATTAAAAATTAATAATATTATGACCATAGAAAACACCAAAAAATCAAAAAGTTTAATAGAAAAAATATGGTGGATGATACCAATATCTATTGTTCTAACAACCCCTTTAATAGCGTCTATGATATTAGGTGGAGAGGATACTCTCAGAAACTGGTGGGATAGCATAACACGATTTAGTGTAATAACAATTTATTATATATTGGGGGTTTTCTTTGTTGTTGTTGGATTTTTTATAACAAAAAATCGTTCATTAATACTCCGCATACTTATATCTTCGGGATTGGGTATTTTAGTATACTGGATTTTCACGATTTTAGTAATTGTTTTAACTACTAAATAGATGGCGTCAAAATGGTAGTTGGGAAGTGTTCCCGTAGCTTAGCTACAGGAATTTTAAAATCCCGTTATTTATTCGGGATTTTGTTTTAAAAATTTGGGGTTTAGAACAAGCCAATTCTTGATTGCCTGTTCCCAGCCGCTGTATTGAGAGTCGTCCTTAGGATTTTCTGGTAAAGCCCCCCGAGGATTATCTTTAATAACATAATGAAGAATTGAATGAGGGTCTTTTTGGTCAATCTCTCCATTTAAGATTGGCTTTTCGACTGTAATTGTTTTTGGTTTTTCAAAATCTTCTTTTGGATACATAGAAAGCGCTTTTCCCATAAAATTATGCCAGATTGGCGCAGACAGCGTCACGCCAGGACTTTTTGCTGTTGGAGTGTTGTCATTGTTTCCCGCCCAAACTCCAGCTGCGATTGAAGGAGAATAGCCGATAGTCCAGGCATCTTTATATTCTTGGGTTGTTCCTGTTTTTGCGGCTGTTTGATAATTTTCAAAATACAAAGGAGAGTTAAAGCCAAATAGCGGAGCTCTGGCTTTGTTGTCAGATAAAATATCATTAATAAGATTGGCAGTTTCTTTGCTTAAGACCCTTTTTAGGGTTTTTTTATTTTCTTCAATAATATTGTTGTTTCTATCTTCAATTTTTAAAATACTTACAGGAGGAATTTTAAGCCCCTTAGTGGCAAAAATTCCGTATGCCGAGGTTATGTCTAATAATTTTACTTCACCGCCTCCTAAGACCAAAGAGAGGCCGTAATGCGAGGGTTTTTGATTCAGGGTGGTAATTCCTAACTTTTTAGATAGGTTAATAGTATTTTCCAATCCAGCCAAATAAAGAACTTTTACAGACGGAACATTTATAGATTGAGCCAGAGCATGGCGAAGATCAATTGGTCCTTGAAATTTTCCGTTATAGTTTTGAGGAATATAGGGCTTTGCGCCCCAAGTTCCAAAATTAGTTTTTGCATTCCATAGAATTGTTTCTGGAGTATAGCCCATTTCAAAAGCAGCGGCATAAGCAAATGGCTTAAATGCTGATCCTGGCTGGCGAAGGGCTTTTGTGGCGATGTTAAATTTTGGCTCAAATAAACAATTTTTTTTAGAAATACAATCTTTCGGGTAATTTTCGTCAGCATGCCAATTTTTTGAGCCAACCATGGCTAATATCTCTCCGGTTTGAGGGCTGAGCGCCACCATAGCCGCATTAAAAGCTTTGCGCGTCTCATTAGACGCTGCGCCTTGTTCTATCGCTTGTTCGGCTGCTTGTTGAAGCTCCCAGTCCAAAGAAGTATAGACCTTGAGCCCTTTTTCTTTCAAGAATTCTTCACCGTATTTTTGTTCTAAATATTCTTTTACATAAAAAACAAAATGGGGAGCTTTGATTGGCCTAAGAATTTCTGAAAATTGCAGGGTTTGTTTTTTTGTTTCTTCGGCTTTTTCTGCGGTAATATAGCCGCATTTCGTCATTCTGTCTAAAACATAATCTTTTCTTGCGAGTAAATTGTCTTTATGCTCTCCGTAGGGCGACAAATAGCTTGGTGCCTGGATTAGAGATGCCAAAATAGCAGCTTCAGATAGAGATATTTCCGAAACAGATTTTTTGAAAAATGTTTGACTGGCGGATTCTACCCCATAGCAATTAGAGCCAAAAGGAACTTGGTTTAAATAAAATTCTAAAATTTGTTCTTTTGAGTACCGTCTTTCTAATTCCAATGTAGAAATGATTTCCCTTGTTTTCCTTCTCGCGGTTTTTTCCAGAGTCAAGAAAGAAGACCTTATAAGCTGTTGAGATATTGTTGAACCGCCAGCAGCTGGTTTTTTTAATTTCAAATTAATTAAAATTGAACGGCCTATTGCTTTTGGGTCAATGCCTATATGATTATAAAAATTAGCGTCTTCACAGGCGATTACCGCTTGTTTCAAATGTTCCGGCATTGCGCTTAAAGGCATTAATGTTCTTTTCTCTTCTCCGTAAATATCATACAAAAGAATTTCGCCGGTTCGGTCATAAATTTTAGTTGACTGGATATACGGCCTTTCTGTGAATTTTTCAGGATTAGGAAAATCTTTAATATAATAAATGATTAAGGAGAACGCGGCAAAAGCAGCAAGAAAAAAACAGCAAACAGAAAATTTTAAAATTAAGACAATTTTTTTTCTTTTTTTGCTTTCTTGATAAATTTTTCTATGAAATTTTCTTTTTGCCATTGCGTTCAGTTTACTAAATTTAAGATGAATTTACAAATTTTAAACTTCCTGCTATTATAAAAATAATGAAAATAAATACTGATTCTAAAAAAATAAAAGAGCTGTTAGGCAGAGGCGTAAAAGATGTAATTGAGAAAAAGAGCGTATTGAGAAAGCTGAAATCCGGAAAAAAATTAAGAATAAAGCACGGCATTGAGCCAACAGGCGTAAATTTGCATATAGGCAGAGCTATTTCTTATTGGAAGTTAAAAAAATTTCAAGAACTAGGACATCAAATTGTAATAATTATAGGGGATTTTACAGCGCAGATTGGAGACGCTTCCGATAAGCAAGCAATGAGACAACCATTAACTGAAAAAGAAATTAAGACAAATATGAAAAATTATGAAAAACAGCTTGGCAAAATTTTAGATATGGAGAAGTCTGAACTACATTATAATACAGAGTGGTTCAATAAATTCAGCATGAAAGAAATGTTTAAGCTTTCAATGAATTTTACCGCCCAGCAAATGATTCAAAGAACAAATTTTAAAGAGCGCTGGGAACAGGGAAGGCCAATAGGAGTGCATGAATTAAATTATCCATTATTACAGGGCTATGATTCAGTTGCTATTAAAGCGGATATTGAAGTTGGAGGATTTGACCAGCTTTTTAACCTTCTTACTGGCAGGGAAGTCCAAAAAATTTATAATCAAAAACCGCAAGACATCATAACGTTTAACATGCTTTTTGGATTAGACGGCAGAAAAATGAGTACATCTTGGGGGAATGTAATTAATATATTAGATTCTCCGCAAGAGCAATACGGAAAAATAATGTCAATGAAAGATGAATTAATAATTAATTATTTTGAATTAGCGAGCCGTATTTCTCTTGAAGAGATTGAAAAAATAAGACAAGCGATGAAAGTTAATAGGATTAATCCGCGGGACGCTAAAGCCAGATTGGCGCGAGAGATCGTTGAGCTTTATCATGGGAGGCAAACGGCTTTAAAAGCGGAAAAAGAGTTTGAGCAGATTTTTAGGCAAAAAAAAATACCTTCAAAAATTCCAAAGGTAAAAATTAAGGAAAAATCTTTAAACATTTTAGATTTATTAGTTAAAGTAAAATTAGTTTCTTCAAAAAGCGAGGCGAAGAGATTGATTCTGCAAAAAGGAGTGAGGATAGACAAAGAAACTCAAAACAATTGGCAGAAAGCAATTGAAATAAAAAAAGGAACAATAATTCAAATAGGAAAAAGAAAATTTGTAAAAATTATTATATAGAAATTTTACAATTTAAGGACACAATAAGAAAATGAGGAAAGTTTTCCACATGTAAATTTTTGAAAAAGTGTTAAACTGATTTAATATGTTCAAAAAATCAGAAAAATCATTCACAGTCATAGAACTCTTAGTAGTTATCGCTATTTTAGGATTATTAGCATCTATAGTTCTCGTTCATTTGAAAGAAGCCAAGGCGTCAGCCAGAGACGCTGAAA
>JAGLUP010000006.1 GCA_023134715.1 Candidatus Parcubacteria bacterium
TATCCCTGTAAATATGTGTTTCATTATTTTGATTTTGAAAAATCTGAATTTATTTCTTACATTATTATATCTTACATTATTATATCACAACATATCCAATCCACAATCCACAACATTTCCCTTTTGCTATTTTAAAAAATATTCTCTGTTTTTGAAAAAATGTTGGGCTTGTTTTAAAACTTCTCTTTCTGATTGAGCCGGAGTTAAATTCGCTGTTTGTTTAAAAAAAGAAGCAACCCTGCCAAAATAAAGACACTCTAACGCCTTAATAATTGAAGAACTTTTAGTTAATTTATAGGCATTAAAAAATTCATAAACAATTTTAACCCATAAATCTAAATCAATATTTACTTGTTTTTTTTGATAAAATTTTTCTATTTTTTGATATACTTCTATTGAAAGATGTTTCTTGAATAAATTTTTATAAACAGGAAAATTATTCAAAAAAATTTGCTCAAATATTCTATAGTTAGGCCTGATGTCTGGAAGCTCAAACATTTTTTTTCCATCTAAAAAGCAAGCTTTTTTAAATTTTGTTGTTTTTTTAATATGGTTTTCACGACTCTGTAAAATTTTAAAAAGCGACTCAACTACCTGTAAAAACATTGGACCAAGAGATGGCGCGCTGGACTTATGAATCTTAGCTCCAAGGTTTGCCTGACAAACTTTAACATTGCTGGAAAGAGCGTTTAAAGTCATAAAAACATCAATGCCAAACTGTTTGTCTGATTTATGCCATTTTTGCTTTAACCAAATATTAACTAATTTATCAGAAAACGCAAAATCGCCCCCAATGGGCTGTCGGATATTTTGCCCCAATAATCCATAAATTAAAGGATATACTAAATGGTTAGTAATAGTAGCGTCATCTTCAGATCGCGCGTAAAAAGGAAGAATATATTCATAACCATTAAAAATTGGAGTTCCTAATTTTTTAATCCAAAGCGGTTTAATGCTTAAAAGGTCAGCGTCAACAACAATGCCGGCCTTAGCTTTTAATTTTCTAATTTCCAAAAAAAGATTATAAAAATTATGCCCTTTTCCTTTTATGTTTTTAGGGGTGGAAATGTGAATACGAGGAATGTCTATTTTAACTCCCAAAAAAACTTCTTTGGTATTGTCAGAAGAATTATTATCAACATTAATTATCACGGCTTTTTTCTCTGGAAAATATTTCTCAAGACCTCTAGACACTTGCTTAACAACAAAACCTATTGTTCTCTCTTCGTTATAAGAGGGAATGCCAACCACTAAATCAGCTTTTTTTATTTTTTGAAGATTAATAATTTTTGTCATATTATTATATTATAATCACTCCTATGTCGGCGATGTTTATTCCGGTTGGGCCGGTAAATATTAAATCGTCCATTTTTTTAAAAAAAGAGTAAGAAGCGTTATTTTCTAAACATTCTTTATAATCTAAATTTTTCTTCATTGCTTTATCTAATGAATCTTCGTCAATAACAGCGCCGGCTGCGTCTGTTGGTCCGTCTAATCCATCAGTGTTAATAGAAGCTAAAACCGCTTTTTTAAATTTAGATATTTCTTTTGTCGCGCCTAAACAAAACTCTAAATTTCGTCCGCCTTTGCCCTTTTTTCTAACAAAAACAGTTGTCTCGCCTCCAAAAATAAAACAATTTCCTCGCCCGCCTAAATGTCCGAAGGACTTTTGGCGGGTTTCCTTGATAACATCTTTGCCTGCTATTTTTGCCTCTCCCTTTAATTTATTAGTTAAAATTATTGGTTTCAAATCAAGAGACAATGCTTTTTCTTCCATCACTTCAAGCGCGACTTTGTTATTTAGCAGTAAAATGTTTTTTACTTTCTTTGATTTTCTGATAGTGGGACCTGACGCAATAATCTCTAAATCATCTCCTGCTACATCAGAAAAAATTAAAGAAATTATCTTGGCTTGAGTAAGTTTAGCTAATTGCCCTGCTTTGACTTTTGACAATTTTCTTCTTAATTCATTAAATTTTTTAATGTCCAGACCAGCTTTATAATTTTTTTCAATAATTTTAAAATATTTTTTAAAATCTATATTCGGCTCGCAAAGCAAAGACGAACCGCCTCCAGATATTAAACAAATTACTAAATCATCTTGAGTTAAATTTTCAATAAGCGCTATTATTTTTTTAGTCGCTTTAATATTTTTTAAAGACGGCAAGGGATGAGTTCCTTTTATATTTTCTATTTTCTTTAGTTTTTCTTTTTCAACGCTAATAATCAGGCCTTTATCAATTCTTTTGCCCAATATCTTTTCAATCCCCTTCCCCATCTTTGCCGAAGATTTGCCAAAACCAATCACTATTATTTTTTTATATTTGTTTAAATTAAATTTTTGAACTTTATTGTTATAATCTTTAACAATCAATACATTTTTACTTAATTTTACTTTTTCTTTAATAATTTTTTCTGTTTTAACAGCTTCCAGACCCGCTTCAATAATTTTAAGCGCATTTTTCCTTAGTTTGGAATTTTTTGATAATTGTTTATAATTTCTTATAATCATTGGCTAATTTGATTAAATATCTAACTCCTGTTCCGGTGGCGCCCTTGCCTAATCCCTGATTTTCAATTGAAACCATGGTTGGACTAATATCTAAATGAACCCACGGGCAATCCTCAATAAAATTCTTTAAAAATAAAGCTCCTGTAATAGTTCCTCCATATCTTGTTTTTCCAACATTAGCCACATCGCCAAAAGTTGCTTTAATTTCTTCTTCATATTCTTCCCACAAAGGAAGAGGCCAAACATAATCGCCTGATTCTTCGCCAATTTTACGAAGCAAAATTTCTTTTTCTGTTTTATTAACAAATAAAGCAATTGCTCTTTGACCTAATGCCGCCAAGGCGGCACCGGCTAAAGTTGCGACATCAATAATTATTTTCGGCTTAAAATTTTTAACAGCATAAGCCAAAGCATCGGCTAAAATAATTCTTCCTTCTGCGTCTGTATTAAGCACTTCAATTGTTTTTCCGCTGTAGCTTTTTAAGATATCGCCCGGCCTATAGGACTGGCCCGAAGGCATATTTTCTACTACAGGGATTATGGCAATAATATTTAATTCAAGCTTAATTTTACTAATAGCTAAAATCGCGCCGAGAACTGCCGCGGCTCCTGACATATCCATATGCATTTCTGCCATAGCTTCTCCTGGTTTAATATTTAAACCGCCGCTGTCAAAAGTCACTCCTTTGCCCACAAAAGCTAAATCAACCTTAACGCTTTCCTTTTTCGGCTTGCCAAAATATTTTAAAATAATTAATCGCGGCTTTTCAGGACTTCCTTGAGAAACGCCTAAAATTCCGCCCATTTTTAATTCTTTTAATTTTTTTTCATCAAAAATTTCTGTTTCAATATTTTCAAAATCTTTAAACGTATTTAAGGTAATTTCTGTTAATTTTTGAGGAGTCATATCTCCTCCCGGAGTATTGGCTAAATCACGGGTAAAATTTGTCGCTTTCCCAATTATTTCTCCTTGCTTTAAATCTTCTTGATATTTCTGCGGGTCTTTTAGGTAAATCTCAATTGATTCAATATTAAACCAGCCCTTTTTTGGTTTTTCTTTATATTTATTAAATTCATAATCAGCTAAATAAATATTTTCAGATATTTGCCTGACTAAATTTTTTCTATCTTTTTCAGCTGGAATAATTTTTTCCAAAATAATAGAACTTTGCTTGATTTTATTGTCTTTTAAAAATCTGGTAATTTTTCTTATACTAAGAATAAATTTTCGCTGATTATATTTTTCTTTTTCCCCAAGATTAAAAAATATGATTTCTTGTGTTTTTTCAGAAATTGCCAGACGAAATTCTCCCTGGTCCAGGCAAGAGTAAACATTTTTAAATTTATCAAATTCTTGAGCTATTTTCTGCTTTTCAAAATAAGGCAAAACTAAAACCCTATTTTTTTCTAATTTAATTTTTTGAGAATCTTTTAATTTTATATCCATTTTTTTTAAAACCTTAAATCAAAGTTTTTAAATTCTCCTTGATATTCTTCTTGTTTAATTTTAATATCTTCCACATTCGCAATCATTGGCCCGCTTTTTAACCATTTAATCATTTTTTTTACTTTTTCTTTTTCTCCTTCAACGACTGCTTCCACTCTTCCATCTTTTAAATTTTTAACCCAGCCAAAAACGCCAAACTCTCTAGCTTTTTTCTTAGCGCTTTGGCGAAAAAAAACGCCCTGCACTCGTCCTTTTACAAAAATATGTGCTCTTGTTTTTTTACTCATTTTACAGAACGAAAAATTAATCTTAATAAAAGATTGAGTAATGTCCCTGTTATAGAAACCACCTTTTCAGCAGTTACATTTTCTTTAGTGTTTGGATTAAGGGGCGTAGAAAGAAATTTGGCTGCTTTGCCAAGCGTATTTGGACTTCTATGAAGCTCTAAAAGTCGTTCAATGTCTTTTTCCAATTTTTTGTTTTTTACTGTTTTTGCTTTTCTTTTGCTTTTCTTTCTTTTTTCTTCTTGATATTTTTTATACTTTATTGTCTCGCCTTGATTCAACCATAGTCCTCCGCACTTTAAACACCTTTCTATTTCAAAATCCTTTGGCAGATTAGGGTCTTTAAAAACTTCCAGCTTCTGCTTGCAAAGAGGACATAATTTAACATCCTGCTTTACTGGATTTCGGTGATGTAATTTTCCTAAATTTAATTTATCAATATGTTTTGCTTTTTCTCTGCTTAAAGGATATAACTCCCATTTATCAAACCAAATGCCGCCGCAAGACGGACACTGGTTAAGCTCAATAGCTGTGCCATACTCTGATTTAGTGTAAACCTTATTTAACTTTGTTCCGCAGTCAGGACACTTCATTATTGTTATTATATCATTTTATAAAAATTTGACAATTTTAAAATTATCCACTACTATTATAATAGTTCTTTCAAAAGATAAATGAATGAACTGGGGTGAAAAATGTATCCAATAACAAAACCTGAATCAGAACTGGAAGATTCTAAAACAAATATTACAACTGGGAAAATTCCAGCAGTAGAACAAGATAATTTTTATATAAAAAAACTTGAAGAAAAATTTGAAGAAGATGCTGAATATGGATTTGTCGACCAAAAAACCGCGCGAGAAATTATGGGCTATAATTTTTTAAGAATAGAAGAAACAGCCAAATGTTTTGGAATTCAATTTACTGAATCAGAATTCCAAAAAATAAAAATGATTCCTTATTCTGAAAAAACATTACGAAAATACAGAAAATCCCATATTTTATTTTTGGGAAGCCCGAAAATTTCTTTTTATGGCGCCGCAAAACCAACAACCATTAAAGAGCTGAAAAATAAATTTCCTCAATCAAAAATCCACTATAATAGTGAACTTATTGAAGAGGATTTTATTGAAAAGCAGAAAATAGAATTAAGATGGTATCTTGTTAATTGCTTAAGATATGGCTATGAATACAATCAAGGTATAGAACTTTTTAGCGATGCAGAGAAAAAACTCAAAAACAATGAATATATAGAAAAAGCGGTTCTATATATTTATTCTATGATTTTGATGAATAAGATGCGATATGAGATGTTGTTCACGAGCAAAAGCGTCTGGTGCGATGATGTTGATTCTGTTCAAAGACGTGTTTATATTGACTTGAGCGGAAATGGTATTTCTGTTTCAAGTAGATATGCCACATTTAATCCGTCTAAAAAAATAGTCATAGCTCCAGCGATAAAACCGGAATTTTAAGCAATAATAAAAAACCAACAATGTTGGTTTTTATTTTTTGATAAAAGGACACTGCGCTTTTTTCGCTTTTTTGTCCAGCACGGCCCTGATAAATTCATTGCAGGATTTAAAACCGCATTTTCCGCAATTTAAATTTGGCAAAATAGCTTTTATTTCTTTTCCGGCTAAAAATCTTTGCATAACAGCTTCTTGATTCACGATTTTATTTCCATAACAATAACCGCAAATAGCCGACGGCATAGAATGTTTTAATGTAAGTTTTTCTTTGCTTAAAACCGGCGAATCTTTAATATATTCAACAATATCATTAGCACCCTCACCCGTTAAACCGTTAATTTCAATTATTTTGGCGTCGGAATTAACATTCAAGACACTGCTTCTAAAAATTTCTCTTTCTGCTTGAGAAACTAAATCTCCCTTGCTTACGGTAACTATATCAGCGTCAGTTAAAATCGGGCCGTATCTGTCAGGGCTCCCAGAAGTAATATCTAATACATTAATACCGAGCCCCTCTTTTACATAAGGAGAACACCTGAGGCAAAGCCCTGCTGTTTCAATAATAATTATATCTTTATCTTGATTTTCTTGAATAATTCTAGGTAATTCTAAGGCAGTATAATGGTCAGGGCAAAGTTCTTGCGCAAGCCGTTTAATAGATGGAACTCCGTATTTTTCAGCAATAATTTTTTCATCATTTGTTTTTAAACAATCAAATTTAGCAAAAAACACCATAAAATCCTGCTTAAGAACTTCTATGGTATATTTAATTATGCTTGTTTTTCCAGAACCAGGAGTCCCGGCAAAAATAACTAATTTCATAAAATTTATTTAATATCTTTTTTGCGTGGTTCGCAAAATAAAGCTACCTCTTTTACTTCTTGTCCTTTTCTAATTTCATCTCTAATTTCCATATTATAGCCCTCAATCCAGTTAAGATAATGCGCAATCCCCTTTTCTCTTATTGTTGTTTCTAACACTTTTACTATTCCTCCATTCTTAATTACCAGCCGCTTATTTGCGGCTAATGCCAAAGAAGGGTCATGAGTAACAATTAAAACAATCTTGCCTTCTTCAACTAAAACTTCAATAGCTTTTTCTTTATGAATTCCGGCATTTTCAATTTCATCAATTAAAACAATCGGGGAAATGCTTATATTAGCCAAATCAGAAACCATTAACGCCCTACTCTGGCCCCCTGATAAATTTAATAAATTCATATCTGGAGAAATAGGTTCTCCGGTAATTTGATTTGCCTCTTCTATTACTTCTTTAATTAAGCCAGGGGAAGATTTTTTCCCTCTCGCTTTAATATGCAATTCTAAAAATTCTTTTACAGGCAAATCAGTTAAGAAATTCATTGTTTGCGCCAACGAAGCAATCAATCTGTTTTCCAAACTTAATCTCTGCTCTCTGCTCGGCTTTTCATCATTGATTAAAATTTTTCTTTTGCTTTTTGTGTCGCCTTGAGCTAATTTTTCAATATCATAAAGCAACTGGGATTTTCCTGCTCCGGTCGGACCCACAATCGCAACTATTTCTCCTTTTTTAATATCAATTGGTTCAAAATTTTCCTTTTTTCCGAATTTATTTACTCCTGAAAAAATAGTTATTTTTTTAATATCCATAGAATTATTTTGTTTCTTTGACTTCTTCCACGGCGTCAAGCGGGCAAATTTCTTTGCATCTTCCGCATCCAGTGCATTTTTCTAAATCAATTTCCGCTTTTCCGTCTTCAGTAATTTTTATCGCCCCTTCAGGACAATTTGATATGCACGCCCCACACCCCGCGCACTTACTCTTATTTATTTTATATTTCATTTTTTTATTTATTTTAATTTTTGACCATTTTCCCCGTTCAGTGAAAATGGTTATCCACAATTATAAATTTCTAATTAAATAAATTAGCTACCCTATCAGTGGCATAATAATAAACCAATCTGCCAGTTTTTTTTGAAGTAACAAAGCCCTGTTTTTCTAGACCCTTAAGATCTTTCATGGAGGTAACTCGAGAAGTTTCATAAACTTTCATATGCGATATTACTGATGTTGTAGCATCTTTATTTTTGTAAAAATAGCGTAAAAGCTGTATTTGCCTATCATTTAGTTTATATTTATTTCTAGCCATTTTTGCCATCCGCGTGTTTTCTTTCCATTTTCTCTCAGCATAGACCTCAAATTCCCTCATAGCTTGAGTTATTTTATTAATGTTGTATTCAATAAAATATGTTAAATCGTTTTCGTCTTGTTCGGTATAAATATATGCATCTCGATATTGAGCCGGTGAATTTTTTATGACTTTTGAAAGTGGAAGATAGCCAAAAGCCCAATATTTTTCTCTCAATAAATACCAGTAAAAAAGCGCTCGCGCCATCCTACCATTACCATCAACAAAAGGATGTAAATACCCAATCCAGAAATGAATAATTATCGCTTTTATAACAGGATGGACAAAATTGGCATCAGGCGATTCATTATTCGCATAAGCCATAAATCTCTTGATCTCTCGTTTTACAAACATTTCTTTCGGCGGAATATGATATATTTCATTTCTTAAACCATCATCGCCAACAATAATGTCGTCTTTGTCTTTTCTATATCGGGCGATTTCTGATCTTTCTAATGTGTCTTTAGTCAAAATTTCGTGAAGTAAAAAAAGAAATTCCTCGTTCAGTTTTTTATCTTTTAATTCAGTTTCAACAAATCGCATGGCTTGATAATTATTGACAATCATCTGCTCATCTTTATTTTTCGGTTTTTTCCCCTCAAGTAATATTTGTTTTGCGGCCTTTCTGCTGGTATGCGCCCCTTCCAACTGTGATGAAGCGATAGCTTCTTCCATAACGCCACGACTCAAAAGGCGATGCTGTAATTCGTCGCTAACTTGATTACTAGACATAAAAAGATTTCCCCCTAATCTCATATCTATCTCGTGTAAAAATTTTTCCAACTTTGGAAGCCAGGGGATCCAAGTAAAATATCTTCCTTTTTCGTCTTTTACCGGACTATTTCTTCTATCAAAAACTTTGCTTCTTAATAACCTAATAAAAGCCCACAATTCCAAATTTTTTATCCCATTTGGAACCGGCCAATGTTTAATCTTCTCCCAATGAACATAAGGAGACAGAGATTTTTGCGCTAATTCTCGTACTTTTTCATTCTGAAAAAGTTCCATTATTTTTTTATTATCTATACCGGAAATATCCGGTTTTTCTATTTTTCTTAACATAAATGTATTTATTCTTGAATTATATATTTTATAAGCATATTAGAGCTATTTTACTGATATGTATAGTCTATCTATATAGTATACATATTATTTACATTTGTAAATAGATATTACCTGTGAATAAAACAATTATTTACACATTAATCTATAATATTCCAAAAAATTTGAAATTTTTTAATAAATTTAATTTGCTCGGGAGCAGGGATTCGAACCCCAATTTTCAGGGCCAGAACCTGACGTCCTACCATTAGACTACTCCCGAATTATACTTCAAATTTTAAATTTTTAAATATTTTCTCATTGCGATTAAGCTGGAAATTACTCCTATGCTAATGCCACAAACAAGTCCGATTAAAAGAATAAATAAAAAATTATTAACAAAATATCCAAAAAAATCAAATCCAAGAAATAAATTTTTTAATTGCGGATTTAGAAAATAAAAGCTTACAATAAAAATTAAAAGAGAAATCATGGTCGCGAAAATTCCGGCTATAATTCCCTGAACAACAAATGGTCCGCGAATAAACCAATTGGAAGCCCCAACTAATCGTTGAATTTCAATCTCTTCTTTCAAAGTATAAATAGTCAATCTGATAGTATTAAAAGCAACTAAAATCCCTAAAACAGCTAAAAATAAAGAAAAAACAAACGTAAATCTTTTAACATCCGAGCTTATTGAAAAAATACTCTCAATAACCTCTTTATTTTCAAAATAATTAATTTTATAAATTTTTTCGCTGAATTTCTCTTCTAAAAAACCGTTCAAAACAGCATAGTCAGACGCTTCAGCCATTTTAACATTTAAAGAAGCTAAAAAAGGGTCATCCTCAACTATCTCAAGCGCTTCCATTAAAATTTGACTTTCTTTATATTTTTCAACAAATTTTTCTGAAGCCATTTCCCTAGAAATATATTCAATACTATTCACTCCTTCTACGGCATTTATTTCTTTCTTAACTTCTAAAATCTCTGCTTCTGAAATATTTTCATTAAAATAAATTGAAACATCTGCTTTTTCCTGCAAATTAGAAACTAAAAAATCAGTTGCCGCTTGAAATATAAAAAGGCCGTTAATTAAAGAAATAATCATTACTATAATAAAAATAGTGGCAACAGCTAATCCATTGTTTCGCCAAAAACTTTTCCAGCCGGATTTAATTATTCTTTTAATTGTAGTAAGTATCATAAAATAAACCTTCCTCTTTCTTCATCTCTAATTATTTTCCCCTCCTCAAGAGTTATTACTCTTCTTCCCAAGATATTGATTATTTCTTTATTATGAGTAACAAGTATTATTGTTGTTCCTAATTCATTAATTTTTACCAATGTCTGAATAACTTCTTGAGTATTTAAGGGGTCAAGATTGCCGGTTGGTTCGTCAGCTATTATAAAGTCAGGGCGATGAATTAATGCCCGCGCGATAGCCACTCTTTGCTTCTCGCCGCAAGAAAGTCCGTCAGGAAAACTTTCAGCTCGCTCTGTCAAATTTGTAATTTCTAATACCTTGGAAACATCTCTTTTGATTTCCTCATCATCCGCGCCAATTACTTCTAAAGCGTAAGCTATATTTTCATAAGCAGTTTTTGAAGGAATAAGACGATAGTCCTGAAATACAATTCCAATTTGCTGGCGAAGCTTATAAAGATTTGATTTATTAATTTCTGGAATATTAATTTCTTTAAAAAACAGGGTTCCTTCTGTTGGTATTTCTTCGCCTAAAATCAATTTAAACAAGGTTGTTTTTCCTGCTCCTGATTTTCCGATAATTGAAACAAACTCGCCTTTTTCAACATTAAAAGAAACGTTTCTTAAAGCTGCCACTTTAGGATAAGGATAAATTTTAGTTACATTTTGAAATTTTATCATAGTTTAATTTCAGCTTCAATAAATTCATCTAATTCTCCATCTAAGATTGCCTCTGTATTGCTTATCTCCACGCCAGTTCTGTGGTCTTTTACTAATTTATAAGGATGAAGAACATAAGATCTTATTTGACTCCCCCATTCTATTGAAACACTGCCGCCTTTGATTTTATCCGCTTCAATTTTTTGTTCTTTTTCTTTTAATTGATAAAGCTTGCTGGAAAGTATTTTCATTGCTTTCTGCCTATTCAATCCTTGAAGCCGTTCTGACTGGCAGGCAACAATAATTTTTGTCGGTAAATGAGTAATCCTTATTGCTGACTCTCTTTTATTAACATGCTGTCCGCCAGGCCCAGAAGCGCGGAATGTATCAATCTTTAAATCTTCTGGATTAATCTGCAGTTCTTTTTCGTCAATATCTGGAAGCTCTGGCAACACTTCAACTAAAGCAAAAGAAGTATGCCGCAATTTCTGGCTTGAAAAAGGAGAAATCCGCACGAGCCGATGAACTCCATTCTCATTTTTTAAATATCCGTAAGCTGTTTTTCCTTTAATTTCTATGGTTGCTGTTTTTAATCCAATTCTTCCATCCGGCCCTCCGGGTTCGCCAAATGACTGCTCTAAAATTTTTATTTTAAATCTTTTTCTTTCGCAATATCTCTGATACATCCGCAAAAGCATAGTCGCCCAGTCCTGAGCGTCAACACCGCCAGCTCCAGAATATATTGAAAGAATCGCGTTTCCTTTATCGTATTTGCCGGAAAGAAAAGTTTTTATTTCTTGCTGCCTAATTTCTTGCTCTAAATCCTGTTCTTTTTCTTTTATTTCTCTTTCCAATTTTTCATCTTCTTCTGCTAAGGAGCTAAGCTCCTTTAATTCTGCTAATTTTTGTTTTAAGTCCTCTAATTCCTTTATTTGTTCTTTCAGGTCTGCCAGTTCTTGCGAAATTTTACCTGCTCTTTTGTTATCTTCCCAAAAATCAGAACCCTGAACCTCAATTTCCAATTCCTTAATTCTATTTTTCTTGTTTGATAAGTCAAAGACAGTCCTCTACGGTGAGGAGTTTCTTTTCTAAATCTCCAATTTTCTCCAATATCTCTTTCATATTATTTAATGTCTTATCTTATTTAAAGTATAACAAACTTCCCAAAAAATAAAAGCCCTTATGTCTAAAATATCAACATTAATTATTTATTCAAGGTCAAATACTTTACCTGCGGCCGCTTGTCGTTTATAATAATTCTAATTTGCAAATAAAAAAAACAGAGGACAGTCCTCTGTATTATTTCGTAAGTCGATTAAATATCTCTATATATTTTTCGCTTGTCTTTTCCACTACCTGTTTTGGCAATTTCGGTGCTGGCAACTTACCATTCCACTTAGCTTTTTTGACAAGCCAATCTCTTACATACTGCTTATCCAAACTTTTTTGCGGACCGCCTGCCCTATAAGAATCTACTGGCCAAAACCGAGAAGAGTCAGGCGTCAATACCTCATCTATTAAAGTAAGCTGGTCACCTACAAATCCAAACTCAAACTTGGTATCTGCGATAATTATTCCTCGCTTCAGAGCATATTCCTTGCCTGCTAAATAAAGAGCTATACTTGTTGATCTCAAAGTTTGAGCAAGAACTTCAGCGCTGACAATATCTCTAATCTCTGAATGTCCATATAGCCACATTCTCAAATTTTCCACCATTCCATTATAAGAAAGATTCATATCATGTCCTTCTTCACTCTTTGTACT
This sequence comes from Candidatus Parcubacteria bacterium, assembly GCA_023134715.1. Classification (GTDB taxonomy): domain Bacteria; phylum Patescibacteriota; class Minisyncoccia; order Minisyncoccales; family JAGLUP01; genus JAGLUP01. Next base: position 12,554 of record JAGLUP010000006.1, read on the forward strand.
CGGAGTAAAAATAGGCGCAGGAAACTCTTCTGACTCTCTTAGATTTGGTCGCAAATAATGCCCTAAAATATTTACATAACTACGATCAGGCCATTCATTCAAATACTCTTTCCAAAAAGAACCACTCATATGCCCCCTAACAATACATTCAAATGGTATTACCGTAGCCTTTTTAACTGTCGCCACCCTATCTCTTAATTCTGAAGAAAAACTAAATATATTAGAACTATCAGCTGTTTTGTAAAGATGGTTTGGAACAATATCTTCAAGGTAATTCATCCAGAATTTGCTTAGTTGATTTAAAACCATTCCCTTACCCGGAATACTGGTTGGTAAAACCACGTCAAAAGCTGAAATTCCATCACTCGTTACAATCGCAAGCAAATTTCGATTGCCCTCAATTTCCCAAATATCCCTTACCTTTCCCCTTTTCAAAATACTAGCTCCAGGAATTTTTGATTCCACCATATATTCATTTTCATCTGCCATTTTATCACCTCATTTGTATATTCTTTTTTAAAATATCTATTTCTATACTTTCTACTAAATAAATTATCACAAACCCTCTAAAAAAACAAGAGAGTATTAGATTACCCTCTCTTCTTTTTTCTCATTCACTTTATTAATCCCTGGATAACGTTTCTGAATTAAAAACATCACCAATACGGAAACACCAAACACTACTAAGTAAAAAGTTGCTTTTTCTTGCTCATTATCTATTATTAAAATTCCTAATATTCCAAAAAAACACACACACCCGACTGAAATCCAATAGATAGTTTCATTTTTTTTCATTTTAAGGTACCCCTTTGTTTTTTAAGCTAACACAAAATTTTTAAAAATCAAGCCCACGGTCGGAGTTGAACCGACGACCTATCCTTTACGAAAGGATTGCTCTACCAACTGAGCTACATGGGCACTTCGTCCCGTTGAGCGGGATACGGGAATTGAACCCGTGTTTTTTCCTTGGGAAGGAAATATAATACCACTATATTAATCCCGCACTTTTTTAAAATCCTAATTTTTCTAAAATCTTCTGCCACCAGGATTTAGGTTTTATTGTTTCTGAAAATTCTTTACTCTCTTGCTCTTTTTGAGGAACAATTGTAACTACTTTTTCTCCGGGTTTCTTAAGGTTTAAACGTTCCCTGGCTTGTTTTTCTAAATGTTCCTGCTCTGAAGTCCATAAGATTTGAGCTTTCAACTCTTTATTCCTTTTTTCTAAAACACTGATTTCTTGTTTTATGGCATCCATTCTTGAATCAAGCTCTGCTCTTTTTTTATTTATTTTAAAATTAGAAATAATTAAATGCCCGATTATTATTGAAATTAAAACTCCAAAAAATACAAAAAAAACTTTCCGCAAATATGGATGAAAAAATAAAGAAGTTTTAGAGGGTCTTTTAAATTTTCTATATTTTGTTATCATATATAATATGAAGAAAATTAAACAGCAAAAAATTTTTAGAGCGATCTGGATTGTTTTAATATCTTTCGTTGTCTTGGGAATGCTCGCTTTCCTCTTCGCTCCTCTATTAGGATAAATTATTCTTTCAGCATTTCCAGAAAAACTTTTGAAGGAATTTTTAATTTCCCTTGCTGGGCTAATTTTTTCTTGCCCTTTTTTTGTTTTTCTAATTGTTTTCTTTTCCTGCTGTAATCTCCGCCATATAAACCAGCAATAACATCTTTCCCGCGAGAACCTAAGGTCTGGCGGGCTATTATTTTTCCGTTAACAGCCGCCTGAATCGGTAAGCTAAACTGCTGAGCAGGCAGAATCTTTTTTAATTTTCTGGTCATTAAATCACCTTGTTTAAAGATTTGATGCTCGCCTACAATTTTTGACAACGGCTCCTGTTTTTGGCCTGCCAAAAGAATATCAATCTTAACTAAATCACCTTTCCTGAATTCAATAATCTCAAAATCAATTGAGCCGTATCCCTGTGTAGCACTTTTAACTTTATCATAAAAATCAATAATTATTTCCCTTAACGGGGCTTGATAAATTAAAAGCGTTTTATCGGAACCTAAATATTTTGTATCAATATATTTTGCCTGAATATCTTTTAATAATTCTGACGCCACGCCCAAGTATCTTATCGGAACAATAACCCTAAGGTTAACCCATGGCTCCTGAATTTCCTTAATATCCTGCGACTCCGGCCAATCGCTTGGCGAATTTATCAAAAACTCTTTGTCTTGATTATTTATAATTTTATAAACAACCATTGGCCTGCTCACGATTAAATCTAAATCAAATTCCCTCTGCAAGCGTTCGGTAATAATTTCCGTATGAAACATTCCTAAAAAACCGCAGCGAAATCCCCTACCTAATCCTTCTTTTGATTCTGTTTCAAAAGACAAAGATGCGTCTGTTAATTTTAATTCTGCTAAGGACTTTTTTAATGACTCATAATCATCAGGATTTTGAGGATATAAGCTTGCAAAAACAACTTGTTTTGGCTCTTCATACCCTGGCAGTAAATTTATTTTCAAATTTGGAGTTGTTATCGTATCGCCTACTCTTATTTTTTCCGGTTCTTTAATGCCAGTGGCAATATATCCAATTTCTCCGGCAAATAATTCTTTTTGAGGAACAAGCGCCGGAGAAAAATACCCGAGTTCTTTTGCTTCTCCCTGCGATTTTGCGACTGTTAAAAAAATTTTCTGATTTGTTTTAATTTCTCCATCTACTACCCTGATATAGGCGACAACTCCTTTATAGGAATCATATTTTGAATCAAAAATCAAAGCCCTTAGCGGCTTCTCGCTCTGCCCTGCGGGACATGGAACCATATCAATAACCGCTTTTAATAAACTTTCAATATTTTTTCCATCTTTAGCTGAAATTGTAAAAATTTTATCTTCAGAAATCTCTAATAATTGCGCCAATTCCTTTTTGGTTTCTTTAACTCGCGCTTGCGGTAAATCAATCTTATTAATCACTGGAATAATTACTAAATTCTGTTTTTTGGCTAAGTCCAAATTAGCCAGCGTTTGAGCTTGAATGCCCTGAACAGCGTCAACAAGTAAAATCGCCCCTTCTACTGCGGCTAAACTTCGCGAAACCTCATAACCAAAATCCACATGACCTGGTGTGTCAATTAAATTAAGAATATAACCCTCAAATTCCATTCTGACTGGCTGCATTTTAATGGTCACTCCCCTTTCCCGCTCTAAATCCATCATATCTAAAAATTGGGACTGCATTTTTCTTTTTTCAATTGTGTTTGTCAATTCCAAAAACCTGTCAGCTAAAGTTGACTTCCCGTGGTCAATGTGCGCGATTATAACGAAATTCCTAATTTGTTTCTGCTCCATAACTATACCTCTGTCATTCTGAACGAAGTGAAGAATCCCGTATTATAGATTCTTCGCCTGCTGGCTCAGAATGACAAAAAGCTTAATTTGATTTTAACATAAATAAGATGATATAAAAAACAAAAACCCAAAATAAAACGAGCATTTTGAATACTCGTGTTTGTTGTGGCTTTTTCGTATATATGCAGCGTTCCGTCTTTCATTTTCGTTAAGATGTCGCCAACGCTAAGCCCTGCTGGTATTTTTTCTTTTTTAATTCTGTATGTTTTGATCTCTTCTTCCTTGGCCTTTGATAATCGGCAAATTTGATTATTATCTTCTGTTGTTAATGACAACAGGAGATACCTGCCTCCCACCTCTATCTTTTCTATTGACATCGGTATGCCATATCCCTGAGGGATATAATACATTTCAAACAAAATGCAACCAACTACTACAAATATAATAGTTAGAAAAAACCTGCCAATCTTCCACCTTGTGTCCTTTTCATCTAGGAGATTCCACGAAGTCGCTCCCGCAAGTCCAACCAATATCACTCCCATTACATTATATATTTCCTCAATCATTTTTCCACCTCGTTTTCAAAGAGCGTTGAATCAGCGATTTCAGCCAATTCTCTCTTTCCTTGTTTGTATCTCAAATATACCAAAAAATCCCTGCTTTGTCAAATTATTTTCTCCATCGAAAAACTCAAGCGTAACAAATCTCGCCGATCGACCTACTTTGTTACGCTTGTAATTTGAAGTACAACCCGCCCGCCTTTAACTTCACCAAAGGAGATGTCGGGCGCGGCAGGGCAATGCGCCAATCTCAGAAAAAAGGTTCAATTTCGCGCGATCGTCGGAATTTGAACCCGTTTTATTGAGAGATTAATTACAAAAAACAAAAGCCCAAAATAAAAGGAGCATCCTGCTGAATGCTCATAAATTATATATAATAATTCCAAAAATTACCGTCCCAAAACCCAGCAACGATAGGTCTTTATTTCTAATTTTCCATGCATCGCGTAAAATTGATGCGCCCAAAAACATAAAACCCAGTCCAACAATATTTTCAAATAGTGTCATTTTGTACCTTTAAATCTTATTTATATTTGTAAAGAGCCTTTATATTATTAAAATACGCTAAATTTTACTTTTGTCAAATTATTTTTGTTCATTTAAAAACCAAACATAACAAATCTCGCCGATCGACCTACTTTGTTACGCTTGTAATCTTTTGAGGATTAAAGATTTTAGGGCTTTAGCTTCTTGGGATTTGAGAAATATAGCGGATGTGATATAAATCAAAATTCCAATTATACTCGCAAATCCTGCCTGAAAAAATATTCCGAAAAATGTCTTAGTATTTAGAAATGGAGCGATTAAGTAAAGCGCAGAATATACTCCCCCGCTCATGAGCAAGGTAGCTGAAATTATTTTTAAAAATGAAAAACTGATTTTTTTTATTTCAAAATCACCAATCTTCTTATAAAGAAATAATAAAAGTAAAATAAGTTGGAAAATCGCGGCAATGGAAAAAGCCAAGGCAAGACCAACCACAGCGATACTTTCAATTCCCTGAAGACGAAGAATATTTTTCATAAAACCGCTAAATAAATTATCAAACTGTAAAAGCCAAACAAAAGCAAAACTCAAAATAACATTAAGAATTACAGAAATCACACTAATTAAAGTAGGTGTCTTGGTGTCTTGAAAAGCAAAAAAAGCCCGAGCAATCAAAGGAATCAAAGCAGTGGCAAAAATACTTAGACAAAACACCCCTAAACAAGCCGCGGTTAATTGAGTTTCCCACCATCCGAACTTGCCCCAACCGTAAACTATTCTTATCGCATACGCTCTTAAAATAAACATTAAAGCGCCGGCAGGAATTATTAAAAAAAGTATCTGCCGAAAACTGGAGGAAAAGCTTTGCAAAAATTCTTTTTTCTGTCCATTCGCCCAAGTTTTAGAAAGCAAAGGAAATGCGGCAGTTGCAAAAGAAATCCCTATTATTCCAATAGGAAGATGCTGGATATTATTAGAATAATAAAAAACAGCAATGGAACCGGTAGTTATAGTAGAAGCAATGGCAGTAATAACAATAAGATTAATTTGCTGGCCGGCTATGGCTATCGTTCTTGGAATCATTAAAGTAAAAATTCTTTTAATTGCCGGGTATTTAAAATCAAAAAGCCATTGATACTGAAAACCGCATTTCAGGGCTGGAATTATTTGAATTACTAAATGAAGAAAAGCGCCCAAAACTACTCCCAATCCTACGCCAAAAATTCCCCAATTATGATAAGGAGCAAGGAATAAAATTCCGAAAATAATGCCTAAATTATAAAAAATCGGAGCAAGGGAATAAACTAAAAAGCGATTAAAATAATGTAAAATACCAGAAAAAATAGAAGATAATCCAAAAAAAATCGGGCTTAAAAGCATTAGCCGAGTCAAGGCAATGGTTAATTCCTTGCTTTGAATATCAAAACCAGGAACAATAAATTCAATTAACCAAGGAGCGAGGATAAAAAGAACTGCAGAGAATAAAATAAGTAAAAATAAAAAAATATTTAAAATATAGCTTACCATTCTCCACGCTTCTTCTTTGTCCTTTAAAAAATATTCTGAAAATAAAGGCAAAAAAGCCACTACTATGCCTCCGGCGATTAAGATGTTATAGACCAAATCAGGAACACGAAAAGCTGCGGCATAAATATCCATTTCTTGCCCAGCTCCAAAATTACCAGCCAAAAGCCGATCACGCAATAATCCTAAAATTTTACTCAATAAAGCAGAAGCAGCTAAAATTCCCGCAGCGGAACTGATTGTCTTGGTTTGAAAATTTAAAAAACGAGTTATCATTTAATTATTCTACCCTACTATTTAAAAATAAAAAAGCCCCGCACCAGAACAAAGTTCGATGCGGGACAGGCCCAAGCAGACTATAAGCCGAATTCTGTCTTGGACAATCATTTATCTTTGCGAACCACTTTTCACAAAAATTCTACTATAATTTGCAGAATCTCTGGTTTGTTCTTGCACCCTGATAAGGATTTAGCCGTTTCACCTCTGTATTGCTACAGAGCTCGCCCAGTCATTCGACCGGGCGGTTTAATCCTTTCAGATTAAACCGTCTCTGCTCGCACCTCTAGCCTTGCAGCCGCTTCGTTTTCACGAAGTATCTTTTTAGACCCCCCTCTTTTGCGCAAGCGCGAAAAGAGGGGGGAATGAGTGTTCGGACTTTCCTCTCCGATGAATATAATGCATCGGAGCGATTGTCTTGTCTACTTGAGCTATTTTTATTATAGCAAAATCACAAAAGTCTGTCAACGCTAAACTCCTTGTCTAACGCCTCATTAGCCAATGCGTCTGCTTTTTTATTTTCTTCTCTTGGAATATGAAAAAATGTTATTTTGCCAAAATCAATTTTTAAATTCCAAATTTGTAAAAACAATGATTGAATTCTTGGCTCTAAAACTTTATATTTTCCTTGAACCTGTTTTACTAAAAATTCAGAGTCAGATTTTATTTCAATATCTAATTCCTTAATTTTCTTTTTTCCAAATAAATGCTTAATCTTTTTCAAAGCAAAAATTACTGCCTGATATTCTGCCTCATTATTAGTTCCCTCTCCTATATATTCAGAATACTCTTTAATAAGCTGTTCTTTTTCATTACCCGCCTGCAACGCCTTCCCGCCTTGGCGGGATGCGGGCAGGTAAACAGCCGCGCCGATTGCCGAAGGTCCTGGATTACCCCGTGACCCGCCGTCTGTATAGACTATTAGTTTCTTCATATTTTCTAAATCGTTTTAAAATATTTAATTAAACATTCTTTAAACTCTTCTAAATTTTTATTATCCAGAGAAAACCCGGCTGCTGGCGGATGGCCGCCATAAGTTTCTAAAAGCTTATGACAGCTTGCCATTGCCTTAACCGCGTCAAGTCCTTCGGGCATGCGAACCGCGCCCTGACTTTGCTTTTTGCCAATACGAAAAATAAAAGTTGGCTTTTTATATTCTCTACAAATCCGAGTAGCGACAGGTCCGGCTAAAACCAATGGCCAGGAAGAATCTCCTTCAAAAATAATTGTTTTTTCTATTTTTTCATAAATTCTTATCTGCGTTTGTTCGGTTATTTCTTTAGTTCTCAAATGCTTTTGTTTTCTTTTTTCAATAAGCTTTTCGGCTATTTTTTCAGCTTTTTTAAAAGAAGAAGCTGTTAAAAGTATATACGCTTCATTGATATGATTTTTTATTCCAGCCGCATTGAGAGTTGAAATAGTTTTTTGAAGCTCTCCTTTAAAAACTTGAAGTCCTGGCCTCCATGTATTTTCTAACGCAATTAATCCTTGTTCAACTATATCTTTATTGTCCTTAATTTGCGGCATCATATCAGAAATAGTAGCTATCGCCGCAAGTTCTAAAAAACTATTCTTTAAACTCTCTCCTATATTTTTACCTAAAATCACTTCAGAAAGCTTATAAGTAACTCCTGCCGCGCATAATTCTTTAAAAGGATATTTATCTTGTTTTTGCTTTGGGTTCACAACTAATGCTTTTGGCAATGGTATATTGTCTAATGCTGTATGATGGTCCACTATTATCACTTCAAAACCTAATTTTTTAGCGACCTCTACTTCTTTAAAGTTAGCTATTCCTAAATCTAATGAAATAAATAACGCTGGCGAATATTTTTCTGCCAAAAAATTAAGCGCGTTTTCATTGATTCCATAACCCTCTTTTTCTCTGTCAGGAAAATAGCAGGCAGAAACTTCGCCTCCCAGGTTTTTAATTGTTTCTTCTAAAATAACAACCGAGCAAACTCCATCAGGGTCGGCGTCTCCATAAAGAATAATTTTTTCTTTATTCTTCACTGCTTTTTTAATCCTATTTGCCGCTTTTTTTAAATTCTTTATCTGCATAATATATGATGCGAATATAAACTTATTTCATTATATCAAAACAAAAACCCCTTGACAAATTTTAATAATTTGATATAATGACAATGGTGGAGCTGGGGACTAAGTAAAACTATTAGGGTTGCTCTGGTACCTCGTAAAACTAGATGGCTAGCTATTAGTCTAACATGCGTTTCCCCCCAGAAAGATAAGGTTTCAAGATAATAGTTTCCCTTATCTGTTCTCCTTTTAATTAGTTCTTTAAGTGTTCATTCACAATCCCGAGATTCAAAGATTGAATCTCAAAAACAAAAAAAATAGGCAAATGACTATAAGTTATTATGCCTATTAATTTTGGATTATTTTCTGTAGGTTAAATTTTATCCCAATCTTGCTTATTTATTCCTGCCTGGCGGAGAATTTCACTAACCAATCCAGCGCTAATATTTCCTTTGTGCTTAGATGGTATATGAATTTTCAAAACGCCTTTTTTCATAAATTGATGTCTGCCTCCGCTATAAGGACCCTCAAAACCAAATTTCCTAAATTTCTGAACCAATTTTCTCCAAGAAATATTTTTAGGCATAGTTTGGAACCAACACTTTGTGTTTAACTTTTTTTATTGAAAAACCAGGAATTGAATCTCCGTCCTGTAATTTCAAAATCAACCATTCTTCTAAAACCTCACGAAGATTTTCTCGACACTTTTCCAAAGTTTTTTCAGATGCCCAAACGCCTTGAAGTCCTGGAATCTCGCCAAAATAAGCTCCATCTTCTAAAATTTTGTAGTGAGCTTGATTTAGTTTTTTGAAAATATAATTTGTTAACATTAATTTTATTATAAATTTTTAAAATCTAATGTCAATACCCTTGACAAATTCGGGAAATGTGGTATTCTTAAAACTAGAATGGAGGGAGGAAAAGGAGACCACAAATCCCTTGCATGTTTTATTAAACATGACGTTGATAATCCCTCTATTCTATTATCTTTATAGCACATTCACAATCCAGAGCTCAAAACCATAAGGCGTAGATAAATTGAATAATTATCATTCAATATTATCTCGCCTTTTTTCTTTGGGTCAAATACTTTACCTGCGGCCGCAGATGGAGTATTTGAGTTTTATAAATAGCTGGAAACCCTTGACAGATTTCATAAGTTATGTTATTATATAAATAATGCTGAGCTAATCCGGCAGGAATTACAAACAAAACTGGATCCGAGGAAGCGCTGGAAGGAAGGTTCCTTCCAGCATCCTCATTCTATATATCGTTCATTCACAATTTACAACTCACAAAATTTCAGAAAAAATATAAAAAGGGATTGAAATGTAAAACATAATCGTTAAATACGGCCCGAGCAGGGTAAGTATATGGACAAAGAAGATAATTTTCTTCTAGTCCCTATACAAGAATTATATTTATTTCATTTTCAATCTCCTAAAACATAACATTCAAGTTATGTTTTTTAAATTGCCATAAATCTTGACAAATTTCTGGAATATGGTATACTTAAAATACAGCTGAGACAATCAGCTTCACAGGTCCCGTTGTCAGATCGGAAGATGAAACTGACCGGTGAAAGGTGGAAGATAGTTCTTTGACCTTTCCTCGTAAGAAATAGGATTATTTAAATGCGTTCCGCTTCGTAGACCCAAGCGGATTGGCTGGGGAGGGTGAGGAAAGTTCTCTTTCCAGTCCCTCCTCGGTCGAATAAATTAGTTGTTCTTTTCAAAAGACAAAAGAGGTTCATAAGAGAGCAATCGGGGGCAATAGTAGCAAAAATAGAATCTAAAGAAGTAGTAGAGAATTTTATCCCTTATATAATAGAAGCTGATCTAATTAAGAGCATTAAAAACAAATCCCCCGGCTCAATTCTTGATGAATTTCTAGAAAGGTACAAGATATTGAATTATTGAATTTCAATATCCGCTGTGCCTTTTAATTTTGGTTCAAAGCGTCTATTCCAACTAATTTGCCGTCAACAAGATAATCAATCATTGCGCCGCCGCCAGTGGAAATGTGGTCAAATTTATCTGCCAAATTTATTTCTTTTAAAAACTCAATTGTCTCCCCTCCTCCGATCACTGAATAAGCGCCTGATTCAATAATTTTTTCGGCAATTTTACTTGTTCCGTTTTGGAACTCTTTTTTTTCAATCTTGCCTAACGGTCCGTTCCAAAAAATTGTTTTTGCCTGCAAAATTTTTTCTGTAAAAAGAGCAATCGTTTTAGAATCAATGTCAGAAGGAGCTGTTTTCATAGAAATATCAACATCTTTAGATAAAATTACATTTTCAGGCAGGGAAATTTTATTTTTTAAAATCTGCAAAGATAAAACACTGCTGACTAAAATAAAATCGCAAATTTGTGAAAGTTTTTCTACAAGTTTAATTTTTGTTTTAAGCTTTATCCCTCCTATTATTGCCACCAACGGCCTTGAGGGATTTTTAACAACCTTTTGTAAGGAGCTAAGCTCCTTACATAATAAAAAACCAGCCCCAGAAGGCAGGTATTTCGGCAAAGACACGATAGAAGCGTGAGAACGATGACAGCAAGCAAACGCTTCTTGAATAAAAATATCACCTAATTTTGCCAGCTGCTTGGCAAAAACTTGAGCATTCCCCTCCTCGCCCTTATAAAATCTAAGATTTTCTAAAACAACAATTTCTCCGGACTGAATTTTATCTATCTCTTTCTCTACATCTTCGCCAATACAATCTGGCAAAAAACTAATCTTTCGCCCTAATAATTTTTCCAATCGCAAACCAACAGGTTTTAAGCTATATTTAGCTGACGGTTCAGTCGGCCTGCCTAGATGACTAATTAAAACAATCTTAGCTTTATTTTTCAGCAAATATCTTATTGTCGGAAAAACCTGTTTAATCCGAAAATCATCTAAAATATTCCCCTTATTATCAAGAGGAACATTGAAATCGCATCTAACCAAAACGCGTTTATTATTTACATCAAAATCCTCAAGGATTTTCATAAATTTAAAATCTCACTGTTTCTCCCGGCTCAATTCTTCCCTTTTTGCTATTCTCTGTCCCCTCTTCTTCCTTTTTTTTACCTCTCAAAGCATCTAATATCGCATCTTTTACTTCTCCTATATCCGGCGCTTTTCTTGTCGGCTTTTCCATATCTTTATTTTTTTCTTTAGGAGGAGAAAATGCAATCGGCTCTCTTCCAATTGCGTTTTCCAAGGAAATGCCATTATTATTTTCCCGCCCAGAATTTTCTGGGCGAGGCTCGCCCGCCTTTACCCCGCTTAGCGGAGCTTTGGGAGCGGCTTCTGTTTCCATTTTTTTCAAACAGGACTTGCAATAAACAGGCCGAACTCCATCTGGCTTGAATGTTACCTTTGTCAATTTGCCGCATCCAGAACATTTAGCATCATAAAGAATTGGAGAAGCTTTCTGCGATTCAGAAATATTTATACCTTCAGTCCATTTGCTAATTTTTTCTTCCACAATTTCGCAAGAAGTGGCGTATTTTTCCCGAGAAACTTTAATAATCTTATCTCTGTCTGCCTCTTCTTCTATTGGAAAAGGAGGAAGAGTTCTTGCGGAAAATGGCTTTCCGGCAATTCCGTCAATCATTAATTTTAAATAAATATTATACTTAGCTAAATTTATTAAATCTTCAATAAAAAACTCAGGAGTAAATTCTTTTTCAAGATATTCAGCATCGTCTGCGCCTACTCGATAAGAAACAATAGTTCCCACATTGCCAAAAACAGCGTCTCTTACTTCTTCTTCCATTTGAGAAATATATTGATGAGCTAAAATTAAATTCAACCGATATTTTCTCGCCTCTGATAAAATATTAATAAATGATTCAGTGGCAAAATTTTGAAATTCATCTACATAAAGATAAAAATCCTCCCTTTCATCTTCAGGCATATCTACTCTGGACATTGCCGCTAATTGAATTTTAGTAATTAAAAGAGCTCCTATCAACCGCGAAGCGTCTTCTCCTACCCTTCCTTTGGATAAATTTAAAATTAAAATCTTTTTTTTATCCATTATTTCCCTCATATTAATAGTTGATTTTACCTGACCAATAATGTTTCTGATTAAAGGGGAGGAAATAAGCTGGCCAACCTTATTTTGAATAGCAGCTGTGGCCTCTGTTTCATACCTCTGGCTATAACTGGCAAATTCTTGCGTCCAAAACGCTCTAACTATAGGATCCGTAACTTTATCCACTACTTTTTTTCGATACTCAACATCAGACAGCATCCGATTTACGCCTAAAAGAGTAGAGCCCTGATATTCTAAAAGAGCTAAAATGCAATTATTCAAAATATATTCCATCCTCGCAGACCAGACATCAGGCCAGATTTTTTTGAATACCCCCATTAAACCGCCGGCAACCAAATGCCTGTATTTAACATCAACTTTTTCCATGATATTAAAAGCAATAGGCCAATCCAAGTCAGAAGGATTAAAATAAACCACGTCGTTAATTCTTCTGGAAGGAATAAAGTCCAAAAGTTTTTCCGCGGCTTCGCCATGAGGATCAACAAAGCCAACGCCATGTCCCGCTTGAATATCCTGAATAGCCATATTCTCTAAAAGAGCGGTTTTTCCCATACCGGTTTTCCCCACTATATACATATGCCGACGTCTATCATCTGGTTTTATGCCAAATTTTTTATGAATATTTCGAAAAGTTGTTTCCGCAAAAAAAGTAATTTTATCCATAGTTTATTCTGTGGGCAAGCCAGGAGGGGCTTCGCCCTTTTTAGCTTCAACTCTTGGAACAAAAGGAGCGGGCGCGGCAACTCTGCCTGGAAAATGAAACATAGTTGCCAGCTCTTCACTGTTTAAAACAAAAGTTCCTCCTTCAAAAGGAAACAAAGGACTTACTCTTGCTTTATATTTAACAAACATTCTTCTTTGCCTATAATAAAGCCGTCTTTTTTTAAACCAATAAACAATTTTTGTCTTTGTTTTGCCAAGCGGCTTGAGAGCGTTAAGATGCATACTGGCAAACTGACCTATAAAGCCAAAAATAATCTTTACTCTCGGCTTATACCAAGAGCTTTTTTTCGCTATATAAACCGCGCGGATATTTGTTTCAAAAATATGCTTGCTAACTTTTTCTTCTATCGCAGAAACAATTTCTCTTTCGCCTGAAGTAAGCATCATCTCAGGAAAAAAAAACTGTTCTTTTTTTTCTTCTGTCATGCCAGGAGGTTGACCTTTAATTAAAATATCAGCCGCTCCCTCAAGTATTAATTTTTGTTTAGGCGGAGCTGGCCTGCTCACTAATTTATTCACCTTATCTTTTGCCCGCTCCCTAAACCCTCCTTCAGTTAAAAGCGGCTTGGCTGTAATCTGAATCCAAAATTGTTCTCCTTTTTTAAGTTTTCCTAATGCTTCTAATAAAGTAGCTACCGGATCCAACCTTTTTTCTTCTTTTACATCCACTCTTTCTTCAAAAAATTTAGAATAGGTCTTAATCGGATAAATATCTTCATTAACTAATTTAAGATCAATTCCCCAGATATTCCAATCTTTATTAGGAATGTCAGAAGGAACATATTTTGTATAATCATCAGCCAAAGAAATTTCCACTTCTGGATATTGAGCGTAAATGCAGGATTCAATAACACGGCGATGAATTTTGGGAATTCTGATAAAAAAATGAGGAATACCATCAATGCCGATAATTTCCAAAGAAAAAGAGATAAGATGCTGTCCGTCAATCCATTTTTCTTTCCAAGTTCCAGGCGGGTCATACATGATTCCCCAAATACAGGTTATGACTTGCTCCATTGCCTTTAAAGGTTTTGAAATTTCTTTAGGAATTTTAATCTCTAAAAGAACATATTCCAGTTTATCAAACCATACCTGCTGCCTCCACCAAAGGAAAAACTCCCTTGCTTTCCAATAAAGAATAAAAGGTGCGGGAACCCACCACCATAACTCTATTATTTCCCAAATTAAAGATATTTCGCTGTTCATAAAATAGAAAACGAAGTTTTCTTAACCTATTATATCACGCTTTTTTCTTAAAACGAAGCCAAGTAACCAGCAAAGGGCCGGCTAAAAATATAGAAGAATAAGTTCCGAAAGATATGCCTAAAATCAAGGCAAGAGAAAAATATTTTAGAGTTTCTCCTCCAAAAAAGAAAATAGCTAAAAGAACAAATAAAGTGGTGCAGGAAGTATTTACTGATCGAGACAATGTCTGGTTTAAACTCTGATTCACCGCTTCCTCATAATCAATAGAGCTTTGTTTTATAAGATTTTCTCTGATTCGGTCAAAAACTACTACGGTATCATTAACCGAATATCCAAAAACAGTTAAAAAAGCAGTAACAAGAGGAATAGTTATCTGGACATCTTGATATTTTCCTAAAATAGAAAAAATCCCCACGGGTATTAAAACATCATGGGCAAGAGCGATTAAGGCCACTATTCCATACTGCCAGCTGGGAATAGGGCGGGAAATCCGCCTAAAGGCAAAAGCGATATATAAAACTATAGCTATTAAAGATAAAAGAATGACCAGTTTTGTTTTTTCTTCTAATTCTTTTCCAATAGCCGGACCAATTGATTCAAAATATTTTTCTTCTAAGTTTCCTTTTTCTTCCAGCTTGCTGATTATTTCTTGATGACCATTCTCATCAAGAGCTCTCATCCGCAAAATTACTGATTTCTCTCCTGTCGGTTGAACATAAATCTCTCCTAAATCAAGCTCTGATAAAGTGTCTTTAATAACATCATTTGAAGGTCTCTCTTGGCTGTATTCTATTTCTAAAATACTGCCGCCAGTAAAATCAATTCCAAAATTCAATCCAAAAGCGACCAAACAGGCAATGCTAGTCAAGACAAGAACACTGGAGAAAGCAAAATATATTTTTCGGTATTTTAGAAAATCCATATTATTTCCATAACCACTTTATGTTTTCTAATTTCGTTCCTTCAAAGCATCTCAAAAAATTCTGAGTAATAAAAATAGCTGAAAACATACTTATTAAAATTCCTAAAGATAAAGTAAGAGCAAAACCCTTTACAAAACTTGTTCCAAAAGCAAAAAGAATAAAAGCAATAATCAAGGTGGTAAAATTGCTGTCTTTAATTGAAGGCCAAGCTCTTTGAAACCCTTGTTCTAAACTCACTCCAAAACTTTTTTCCTGCTCTAATTCCTCTTTTACCCGAGAAAAAATTAAAATATTAGCGTCAACAGCCATTCCCATTGATAAAATCGCTCCTCCAATCCCGGCTAAAGTAAGAGTAACCGGTATTAATTTAAATAAGGCAAGAAGTAAAAGCGCGTAAATTGCCAAAGCCAAAGCAGCTAAAATTCCAGGCAAACGGTAGAAAAGAGCTAAAAATAAAATTATAGTTAAAAATCCAATGCCAACCGCTTTTAATGATTTTTCTAATGATTCCGCGCCAAGAGCAGGTCCCACTGTTTGTTGAGATATTAATTTGACTGGAACTGGCAAAGCGCCGGCATTTAAATTTCTGGCTATTTTTTTTGCTTCCTCAACAGTAAATTGTCCTGTAATTTGAGCTCTTCCTCCAGAAATTTCTTCCTGCACTACAGGCGCGGAAACAAGAACATCATCAATATAAATTGCCACTTGTTTCCCTATATTTTCAGCGGTTATTTCTTTAAAAAGTTCTGAACCCTGGTCATTAAATTCAAGTAAAATCACTGGTTGATAGGTTGTCTGGTCAAGCTCTAATCCAGCTTTTTTTAAATATTTTCCGTTTAAATCTGTAGATTTAAAATAAGGGTCTTCAAAAGCCAATTCCCAGTTCTCTACTTCCTGGGCATCTTCTATGGTCAGAGATTTAATTTCTTCTATTTTGTCTAAAATCTTCTGGGTTTCTTCTTCTGTTCTCTGCTCTTTAAATTCTAAAAACGGGGTCTCGCCAATCATTTCAATTGCCTTGTTAACGTCTTTTACCCCTGCTAATTCTACAATCAGCCGATAATATGGTTTTTTCTCTTGAACCTGAACCAACGGCTCCTGCACTCCAAAAAGGTTCACCCTTCTTTCAATAATATCCCTTAAACCGGCCATTGTTGAAGAATGGTCCTCTTCCTCAACACTGGAAAGGTCCGCTTCATAAACAAGATGCGTGCCTCCTTGTAAATCTAATCCCATTCTCAACGGCTTTTCCCAGAAATGAGGCAATCCTAAAGAAAATTTAGAGTTTAGAAAATCAACCCCTTGATTAAAATATTTAGGTTGAACTAAACTTCCAGCCAAAAAAGCCAAAACAAAAACAGCAATTACTGTAATATGTAGGTTCTTTTTTGTCATAATTTATATATAGTTTAACCCTCAATCCCCTATTTGTCAAATAAAAAAGCAGAAGTATTAAACTCCTGCATCACATAATGAAGCAAACGCCTCCATTTCACCATTCTCATCTTTTATCTTATCATCTTCTGCCGCCTTTACATCTACTGTTTTTTGTTCTTCACACTCTCCCGTATCCTTATTTTTTTTGCTCATTTTTCTTTTCCTCTTTCCATGTTTATCAAAAACCTCCTCGACTTCTCCTAAATATACTACTTCCCCTTCCGCCCATCGGGTAGCAAGTTTTGTTAATTCTTCATCAAGGTTTTTGTTTTCTTGTTCCATTTTTTATCGCCTCCTTGTTATATATTTTTTTATTAATTTACTACTTATTGCTAATTCTATTCTACCCATAAAAAACAATCTGTCAAATAAAATTGTAAGGAGTGTAAGGAGCTTAGCTCCTTGAATTTAGCTCTTTGGATTCTCAAATATTTTATAAATCATCTGCGGCCGCTTGCCGTTTATAAAAATTTCACTTGACAAAACCTACGCCCGTCGAAAAATTCAAGTAAAATTAACGAGAAATGTTCTCGTTATATCTATCAAATAAAAAAGAGGCATTATTTTGCCTCATTCTTGATTTATCTCCGTCCTAATTTCCATCTAAACCAAAATTCTTTATTATATTCTACTGCTTCAATGTCATCGCCACATTCTATTTCTCCGTTTAACTTAAAAATCAAATCACACACCTCTCTTAAATATAGCTTAGCTCCTTGAGCAATTTCTAAAATATTATAGTATTCGCCTCTTTTGTGCGATTTTAAAAACATGGCAATTTTATCATAATTTTCTTTAGCTTGCTTCTCAATTTCCTGCCTTTCATGCCAATTGCCCTTTGTGATAATCTTTACTATATTTCCTTTTCTTATTGTTCCTTTTCCCGGATTCTCATTCGGACCGAAAAGATTAAATCTTAATCGCGGAAAATGTTTTTGAAGAATATCTTCCACTACATTTCTTTTCGCTTCTCTTAATATTTTCAATAACCTGCTTTTTGGAAAATCCGCGGCATAACACGGGATAAAAAAAATTGCTTCTTCTTCTATTTCTTGCTCTGCCGCTTCTATCAAATCGTCAACAGAAACACCATCTAAGTGACCGACTAATGATGCTTTCATTTTTTCCTGTATCTTTTTTCTTCTTTCCACCCGATCTTTTTTTTCTTTTATAAATTCCTTAATTATTTTTTCAGATATTGGCATTTTGTCACCTTTTTAGTATATTTTTTTGTTAATTTATTGCTAATTCTATTCTACCCATAAAAACCAATCTGTCAAATAAAATTATAAGGAGCTTAGCTCCTTGAATTTAGCTCTTTGGATTCTCAAATATTTTATAAATCATCTGCGGCCGCTTGTCGTTTATAAAAATTTCACTTGACAAAATCAGCCCCTGCTAAAAAATTCAAGTAAAATCAAATTTTGCTAACTTTTATGATATTTATTTAATAGCCAGGAGCTTGATTGGATTTTTCCGCCATGTCCAACATTAAAAACCATTTTACAACCTATTTGATTACAGGTTTCTATTTCTGGAATATTTCCTTTTTTCCTATCTCCGCCATTGGCAAAAATATCAGGTCTTATTTTACTTAATTCCGCGCAAACGCTCATATCTTCTGGATTTTCTGAATGACAAGTCAAAATAACTTCATCAACGCAACTAAGCGCTTCAATAATCTCTTTGCGTTCTTGCTGGGGTATAAAAACATTTCCTTTCTTCTTCTTAAGCCAATCGTCGCTATTCAAAATAACAACAAGCTTATCGCCAAGTTTTTTTGCCTCCTGAAATAAACGAATATGGCCAATATGCAACGGATCCATTCCGCCAGAGACCGCAACAATAATTTTCTTTTTCTTTTTATTTTGATTTTCCATATTATTTCCCGCAGCATTTTTTATATTTTTTGCCTGAGCCGCATGGGCAGGGGTCGTTTCTGCCGACTTTTTTTGCATTTTTTGCGGCTGGAGCTATGGCTGAAGAGCTTGATACAGAAGGCCGGCTAAATTCTGGCGGCGCTGGCTGTCTTGTTAATCTTGCTTTAAAAATTGTATCAGCAATATTTGCTTCCAAAGTATCAAGTAAAATCCGAAACATTTTATGACCTTCATTTTTATACTCAATCAATGGATCTTGCTGTCCATAAGCCCTTAAACGAACTGAATCCCGCAACCGCTCCATATTTTCTAAATGCTCCATCCAAAGCATATCTAAAGTTCTTAAAACAACTGCTTTCTCAAGTTGACGCATATTTTCTTCTCCTACTTCTTTTTCTTTATTTTCATAATCCCCTTCTGAATGTCCTGCTTTTTTAATTATTTCCAAGACATAAGGTTTTAAACTTTCTTGAACTTTTTTCAGTATTTCTCTTCTCTTTTTGTAAATCACTTCTCTATGTTTATTCATTACATCGTCATATTCTAAAATATGTTTTCTTAAATCAAAATTAAATCCTTCAATTTTTGTCTGAGCTGACTCAATCGCTCCAGAAATAATACCCATTTCTATCGGTTCATCCTCGGGAAAGTTAAATTTCTCCATTAAGCCCTTTATCTTATCGCCCCCAAAAACTCTTAAAAGATTATCTTCCAACGATATAAAAAACTGACTGGAGCCGGCATCACCCTGTCTTCCAGTCCTTCCCCGAAGCTGATTGTCAATTCTTCTGGCTTCATGTCTTTCAGTTCCGATAACGCAAAGTCCGCCTAATTCCTTGATTTTTTTTGCTTCTTCCAAGTTCAAAGGATTTCCACCTAAAACAATATCCACTCCCCTGCCAGCCATGTTGGTGGCAACAGTCACATTGCCAAGCTTCCCGGCCTGGGCAATAATCTGGCCTTCTTGTTCGTGATTCTTAGCGTTTAAAATTTGGCAGGAAACTCCCTCTCTTTCAAGTAATTTGCCTAAATATTCATTTTTCTCAATAGAAGTGGTTCCCACTAAGACCGGCTGGCCTTGCTGATGCCTCTTCTTAATCTCTTCTACTACCGCTTTATATCTTCCATTTTTAGTTTTAAAAACTTTATCCTTTAAATCCTGACGTATCATTGGTTTATTTGTGGGTATAATAATCACATCTATGCCGTAAACTTTATCAAATTCTTCAGCTGAAGTAACAGCTGTTCCGGTCATTCCAGCGAGTTTTTTATAGAGCCGAAAATAATTTTGAAAAGTAACCGAAGCCAATGTTAAAGATTCCGGCTTCACTTCTACTCTTTCTTTCGCTTCAATCGCCTGATGAAGTCCGCCTGACCAGCGTCTTCCCGGCATTAACCGGCCCGTAAATTCGTCAACAATAACCACCTGGCCATCTTTAATTATGTAATCCTTGTCTTTTTTAAAAAGCGTTTCTCCTCTTAAGGACTGCTCTAAATGATGAAGATATCTTATGCCTTTATCTTCGTAAATATTCTCCATTCCTAAGATTTTTTCAATTTTATTTATTCCCTGCTCCGTCAAAGTAACTGCTCTTATTTTCTCGTCTATTTCATAATCGGTTTTTTGGTCTAATCTGGGAATAATTTTAGCAAATTCTTGATACCATTTTGAGCTTTCAGTATCTGGCGCGGAAATAATTAAAGGAGTCCTTGCTTCATCAATTAAAATTGAATCAACCTCGTCAATAATGGCAAAATTAAAATCATTTTTGGCGTCTGTTTCGCGTTTTTGTTTCGCGTCTGTTTCGCGAGTTTGGGTCATTTGATCCAAACTATAAGCCATATTGTCTCTTAAATAATCAAAGCCAAATTCATTGTTTGTTCCGTAAACAATATCAGCCAAATATGCCTCTTTCCTGGACGCCGGCCGCAAATAACTTTCCACAACTCTGAACGCGCCTGTCAAATCTCTCTCTTTATCCCTTTCCCCATTTAATCCCTGATTATCTGCGGTATATTTTGAATCATAAATATAGGCCGCTTCATGAACTATACATCCAACAGATAACCCCAGTAAATCATATATCTGCCCCATCCAAACAGCATCTCTTTTAGCCAAATAATCATTAACAGTTATAATATGAACTCCCATTCCTTCTAAAGCATTCAAATAAGCAGGCAAAGTAGCGGCCAGTGTCTTGCCTTCCCCTGTTTTCATTTCAGTAATTTTTCCTTGATGCAAAACAATTCCGCCAATCAATTGAACATCAAAATGACGCTGGCTTAACATTCTTTTAGAAGATTCTCTAACCAAGGCAAAGGCATCTGGCAATAAATCATCAAGAGTTTTTCCTTGCCCTATTCGCTCCTTAAGTTCTTTTGTTTTTTCTTTTAATTGTATATTAGAAAAACCCTCGAATTCTGATTCGAGGTTATTTATCTTTTCTACTAATGGCTGTATTTTCTTTAAATATTTCTCATTTGCGTTGCCGAAAACCTTATCTAATATTGACATATATTTACTCAGATAAATGGAGCTCTTCTTTAAAAATTCGGGCTCCTTTTTTCGTTTCAGTAATTTGTTTTTCTTGATACTGCTTAAGCTTTCTTTGAAGCTCGTCTTTAACTTCATCTATCGCAAGATGAATATCATCTTTTATTGACTCTACTCTTAGGCCTTTTCCAGGCAGCTTTAATTGAACCTCGGCTCGAAAAACTTGTCCTTTATGATGGTGATGTGTGGTTTTTCCCACCTCAACCCAAACTTCCCAAGGAGAGGCCTTGATAAACTTTTCCAAGCTTCCTATTTTTATTCCAATATACTCATTAATGCTGGGTGTTAATTTAAAATTTGTAGCTTTTATATTAATTTTCATATAATTTATAATAACAAATTTATTAAAAAACAGCAAATAAAAAAGGGTGAGAAACACCCCTTATTGCTTTTATTTATTTGCCTGTTCTGCGACAAATTCTTCGCCTTTCTTCACAAACTCATCCACCAAAGACCAAGTAGATATTTTCCCCGGATTCTTGAAAAAATCAAGAAACTCGCCTATCTCTCTTTCTTTGACCACTTCTACCATTCTGCCTTCAATCATGTATTTTGCGTCGCCACACCAAAAATCTCTATACAAAGATGAAAGCTCATTCATGTCAGTTATCTCTGGCAGCTTTTTTTTCAGCACCTCTATTATTTTTGCCAAAATCAGTTCTTCTGTTTCCAAAGGAGGATCCGCACTTTTCCGAAGCAACATAATATTTACCAGATAACGTTTAAGTAAGTATATGTCAGTTGTCTTTGGCAGCTTTTTTTTCAGCACCTTTATGATTCTTTCTTTAATTAGTTCTTCTCTTCCTAAATTATTCTCCCTTTGCCGTCTAAACCGATTATAACTCATATGTGTATCCAAGTAATACATAAGCCGACGCATGTCAGTTGTCTCTAATAGAATCCTTTTAAGTCCACGGTCGTCCTTATCTTCTTCCTTTCCTTTTAGAATATTTACTTTTTCCAAAAACCGTTCTATTGAATCCCTTAATTCTTTATCGTTCAATTTTTTCATTTTGTATTTAAATTTGTAAAGATCATCAAATCAGCTAATTTAGCCAATTCTCTCTTTCTCATTTGTATTCCCAATATATCACAAATCTTTTTTTTGTCAATTTTTCTTATTTTAAAAAAAGGGTTCAACTTCGCGCGATCGTCGGAAGTTGAACCCTTATAATTTTGCGAATAATTACTAAATTAAACTTTTAAAATCCTATGCATTGAATCTCTTCTTCTAATTTTATTCCTGTTTTGTCTTTTACCACATTTTTAATTAAATTGATTAAATTTATTACATCTTCTGCTTTTGCGTTGCCAGTAAAATTAATTATAAAATTAGCGTGCTGAAAAGAAACTTGCGCGCCTCCAATCGCAAAACCCTTAAATCCGCATATTTCAATTAACTCCCCTGCTGAAATATTTTCAGGATTTTTAAAAATAGAACCTGCTGAATATCCCTTTGGAATTTTTTCTGCCCTGTCTTTTAAAATTTCCTTAATAATCTGCTTGCTCTTTTTAGAATCGTTTTTTTTCAACTCAATCTCCGCGGAAAGAATTATTAAATTCTTATTACGCTTAAAAATACTATCCCTGTATTTAAATTTACAATCTTTGTTTGTAAAAATTTTTTGTTTTAATGTGTCTGCGTCTAATACTTCCACGTTCTTTACTATATCTTTCATTGATTTTTCAGGCACACCGGCATTTCCGCGGATAGCTCCTCCTATTGTTCCTGGAATCCCTGCCACCCACTCTAATCCTGTCAGATTGTTTTCTACTAATGACTTTATTAAATTACCCAACTTCGCTCCCGACTCAATCCAAATTTTTGGATTTTGAGCTTTGGGTTTTATTTGGAATAATTTGGATTTTGAGCTTTGGATTTTTATAACCAGTCCATTAAACCCCTTATCGCTAACTAATACATTGCTGCCTCCTCCTAAAATAAAAAAAGGCAATTTATTTTCTTTTGCCGTTTTAATCGCTTTAGTCAACTCTTTTTTTGTTTTGGCTATTAAAAAATATTTAGCCGGACCACCGATTTTAAAAGTGGTATATTTTGCTAAAGAAATATTCTTTGACATTTTTTTAATGAGCCGGGAGAGTTAACTCCAACCCTTTTAACAGTGAGTGCTGTCCTCCCGACTCAATCTTATTATAACAAAGTAAAATAAAAAAGCAAAAAACCTTACCGAAGCAAGGTCTTTTGCTTTCAAAGAATCGGAGTATTCCGTAAAACGGAATTCTCACACTCACTGACTCTATACTACTAAAATCATAAAGATTTGTCAACCCCTTTCTCTCCACACGTTTATTTTTGAAGCTTCGCTTTAATCTCCTGAAGAATTTCAGCAGCAACATCCTTGCCTCCCAAACCAAAAGCTAATCCTCCGGCAATAACCAACATCGCCACAAAGCCAGTAAACAAAGTTTGAATCAAGCTCAAAGCAATTCCTAACTGCATTAAGATAGCCATAATTGCAAAAATCCAAATTGACCATCTTACAACCGTTCCTACAGCTGAACCATATCCAATTCTCATCTGCTCTACCCATGCTCTGGTAATTTTTTCTAAAATATCAGCTATAATTACCGCTACCACAAAAATAACTACGGCTACCACTACATTTGGCAGATAATTTAAAATATCTCTCAAAAAATTAGCAAATTCCCCGAGCCCTAAAATATCTACTGCCGCCAACAAGGAAACAATGACAAAAATCCATTTAACAATCGCGCCGATAAATTCTGAAATATTAACTTTTAACTCTGCTTTTTCAAATGCTTCTTTCCATCCTCCTCTTTCAAAAAGTTGATTGAACT
The DNA here is from genome assembly GCA_023134715.1 of Candidatus Parcubacteria bacterium. Classification (GTDB taxonomy): domain Bacteria; phylum Patescibacteriota; class Minisyncoccia; order Minisyncoccales; family JAGLUP01; genus JAGLUP01. The sequence continues at coordinate 36,346 of JAGLUP010000006.1, forward strand.
TCAAACTTTCTAAAACCTTAACTGTAAATTTTCCCATAACAGCCGCGACAAACCAGCCAATAATTAAAACAAGAATTGCGGCTATTAAACCAGGAATATAATTTAACATATTTTCTACTAAAAGTTCAAAAGCGTCATAAATCATTGAAGACCAATTTTCAATCATATAAATCATAATAATATTTATATTTTAATGATTTTACTCTCGACCTTTCCCCCCTCTTTTGCGCAAACGCGAAAACAGGGGGTAAACTCTTTTCTTATATTATACCAAAAATAAAAAAAATCGCCTTGTGGAAAACTCGAGAACGATTATTTGACAAATAAATTGCAATAACAATGCCCCATTTGTTTAATTTCTTTTTTATGCTGAGGACAAGGGCAAATCTTTAATTTATCTTTTTCCTTATTACCAGTTACTCTTCTACAGGGACAATAGCGCGCGCCATATTTCTTCTCCCTTGCTATCAAACCCTTGACTAAAGATTCCGCTACTTCCTTATTAGGATTTAACTTAAATCCATTTTCTTCAGCGTATTTTTTATATTCCTCAATTATTTTTTCAACAACATTATCTTGCATATTACAAATATTGTTTTATTTTCTCCTCTAAAACAGGATAAGGCATAATCCCCCTGGTTCTATCAATTACTTGCCCATTTTTAAAAAATAATAAAGTCGGAATAACCTCTATTTGATATTGAGAAGCGGTTCGCGGTCCTTCGTCTATATTAAATTTACCTACTTTGATTTGAGCTTTATAATTTTCAGCTATTTGGTCTACTATTAAAGCCATTGGCTTGCAAGGAACACACCATTCAGCAAAAAAATCAACCAAAACCAGCTGGTCGCTTTTTAAAACCTCCTCTTCAAAATTTTCATCTGTTAAAATTATGGACATAAATTTAGTGGACCGTGCCAGATTCGAACTGGCGACCTCCTCGTTGCAAACGAGGCATTCTGCCAACTGAACTAACGGCCCGAAGTGTGGGCGCGGAAGGAATCGAACCTTCGACCTCATTCTTATCAGGAATGCGTTCTAACCACTGAACCACGCGCCCAACCCCTATTCTTCCTCTTTATTGAACAATCCTGTCCAAAAATGACGTTTTCGTGGTCTTAATAAAAGAGAAAGTCCTAATAAAATTATCAAAGTCGGCCAGATAAGCCCCCAAATTTCTCCGCTGATAACACCTAAATTTTTTAAAAGGAATATAACCCCGATAGCGATTAAAGAAATTGAAAAAAACATTTTATATTTCTGCAAATTACGAATAAACACGAATATACGAAAAATATTTCGATATATTGGTGATTTTGCGAAATATTGCAGGATAAAATTATTAATTTTTTTTAACAAAAATATTTTATTAATTTTCAAATTTTTACACTTATACTATTATTTATAGTAGCATAAACCGCTAAAAACTCAAACCCCCCTCTTTTCGCGTTTGCGCAAAAGAGGGGGGTTTTGAAATTTAGATAACAATAAAACTAAACTTCTGGAGTAGTAGGACCTTCATCTGAAGGAGTTTCGGGAGTAGTGATTTCTTCTGTTCCGCCTTGTTTCTTGCTTTTCAAGTAATAAATCGCTGCTCCTATCGCTACTACAGCCACTATCAACAAAACAATAGTTGTAGTTTCCATAATTCCTTTTTTCGCAATGTATAATTTTTCTGGATTAAATTTCCTGAAAAAATTTACATTACTTGTTTAATGATTAATTATTACTAATAATAAAACCTTTATTAGAGCATAACATTATTACTAAAAACAAGCAAATCAGCTGTGGAAAACTTTATAAATATCCCCTGCTCCCATTATTATCACTACCTCTCCTTTCTTTATATTGTTTTTTAAATAATTTTCTACTTTTTTAATGCTTGGGATATAAATTGCTTTATTATTTTTAATCGCCTTGATTAACTTTTCTGAACTTACTTTCCCCTTAGTTTTTTTATCTTCCCTGCCAGCGACATCGTAAATATCAGCAATGATTAAATTATCAATCCAATTTTCTTCTAACGCTTGAGAAAAAACTTTAACAAAATCAGGAAAAAGATGATAAGTTCTATGATATTGATGCGGCTGAAAAACACACCAAATTTTTTTGTTTAAAAATTTTTCTCTACCAGCTTTTAATGTTGCTTTTACTTCTGTCGGGTGATGAGCGTAATCGCTAACAATAACTAATGACCGATGACCGATGACCAATTTTTTAATTTCAAAACGGCGCCAGCAACCCTTATACCCTGAAAGCGCTTTAAAAAAAGTTTTATCTGGAACTTTTAGAATCCTGGCAACTGTCAAAGCGGCCAGAGCGTTATAAACATTATGCTCTCCCGGCACCTTTAAAATTCTTTCTAATTTCTGCGACTCCTTATCTTTAATAGAATAAAATTTTACCTGACCTCTGCTGTCTAATATCTTAAAAATATTTTTATCATCTTCATTTATTACTAATACTCCATTTTTGGATAATCGTTTAATAAACTTTCTAAACGCCTTCAAAACATTTTTCAAATTTTTAAAATAATCAAGATGGTCTGCCTCAATATTAGTTAAAACAATAATTTTAGGTAAATAATTTAAAAATGATTCCTCATATTCGCACGCCTCAATAATCAAATATTTCGACTTTCCTATTCGAAAATTTGAATTTCCGAATTCTTTTAGTTTTGTCCCTATAATAACAGTTGGATCTAATCCTGCCTTAATTAAAACCATTGCGAGCATTGAGCTTGTAGTGCTTTTGCCATGCGTTCCTGCTACAGCAATAGTAAAATGTTTTTTTGTTAAATCCCCTAACGCTTCTGGATATGTCTGGCATTTAATTCCTAATTTTCTTGCCTGCTTTAATTCAGGATTATCTTCTTGAACTGCTGGAGAATAAACAACCAAATCAATGTCTTGAGAAATATTTTTTGCTTTCTGCCCTATAAAAACTTCAGCTCCCTTTTTATCAAGCAAATCAGTAATTTCCGAGCGCGCCAAATCAGAACCGCTTACCTCGCGCCCTTTGGCTAAATAATACTGGGCTAAAGCAGAAACACCAATCCCGCCGATACCAATAAGATGAACTCTCATAAATTTCTAATTTCTAATTTCTAATTTTCAAACTATTTAGAAATTAATTCATTGAAAATTTAATAGAAATTGAAAATTGAAAATTGAAAATTTTAAGCTTGATACTTGGGTTTTAACTACCCAATAACGCACTTTCTAAAATAGTATAAGTTGTTCCTCCTCTTTTAAGCTGGCTTTCCATTACTTCAATTGAATTTATGTCAAATTTTAATGAAATTTCTTTTTCAACTACTGGTCTTTCTTCTGGATTAATCTGCTTCCACTGCCAGGCCCTAATCCTTCCCAAAGTAATATGAGGAGAAAAAGCTCTTCCCTCTTTATTCTTAAATCCGCTGTTCTCAGATTCTAACAAAATCATTTCTAAACCAGTTTTTAATTTAGCTAATTCTTGGCTTTTTTCTCCTGTCGCCCATATCATTCGCGGAGGCATTTTTTCAGGAGGGCCGTAGCAAATTTTAGTTAAATTTAAAGAAAATGGCTCTTGCTTTTGAACTATTGATTTTGTTAATTGACAAATTTCAACTATTTCATCGTCTTGAACATATCCGAGAAAAGCTAAAGTAATATGTAAATTATCTTTTCTTGTCCAACGCATTGGACTAATATCAAAAGAGCTCTCAATCTCCTCTTGCTCAAAAGCCAATTTCTTTTTTATATCTTCCGGCAAATTTATAGCAATAAATACTCTATGTTTCATAAATCAACTAAATTTTACCACAAATCCCAACCAAATCAAAATCCTGCTAAAAACCCACGGAGCTAAGCTCCGTGGGTTATACTCTTAATAACAAATAAAAATTTGACAAAACATGAATAATTTAGTAGTATTTCTAATAGTTCAATGAAAAGGACAGAATTGTTCTTTGAGAATTAAATAAACGAGATGAATAAAAATGGAAAAACGTGAAACAATTATGGAAGCATTGAAAAGCATGGAAAATATAATAAAAGATATTAAGACTGCTGTACAGGAAGACGATCTAAATGGCCTTGAGGTACATTTAAAAACTTTTGCAACAGAAATTTCAAAAATAAGCCCGGTAGTTGCTCCTGTGATAGAAGAGTTACTTCAAGAATATGGATCTTCTATGAAGCCAATTTTTGATGAATTGATAAAAGCAATAGCAAAGGCTAAGGGCTATGGATATGAAAAAGCAACAGAAATTATTGAAAAAACATCTGTGCAAGCGGAACTACACAATAAAGTTCTGGCTGAGCATTACTTCAAGAAAGTAGAAATATTGATGAATGCAGGGTTTGATAGAGAGGAAGCCATGAGCATACTTCTTTTAGAAATATTAAGCCAAAAACAATCAGAATGCCAGAGTTTGAAGGGTATTTCTCAGATAATACGAGCAAGACCTGAAAACTAATTTTTCATGAATTTCTGAAAATTAGGAATATTATAATAAACCAGAGTAAATCAATGATTTACTCTATTTTTTTAGTATAAAATGAATTATTTTTCAGAATCTTCCTTGCCCGCCGTAGTCACGCTTGGCGGGACGGAAGAGGGTTTCTTTTTTTCTTCAGTTTTTGGCTCCTCTTTTAATTTTTGCTTTGGCTTCTCCTTGACTTCTGTTTTAGTTTCCTTCGCTTCTGTTTTTTGTTCTTCTTTTTTCTCTGGTTTCCCTTTAACTTCAGGTTCTTTTGTTTCAGGTTTTACACCTGCCTGCTCTTTTGGTTTTTCTTGCTCCTCGCCCTCTTTCACCTTTTTCTTTTTATGGACAGGTATCTTTTTCCCTTCTATTACTTTTTCTGTAATTAATAAATTATGAACTGTATCTGAACATTTGGCGCCAACTGACAGCCAATACTTAATCCGTTCTGCCTTAAGGTTTCTTTTTTTGGTTAAAGGATTATAAAAACCGAGTATCTCTAAAAACCTGCCTGTTTGAGGCGCGTTTCCTTTGTTGCAAACCACTATTCGAAAAAACGGTTGATTCTTTTTTCCTGTTCTTAAAAATCTTATTGAAAGCATAAATTTATGATTTATATTCTAATTAATTATTCCAATTTTTAACTTTAAGCGCGTTTTGCGCTGCTGAATCCTCTGCTTCTTGCTTTGAAGAACCCTTTCCTTTGGCTATTAATTTATTTCGCAAAAATACTCCGACAACAAAATGTTTAAGATGATCCGGCCCCCATTGTTTTAAAACCTTATAATTAGGAGTAATTCTTGCTGTTTCTTGCGCCTTTTCCTGAAAACAACTTTTAGCGTCTTTAAAAAGATTTTCTTTAATAATACGAGGAAGCTCTTTTATCAGATATTGTTCTATAAATTTTTTAGCAGAATTATAACCGGAATCAAGGAAAAACGCGCCAATAAACGCTTCAAAGGTATCAGCTAAAATATATTGGCGGGCTTTGCCAGTATCTTTCGCTTCTCCGTGAGAAAGCAGTAAGAAATTATCAAATTTAATATCAGAAGCAACCTTTGCCAAGATATTAGTATTAACTAAAGCCGCGCGCCAATTGGTCAATTCCCCTTCTGCTTTTTCAGGATAATTCTGATAAAGATAATTTGTAACAATCAATTCTAATACTGCGTCTCCTAAAAATTCCAATCGTTCATTATGGTCTAAATGAAAATCTGGATTCTCGTTTAAGTAAGAGCGATGGATAAACGCCTGAGTTAATAAATCCTTATTTTTAAATTTAATATTAAACTCTTTTTCTAAAGGTGAAAAATCTTTCATTTGTTTGGAATTTAAGATTTGCTATTTAATTCTTTATATACTGTTCCCAGAACACCGTTAATAAATCTGCTTGAGGATTCTCCTCCAAAAGATTTAGCTAATTCAATTGCTTCATTGATCGCCACCTTGGGAGGCACCTCTTCTTTATCGCTGTATAAAAGCTCATAAAGTCCTAATCGCAAGATATTTCTATCTATAATTGTTATTTGTTCTACTGGCCATTCCGGAGCGGCTTTTTCAATAATTTTATCAATTTGAGAAATATGTTTTTTTACTCCTTCCATTAATTTTAAAACAAAATCAGAACTTTCAAGTCCGGGTCCCAGTTCTTTAATATTACGCTCAACAATTTTTTTTAAAGAATCTTTTTTTTTACCAAAAAAATCCCACTCGTATAAACTTTGCATTACTATAGAACGTGATAAATGTCTACTTGCCATATTCCTTCGCCCTCTCGGGCTCAGTCAAATTAAAAATTATGCCGATTTCATCGAGCATCCTCGACAAAGTCGGGAAAAGTGAAAAATTAAAAGTTATAATACCGACCAAATTAAAAAAATAAAATTTTAGATTTTACTCTATCGTTTTTCATTTTTCATTTTCTATTTTTCATTTCTTAGATAGTTGTTCCATGCTTAATGCTCCCTCGTCTTTGGCTTTTTCTTTTTTATGCACTGCCATTTCTTTTTCTTTTTGTTTCTTTTCTTTCTTGGTTAATTTAGCTAAAACATCAATTACCTCTTTGCCTTTATAAAAACCACAGCTCCAACATACAGTATGAGGTTTTACCGGTTTTCCGCACTTTGGACACTTAATTAAAAGCGGCGCTTTTAAATTAATATGCGACCTTCTTTGATTTCTTCTTGATTTTGTTTTTCTTTGCTTTGGAACCGCCATAAACAATTTATTTAATTCCTTTTTACTTTACCAAAAAAATAATAATTATGCAAGCTTTTGAAAATAAAAAAGGCGAAATTCATCCGCCCTTTAATTTTTCATCTACTTTTTTGGCACTCCAATAAATGTAAGTTAGCCTCATGTCTGCGCTTTCTTTCCCTTCAGGTTCTTGAATTTCAAAAGGATCCCCTAAAAATTCTTCAAACCACTGGATTACTCTCCCTCTCAATTCATCATCTCCTGAAATAGACATTGTGTAGAATTCCATTCCTGAAACTTGCTTCCTGTCTGGAAAAGACCATGAAAAAACGCCTTTAACAATGTTAAAATGTATTAACTCACACCTTTCTGTTTTTTTGCTCTCTATTATCGTCTTTTCAAAAAAACTACTCAATGTGCCATCCTTTACAACAACCACAGTAAGTCCTAATAAAGCTTTTTTAACTTCCCTTTTGTTCAATCCTCGTATTCTCATTTTCATTTACCTCATATTTTATTGTTAATATACTTTTTAACAATTAACAATTCCACATTATCAAACTCTACAAAAAAGTCAAATAAACCAAAAATAAAATAACAAATCTCGCCGATCGACCTACTTTGTTACGCCAAATTAAACAATTATTTGAACAACTAAATTTTTATAAAATAAAAAAAGGTTCAATTTCCCGCGATCGTCGAAAGTTGAACCCTTTTTAATAATATCAAACTCTAATAAAAAAGGCGAAATTCATCCGCCTTTTAATTTTTCATCTACTTTTTTGGCACTCCAATAGATATAATCCTGTTCTCCGCTTATTTCTCCTTTAATTTCTTGAATTTCAAGAGGGTCTCCTAAAAATTCTTCAAACCATTTTATTACTTTTCCTTTCAGTAATTGATCTCCTGCGATAGACATTATATAAAATTCCATTCCTATCAGCCACCCTCCACTCGGAAAAGCCCGCATTAAAATGCCTTTTTTGACAATCTCAAAGCATATTGTCTCCTCGTTTTCTGTTTCCTCGTTTTCTATTATCTCCTTTTCAAAAAGACTTTTACATATGGAGCCCTCAGCTCCAGTGACCACAATAAGCCGAGACAAAGCATCTTTAATTTCCTTTTCATCTAATCCTTGTATTTTCATTTTCATTCACCTCATATTCTATTTGTAATATTGCTACTTTTTTAATAATTTCATCTTATCAGTCCCCGCCAAAAAGTCAAATAAACTGGAAATAAAATAACAAATCTCGCCGATCGACCTACTTTGTTACGCCAAATTAAACAATTATTTAAATAACTAAATTTTTGCGAAATAAAAAAGGTTCAACTTCCCGCGATCGTCGAAAGTTGAACCTCTTGTTTCATTGTCTTACTTTAATTTTACGACACCTGTAGATTCTGTTAAGTGGATTTATAAATCCGCCCAACAAAATTTATCCTAAATCATCGACGGCCGTGGATGAAATAGGATAAAATAAAAAAGGCGAAATTCATCCGCCTGATTTTTTACCTAAGAACTCTTCCGTCTGTTTCTGTTAATTTATCTAGAAACTCTCTTGCTTTTTCCTCACTAGTTTGAATAAATTCTGTAGTCTTTAGTACTAGAGGTGGATCAAATCTACTGCCCCGTGTCCGTGTTTTATGATGTAATCTTTCATAATCTGCTTCATTCATTTTCATTTACCTCATATTTTATTGTTAATATACTTTTTAACAATTAACAATTCCACATTATCAAACTCTACAAAAAAGTCAAATAAACTGGAAATAAACAATAACAAATCTCGCCGATCGACCTACTTTGTTACGCTAAATTAAACAATTATTATTGAACAATTATTTAAACAACTAAATTTTTACGGAATAAAAATACAGAATGAAAAAAAGGGTTCAATTTCCGACGATCGGCAAAAGTTGAACCCATTAAAATTTCACTTAAATCGTCCATCACGAATGGATGAAATAGGATAAAATAAAAAAGGCGAAATTCATCCGCCCCATAAGATAATTTAGTCAAAACCAAAAAAATCATTAATTTTCTCTACTTGTTCGTCTGTAAATTGCTGATCAGGTTCATACGTTTCAACAGTTTTTGTTAACGCAATCAATTCTTTCTCTAATTCTTCAATCCTTTCGCTTAATATTTCTATTTCTTGATTGGTTCCTTTCAGTTTTTGCTCCATCTCCTCTATGTTCTTATCTCTTATATCCAATTCTCCTACTATTAGCACATTAACGGTATCGACGATCTCTTCAATTACTTTTTTTATGTCCTCAAATGACGTAAAGTCACCAAAAATAATTTTTTTCAAATTTCCCACTTTGATTCACCCCATATTCTTTTTTTAATATTGCTACTTTTTTAGTAATTCCACATTATCAAACTCTACAAAAAAGTCAAATAAACTGGAAATAAAATAACAAATCCTGCCGATCGACCTACTTTGTTACGCTAAATTAAAAAATTATTATTGAACAATTTAAATAACTAAATTTTTGCGAAATAAAAAAGGTTCAACTTCCCGCGATCGCGGAAAGTTGAACCCTGCGGAAAAGTCAATGATTTGCCATAGGATTTGAAAATGATATAATAGAATAATAATTTTCAATTATGTCTAAGTTTACTCATTTGCATGTCCATTCGCACTATTCCCTATTAGATGGTCTGCCAAAGATTGACGAGATTTTAGATTACGTAAAACAAAATGATATGGACTCTGTTGCCATAACTGACCATGGTGTTTTATACGGCGCGGTAGAATTTTACAAAAAAGCAAAAAAAGCGGGCATTAAGCCAATTATTGGCTGTGAATTCTATATGGCCTTTGAACGAATGGAGCAAAAAAGGCCAAACATTGACAATAAAAAATATCATCTGGTTCTTTTGGCTAAAAATGAAATCGGCTATAAAAATTTAGTAAAATTAGCAACTAAAGCCCATCTTGAGGGTTTTTATTATAAGCCCAGAATTGACGATGAACTTTTAGAAAAACACAGCGAAGGGCTTATCGCAATGACTGCTTGTTTGCGTGGAAAAATACCTCAGCTTATTATCGCAAAAAAAATTAATGAAGCGGAAAAATTAGCTCTAAAATATCAGAAAATTTTTGGCAAAGATAATTTTTACCTGGAAATTCAACATCATCCAAATTTGCCAAATCAGAAAATTGCTAATCATGGCCTGATTCTTCTTTCTAAAAAACTAAATATTCCTTTGGTTGCCACGAATGACTGTCATTATCTTAAACCAGAAGACGCTGAAGCGCAGGATATTCTGATGTTGATTAATACTGGAGCTAAGCCAAATGACCCGGGGCGATTAACAATGAAATCTGATGATTTTTCAATGCACACGTCAGAAAAAATGAAAGAGCTTTTTAAAGATACGCCATCAGCAATTGAAAACACCCAAAAAATCGCAGACGCTTGCAATTTTGAATTTAAGTTAGGCGAAACAAAACTCCCTTATTTTGAAGTCCCAGATAAAAAAACTTCTAACGAATATCTGGAAGAGCTCTGCGAACAAGGACTAGAAAAAAGAAAATTAGAAAAAACAAAAGAACTTGCCGACCGCTTAAATTACGAACTTTCAGTCATAAAACAAACTGGATTTGCTTCTTATTTTCTTATTGTCCAAGATTTTGTTAACTGGTCAAAGCAAAACAGAATTGTAGTTGGCCCTGGGAGAGGTTCGGCAGCAGGTTCTTTGGTTTCCTATCTTTTAAATATCACTGATATTAACCCTCTAAAATACGATTTATTATTTGAAAGATTTTTAAATCCTGAACGAATTTCAATGCCTGATATTGACCTTGATTTTACTGACTGGAGAAGAGGTGAAGTAATAAATTATATCGCTGAAAAATATGGCAAAGATAAGGTGGCGCAAATCATCACTTTCGGGACAATGGCCGCGCGAGCTGCAATCAGAGATGTGGGCAGAGCCCTAAGTTATGATTATAATTATTGCGACCGAGCCGCAAAAATGATCCCAATCGGATTCAATCTAAATCAAACCTTGGAAAAAATAAGCGAATTTAAGCAATTTTATCAAACAGACCCGCAAGCGACAAAACTAATTGATTTAGCTAAAAAGCTGGAAGGAGTGGCTAGGCACGCTTCTACTCATGCTTGCGGTTTAGTAATTTCCAAAGAACCTTTAACAGAAACAGTTCCCTTGCAAAATTCAGGCAAAAATAACGAAAATATTGTTACTCAGTATGAAATGCACTCAATTGAGGATTTGGGATTATTAAAAATGGACCTCTTGGGATTGAAAAATCTTACTATTATTGAAGATACTCTTTCCCGTATTTATAAAGTTCAGGATAAATCTATAAAAATTGAAGAAATTCCTTTAGACGATAAAAAAACTTTTGAAATTCTCCAGAAAGGACAAAGCACCAGCGTATTCCAGTTGGAAAGCGATGGAATGAAAAGATATTTAAAACAGCTTAAGCCGACTGAGTTTGAAGATATTATCGCTATGGTCGCTCTATACCGGCCAGGACCAATGCAATTTATTCCCGACTATATTAAAGGAAAACACGGTAAAAAGAAAGTAGAGTATCTCCACCCAAAATTAGAGCCAATTTTAGGAAAAACTTACGGCATTATGGTCTACCAGGAACAGCTTATGCAGATTGCCCAGCAATTATCCGGGTTTTCCTTGGGCGAAGCAGATGTTTTAAGAAAAGCGGTTGGAAAAAAAATCAAAAAACTTCTTTTAGAACAAAAAGAAAAATTTGTGGGAGGAGGAATAAACAATGGAATAGACAAAAAAATTATAGAAAAAATCTGGGAATGGATTTTGCCTTTTGCCAGCTATGGATTTAATAGAAGCCATGCGGCTTCTTACGCAATGATTGCTTATAGAACCGCTTATTTAAAATCCCATTATCCAGTGGAATTTATGGCCGCGGTTTTAACATCAGAAAGGCAGGACATTGAGAAAATCGCATTTTTAATCGAAGAGTGCAAAAGAATGGAAATTCAAGTGCTTGCTCCTGATATAAACGAAAGTTTTAAAAACTTTTCAGTAATACCAGAAAGAAATAAAATACGTTTTGGACTTTTAGCCATTAAAAATGTTGGCTACAATATAGTAGAAACAATTGTAAAAGAAAGAAAAGCTAATGGCCATTTTGACTCAATCCAGGATTTTATAAGCAGAGTTGATTCTAAAGATTTAAACAAAAAATCTTTAGAGGCCTTGATTAAAACTGGTTCTTTTGATAAATTTGAAGAAAGGAATAAACTCCTTCAAAATTTGGAAAAAATTCTGGAATGGAACCGCGAAGCGCGAAAAAATAAAGCAAATGGACAGAAAGGACTTTTTGATAGTATGAAATCCGGCAATAATAATTTAAACCTATCCCCTGCTCCGCCGCTTCCAAAAAAAGAAAAACTAAATTGGGAAAAAGAATTATTAGGCCTTTACATCTCTTCTCATCCTTTAGAAGATTTTAAAAAGATTTTTGAAAAAACCGTTTTGCCGTTAGCTAAAATTACTCAAGATGTGACTGGAAAAATTGTTAAAGTTGGCGGGATAATTTCTAGTATGAAAAAAATTATCACTAAAACCGGGAAGCCAATGCTTTTTGTTAAATTAGAAGACCAGACAAGCAGAATTGAATTAGTTGTTTTCCCATCTATTATTGAAAATAATCCAAATATTTTTCAAGAAAATAAAATAGTTATAATAAAAGGAAAAGTTGACAACCGCGACGGAGTACCCAAAATAATCTGCAATGAAATCGAAGAAGTTATAGAAAAAGAATAAAATAAAATATATGGCAAAAATAGAAACAACAAGACACTCATTGGCTCATATAATGGCAGAAGCAGTTCAGGAAATATATCCAACTGCTAAGTTTGGCATTGGGCCGACAATTGAAAACGGCTTTTACTATGATTTTGCCTTGCTCACCGTAGCCTCTGGCGAAGGAGGGACTTTTACCCCCAAAGACCTGCTAAGGATCGAAAAAAGAATGAAAAAATTGATTAAGCAGGATATAAAATTCAAAAAGAAAATAATATCCAAGACAGAAGCCAAAAAATTATTTAAAAATCAGCCATATAAACTGGAATTAATTAAAGAATTGCCGGGAAAAACCGTGTCAATTTATAAAAGCGGAAAATTCACAGATTTATGTAAAGGTCCTCATATCAAATCAAGCGAAGAAATTAATCCAGAGACATTTAAGTTGACTAAAATCGCAGGCGCCTATTGGAGAGGAGATGAAAAAAATCCAATGCTTCAGCGAATTTACGGAATTGCTTTTGAAACAAAAAAAGAATTAGATGATTACTTAGAGCAACAAAAAGAAGCTGAGAAAAGAGACCACCGGCTTTTAGGCCAAAAATTAGGATTATTTGCTCTTAGCGAAGAAGTTGGACAAGGACTTCCTCTTTGGCTGCCAAAAGGAGCAATGCTTCGCCAGATAATAGAAGATTTTGTTTTACAAAAATATATTAAAGAAGGATATGAAGTGGTGCGGACCCCTCATATTGGAAATGAAAAACTTTTTCAAAAATCAGGACACTTAGACCATTATCAAGATAGCATGTATGCGCCAATAGAAATTGACAAAGAAAAATACTATCTTAAACCAATGAATTGTCCTTTCCATTTAATGATTTATAAAGAATCTATGAAAAGCTATCGTGATATGCCTGTTCGCTATACTGAGTTAGGCACTGTTTATCGTTATGAGCGCTCAGGAACTCTAAACGGACTAACAAGGGTGCGTGGATTTACTCAAGATGACGGACATATTCTTTGCACGCCAAATCAATTAAACGAAGAAATTATTAAAGCGGTAAAATTGACTAAAAATGTTTTACAAACTTTTGGTTTTAAAAAATTTAGAGTTGTGCTTAGCGTCCGCGATTCTAAAAATAAAAAAAATTATTTGGGTTCTGACTCTGATTGGGAAAAAGCGGAACAAGCGCTAATTTATGGAATTAAAAAAGCTAACTGGGATTTTGTCATAGAAGAAGGAGAAGCTGTTTTTTACGGTCCCAAAATAGATGTCAAAATACAAGATTCCATTAAACGAGAATGGCAAATTTCAACTATCCAACTTGACTTTAATCTGCCAGAAAGATTTGATATTTTTTATATAGATAAAAACGGAGAAAAACAAAAACCATTTATGCTTCATAGGGCATTATTAGGGTCATTAGAAAGGTTTACGGGCGTACTTATTGAACATTATGCCGGGGCTTTTCCTCTTTGGCTATCCCCTGTTCAAATATATATAATCCCTATCGGAGCTAATCATAAAAAATACGCTAATACAATTAAAAAAGAACTTGAATCTTTTAGAATTGAAATTAAAGATGAAAATCAAACAATAGGGAAAAAAATCCGAGAAGCAGAAATGCAAAAAATCCCCTATCTTTTAATTGTCGGCGACAAAGAAGTGAAAAACAAAACTATAAGTGTTAGAAAAAGAGGAAAAGGAGACATTGGCGAAATAAAAATTAAAAAATTCTTAGAACAAATCAAGAAAGAGATAGAAAAGAAAAAATGAAATGCATTCAAAAAAATAAAGTTCGCTATATTGCGAACTTTTTTAGAGGCAGTTTGAAATTCGGCGCTAATAATCTTCTAGAGAAGATCAAAAATCCTCCGATGCATTTTAATCAAATTTTTTGGAATATTTTCTTTTCCAAAAAATTGGCCTTTCTCTGGAACCCTATCTGGCACAGCCAGATAAACTCCCGAAACTGAATGGCCCCTGGCATATTCTTCAATCAAATGTTCATTAATTCCTATCTGTTGAATTTTTACCAGTTTAACTCCTACCTCTTCTTTTGCTATCCTTTCACAAGCTTCTTCCATCTTTTCCTGATACCCAACAAATCCACCTGGAAAGTGCCACTTGTCTGGCCAAAATTTATCATCTGGGCCTCGCAACGTCAGTAAAACTTTTCCTTTTTCCAATGGATGTATCATAACTAAATCTACTGTCACCATTGGTATTTTCTTGCATATTGCCCGAAAAACCTCTAACTCCAAATTGGGTATTGGAGAAATTTTTTCCATCAACTCTTCAATCGTCCTAGCATTCTTTCCGACATCTATCATTTCATTCATTTTACTTTATCACCTCTTTTTAAAATTAAATAACTAATAAAATAGTAGCATATTTCATATAAAAAGTCAATTTTACGATAAAAAATGAATTATTACATTATTACATTTGGATGTCAGATGAATCATTCTGACTCTGAAAGAATAGCGTCTGTTTTGGAAAAAGCAAAATATAAAAAAGCCCCCAAAATTGAAGGGGCTGATTTAATTGTAGTTAATATGTGCTCTATAAGACGATCAGCAGTAGATAAGGTTCACGGGGTTGTCGCTAAATTCAAAAAACTACAAACTAAGAACTATAAACTAAAGACTGTATTAACTGGATGTATTCTTAAAAAAGATAGAAAAAAATTTGCTGAGAAATTTGATTTAATTTTTGATATCAAGGATTTGCCAAACTGGTTAAAATCATTAAAAAATACAAAAAATTATTTTAAAATTAAACCTAAATATCAAAATAAATTTTCAGCTTGTATTCCGATTATGACAGGATGTAATAATTTTTGCTCTTATTGCGTTGTCCCCTATACTCGGGACAGAGAATTTTCAAGACCAGCAAAAGATATATTGAATGAAATAAGAAATTTAATTAAACATGGCTATAAAGAGGTTTGGTTGCTTGGACAGAATGTGAATAGCTATAAATCCAAAATCCAAAATCCAAATTATTCCAAATCAAATCTAAAATCCAAATGTCAAAACCAGAAATTCAAAATAATTAATTTTGCGAAACTTTTGAAAATGGTAAATGATATTCCGGGCGATTTTTGGATTAGATTTACAAGCTCCCATCCAAAAGATTTTTCTGCTCAGCTAATTAACTCAATGGCAAAATGCGAAAAAAATACTCCTTACTTGAATTTACCTTTCCAATCAGGCGATGATAAAATTTTGAAAAAAATGAATCGTAATTACACTGTTAAGGAATATAAAAAATTAATTAAAAAAATCAGGAAGAAAAATCCTGATATTACTCTTTCTACTGATATTATTGTCGGCTTTCCGGGAGAAACAAAAAAACAATTTGAAAATACTGTAAAACTATTCAAAGAAATAAAATTTGATATGGCTTATATCTCTCGCTACTCTCCCCGTCCAGAGACCTCTGCTCTTAAGCTGAAAGATAATGTTTCATTGAGAGAAAAAAAGAAAAGAAAAGAAATCTTAAATAATATCCTAAAAAAAATCGCTTTAGAAAAAAATAAAAAATATATTGGGAAAATAGTTAATGTTTTAGTTGAAAAACAAAAAAATGAATTTTTAATTGGAAAATCCCGGCATTATAAAACTGTAAAATTTGAATCCAATAAAAACTTAATAGGAAAATTTGTAAAAGTAAAAATAACTGATGCCCTGTCATGGGGCTTGAAAGGAAAATTAATCCAAAAAAAATAGAAGGCATAAAAATAAAAAAATAAATGCCTTCTCTATATGAAAGGAGCAAAATCCTCTAAATTTTTCTCAAATTCATCAAGACCTATCTCTCTGAAAATATCTTTCAAAGGATCTTCTGTTCCCGACATGCCCGGAGATAATACCACTTGCCCTGTTTCTCTTATCAGAGACACCAAAGATGATGTCGGATTATTGTCTACAAGCTTAACACTTGCTTTCATTCTTCTCCCTTGGCAATATCTTACAATGCTCACTACAACATCTACAACTTTTCTATTTATTATAGTAAGTGTAGTATATATAATATCTCCATCACTTCTTTTCCTCGAATACCGTATTATTTTTCTATCATTCATTTTTTCATTCTTAGAATTAAGCATTAGCTAATTCCAAGATATTTTAATTATAGCACACTATTGATTATTTTTCAATAGCTTCGGCGGAGCGAAGGCGGACCCGACCGGATTTGAACCGGCGATCTCTTCCGTGACAGGGAAGCGTGTTAGACCGCTACACTACGGGTCCCATTAAATTTGTAATATTATGTAGCGGTGGCTGGAATTGAACCAGCGGCCTTAGCCTTATGAAGACTCTGCTCTAACCACTGAGCTACACCGCCTACTTTGATTTTAGAATGTTGCGGGGGCCGGAATTGCACCAGCGTCTCGGGCTTATGAGACCCACGAGATACTACTTCTCCACCCCGCTGTAAATTTACATATTTCTTCCCAGCGTCTTCCCGACTTTTGAGTCGGGACGAGATACTACTTCTCCACCCCGCTGTAAATTAAACTTTCTATAAATTTTCTACTTTTTTGAGATTTAATATATTTTTCTCTTTTTATTGCCTCTCCACGACTATTATATCTTTCTTGATAAACTAATATCCATTCTCCTTTATTTTTTGTAAATCTAGAACGCCCCTCATTATGTCTCTCTAATCGTTCTTTAATATTTTTTGTATAACCAATATAATATTTATTGTTAGTCAAACTTTTTATAATGTATACATAATACATAATTTCCCAGCGTCTTCCCGACTTTTGAGTCGGGACGAGATACTACTTCTCCACCCCGCTGTAATAACTACAATTATACTCTAAATTTTCTTTAAAATCAAGCTTTATATTAAAAAATGCCTAAATCTTGAAATGTTTTCTTGTAAACCGCTAAAATTCTTTTTGCTTCATCTATATCTAATTTATAAATAGCGTCGTGAGGAATATTATCACAAATTTTATGAACCTTCCAAATTGAATTTAAATCAGAAATTTTTCCCGGCTCTACCTGTCTTAACCTATCTTCCAAGCTTTTACCATCATAACCTTTTTCTTTCAAAACATAATCCAATAAATGATCTGCTTTAATTATAGCTAATTTATATTCAGATTCAGAATTAGCTTCTAATCTTTTTATAATTTTTCTCCAGTAATTTATATAATATTCTCTGCTCTTTTTAGAATCATCTGGCTTAAAAGCAAGCATATCCTTTAAATCATCTCCGCGATGCCATTTTGAATAATCGCTTTTCCTAAGAAGAAAAACAATCGCAATAACAAGGAAAAAACAAACAAAAAAAGAAATAAGTTGCAAAATAAAAAATTTTTCTTGAAGTCCTGGAGAAAGAATAAAGGAAATAGCATCAGAAACCTCTGGATTAGATAAAAATGTTTCGCCAGCTATTTTTATTTCAGATGGAATTAAATTCATAATTTTATATCTTCAAATAATTGACCTGTTTCTAAAATTTTATCTTCCTCGAAAAAATTTCCAATAAGTTGAAGTCCTATTGGTAAACCTTTGGCTTTGCCACAAGGCAGAGATAAAGCGGGAAGCCCTGCTAAATTAACTGAAATTGTAAAAATATCGGAAAGATACATTGTTAAAGGATTAGTAACTTTTTCCCCTAACTTAAATGCCGGCGTGGGAGAAGTGGGCGTTAAAATAACATCAACCTTTTTAAACGCTTTATTGAAATCCTGTTTAATTAAGGTTCTAATCTTTTGAGCCCTTAAATAATATGCCTCATAATAGCCAGCTGATAAGGTATAAGTGCCAAGCATAATTCTCTTTCTCACCTCTTTGCCAAATTTTTCTCTCAACTCTCCATATCTTACTCCGTCATATCGAGCTAAATTACTAGATGCCTCTGAAGGCATAATAATGTAATAAGCGGCTAAAGCATATTCAGTATGAGGAAGTGAAATTTCCTCAATTTTTGCCCCTAATTTTTCATACTTTCTAATCGCTCTTCTAACAGCTTTCTCCACTTCCCTGTCTATGCCTTTTATAAAATACTCTTTCGGAATCCCAATTTTTAAGTTTTGCTTGCCCGCCGAAGCTTTAGCGGAAGCGGGGGTTTTGAATTTTGAGTCCACTGAGGTGCTGTCCATTATATCTTTCCCTTTTATCGCCTCAAATACAATTTTTGCGTCTTCTACTGTCTTAGTTATTGGACCAATTTGGTCAAGCGAAGAAGCCATAGCAATAAGCCCATATCTTGAGACAGCTCCATAAGTCGGCTTTAGTCCAACTACTCCACAAAAAGACGCAGGAAGCCGAATTGATCCGCCAGTATCAGAACCAAGAGCAAAAATACACATATCAGCGGCAACCGCGGCCGCTGAACCGCCGGAAGAACCTCCCGGCACTCGCTCTAAATCAACCGGATTTTTTGTTGGAAAAAACCCAGAATTCTCGCAAGAAGAACCCATAGCAAACTCATCCATATTGGTTTTCCCTAAAAATATCACTCCTGATTCCTTTAATTTCTGAATTACTCCTGCGTCATAAGGCGCAATATAATTTTTAAGAATCTTTGAACCAGCAGTGCATTTTATATCCTCAATCAAAATATTATCTTTTATAGCTGCCGGAATTCCTGCCAATAGAGGTAATTTTTCTTTTTTTGAAATCAAAACATCTATTTCTTTCGCCTTTTTTAAAGCTAATTTTTCGGTTATCGTCAAATAAGCAAAAATTTTCTTATCCTGTTTCCTTATTTTTTCTAAATAAGCATTAGTCAATTCTAAAGCAGAAAATTCTTTTTTTTCTAATCCCCTATGAGCTTGACTAATTGTTAATTCATATAATTTCATATTAAAGTACAGCTTTGACTCTAATGTGTTTATTCTTTTTGTTTGACGCTAAATCCAGCAACTTTTGACTTTTGACTTTTGACTTTTGACTTTTTCGGTCCTCTCGCGTCACGTTTTGAATCTCAATTGGATGAAAGCAGGGCTCAACTTGGGAAACATCTATTTCTTTTAACTTTTCCGCATAATCCAAGACCGAAGAAAGCTCTTTTTGGAGCTTTTCCTCCTCTTTTTTGGCAACTTTTAATTTTGCCAATTTAGCAATATGTTTAACTTCTTGTTTTGAAATCATAATCTATTTAGGCGCTTCTTCATATTCTGTTTCTACTAAGACCTCGGAAAGCTCGTCAATATTTTCTAACACTATACCCGCTCCCCTTACCACAGTAGTCAAAGGATCTTCGGCAACTTTTACTGGAATTTTTGTTTCCTTGGTAATTAAAACATCTAACTCCCGAAGAAGGCCTCCGCCGCCAACAAGATAAATGCCCCTAGACATCACATCAGCCAAAAGTTCAGGAGGGGTTTCTTCAACTGTTGTTTTTACCGCATTAATTATCTGCTTTATGGACTTTTCTAAGGCCTGATGAATGTCTTTATTAGAAATTATAATTTCCTCTGGCAATCCTGTTACTAAATTTCTTCCTCTTATCGGCCATTCTTTTTTCTCCTTCAGGGGTATTGCCGAACCAATATTGATTTTTGCCTCTTCTGCTGTTCTTTCCCCGATTAAAAGCTTATACTCTTCTTGCACAAAATTAATAATATCTTGGTTAAGCTTATCTCCAGCTATGCGCAAACTTTTTGAAGAAACAATACCTCCTAAAGATATTACCGCTACTTCGGTGGTGCCGCCTCCAATATCAACAACAAAATTTCCTCCTGCTTCCTGAATTGGAAGGCGAGCTCCGATAGCAGCTGCCATTGGTTCTTCAATTAAAAATACTTTTCGAGCCCCGGCATTTTCTGCCGCATCGCATACTGCTTTTTTTTCCACTTCAGTAACTCCGCAAGGGATGCCAATTATTACCCTAGGCCGAGGAGAAAAAATAATCCTTTTTTTATGAGCTTTTTCAATAAAATATTTAAGCATCTGCTCGGTAACTTCAAAATCTGAGATAACCCCTTTGACTAAAGGACGAGTAGCAACAATATGGGCCGGAGTTCTTCCAACCATTTTTTTTGCTTCGTCTCCAATAGCTAAAACCTGCCCTGTTTTTTTATTGATAGCCACTACAGAGGGCTCAAAAATTACTATACCCTGTCCCCTAACATAAACCAGGGAATTAGCTGTTCCCAAATCAATGGCAATATCTTCTGAAATATATGAGAAAATTTTATCAAACATAAGGTAAATTAAAAATAGAAAATGAAAAATGAAAAATCACAATCTAAAATCTAAAATTTTTATTTTTTATCTTTTTAAATTTTTCTTTGTCGTTTTTTATTTTTAGTTTTTAGTTTTTCATTTAAGAATTGTGGTAAGTCTTTTATCTTAACCAACTTGCTTTGCTTTTCTTTCCGCTCCTTTATCTCTATACTATTCTTTTTTATGGTTCTCTCGCTTACCACAATTCTGTATGGTATTCCGATTAAATCTGCCTCAGCAAACTTTTCTCCCGGAGATTTATCTTTTCTTTCGTCATACAACACTTCAATGTTATTCTTTTTCAAATCTTTATATAATTTTCCAGCGACCTTATTTAACTTTTGATTATCTTCAATCTGAATTAAATGAACCTGACAAGGCGCTATCTCTTTTGGCCAAGTAATCCCTTGCTTATCATTATGAACCTCTACAACAGCCCCCATTAATCTATCTAATCCGGCTCCATAACAACCCATAACAACTAATTTTTCCTGTCCATTTTTATCTTTAAATTTAAAGTTAAAGGGTTCTGAATATTTGATGCCGAGCTTGAATATATTGCCTACTTCTATCGCTTTTTCCTGCCTAAACTTTGCTTTCCCGCATTCAGGACATTTTGAATGTTCTTGCTTAATTTCTTTATTTATCGCTAACCCGCAATTTTCGCAAATATAGATTATATCTTCTCCGGCGTCAGTGATTGTTTGAAATTCATGAGAATATTTAGAAAAAGTTCCTCCTGAGGCCAAGGTTAAATATGTCTCATCCCCTATTCCGCAACGTTTAAAAATTTTAAAATAAGCATTTTTAACCTTTTCGTAATAATTATCTAAATCTTTTTGCTCTGAATGGAAAGAATATAAATCTTTCATTATAAATTCCCTGCCTCTTAATAATCCTGATTTTGCTCTTGGCTCATCTCTGAATTTGGTCTGAATCTGATAAACATAACAAGGCAATTCTTTATAAGAAAAAATAAATTTTTTTAATAAAGGGGTTATTATCTCTTCGTGAGTCCAGCCCAAGCCATATTCTTTTTCTGAACGGCCTTTTAATTTAAACATTTCTGAAACTTGCCATCGTCCCGTGGTTTCCCATTTGTCCCGTGGATGAAGACACGGCATTAAAATTCTCTGGCCTCCAATTGCTTCTATTTCTTCTTCAATAATCTTTTCTATTTTTTTAAAAACACATAACCCAAAAGGCAAATAAGTATAAATGCCAGCAGCTAATTTATCAACAAAACCAGCTCTAATTAAAAATTGGGCATTAACGCTTTTTTCATCCTTTGGAGCTTGTTTTGTTGTCTTGGCAAAAAGTTGAGATTGCAGCATATTTAAAATAAACGTCCTATATCTTTAATTGTCACAAAAATCATAAGACCAATGAGCAAAAAGAAAAAAACTGTATTGATTTTTTGTTCAAGCAGTTGATTGATTGGCCTGCCTTTAATTTTTTCAATACCTAAAAACAATAATCTTCCACCATCTAAAGCTGGAATTGGCAAAAGATTAAAAATAGCCAAATAAATTGAAATCATTGCTATAAACTGCAAATAATAGCTTAAGCCAATCTGAGCGGCCTGCACCATCAAAGAACCAAGACCTATTGGCCCTACTAACTGCGCTTGAGTTGGAGTTCCTGAAATTGCTTGCGCAATTGTTTTATACAATCCTTCAATTAATAAATAAGTCATTGTTGCTACAGCTTCAGCTCCTTTTAAGGGCGCTTCATACCATGGATAACTTTTTATTGCTATCCTTGCCAAGCCAATACCTATTGCGCCTTCTCCTTCTGGCGGCGAAATCCGAGGAACTAAAGAAACATCAAAAATTTCTTTTCCTCTTTGAATAGTTAAGATAATTTCCTCTCCCTTATGTCCGCCGATAAAATCCTGCACCTCTATTACTTTTTGGAATTTGACAATGGTGTCGCCCGGCTTAAGCCCTGCTTCTTGCGCGGGCGATTCAGACGCTATCGCGGTAATTAAAACTTTAGCCCCAGGACTTTGAACCTCATCGCTAATCCCCTGTTGAACTCCTATTACAAAAACAAAGGAAAGAAGAACCCATGCTATAAGCCAAAAAGCAGCCACTCCGCCAAAAAGAATTAGAGCTCTTTGCCAAATTGGCTTTGAAGTAAAACTCCGAGGGTCTCTTTTTTCTCTCTGGGACTTATCCTGAACAAGGGGTTCTGCTTCGTCTCCATAAATTTTTACAAAAGCCCCTAATGGCAAAAGATTTAAAGAATACAAAGTTTCTCCATATTTTTTCCCAAAAATCCGAGGAGGATATCCAATCCCAAACTCATCAACCCTCACTCCAAATTTCTTGGCTATAATAAAATGGCCAAACTCATGCAGAGCAAGCAAAGTTATAATACTAAAAAAAACAATTAAAACAGTTAAGAACATAAATTTTTATAATTCGATTTCTTTATTTTTTCTCTCTCTTATTTCTTCTATTTTCTCATTGTATTTATCAACTAATTTTTGAAGCTCGTCCTTGCCTCGAAACTTATCATCCTCTCTGACTTCTCCCGCTTTAAACCCATCCTGAACTTCCTTCCACGCCTGCTCCCGCCAATGCCTTATTGTCTGTTTCGCATCTTCTGTTTTTTCCGCTAAAACTCGCAGCAAACTTTCCCGATGTTCTTCGGTTAAAGTAGGAGTTGAAATTCTAATCACATCTTTGTCAACAATCGGAGACAACCCTAATCCTGCCTGAAAAATCGCTTTTTCAATCATTTCTAAAGATGACTTATCCCATGGCTGAATAACAAGATTGCGAGGCCCGGAACTGCTTATCGCTCCCATTTGTTTTAAAGGAAGCTTTGTCCCCATATAATCTACTGTTATATCTTCCACTAAGGATGGAGACGCTTGTCCAGTCCGAATCTTTTTTAATTCATTCTCAAAAAACTGAATAACTTTATCCATCTCCGGTTCAGTTTTTTTTATAATTTCTTTGTAATCCATATATTTTAACTTATATTCTAACTATAACAAAATATCTAATCATTGACAAGCAAAGCTTTGTGGGATAACTTAAAAAAGGAGGACATTGTCCTTTAAAAATTTGAAGGTGATATAAATGGAAGAAAAACTCAAACCAATAAAATGTGAATGTTGCGGAAAAAAACTTGAAACTATTATCTCTCTTGTTGATAAAAAAATAACTGTCCCCAACGAAGGAGTATGGCTTAGATTTATGGATATAGAGGAAATAAAAGGGCTTCTATTAGAAAGCCTTTATGAAATAGTAGAAGTAATGAAAGATAAAACAACAGAAGTCATAATAGACGCCATAAGAAAAACAGAGAAATGGGGAAAAGAAAACTTTTTGATATATATAAAAATGGAGGCTCTTGTTAAAAGGGTAAAAAGATATACAGAGGTAATAGCTTTTATCAAATTAGAGCCATCTATGATTTTAGTATGTGATGAATGTTCAGAGAAATTTGCATTAAGGGTAACGATAAAAGAAATATCAGAGAAAAATATTAAAATAAAGCCATTGCTTCCTGAAAACGAATCTTCTTGGAATACACTTAATGGAGAAGAAAAGAATCTATTCAAAAAATGGACAAGCAAGTGGATTAAAAAAAATGAAAATCAATCTCTTATAACGCGAATTAATAAGGAACCAGTAAAAAGGCATCCTGAATCGTCTAATGTAGAGATAATAAAATAAAGGGCTAATCACCCTTTTCTTTTTTTACAATTCCAGCATTAGAATTTCTAAAGCTAATTTGGGGTTGACATTGGTTGAAGAAATTAAAAGATTTGTTCGTTCTATGGTTTTTATAATCTTGTTTAGCTTTGCCAAAGAATAATTATTAGATGGCGGAGTGTGGATAGCAGAAAGTGAATTTTCGTTTACTATAGAAAGCAATAAATTTCTAAAATAAATAAGCCAGGCATTTAAAACTTCTTTTATATTTTCTTTTTCTTCGCTTAATTCTTTTGCGTATTGAAAGCGGACGGCTAAATCTGACTTAGTAAGCGAAATAATTTTTTTAATTCTTTCGTCTTTTTCTGATAATTTTTGAGGCCCTAAAGAATAAAATTTAACTATTTGACACCTTGAAACAATAGTCGGCAGTAATGCCTCTGAACTGCGGGAAATTAAAATTAAAACAGTACTGCCCCTCGGTTCTTCAAGCGTCTTTAAAAGAGCGCTGGCTGCTTCTTGGTTCATTTTTTCAGCGTCCTCTATTATCACTGATTTATAGCGAGCAGAATGCGGATGCAAGCTTAATGCTTTCTTTAGCTCTCTAATTTGAAAAATTTGAATCTCCCCGCTTGCAACGCTACGCGTAGCATTGCGGGCAAGCCCGCCTGCCTCCGGACTGATAACATTAAAATCAGGATGAATTTCTTTTTCAATGTCTTTGCAGGAACGGCAGGATTGACAAGGCCTATTTGAAAATGCTTGCGCCTGACAATTTAACAATTTAATAAATTCCACAGCCAATGCCTTTTTTTCTAAGGATTCTTGACCTAAAAATAAATAAGCATGAGATACTTTCTCAAGCTCAACTGTTTTTTTTAAAAACTCCCATTGTTTTTGATAACCAGCCATTGTCATTTTTTACTCATTAAACTCTTCTTGTAAACATCAAGATTTTCTAATACTACCCCGGTTCCCTTTGCAACGCAAGACAATGGGTCTTTGGCGATAAAACAAGCCACGCCCGTATCTTGAGCTATTAATTTATCAATGTCTTTTAATAAAGCGCCGCCGCCGGAAACAATCATTCCCTTGTCCATAATGTCTGCTGAAAGTTCAGGCGGAGTATCTCTCAATACAATCTTAATCGCTTGAACAATCTCATTAAGCACCTCAGAAACCGCTTCACAAATTTCATTAGAAGAAACTTTAATATTTTTAGGAAGACCTTGTATTAAATCTCTTCCTCGAATTTCAAGCTCTCTTTTTTCTTTTTCCGGCAAAGCAATGCCGATTTTAATTTTTATTTCCTCAGCTGTCTGCTCGCCTATAGCTAAATTATATTTTTCTCTAATATAATCAGATATTGCAACATCCATTTTATCCCCTGCTATTCTTACTGAACTTGAGGTTACAATTCCTCCAAGAGCTATTACGGCTATCTCTGATGTTCCTCCGCCAATATCAATAATCATATTGCCGGAGCAAGAATTTATAGGAATACCAGCTCCAATAGCAGCTAAAATTGGCTCTTTCGCCACATACGCTTCTTTCGCGCCAGCGCTAATCGCCGCTTCAATCACCGCTCTTTTTTCAGTAGATGTAATGCCAGCTGGAATGGCAATCATTAATTCTGGTTTAAAAAAACGAAAACTGCCAATGGTCTTATTAATAAAATATCTAAGCATCGCTTCGGTAATCCGATAGTCAGCGATCACCCCGTCTTTTAAAGGACGGGAAACTTTAATATTGTCAGGCGTTCGGCCAGTCATTTCTTTTGCTTCTTTTCCCACAGCTAAAATTCTATTTTCTAAAAGAGAAACTGCCACCACTGATGGCTCGTCTAAAACCACCCCTTTTCCAGGAAGAAAAACCAAAGAATTACAAGTACCAAGATCTATGCCTATCTTTTTTATGAACATAAAGAAAAATTTCTAATTTCTAATTTCTAATTTTTATTAAATTTCTAATTTCTAATTTTCAAACTGTTTAGAAATTAATTCATTGAAAATTTAATAGAAATTGAAAATTGAAAATTGAAAATTATACTTTGACTCTCTTGATGTCCGCTCCCAATTGCTGCAAACGTTCCTCTATTTTTTCATATCCCCTATCTATCTGATAAATATTATTAATCGTACTTTGTCCTTCGGCTAAAAGTCCGGCAATAATCAAAGACGCGCCGGCTCGAATATCCCAACTTTCTATACTGAATCCTTTTAATTCTGTTTTACCAAAAATAAGAGCGCGATGAGGATCAACTACTTCCACATCTGCTCCCATTTTTCTTAATTCCTGAAGATATCCTTGGCGAGATTCATATAAAGGATCGTGAATCAAGCTTTTTCCCTGTGCCTGAGTTAAAAGAACAGCAGTAAATGGAAGAAAATCAGTAGGAAAGCCAGGATAAGGAAACGCTTGAGCTCTGGTTGCTTTAAGATTTGGCGAATAAGAGACTTTTACAAAATCCACGCCTTTCTCTAAATTAACTCCTATTTCTTCTAATTTATCTAAAAATATATCTAAATGATTTAAGTTCACCTTCCTCACTTCCACTGTTCCAGGAGTAATTGCTCCGGCAACAATAAAGGTTGCCGCCTCTATTGGATCGGAAATAATTTTATGTTCAAAGCCATTTAAATTCTCTACTCCTTCAATAATAATAGTATGAGTTCCGAGCCCGTCAATTTTAGCTCCCATTTTTTTTAACACTCCCCCTAAATCCTGAACTTGTGGCTCGCAAGCCGCTCCCTTAATAATTGTACTGCCTTCAGCTTTTACTGCCGCGAACATTAAATTTTCAGTAGCAGTAACACTAAATTCTTTTAAAATAATTTCTTTTGCTTTAAGATTTTCTCTTTCAAAATAATAAAAACCATCTCTCCGTGTAATTCTTGCTCCTAATTTTTCTAATGCTTGTAAATGAGTGGAAATTGGCCTTAAGCCAATTTTATCTCCGCCTGAATCAGGAATTTTAAAATTCTTAAACCGAGCAAGCAAAGGTCCAATTAAAAGAACTGAAATTCTTGTTCTCGGAACTTTTTCTATATCTATTTTTTGAGGATCTACTTCTTTGCCGGCTTTTACCTTAAGCTTTCTTTCAGACATCCATTCTGCTTCCACGCCCATACTTTTTAAAATTTCAATTAAGCAAAAAACATCTTCCACCAAAGGAAGATTGTCAATCACACATTCTTCTTCAGTTAAAAGGCAAGCAGCCAAAACCGCGCCAGCCGCATTCTTATATCCTCTAACCTCAATTGCTCCTTCTAACGGTTTTCCACCTTGAATTACAAATTTCTCTGCCATATTGCTTTCAATATACCTCAAAATCCCTGTTTTGTCAAAAAAAACAGCCAAGACATTGTCCTGGCAATCAAATTACCTTAAACGCAGCATTAATGAGAAACCGCATTCTCGGAGATGTAATCTCTATTCTTTCTACTTCTTCTTTAGAAAAAAATCTTACAAGATTTTTTCCCACTAAATCAAACCCTCTCATCGTCTCTCCTATATGGTCAGAATCATAAGGCACTGGGATCACAAAAGCCAAATCAATCTTGTCATCTTTCCTAAGCCATGCAGGATACATTTTTATTAACTTCGGCAATCTTTCAAGATTTAATCCAGCTTCTTCCATCAACTCTCTCTTAAGAGTTAGCACGATTGCGCTTCTATAGCTCTCTCCGAAATCATTCAATTCTACTGCTCCGCCAGGCAATTCCAATTTCCCTGAAAGATCTTTATTATATATATCTGACCCCTTTTCTATCCTTGTTCTCAACAAAATTTTTTTCTTGGGTTTATGTAGTGCCACAAATATTCCGATTCCCGTAGCGATAGCTCGTCCTTTTTTCAAGTTTTCCTCTGCTTTTCTTAAAATTGCTCCCGTGTCATCCATTTTTTCTCCCATTTTTTGTTTTACCTCCTATATTTCATTTTCATATTTACTTGCCAGCGTTACTCCACTTGAGACACTAGCAATCTTTTTATCCATTTCTTTTTTCATACAATCAGGAAGGCCTTCTGTTTTTTCTCTTGCTTCATTAAGACAAATTTGAGCCTTATTAAAATCTCTTTCACGACACGAAGTTTTTGCGCCCTCGATCAATCCATCGATCTCTATTGTCCCATCAATTCCTCCCATTCTTTCATTGTCGTCCATTTTTTGGTTCAGTATATTTATTTTCCAACGAACAATTTTAAAAGCTAAGTTTCTTAGCTTTTTATCCTCCGTTATTTAAATCATATCAAACTTTCCCGCCTTTGTCAAATTTTGCTTATGAAATTTTTATAAAAGACAGACGGCCGTCAGTGATTTATAAAATTAAATGTCATTCTGAGCCAGCGGACGAAGAATCTAAATTTTGTGGGAATGGATCCCCCACACTATAAGCGCTATTGCTAATACAAAAACTCCGCCGAGAATAAATAAATTGCTAAAACCTAAAAAACCAATAATTAAACCAGCAATTAAAGAACCAGAAGCAGCTCCCAAAGGAGAAAACATAGTGTCTATCGCGCCTGCTTCTTCAGGATATTGTTTTAATTTTTGAGAAACTAAACCACTCCTACTTGAATTAGTTAAAAAAGCTCCTGCTGACTTTGCCATCACAATCAAAAGGATTATAAGAGCTGGCGCATAAAACCCAAAAGCTCCAAGTAAAATTGTAAAAAATCCAAAAATCAAACCACCCTTAATAATGTTTTTCTCGCTCTTTTTGCTTTCTAATTTTTTAATCACTAAAAGAGAGATTGGCAAAAATGCCACAGAAAGCAAAGAACCAAAAGCAAGAACCTGATTTTGAGACCAGCCAATGTCTTTTAAAAATAAAATAAAAAACGCGCGGTAAAATCCTGCTAAAAATAAAATTGAAAGAGAAATTAAAATAAAAGGTAGAACAGTTTTTTCTTTTATTTTAGAAAAAGCTTTTTGATAATTTAGAAAAGTTTGTTTTAATTTAAAACCATCATCTACAAGTTTTACTGCCGGCTTTCTTAAATAAATAAGGCAGAAAAAAATGTTTAAAATATGAAAAATTAAACTCAAAACAAATACTCCTGTAAAATTAAATTTCCAGATGAATAAAGCGCCGACTACCGGAGCCAAGGCGTCGGCGTAAAATGGAGACGAGTAAAACCAGCCAAAAGACCTGTCAAAATTTTCCAAAGGATGGCCCATTAAAATCGCTTTCATTGAAACAAAAAACAAAGCAGCTGACATTCCTAAAACTATCTGGCAAAAATAAAAAACAAGCGTCTCCTGAACTATAATCATTGATAAAGAATAAAAACCATAACCAAAAATTCCCAAACCAGCTAAAATCGCTGGATTTATTTTATGGTTTAAAAATCCAACAATTGGAGAAAAAACAGCGATTGGCAAATAAATTAAAAGATAAACATAGCCAACTTGAGATAAGGAAAAACCGCGAGCAAGTAAAAACAATGGAAAATATAAAGAAAAAAGTTTATATCCAAACATCAACAAAAAATGCGAGATAGTTGCCGCGCCAGTCACCTTTTCAATTTTCAACGATTGAAAATTCATTACCCCATTCTACCAAAAAAACAGGCCAAGACAAAATGTCTCGGCTTAATATTTTATATTATACTATAGTAGATTCTGTTGCCCATTTCCTTATGGATATCATTCAATTCTTTTTCTGCTTGTTTTCCGTATTGAAGATTATCACTGAAAGATAATCCCCATTGAGTCATTCTCCACATTCTTTTCCCTCGTCCACTAATTACTTTATCCTCCAGCCCTCTTAACTCCTCAGGAGAAACCCATATAACATTTTTCCTTGGCGTCCACCGCCATTCAGATGGAAAAACTGGTATCCCTAAAGCAATATCCACCTTATTCAACTTCTGCTGGATAAGAATTGCTGGATATGCTATATCACAGAAACCATCAAAAAAATCAGACAAAGATATCTGAATGGTTAATCCTGTCTCTTCCTTTACTTCCCTTTTAAGGGTAGCCAGTATTGAGAGATGGCCATTGCTTATAATATCCAAAAACTCTTTTTGTTCTATTTTTTTTCCTGTTTCTGTCACTTCGTTTATATACCGCACTATTTCCTCCTTGTCTACATTGGCCCAGAATTCCGTATATTCCTGTTTTGACATTCCTCCGCCAGGTAATTCCAATTTTCCTTTAAAACTCTTTCCCGGAATTATTGAAAGTAATGTCCCCCTTGCTTTAAGCAATCCTTTGTCATCCTCGTTCAGCAATATTCCAAATACTCCTATAGATATTTCCGTTTTTTCATTTAATATTCCTTCCATTTTCTTTTTCATCCTGTGTGTTTATTCTATTAGTAACGAACTCATTTTAAAAAACTAAGTTTCTTAGCTTTTTATCCTCCGTTATTATTTCAATAATATCAAACTTTCCCTCTTTTGTCAAATAAAATTTCAAAAAAATAACGCTCAGCCAAATTAGCCAAGCGTGCAACAAGAACATTCTTTAGAGAGGTCAATAGTATAGTATTCTTTCCTTATTTTCTCTATTTTTATTTTAATCTCTTCTACGCTAACGCCGCACTCGTTATACATCTTCTCTGCCTTTTCGTAATTTTCCAAAGCGTCACTCACCACGCCAATTCTTTTGAAAACATTTCCCACCAGTTCGTAATACTTGCCAGCAATTTTAAAATCGCCTCTTTCTTCTGCTTTTTTTGCGAGCTGCAAGTATACTTCTGCAACCGTCCAATTATTAGTCATCATTTCCACCTCTATATTTTTAAACTCCATGTTTTAAAATAACAATAAGTTTATATTAATATTATAGCAGATTTTTTGATTTTTGGCAAGAAAGAGGTAAAATAAAGGTATATGACTAAAAAATTTCGGACTATTTTATTTTTATTTTTCGCAGGTTTATTTTTTTTAATTGCGCCCTTGCTTATTCTATATTCCCAGGGTTACCGTTTTGACATAGATGAAAAAAAAATCGTTCAAACAGGAGGATTCTTTTTAAAAGTCCGTCCAACAGGAGTAGAAATTTATATTGATTCTAAACTGCAAAAGAAAACTAATTTTTTATTCCAATCAGTCCTAATCCAAAATCTTATACCAAAAAAATATAGAATAGAGGTAAAAAAACAAGGATATTTCTCTTGGGAAAAAACTTTAGAAACAAAAGAAAAACAAGTTACTGAAGCGAAAAATATTATTTTAATTCCTAAAAATCCAAATTTTGAGATTTTGAACAAAACCACGGAAAATTTTTGGTTCTTACCTGCTCAGAAAAATATAATCCTGAAAGAACTTGATGAGAATGGCTGGTCTTTAAAACTTTTTAATACTGAAAAAGAAATAAAAAGTTATTTAATCAGCGAACAAGATATTTCAACAAAACCAGTCGAACTCTTTACTTTAGAGTTTTCTTTAGATTCTAAAAAAATTCTCTTAAAAACAGGATTAAAAGAACAATTAAAATATTTTATTATAGATTTGACAAAAACTCCTGCCCGCAATGCTTCGCCAGCCCGACAGCCTGACGGCAGTCATGGCGGCGGGCATAGCGATGCAGGCGGGCCCATTAATTTAATTTCTCTTGATTTTTTAGGGAAAAACGCAGAGCAAATTTCATTTAATTCAAAAGATTCTTCAAAAATATTTTTTTTAAGAAACAATCAGTTTTTTGAGGGAAATTTTATTGATAAAAAAACATCTTTAGCGCTTTTTAAAAATGTTTTAACTTATTATGTTTCTTCAGAAAATATCTATGTTTTAGAAAAAACCGGTCTTGTTTTTGAAACAGATTTTTCTTTTAATCTTAAGAAAAAATTAAATCAAACTCCTTTTTCTTTAAAAGCGGAAACCGGATATAAATTAGAAGCTTTCAATAACTTTGTTTTCTTAAAAGAAGCAAAAAATACATATCTACTTAATCTAAAATCAAAATCTTTTGAAAAACTCTCTGAAACAACAGTGCCATTAAGCATATCCCCCGACTCCAAAAAAATCGCTTATTTAAACAATAACGAAATATGGGTTTTATTTTTAACAAATATTTCTGACCAACCAAAAAGAAAAGCTAATGATAAAATATTTTTAACTCGTTTTTCTGAAAAAATTAAGCATATTTCTTGGCTTTCTTCTGATTATTTAATTTTTGCCTGTGATAGTAAAATAAAAATCGTTGAGATTGACGACCGAGATAAAATTAATATTATTGATTTAGCACCCCACACCAAACTTGGTGAAGGGCTAAAAATCTTTTTTAATCAAAACAATAAAAAACTATATATTTTGACACAAGACAATTTATATTCTTCCGAAAAACTACTGCCCTGATTCTTGGGATTGGACTTTTGTTTTAAAATCCTCCCATTTCATTTCGCCTTCTCCCGCTAAAGAGCAAATTTCTTTAAATGGACAGTAGCGGCACTGCCAATTTTTAGGATAACCAGCTGTTCTCTCTGGAACAACATTTGCGTCAATTTTTGTTTTTAAAACATTTAAATCATCAAGAAGAGATTTTGTTAAAGATGAATCATAATCAATTAAAAACTCTTTTAATTCCAAAGTATCTTTGTTTACATAAAGTAATATGCCCTTGGATATCTTAAAAAAATGTAAATAAAGTTGAATTTGATTAATATTGTCTTGCTTTGGATATTCCAACTTTCTAAAAATCATACTATTCATACTTTTCACATCAACCACATAAAGTTCATTACTTAAGGTAACGATGGCGTCTGCTCTGCCATTGATCATCTCCTGAGGCGGGATATAAATTTCAGAAGCGCGAACTATTCCCATGCTGAACAAATTATTTAAAATATGCATTTGAACATAGTCGCCATGCTCAAACAATCTTAAAATAGTTGCGTCCATTGCTCTTTTTGGAGCATTTTTAAATTTAAAAAAAACCGCCCGGCTGCATCTTCCGGCGTCAGTAACATAAAAATGATCCTGGTCTCTTTCTTTATGCTTGTCTAAATAAAACTGGTCAAGAAATTCCTTAAGCATATTATCTCTTTGCCCATTGAGGGGCTCTGCGGGCGCGTTTTAAACCAAACTTCTTCCTCTCTCTCATCCGAGGGTCACGAGTCAAATAACCGGCTTTTCTGAGCCGCTTTTTATAATCAGGATTAAAAACAATAAGAACACGAGAAATTCCATGCCGCACAGCTTCAGCTTGAGAATGCAAGCCGCCTCCTCTTACTATAATTGAAACTCTAAATCTATCAAGAGATTTCATTCTATCTAAAGCGCCGCTGGCAATTTGCTGAAGCTCAAGGGTTGAAAAATAATCTTTAAAAGGTTTATCATTTATCAAAAATTCCTTTTCTCCCTTGGTCCATAATCTTACTCTTGCTACAGCTGTTTTTCTCCTGCCTACTGCTTCAATATAGCGCGTTTCCTTTTTCTCTTCCTTAGTTTCTTCTTTCTTTTTTCCTTTGTCCGCCATAGCTTTAGCGGAGGCGGATTTTTTTTTAATTGTAGTTTTTTTCATTGTTCTATTTTTAATCTTTTTATTTGCTCTGGTCTTAATTTATTTTTAGGCAACATTCCCCAAACCGCCTTTTTAAAAACTTCGGCTGGATCTTTCTCAAAAAGCTTTTCTAGGGAAATTTCCTTTAAACTGCCCAAATAGCCGCTATGTTGATAATAAATCTTTTGTTTCATCTTTTTCCCTGTAAATTTAATTTGGGAAGCATTTTTTATAATAACAAAATCGCCGATATCTTTATAAGGCACAAACTCGGGTTTATGCTTGCCGCGCAATAAAACCGCAACCTCAGTCGCCAACCGGCCAAGAATCTTATCTGTTGCGTCAATTGTATGTGTTTCACGTTTCATAATTAAATTTATTTCACTAATTCTATTATCGCCATTTTTGCTCCATCTGACTTCCGTGGGCCAAGCTTTATTATACGAGTATATCCTCCTTTTCTCCCCTTATATTTTGGCGCGATTTCATCTACTATTTTTTTCACTGCTCCTTTATTCAAATAGCGAGCTAATAATCTTCTGCAAGCTAAATCTCCTTTCTTTGCTTTAGTTATGTATTTTTCAACAAACCCTGAAACTTCTTTTGCTTTTATCTCGGTGGTTTTGACTTTTTCTTCTAAAACAACAGCGCATATTAACGCTCTTAATAGCGCTTTTCTCTGAGCTGTTTCTCTATTAAATTTTCTACCTTTTATTTGTTTTCGCATTTATTTTTTTTTCTTGCTTTTTTCTTTGGTTTTAGCTATTTTTGTTTTCTTTTTACTCTCGGTTTTTTTGGTCTTCACGATTTTTTTGGGCTTTTTGGGCTTTTCCTTTTCTTCCTTCTTTTCCTTTATCTCCTCTTTTTTCTCATCAACAAATAAAGAAAAATGCTTTATTAAAATCTCTAATGCTTGCTGAAACGCTTGTTCCGGCGTTATAGCGCCATCAGTTTCTATTTCTAAAATTAACTTATCAAAATCTGTCCTTTCTCCCACTCTCATATTCTCAACCTTATAACTTATTCTTTTAACAGAAGAAAAAATAGCGTCTAAAACAATTACTCCTATTTCTAATTTTTCTTTTTTTCTTCTTTCTGCCGGTTCATATCCTATTCCCTTTTCGATTTGAATTTCGATTTCCAGTTCTGCTTTTTTAGTGGTCAAAGCAGCTAAATGAATATCTTTATTTACAACCTCCACTTGAGACGGCAATTCAATATCTTTTCCATTAATCTCTTTCTCTCCCTTGGCTTTAATTATTCCTATTTGGGGTTCATCTCCGTATAATTTAAATCGAACTTTTTTAAGATTATTTATAATCATTACTATATCTTCTAAAACTCCGGGAATAGTTGAAAATTCATGCTGAACTCCCTTAATTTTCACTTGAGTAATAGCCGCGCCTTCTAAAGAAGAAAGTAAAACCCTTCTTAGCGAATTCCCGATAGTTGTTCCATAACCAGGATATAAAGCGCTAATTTCAAAACAAGCTTTATTCTCTCCTGTTTTAGTTACTTTTGGTTTAAGAGGCAAAGGAATCATATATAATTAAATTTCTAATTTCTAATTTCTAATTTCTAATTAAAAATTTTAAAATTGAAAATTTAATAGAAATTGAAAATTGAAAATTGAAAATTTTTAGTTTTATCTCGAGTAATACTCAAAAATTGCTGAAATTTCAGCAGGTGGAGCTGTTTCCTCTAAACAAGGGACTCCAATAACTTCTCCTTGTATTTTTTCCTGGCTATAATTAAGTTTAAGCCAAGAAGGAGCTTGATATTTTTTCAAAGCTGAAAAAATACTTTGAAGAAATTTGCTTTTTAAAAATTTTTGCCGCGCGGTAATTTTATCTCCTTTTTTTAATTGATAAGACGGAATGTTAACTGGTTTATTATTAATTAAAAAATGACCATGAGAAACAAGTTGGCGAGCCTGCGCCCTTGAAGAAGCAAAGCCCATTCGATAAATCACATTATCAAATCGCATTTCCAACTTTTTAATTAAAAAATCAGAAGTATCTGTTATTCTCCCCTTTTTCTCTAAAACTTCTTTTACATAATTTTTAAATTGTTTCTCGCTTAAATTATATAAATTTCTTAACTTCTGCTTTTCCTGCAGCTCTCTTCCATACTCAGAAAGACCTCTTGGCCTTTTTTTTCCTTTTTGTCCTGGCGGATAAGGTTTTTTTGCGAGCACTTTCTTGCATTTCTCAAATAACACCACGCCTAACCTTCTACAAATTTTACATTTTGGTTTAACCATATTATTATACTCTTCTAACTTTTGGAGGACGACATCCATCATGAGGAATTGGAGTAACATCTTCTATAGAAATAATATCCAACCCTCGCGCGGCTAATGATCTAATTGCTGATTCCCGACCGCTTCCAACTCCTTTCACTAATATTTTCACTCTATCTATCCCTATTTTTTTCGCTTTTTGAACTAAAACTTCTGCCACTTTTGAAGCCGCGAAAGGAGTGCCCTTTTTTGTTCCTTTGAAGCCAATATTGCCGGCGCTAACCCATGCTAAAACATTGCCTTTATCATCTGCCAAGGTTATTATTGTATTATTATAAGAAGAGGCGATATAAGCTTTTCCTTCTGTAATTCTGATTTTTTTAGAGGGAATTTTCTTGTCTACTCCCTTTTTAAAAGCTTTATCTATTTTCTCTCTTTCTTTAAGTATCTCTTCTTCTGTTTGTTTAATAATTCGTTTCTTTCCCATATTATTTAGCTGTTGCGGCTGACCTTCTTCCGCTTCCCACAGTTCTGCGAACATTTCCCCGAGCAGTCCTGTTGTTAGTTTTAGTTCTCTGACCTCTTACCGGTAAATTTTTGATATGACGAAGGCCTCGCCAAGAGCTAACATCTTTTAACCGTTTAATGTTGAGCATTATTTCTCGACGAAGCTCTCCTTCGGTTTTATGTTTTTTTTCAATAATTTCTTTAAGTTTGTTAATCTCTGAAGATGTTAAACCAGAAGTTTTTTTATTAATATCTATTTTAACCTCTTTCAAAATCTTTATACTCAAAGAATGGCCTATGCCATAGATATAGGTCAAAGCAATTTCTATTCGTTTATTTTCTGGTATATTAATACCTGCTATTCTGGGCACGTTCCCTCGCTTCGCTCGGTCAAATGCAAAATTCAGAATGAAAAATGCAAAATGATAAAGCAAAGTGTAAAATTATTATTTTAAATATTAAAAATTTTAGATTTTAGATTGTGATTTTTCATTTTTAGTTTTTAGTTTTTCATTTAGCGAAGCGCTCATCCTTGTCTTTGTTTATGTTTTGGATTTTTGCAAATAACATAAATTCGTCCTTTCCGACGAACAATTTTACAATCTTTGCAAATTTTTTTTACTGATGACTTTACTTTCATATTTTTATTTTCCCCGGTATACAATCCTCCCTCTTGTTTCGTCATAAGGACTCATTTCTACTGTTACTTTATCGCCAGGCAAAACTTTAATTCGATACATCCTTAATTTACCAGCCAAATGAGCTAAAACCTTGGTTCCGTCTTCAAGCTTTACGCGAAAAAGAGTACTTGGCAAAGCCTCTGTCACTATTCCATGTTTTCGTAAAATGTTTTTATCGCAAGTCATTAATGTTCTTAAAATAACAAATTAATTCTATTTAGTCAACCCCCCTAATCTAAATTCAATTTGATTTTTATTTTTTCAACATCTTGAGGAACTTTCTTCGCCCAAAAAGGAAAAAAATTGGTTTCCACTTCTCCAACCTCTGGCTTAGCTTTTAATATAAATTCGGCCTCATCAAGCGATTTACCCTTTATCATATTTTTTAAAACATCAATATCAATTTTCTGATAAATCTCGCTGGAAATTTTTAAATTCAAAATTATCCTGCCTGTTGGTATGTCTATTTCTTCGGGAGAATAATCAAGGACTAAACTTTCCTCTATTATTTCTTGAGATTTTGAAATTCTGGATAAAACAAACTGCTTAGCCAAATCTTTCAAAGCAGATTCTTCAAATATTAAAGCTTTAGAAAAAACCTTTACAGAAAAATTAAAAGTTTCTAATTCCGCGCCCGCCTTAACCGAAGAAAAATCTTCTCCAATCTCTTGAAATAATGCTTTGTCTAATAAAATAAATTCTGAAGAAATTTTATCTTTTAAAGAAATCTCTCCATCTTTTAAAGCTTTTTGTTCTAATGTCTTTTTGGCATTATCTAAATCCTCTTGAGTTACCTGCTCTACTTCTTTTTTAAATCCTCCGCTCATATCTGAAAAAGATTTGCCATAAGTAGTGTAATAATAAGAAGTGCCGACCAAACCAGGAACTGAAAAAGTGGCTGGCTTTATGTTGGATTCTTCTCCTGGCTCCATGGCTGCTATTTCTACCTCTACAAACGAAGGAACAACTTTGCCTTTTTCTATCTTAGCGGCAGGAATATAAATTCTTTCGGGTGAATAAAAATATTTTCCTGAATCAGATAAAAAACGGGTTCCCGCTCTCAAGGTTAATGACTCCACAGGATTACAAGCATTATAAACTTGAATTCTGCCTCCGGCCTTTTTTTCTTTTAAAACTTTACCCGTAGAAGAAAATTCCTGCCAAATTTCTTTTTCTTCTTCAATAATTTCTCCGGAAATAACTCCTTCTTGGCCTATAATAATCTTTTCTTCAAAACTTATGGCTTCTGTCTCAGGCCAAATCTCAAAATTAAACTCAATAAAAACAAAATTAGCGAAAATTACAAATAAAAAGACAAAAAGCCCAATTAAAACAAAAACAGCTCTTCTTTTCCCAGATTTTTTTCTTGGTTTTTTTGTCTTTGTCTTTATGTTTTCCCTCAAAGAAACTTCTTCTTTCGGGGGAATTATATCAAAAATTTTCTTCGCCATCTTTGAAATATAGTTTATTAAATAATATTAGAAAAAGAAAACGCAGGAAACAAATTTTGAAATCGTGGGGCCCCCTCCTTTTCGCGCTTGCGCAAAAGGAGGGGGTAGGGCGCAGTTAGGGGGAAACGATTTCAAAATTTCGTTTTCGAAGTTTTCTTACTAAGCACTGCTTTTATTCTTCTGATGCCTGCGCCGGATGATTGTTCTTTGATTATCTTAAAAACTCCAAGTTCGCCAGTTTTCTTAACATGAGGACCGGCGCAAATTTCTTTGGAAAAATCTTGAATTGAATAAACCTTTACTATTTCTGGATATTTTTCTTTAAAAAAAGATAACGCTCCTGATTTAATCGCCTCATCTAACGGCATTTCCTTTTCTATTATAATCAAATTTTGTTTAATTTTCTGATTAACAATTTCTTCAACTTTTTTCATTTGTTCAGAAGTCATTTTTTCTGAATGAGAAAAATCAAAACGAAGCCGCTCTGAATTTATATCTGAACCCATTTGTTTTACATTACTGCCTAAAACATCGCGCAAAGCTTGATGTAAAAGATGAGTGGCTGTATGAAGCTGAGGACTAATTTCCCCGCCCCCTCCAAATTTCTTTTTTACTCCTGCCCGAGAAATCTCCTGGTGTTTCTTTAACTCTTTCTCAAATCCTTTCTCATCTACTTTAAGTCCTTTCTCTTCTGCCAATTCTTTCGTCATCTCTAAAGGAAATCCATAACTCTGATAAAGATTAAAAACAATATTTCCTGGAATAATTTTGAATTTTATAGCTTGAGTTTTAAATTCTTTCAACCCTTTTGCCAACGCTTTGCTGAATTTTTCGCTTTCATCCTGAATTACTGTTATTATGTCTGTTTCCTTTGTTTTAATTTCTGGATATACTATTCCGTAAATACTTATTATCTCTTTAATTAAATCAGCATACCAATTTTTTGACAAATTTAAAAGTTTTGCATGTCTAATCGCTCTTCGTAAAATTCGCCTCAAAATATATCCCCTATCAACATTACTCGGCAAAACTCCATCAGCAATTAAAAAAACAGAGCCCCTAATATGGTCAGCAATTATTCTGTAGTTTGTAGTTTGTAGTTTGTGGTTTGTAGAAGAACTTTTTTCTATACTCTCTATTAACGGCAGGAATAAATCGGTTTCATAGCTTGATGATTTTTGTTGTAAAATAGCGACTAATCTCTCAAATCCAATCCCTGTATCCACGTTCTTCTGTGGTAATAGAATATATTTATATTTTGGATTTTGGATTTTTTTATGGTATTCCATAAAAACCAAGTTCCAGATCTCTACAAAACGACCGCAATCGCAATTAGGCCCGCATCCCTTAATACTGCACTTGCCTTTGCTGAATTTTCTGCCTTTATCATAATGTATTTCCGAACAAGGGCCGCATGGACCAATCTCGCCTGCGGGTCCCCAAAAATTATCCTCCATTCCAAATTCAAAAATCCGCTTATTGGGAATACCATTATCCTGCCAAATTTTTATAGATTCTTTATCTTTTGGAATTTCGTTTTTGCCTTTAAATACTGTTATGTATAATTTTTCTTTGTCTAATTTGCACTCATTTAATAAAAACTCCAGCGCCCATTTCACTGCTTCCTCCTTAAAATAATCTCCAAATGACCAATTGCCAAGCATTTCAAAAAAAGTATGATGAGTATCATCCCCCACCTCCTCAATGTCTGGAGTGCGAAAACATTTTTGAACCGAGCAGACGCGACTATAATGAGATTTTATTTTGCCTGAAAGCTCGGGCGTAAATTGCTGCATTCCAGCAGTAGTTAAAAGAACCGATTCATCGTCGGGAACAAGAGAGCTTGAGCCAACAATTTTATGCCCTCTCTTTTTAAAAAAATCTAAAAACTTTTGCCTTAGTTCAAACGAAGTCATTTTTCCATTGCTTCTCTTTTTAACGCTTCTTCGTATTCTCGAGCGGTTCTTGTAATATCTCTCGCAAGTGACTGCATTTTTTGGTCTATCTCGCGTATTTTTTTCTCAAATTCTTGTTTTTCTCTTTCTAATTTTTCTATGTCGTCTTGAATTTTTTCTTGTTTATTTTTTATTTCTTGACTTTTTGACATAATTTTTGTTAATTAAATTAATCTTCCTCGACCAATTATATTATAACTTATTAATTATAAACTGACAATCACTCCCCCGCCTAAAAGCTCATCTTTTTGATAAAAAACTGCTGATTGGCCGGGAGTAATCGCCATCTGCGGTTTATTAAAAACAACTTTATATCTTTTATTCTTTTTTATTACTGCCAAAACGGCCTTATGCCTATATCTTATCTTAACTTTAATTTTTAAGGGCAGATTAGTATCTTTACCGGAAATCCAATTTATATTTTTAACTATCAATTCTTTATTATATAAATCTTTTTCATTCTTGGTAATAATTAAATGATTTCTCCTTATATCTTTGGCTAAAACATAATAGGGACCCCCGCTAAATCCCAAACCCCTTCTCTGTCCAATAGTATAAAATGCCAAACCATTGTGTTCGCCCATTATTTTCCCCTTGATATCAATAATTAAGCCTGGTTTTTGTTTAATATAATTTTTTAGAAAATCATTTGTTGTTTTTGGAATAAAACAAATTTCCTGCGAGCCAGAACTCTTATATGTTGGAAGATTAAATTTCTTTGCCAAACTTTTTACTTGCTTTCTTGTATAATTCCCCAAAGGAAATAAGACCTTTTTAAGCTGTCTCTGTTTTAAGCCCCACAAAAAATATGTCTGGTCTTTTTCCCTATCTTTCGCTTTCAAAATCTTATAATCGCTTATTCGCGCGTAATGGCCGGTAGCAAGAAAATCAAATTTGACTTTTGCTTGCCTCAATTTTTTAAACAAAATTCCAAACTTAATTTCCTTGTTGCAAACCACGCAGGGATTTGGCGTTGTTCCCGCCTTATATTCTTTTAAAAAATAATCAATTACTTTTTTCTGAAATTCTTTTCTTAAATCTAAGACCAAAAAAGGAATTCCTAAAACTTCAGCGATTTTTCTGGCTCTTTTTTCCGCTTGCTCAAACTGCGGCAAATCACAAAGCTTCATAAAAACCCCTTCAACTTCAAAATCCTGTTTCTTCAACAGAGCCGCCGCCACAGACGAATCAATCCCGCCAGATAAAGCAATCACCACCTTTTGTTTTTTTAACAAATTCATTAAATCAATATACCATAAAAAAAGACCCAAGAGAATTATCTCCCAGGCACATTGCTTTATTATAGTCCTAACTCGGCTCTCAATATGTCTTTTCCCTCTTCTTTCCTACGGCTCAAAATCTCTGCAGCTATTTCAACAATCTTTGGATGCGCGCTGTTAAGCTTGACCTGAAGTTCTTCTACAGATAATTCATACATTCTATGTCTGACAACGTAAAAGGCCTTCTCGGCAATTACAGAACCACCATCTAATTGAAGCAAAAGCTCTTTGTCTGTCCAGTGTTTCATTCTTGCTTTTATTGCATTTAATGCGTACATACTAACAGGGTTTTTTCCTTTGGTTGCTTCCTTAATAAGCGCTTTATCAATTTCCCTATTAGACAAAGAATATTTTTCGAACAAACATGTTATCTCTTCTTGAACACTTTCATCTTTGTCTTTTAGCGCTTTAATAAGCGCTTTACGAACGTTCTTAGTATCTTCTGTAGTTACCTTAACAAGCTTGTTTGCCGCTGTTCTTTTAACACCTGCGTCTTTATCCTTCTTTAATACATGAATAAATGCTTTGACAGCATCTTTTCTGTCTATCTTTAATGCTCTTGCCGCCGCTCTTCTAACCCTAAAACATTCGCTTTTTTTCAAAATATGGATAATCACTTCTTCTTGTTCAGGATTCAAATCTCTTTGCTCTATTTCTGATAAAACTAATCTTTTTACGCCAGAATCACTGTTGGATAACGCCTCCGTTAAAGATATTGTAAACATAGACGATAAAATTTTATCAACATCTTTTACAGATATAGTATTTTTATATTCACCCAAAACTATATCTCTATCGCCTCCTGTCATTGTTGCCAACAACTCAATTTTTTTAATTTCCTTTTCAATCTTATCTTTTGATTCATTCATTTTCATTACCTCTTTAGTATATTTATTTTTTAATTTTATTCTAACTAAATTCTACACTAAAAACACAAAATGTCAATAAAATTTTATAAATCATCTGCGGCCGCAGATCGTTTATAATAATTTTGAAAAATGACAACCTGAAAAATCTATGTAAATCTGTCTGCGACTATTGAGGCGACGCAGGCCTCTGGTTTTATTTTTGGCTCAAAACCATTGCCTCTAATCAAGCCGACCACTTCCTTAATCATATCCTTGGTCCCCCCATTCTCCCCCACATCAGCATGAATATAGCGAAACTGATAATTTAAT
This sequence comes from Candidatus Parcubacteria bacterium, assembly GCA_023134715.1. GTDB lineage: Bacteria > Patescibacteriota > Minisyncoccia > Minisyncoccales > JAGLUP01 > JAGLUP01. Next base: position 79,392 of record JAGLUP010000006.1, read on the forward strand.
TTTTCTTTCTCCCTTTTTTTAATCTCTTGAGCTAAAAACTCTCTCAGACAAAGAGCCAGTTCGCAGGAAAGTAAAACTTCTTCTAAAATTCGCTGATGCCGATTATAAAATTTTTTCTCTGGATTATTTTTATAATTTATTCTCTTTAGAAAAAACCTGCCCCCTTCTCCTGTCCTTAAGGCAACTATTACTACTGGAAACTGAGGATTTTCTTCTGACGATGAATCACAGCCCACAATAATATCATAAAACTTATCTGGTTTTTCTTCCATATATCTAAATATCTCCTGAATAACCTGCTCCAATACTAAATTTCCTTTACTGGGATTAAAAAAATAACCGTTTAAAAACTTATTCATTATCTTCACACTAACAAAAAACTCAAAAAAATCAAGATTAAAACCCGCAATCAAAGGAGCTTAGCTCCGGGAGCTAAGCTACAGGAGCTAAGCTCCCTCGGTTTAATCTAAAATAAAATCCCGCAAAATTCTGCGAGATTATTCCATTGCTTAAATTAGACAAATATACAACACTATTGCTGAACATCCGGCAATAAAAGTTGTTGTAAAATTTATCCAGTGGGTGGTATTCTTATTCCCCCACTCTCTTTCTATGGTGCAGCCAAGCAAACTGTCTATCGCAGCTCCTGCAAATCCAGCAAAAGAGCAAATTAAAAATACTGTAAATGAATATCCCCAAAACAATAAAGGTAAACTCATTATTTCAGAACCGATTAAAGAAGACAAAAATCCCCCTAAGCTTACAGCTCCAGCAGTTCCAATTTCAACTTCCTCAATTCTTAATTTTCTAAAATCAAACAAAACTGGTAGTTGCTTCAACTTAATCGCTACAGCCATCCCTATCTCTGTAGCTGAAGTATCTGCTAAAGCGCAAGTCATTGCCGCCCATAATCCTATAAGCCAAATAGGATCGGGATACGCTATATGAAACAATCCAAATATCATTGCCGCGCCGCCGTTAGCAAAAACATTTTTATAATCCCTCGTCTCCTGTCCTATGTTCTTTTTTTCTTTTTTCGCTTTTCCAATGCGAGTAACGATATTTCCGAAAACAAAAAACATTAACATTGGCCACACTCCTTTAGCTCCGAAAGCAATCAAGCAAACAGAACCCTGTGCTCCAGCTGAAAATACCGCTGTTTTATCTATCTTCTTTTTATTATATGCATACAGAAGAATTGCTCCTGTCGCTATTATCAGCCCAAATACTTGCCAATCAAAAATATTTCCTATAATTTCATCTATTTTTATCATCTTTTACCACCTCAATTATATTTAAAATTTAATATACTATAATTCTTAATCCTAACAAATCTTATAAATATGTCAACAAAATTATAGAAAACGCAGAAAACAAATTTTGAAATCGTAGGTGTGGGCGAGCGCCCGAGCGAAGCGAGGGTAGGGATAAACGATTTCAAAATTTAGTTTTCGGAGTTTTCGAAACTCAAAATACTATTTTTACTATCTTAATAAATTCTTGAGAATTTAAAGAGGCGCCGCCTATCAAAAGCCCATTCATTCCCGCCTCATCAATAAAATCTCTGGCATTCTTGCTTGTCACGCTTCCGCCATAAAGGATAGGAATTTTTTTTGTTAAAGATTTGCCTAAAAAAGAAATTAAAATCTTCTGAATCAACAACTTTGCGCTCATTGCCTCATCTATTCCACAGGCCTCTCCGCTTCCAATTGCCCAAATCGGCTCATAAGCAATACAAAATCCTGATTTGCTAATTTTTGATTTTGCCACGCCTGAAAGCGCTATTTTTATTTGTTTTTTAAAAACAGAAACAATTTTCTCCTGCTCTTTTTCTTCTCCTGTTTCTCCTATGCATAAAATTGGTTTAAGTCCTGTTTTAATAACCGCCTTTAACTTTTGATTTATCATCTCATCTGTTTCCTTAAAAATCTCCCTTCTCTCAGAATGACCGATAATAACATATTGACAACCTATTTTTTTAAGCATTACAGCTGAAATTTCTCCTGTAAAAGCGCCTTTTTCTTCCCAAAAACAATTCTGCGAGCCAAGCTTAATGCCTGCCGCCTGGTTTTTAATATCTGACAGATAGACAGAAGGAGGACAAATTACAACCTCTGTTCTTTTAATATTTCTCAACCCTTTTTTCACCGAACCAAAAAGCCGCTTCGCTTCTACTAAACTTTGAGGATTCATTTTCCAATTAGCAATAATAAGTGGTTTGTACTGCATATATAAAAGAAAACGAAAGAAATAAATTTTGAAATCGTGGGGCCCCGATAGGTGAAAGCTATCGGGGTAGGGCGCGGTTAGGGGGAAACGATTTCAAAATTTCGTTTCTGAAGTTTTCGATATTTACTGTTTCCGTAAAAATTCTGCTGCTTTTTCTGGTTCAATGGTAGAAATTTCCATCCTCGTGCCAATTTCAAACCCTGCCCATGTTGATGTCTTAGGCAAAATAGTCCAGTGCCAATGATAATGAGGATATTTTTTTCCATCGCAGGGCGCGGTATGTAAATAAAAATTATAAGCTGGATCATTTAAAGCTTTATAAAGCTTAGATAAAGCCGCCCTAAAAGCTTCGGCAAGCTGTAATTTCTCTTTTTCAGTTATTTTTTCAAAATAAGAAAGATGTTTTTTAGGGGAAACAATAACTTGAAAAGCTGATTTTGAAGCAAAAGGGCAAAGAACTAAAAATCCTTTATTTTCAAAAACAATTCTTTTTTTTGTCTTTTTTTCCCATTTATTCATCTCGCAATAAACGCATTTCCTATACTTTTTATAATATTTTTTAGAATTCAAAAGCGCTTTTCTCAAATCACTGTCAATAAGAGGAGTGGTAATAATTTGAGAATGAGGATGAGCCACTGTAGCTCCCGCCTCAACTCCGTGATTATGGAAAATAGAAATATAATTTACAAATTTTTCTTTACTTAACTCTATATATCTTTGCTGGTATGCGTCAAAAACTTCTTTAACTTTGTCCAATGAAAACTGAGCCATTTGTTTTTCGTGATCACGGGTCACAAGCACTTCATGAAAACCAACTGCGTTCATTGTTTGATATAATTTATTTTCAGCTCGTTTATTTAATTCTGGATAAGGGCTAACAGCTGGATATTTATTGGGAACCACTATTGTGCTCCATTTTTTAGGGATTTTTTCTGACAAAACCTCTCTGCTGTTTAAAAGAATAAGTGTTGGTTTTTCTTGAGTCGAAATATTGCAAAAAGGACAAAGTTTTTTTGGAATTTTTTCTTTTTTCCGCCTCTCTTTCTTAAATGTCTCTGGTCTTCTTGCCCTGCCAGTAGCAATAACAACCCAGTCCTTAGAAATAAGGTCATAACGAAGTTCTGAGGGAGATTTTACTCCGTGATTTTTTTTTGGTCTCTTAGTCATAAACTCTTTTTATTAAATTCCATCTTATTTCAAAAACTTCAATTAACATCTTAATCATGCTTTTAAATCCTACTTTACTCTCTGTGTCATTTATCCAGGTTACTGGAATTTCTTTTATTTTATATCCCATTTTTTTAGCAATTGCTAAAATTTCCACATCAAAAGCAAAACGATTTATTACTGCTTTTGAAAAAATATTTTTAACCGCTTTTGCTGTAAACCCTTTGAACCCGCATTGAGTGTCCCAAATCCCGAAAAGACCGGAAATTACTTGAACAATTAAATTAAAAACATTGCCAAGCATTATCCGCCACCAGGTCTGAGGCACAGCAATCACCGCGCCCTTTATATCCCGAGAGCCGATTACTACTTCCTGTCCTTTTTTAAATTCAGAAAATATTTTTTCTATCTGGTCAATAGAAGTTGAATTATCAGCATCAGTAAATATTCTATAATCCCCTTTTGCCTCTAGCATTCCCTGTCTAACAACATATCCCTTGCCGTGATTTTCTTTATTATCAATTAATCGCAAACATTTAATCTCCGGCTCCAGACCTTTAACAACTTCAGCTGTTTTATCTTTTGAACCGTCGCTTACAACCAAAATTTCATAATCATAAGATTGCTTTGATAGATATTTATCAATTTCTTTTAAAGTTTTTGTTATTCGCTTTTCCTCGTTATACGCTGGAACAATAATAGACAAGTACATAAATAATAAGTGATTATTGATTATTGATAAATGATTATTAATTATTGATAAATGATTATTAATTCATTATAACAAAACAAACAAAAAAACAATAGTGAATAAGTAGAAAGTAGAAAGTAGAAAGTAAAGAAATAAAAAACATAACACATATAGCACGATCGTTGTATATGTGTTATACAATAAAATAAACATAAAAAAAGAGACGCTCGGTTTTCCCAAACGCCCTATTTTAATTCTATCTAAAAAAATCATTTGTCTATTCTCGGAGTATGCCGCATTTCCCATCCAATCAACTCTTCGCCAAATAATCTCATCACTTTTTTTAATTTTTCCCAATTTTGCTGGATTATCCTATTAACGTCCTCTTGATTTTCCGCTAAAATATCCCAATGATACGTCTCTCCCGGACTCGCATATAAAGAAGAATTAACATATATACTCCTCACTTTACCAAGAATCTTACTTATTCGATGATTTAATAAGAAGTTATATTTACACGCCCAAGATTCTTCTATGGGAATATTCTGTTTACCTTGCGGAATAACCTCAAAATTTATTTTTACTATTCCGCATTTGTCACACTGATAATATCTCCGATTAAGAAATATTAATTCTCCTCCACACTCACATTTTATTTTTGCTTTTTTGAAATACCGGCAAATAATTACTATAATTGCTATTATTGCCAAAAATCCCAATCCCATCCATAATAATTCTATTTTTCCCATTTTATCACCTCAATTTTCAAAGACCATCAGATTAGTTAATTTGACCAATCTTCATTTGATATTAAAATCTTACCAAAAGTTCTTATCATTGTCAAATTTTTGTCAACACCTTGCTTCCGTCTTTTGTAACAGCTATCATATGTTCAAAATGGGCGGAGAGAGAACCGTCTCTTGTTTCCCAACCAAAACCGTCTTTTGATTTTTTTATTTGCCAGCTTCCGACTGTCACCATTGGCTCCAAGCAAAAAACCATACCTTCTTTAACTTTCTCGCCTTTATGCCTTTGCCCATAATTAGGAATTTGCGGGTCTTCGTGCAATTTTTTTCCAATTCCATGCCCGCAAAGATCTCTAACAATTCCAAAACCCTGGGACTCAATATGTCTTTGAATTGTATTGCCAATATCTCCAATTGTAACCCCTGGCCGCATTTTTTTTATTCCACGCTTTAGCGCTTTTCTTGTAACTTGAATTAAACGTAAAATTTCTGGTTCAACTCCGCCCACTGGAACCGTAACCGCCATATCTGCGTAATATCCCTTGTATTTAATTCCTAAATCAAGAGAAAAAATATCTCCATTTTTTAATTCATAAGCGTTTGGCGCGCCATGAACAATCACTTGATTGACAGAAGCGCATAAAGCCGCTGGGAAGCCGTCATATCCTTTAAAAGCTGGTTTTACCCCACACTTAAAAATATGGCTTTCAGCAGCCATATTTATCTCTTTAGTAGTAATTCCCGGTTCAACCATTTTTTGCAATTCTTTCATGATTTCTGCCAGAATCCTGCCTCCTTGCGCCATTATTTTAATTTCTTCCTCTGATTTTATTGTTATCATTTTATGGCTTTTAAAATATCTGCAAATACTTCAGCAACTGTTTGCTCTCCCTTAATTTTTTCTACTGCTAAACCTTGCTCTTTAAAATAGTTAATCAAAGGAAGAGTTCTTTCTTCATATTCTTTCAAACGAGTTTTAATAACTTCGGGGTCATCTAACCCCTTTCTTTTGAGTAATTTTGAACCATCTAAAGGACAATTTTCAAGATTTTCTGTTTCTGAATTCCAAAGAATAGGATGGCGCATTAATTCGCAAATTCTCCTGTGAGAATTCCGCCAAATTGATTGTTCGGCTGAAAGCAAAATATTAATAACTTTAATGTTTTCTTTTCCATAAAGTTCAACTAAAACAGGAATTATTTTTTCGCCTTCGTGCATTGTTCTTGGAGAACCAGAAAAAAGAATGCTCTTTTTTTCTTTTGTCAATTCCTCAATTTTTTCTTTTACTAAATAAGTAGCAAACGGTGGTGAACATAAAACTCCTTTTAGCCATAAATCTTTTTCTTTATTCAGAAAATATTTTTCGCCATCAGCTTCTATAAACTCGTCTTTTTCAGCGTTCATAACCCTATTTTCAATCAACTTGCTTGTTTCAAAATAGTAAAGATCAAGCTTTTCAGAAAGCAAAATCCCCTGAGTTCCTTTTCCTGCGCCTGGCTGGCCAAGTAAAATTATAATTCTCATAAATTTAAAATGTTTCGTAATCTCGCATTTGAAGCTGAGCGTTAATTTGCTTAATAGTATCTAAAACCACGCTTACTATAATAAGCAGAGAAGTGCCTCCTATCATAAAAGAAAATGTCTGAATATCAGTTAAAGCGCTGATAATAAACGGCATCACGGCGATTGTGCTTAAAAATAAAGCTCCGAAAAATAAAACTCTATTTAAAATATAATGCAGAAAGTGCGAAGTGGATTCGCCGGGTCGAATTCCTGGCACAAAACCACCCATTTTTTTCAAATTATCAGCAATAGCTTTTGGATCAAAAGTAACTGCTGTATAAAAATAAGTAAAAAGAAACACTAAAGCAAAATAGAAAATCCCATAACCCAGAAGATTTGCCTGCGGGTCAAAAAAATTTCCAACGCTCTTTGCGATATCGCCTATCACGCCCGGCGTTCCTCCTAAAAAACCGGCTATCATCCCAGGAAAAAGCATAATAGATAAAGCAAAAATTATGGGAATTACTCCGGCTGGATTAAGATTTAACGGCAGATAAGTAGAAACACCGCCATACATCTTTGAGCCCTTTACTCTTTTAGCGTAAGAAACAGGAATATTTCGCCGCGCCTCGTTAACCAAAACAACTCCGGCAATTATAACTAAAGCCAAACCAAGAAAAAGAATATAAGAAGGAGCCATGGAAACATCCCAGTTAATTAAACTCTGCCTGATTGACATTGGAAAACCAGAAATAATTCCAGCAAAAATCAAAAGGGAAACGCCATTGCCAATCCCCTTCTCTGAAATTAATTCTCCTAACCACATTAGAAACAAAGCCCCTGCTGTAATAGTTAAAATTGATGTTATGAATAAAACTGGAGAAAGAGAACCTATTATATTCTGCCGCTGAAACAGGGTTAGCATCGCAAAACCCTGAAGAATAGCTAACGGCACGGTCAAAATTCTTCCATATTGATTAAATTTCTGCCTACCTGCTTCTCCTTCTTCTTTATACATTTTTTCCAGCTGAGGAAAAATCATTGTTAATAACTGTAAAATAATAACTCCTGTGATATAAGGTCCCAATCCAAGCATTACAATAGAAAGTCGCTCTAATGCTCCGCCAGTAAAAAGATTCATAAGACCAAGCATTTGATTCCCTGCAAAAAAATTCCTTAAATTCTCTATGTCTATACCAGGAATCGGGATATTAGCCATTATTCTAAAAACAACAAAAATCCCCAAGACAAACAGAATCTTATTGCGTAAATCCTTTATTTTGAAAATTTGAGTAAACTTGTTTAATAACATATTCGCTTTGCTATTTTACTTCGCCGCCTGCTTTCTCCACTTTTTCCTTTGCTGTTTTTGACACCTCGCACCTTTCTATTGTAAATTTTTTAGTAAGCTCTCCTTTTCCCAAAATCTTTACTCTTGGCGTCTTTCCTTTTATTTTACTAATTATTTCCCTTTTAAGCAATACTGCTGGATTTATCTTTTCTCCAGTTTTAAATTTATTCTCCAAAATTTCTATATTTAAAATAGTAATTTTTCCCGCCTTGCGGGATCCGCCTTTGGTGGAGGATTTTCTTTTATATCCTCTTAATTTATGATATTTTTTAATCAACTCTCTAATAATCGGCTGAAATTTTCTTCCAGCTCGAGATTTCTGACCTTTTACTCCACGGCCAGAATAAGTGCCCCGTTTGCCGCCTCTGGCAATCCGTTTCTTTGTCTTTGGTTTATGTTTTGGTTTTACTTCGTGTAGTTGCATATTCGCTTTGCTCAAAATTTAAAATTTTTAATCTTTAATCTTTTTTAATTTTTATTTATGGTTTTTCTTTTTTAGTTTTTAGTCTTTCATTCAATTTTAGCTTTTCCAATGCTAAAATTGTGGCTTTAGCATTATTCAGTTTATTCCGAGATCTTGATAAAATTTTTGAAGAAATGTTTTTTATTCCGGCTAAAGTGCAAATTACCCTTACTGTGCCGCCGGCGACTAACCCTCTCCCTTTTTTTTGTGGCTTAAGAAGAACCTTAGCCGCGCCAAACTTTGCTTCTGTTTGATAAGATATAGTATCATTAGAAATTGGAACAACCTTTACATTCTTTTTGGCTTTCTTGGTGGCTTTTTCTACTGCCTTGGCAACATCTAATCCTTTGGCAACCCCTAACCCGACCTTGCCTTTTTTATCTCCAACAACCATTACTGCGCGAAATTTAAAACGCTTTCCTCCCCTAGTAACCCTTGTAACTCTTGTCAAATCTAAAAGCTTGGATTCAAATCCATCTTTTGGTTCTTCTCTTCTTTTTTGAAATTTTTGTTTAAACATGTTTTTAGAATTGTAGTCCTCCTTCTCTTGCCCCCTCAGCTAATGCCTTTACTCTTCCATGATATTTAAACCCTCCTCTGTCAAAAATAATTTTTTTAATCTTTTTTTCCAACGCTTTTTCTGCAATCAATTTTCCTATCTCACGAGCTATTACTGTTTTTTCTGCCTTTTTTTTCACATCATTGTCCTTTGCTGTAATAAGAATTTTGCCTTTTTCATCATCAATTAATTGAGCATAAATATGTTTATTTGAACGAAAAACAGAAAGCCGAGGAACCGTTTTAGTGCCTTTTATTCTTGCTCTAATTTTTTTATGACGTTTAACTCTTTTTTGTTGTTTTTCTAACATATTATAAAAATTTTATTCTGCTGTTGCCGCTTTTTTCCCTACTTTCCTCCTTACTATTTCTCCTACATATCTAATTCCTTTGCCCTTATAGGGCTCTGGAGGCCGAATTTTCCTAATATTAGCGGCGACTTGACCTACTAATCCTTTGTCAATTCCTTTAATAGAAATAATATTCTTATTTACTAAAAATTCTATTCCCTCTGGACAATCTACTTTTACTGAATGAGAAAAGCCAACTTTCAACACTAAATCACTCCCCTCTAAAGAAGCTTGATAACCTATGCCCTGAATTTCCAATTCTTTTTGAAAACCATCAGTTACTCCTATGAGCATATTAGCTATCAGTGCTCTTATTAAGCCCCAAAGAGCTGGCGCTTTCTTAGTCGCTAACTGGGTGGCAACAAAAACTTTCCCATCTTTTACATCTACCTTAATCTCATTGGGAATAACTCGAAAAAGCTCGCCTTTTGGGCCCTTCACAATTACCTTTTGGCTTTCTATTTTAATTTCCACTTTATCTGGTATTTCAATTGGTTTTTTTCCTATTCTTGACATATTACCAAATTTCACAGATAATTTCTCCTCCTAATTTTTTCTTTCTTGCCTCTCCTCCAATCATCAGACCTTTTGGCGTAGAAATTATAATCAGTCCCTCTCCGCCCCTAACCAATCTTATTTCTTTATATCCGACATAAATCCTTTGGCCTGGCTTTGAAACTCTTTTTATCTCAGAAATTACCGGTATTTTATTTTTATAATTCAAAGTAATCTCTATTACTGCTTTTGTTCTTTTTTTAAATCTCTTTTTCTTTTTATCAATTTTTTTAATTAATCCCTGGTTCTCTAAAATTTTAGCGATTTCATATTTTACTTTAGAAAAAGGAACAGTCACTGTTGGGTGAGCAACTTTTTGAGCGTTTTTTATTCGATTTAACATATCGCTAATTGGATCTACCATGATGATTTTTTTATTCCTGGAATTAATCCTTTATTTGCCATTTCTCGAAAGCATATTCGACATAAACCAAATTTGCGAATATAGCCATTTTTTCTACCGCACTTAAAACAGCGCCGAACAATCCGAGAACTGAATTTAGGTTTTTTCTTTGCCTTTACTATTAATGATTTCTTAGCCATTTTTTTTGATTGGGAATCCCATTAATTTTAATAATTCCAGCCCCTGCTCTTTTGTTTTGGCTGTTGTCGCGACTATTACTTCAAATCCAAAAATAAATTTGGATTTTTCCGGGGCAATTTCTGGAAAACAAATATGCTCTTTTATTCCAATAGTTAAATTTCCATTTTTATCAACCGAACTTGATTTAATTCCTTGAAAATCTCGAGACCGAGGAAGGGCAATATCAATAAGCCGCGACAAAAAATCATACATTTTTTTTCTTCTTAAGGTTATTTTTATTCCCACGAATACGCCCTGTCTGATTTTAAAACCAGCTATCGATTTCTTAGCTTGCGTTAATACTGATTTTTGTCCTGTAATTAAAGTTAAATCATCAGAAATGCTTTTCCAAACTTTCTCTTGCTCTTTAGATGTTTTCCCGCTAATCAAGCGACCAAAACTATTATTTACTACCACTTTCTCAATTTTAGGAACAGCCATTGGATTAGTATATCCGAGTTTTTCCATCATCGCTGGAATTACTTCTTTTTTGTATTTTTCTTGCAAACTTGTCATATTTTTGCTTTGCATTTTTTACAAATTCTATATTTCTTTTTTGCTTCAATTATGTACCCTACGCGAACTGCTTTGCCGCACTTAGGACAAATTAATTTTATATTAGAAACAGAAATTGGAGCAGGCGCTTCTACTATTTGCCCTTTTTCTCCTTGTTTCTTTGGTCGAGTATGCTTTTTTCTAATATTTACCCCTTCTATCAAAACTTTTCTTTGTTTAGGAAAAACTCTAAGAATTTTATCTTTTTTTCCTTTATCCTTGCCAGATATTATTAATACTATATCATTTTTATGGATTTTCATAGGACTTCTGGAGCTAATGTTACGATTTTCTCAAATCCTTTTTCTCTTAATTCTCTGGGTACTGGTCCAAAAATTCTTCCTCCTTTCGGATTTTTTGTTTTCGCGTCTAAAATTACTGCCGCATTCTCATCAAAACGAATATAAGAACCATCAACTCTTTTAAAAGCTCTTTTTTGTCTTACTATTACCGCTCTCACTTTATCATGTTTTTTCACCGGTCTTCTTGGCTCAGCTTTTTTAACAGAAACAACAATAATATCGCCAATTTGCGCGTATCTTCTCTTAGAACCGCCTAAAACCTTAAAACACTGGATAATTTTAGCTCCAGTATTATCAGCAACTTTTAACATTGTTTGCGCTTGAATCATATTTTTGACACTACTCTCCACCTTTTATCTTTACTTATTGGTCGTGTTTCTTCAATAATAACTTTATCGCCTGTTTTATATTCCTGCTTCTCGTCATGAGCTTTGTATTTCTTATGAACTTTATATCTTTTCTTATACTTTGGGTGTTCTTTTATACGTTCTACTCTAACTACAGCTGTCTTTGACATTTTAGTTGATGTTACTATTCCTGTTAATTGACGTTTTGGCATAAATTTATTTTAAAATAGTTAAAATTCTGGCAATATCTTTTCTGACTTGCCTAATTTCTCTTACATTTTTTATTTTCCCTGAAGCTAAATCAAACCGCATTTGCCGCAATTCTTCTTGATTATCCATCAAAAGCTTTTGTAATTCTTTTTGAGATTTCTGTTTTAATTCTGTTATTTTCATGCTCGCGTTATAAATTTAGTTTTTACTGGTAATTTTATCGCTGCATCTTTAAACGCTTCTTTCGCTTTTTCTTCTTCTACGCCGTCTAATTCAAAAATAATCCTACCTGGCTTTACTGGAAAAACATAATGGTCAACGGTTCCTTTCCCTCCGCCCATTGGAACCTCTGTTCCTTTTCTGGTTACTGGTTTGAATGGAAAAATTCTAATCCAAAGCTTTCCTCCTTTCCTGATATATCTGATTATGACCCTTCTCGCCGCTTCAATCTGGCGGGAATTAATCCATTTCGCCTCTAATATCTTAAGACCGTAATTCCCAAAAGCTAACTCGCTTCCTCGAGTTTCATTTCCTTTTGAACGACCCTTTCTCCATTTACGATGTTTGACCTTTTTTGGTAATAACATGTTCAGTTTTTCATTTAGTAAACTCTTCGCCTTTATATATCCATACTTTTACTCCTATCACTCCATAGGTGCAATGAGCGTTTGCTGTTCCATAATCAATCCTTGCTCTTATGGTCTGAAGAGGAAGCCTGCCTTCTTTCAGCCACTCAGTTCTAGCAATCTCTGCGCCATTCAACCGTCCGGACAGTTCAATTTTTGCTCCTTTTGCCTCTTTATTGGCCATAATTTTTTGCAATGCCTGCTTTAATACTCTTCTATAGGCAAACCTCTTCTCTATTTGTTGAGCAGCCCATTGGCTGGTTAAAACAGCATTTGTCCAAAAATCTTTGATTTCTCTAACATCTAATTTTAATTCACGCTTGCCTACTTTAATTTCTTTTTCTAATCTCTTTTTTATTTGTTCAATTCCTTTTCCTCCCCGCCCAATAATTAAACCAGGTCTGGCAGTATTTATGATAACGCTCAACTTGTTGGGAAAACGTTCAATTTCGATTCTTTCTATCCATGCGTCTTTTAATGTTTTTTCTAAAAATTCTCTAATCCTAAAATCCTCTTCCAGATATTTAGCAAGATTCGCCTTACTTACCCAGCGAGAATCCCAGTCAGTTATTTTTTTTATTCTAAAAATTCTTGGATGAACTTTGTGAGTCATATGAATTTAGTGTTTAGTTTAGCTTCGGTTTGGTGTATCTAGAAGGCTTTTCTTCTAAATACTTTTTTTGAACTTTTTTCTACTTCGCCCGCCGTAGCTTTAGCGAAGGCGGGTCTCTTCTCAAATCCAACCTTTGGTTTTCTTTCCTTGCCCGCCTGAATGCCCGCAGGGCTTTCGGCGGGTTCTTTCTTAATTTCTTCAGTCTTCTTCTTGACTATTTTTTTCTTTTTTCCTTTTTCTATTTCATCTAATACTAAAGTGATATGGGATGTCTTTTTTTGTATAGGGGCTGTCTGCCCTCTTGAACGCGGTCTCCATCTCTTAAGCTTTGGTCCTTCGTCTACTGTAATTTTGGAAATATAAAGATTCAACTCATCTAATTGAAAATCATTTTTAGCGCTGACCACGGCTGAATTCAAAAGTTTTAATAAGGATATAACAGCTTTTTTTACGGTAAAATTTAAAATAGCTTGAGCTTCGTCAATTTTTTTTCCACGAATCAAATCCGCAACTAATCGAACTTTCCTCGGCGCAATTCTTAAATGTTTAAGTTTAACTGTAATAGACATATATAATAATAAAATTTCTAATTTCTAATTTCTAAATAAATTAAGAAAACGAAGAAAACAAATTTTGAAATCGTGGGGTCCCGATAGGTGAAAGCTATCGGGATAGGGCGCGGTTAGGGGGAAACGATTTCAAAATTTCGTTTTCAGAGTTTTCTTAATTATAGCTTACGGTTTGGTTTTTTTCTCCTCCTCTTTCTGCATTTTTCCGCCATGCCTTACAAACTTTGTTGTTGGAGCAAATTCACCAAGTTTATGTCCAACCATATCTTCGCTCACATAAACCGGCACATGCTCTTTTCCATTATGCACTCCAAATACAAATCCTACCATTTCCGGAGCAATGGTGCAAGCTCTGGACCATGTCTTGATAATAGTTTTATCTTCTTGTTTTAAATTCAATATTTTCTTAAGTAATTTCTCGTCCACATAGGGACCCTTTTTAAGTGATCTAGACATATTATCTTTTTTTCTTTTTACGTGGTTTAATAATAAGCTTATTTGTCCACTTTTTTTTCTTTCTCGTTTTCACCCCATAAGCCGGCTTGCCCCATGGAGTTTTGGGATGTTTTAATCCAATGCCTGTTCTTCCCTCTCCGCCGCCATGAGGATGATCGCAGGGATTCATCGCGCTTCCACGCACTTTTGGCCTTCTTCCTTTATAACGGCTTCTTCCGGCTTTTCCCAAATTAATAAATCTATGCTCTGGATTGGAAACCATTCCAATTGAAGCAAAACATTCTTCAGAAACTTTTCTAATTTCTTTTGACGGCATTTCTATATTGGTATACTTGTCTTCGTGAGCTAAAACTCGAGCAGATGAACCGGCGCTTCTAACTATCTTCCCACCTCTTCCTCTCTCAAGTTCAACATTGTAAATCATTGTTCCTACTGGAATGTTCTTTAATTTCAACCGATTACCGGGAGACAAAGAACCTTTTTCAGAAGTCATTACCGTATCTCCTACTTTTAAATTCTGAGGCGCAAGAATATATGCTTTTTGCTTGCTCTCATCTTGATATTGGATAAGAACAATAAAAGCTGTTCTATAAGGATCGTATTCCAAAGCAATAACCTCTGCCGGAATATCTAATTTACTTTGCCCAAAATCAATAACGCGATAAAGCCGCTTTGCTCCTCCGCCCCGACGACGAACAGTTATTCTTCCAGACCTTGCCCTGCCTGCTTTTCTCTTAAGAGAAACCAACAGCCCTTTCTCCGGCTTTTTTTTGGTTAAAACAGAATAATCTATTCCCTTTGTCCCTCTTTGTCCTGATGTTGTTGGTTTATATAGTTTCATTTTAACGCGGCATTACTTCTATTTTTTGACCTTGTTTTATTTTTATAATCGCTTTCTTGTATCCCTTTTTCCAGCCAGTTGTCTTTCCTAACCTTCTTTTCTTAGAAGGAATATTTATTATTCTTACTGATAAAACATCAACTCCGTAAAGGCCTTCAATCGCTTTTTTTATCTCTATCTTATTACTTTTAGGCAAAACCTTAAAAACATACTGATTATTCTTAGTTAAGTCAGTCGCCTTTTCAGTAATATGAGGAATCTTTAAAACCCTATATGCCTGCCCGCCAGTCGCCTTCAAAGGTTTAACATCTTTTCTTGCCTTTGAAACTATTTTTTTAGGTTTCTCTATTTTAATCTCTTTCTTGGACTTTTCTGGCTTAGGTTTTTCTGGCTCTTCAGGTTTTTCTTTTTTTTTGAATATATTGAATATTTTCATAATTTCAAAATCCAAATTATTCCAAATTATTCCAAATAAAACTCAAAATCCAAAATCCAAAATAATTTTTGACATTTAGTCATTTGGATTTGATTTGACATTTGGGCTTTGGGTTTTGGGTTTAATAAAAGTTTCTTTTATTGCATCTATCGCCTCTTTCGGTATCATTAAATATTTATAATTCAGTAAATCCAAACAGTTTAAATCTTTTGCCTGAATTGTTGCTGTTTTGGGAATATTTCTCGCGCCCAAAATTGCGTTTTTATCTATTTTTGCTAAAGCAATTAAACAAGTTTTTGCCTTACAGGGAAAATTATTTAAAATATTAAACATAACTTTGGTTTTGGCTTTTTCCGGCTTCAACTCATTCAAAACAATCAACTCTTTATCTCTTGCTTTCTGGCTTAAAACTATAAACAACGCCTTTGTTTTCATTTTTTTAGGAATTCTCTTCTTGAAATTTCTCTCATTGGTCGGACCAAATGTAATTCCGCCTCCTCGCCAAATTGGAGAACGAGTTGAACCTGCTCTTGCTCTTCCGGTTCCTTTCTGCCGCCATGGCTTTCTGCCGCCGCCTCGCACCGCTCCCCTGTCTTTGGTATGCGCGATAACTTTCCTGCGATTTGACATTTGAGAAACAGCTACTTGGTGAACTAAATCTGGGTTCATTTTCACATCAAAAATATCTGCCGGTAATTCAGTTTTTCCTGCTTCTTCCCCTTTTTGATTATAAACTGCAACTTTCATATAATTATAAATTATAAAAATTGACTCTTTTCAGAGCCAAAATTACCTTAACGGATTTCACTCTGCGCAATCAATTTAATATAACCATTGATATATTTTTATATTACCCTTTTCCAAAAAAAAGTCAACCCCGTAGTGAGATGTTTAATCCCATGATGTTTAATCCCGTGGATTAAACACTAACAAACATTGACTTTTAGACCATAATTTGGTATAATATAATTGTTTCAAATAAATAAATGAAACAATATTAAAAAACAAATATACAAAAAGGGTGATAAAAAATGAAGATAAAAGTAATGTATGTAATTGGTGGAGTACTTTTGGGCTTCGGACTTACTAGGTTTGGCATATATATAGCTAGAGTCACTAATTCTTCAAAGATGATTGGAGCTGTATTCGGACTATTAACCGCAATAGGAATTATAATTATCTTGGAGTTGCTCTAAAATCTTTTCGGGCGGACTATAAAAAAATAAAAGGTATTCAACTTAAGAAAAAGTTGCTCTGCCGATTTTTTTTATGTTATAATCTCTATTGTGGTGGGGATGGCGCAGTGCTATACTTATATCAGTTAATAATCCTGGTTCTTGCATTACGTTAAGACCAGCAAAAGCTCTGCGAAAGCAGGGTTTTTTGTTCGCCTAAAATTTGTAAAAAATTGTAAGGAGCTTTGTAAGGAGCTAAACTCCTTACAATTCTACAAACATTGACTTTTAGGCCATAATTTGATATAATATAATTGTTTCAAGTCAAAAGAAACAAATTTAAAAAAATAAATATACCGAGGTGATGAAAATGACATGGAAACTAATTCGAAGAAAGGGCACACCTGTCTATATGGTATTGGATGAAAGGGAAGAAGAAGAATTAAAAAAAGAATGCGATCTAACCGACGCAGATATTGACATTTTAGGAGAATTCAGAACAAAAGAAGATGGTCTAGATGTAAAGGATAAAATTTTTACAGTGACTACTATAAATTCTTATACGGGCAAAAAAGAAGAAACATGGAGTCGCGAAGCTGGTGAAAACTTTGCTGATAGGTTAGATTTTGACGAAAATTTAGCAAAGACTATGCAAGAAATGCATTCTTTGTCTTAAAGTCTTTCGGGCGGACTATAAAAAAACAAACGGTATTCAACTTAAAAAAAGTTGCTCTGCCGATTTTTTTTATCTAATTTTCCCTGCCTGTAACTTAAGGAGCTTAGCTACAGGAGCTTAGCTACAGGAGCTTAGCTCCTTGAAATTCTACAAAACATTGACTTTCACGCCATAATTTGGTATAATGTAATTGTTTCAAATAAATAAATGAAACAATATTAAAAAACAAATATACAAAAAGGGTGATAAAAAATGAAGATTTTAAAAGGAATAGGACATGTTTTGCTTGGTTTTGGAATAGTAACATTGACTACCGTGATAATAATACCAGGCACCCACATAGTGGAATCTTTCATAGGTGGGATGTTAATAGGCGTTGGTGGAATGTTTTGTGGAACTGAGTAAACTCTCTCAAAAATCAGTCCTTTCGGGCGGACTATAAAAAAACAAACGGTATTCAACTTAAAAAAAGTTGCTCTGCCGATTTTTTTTATCTAATTTTTCAACTTTTTATTTTTTCCACTCAATTTTAACTTTTCAAAACATAACACATATACCACGATCGTTGTATATGTGTTATACTTTCCAACAAGCTATTTGAGAATAAAAGCCCATACAACATATAATAAAATAACAAATCAGGCCGATCGGCCTGATTTGTTATTTATTCGCCACTTATTAATTATCAATTATCATTTATTAATTATTAATAATCAATAATTATTTATCATTTGCTGATCGTTATTTCTAAAAATGTTCCGCGGCGGCCGGGAATTGCGCCACGAACAGCAAGTAAATTATTTTCTTTGTCAATTTTTACTATTTTTAAATTCTTTACTGTGATTCTTTCTACCCCCATCCGTCCAGGCATCTTCTTTCCTTTAATTACTCTTTGGGGGAAAGCGCTTCCAACTGAACCAAGCGTTCTTTGTTCGTGCTTTACTCCATGAGTAGCGTTTCTTCCGGAAAATCCCCATCTTTTTACAGCGCCCTGGAATCCTTTTCCTTTAGAAATTCCAGAAATTTTAACCTTGCTACCCTCTTCAAAAACTGAAACATCAATCTTGTCCCCTATTTTATGCTCACCACTGCTTTCAAATTCTCTTAAATATTGAAATTCTTTTCCTTTTTCTGTTTTTTTTATTCTTTTCTGTTTTTCTTTTTTAATAAACCCAACTTGAACTGCTTCATATCCATCTTTGTCTTTTGTTTTAAGCTGAACAACCTCGCAAGGACCTGCCTCAATTAAAGTAACAGGGACTACTCGTCCCTGTTCGTTAAAAATCTGCGTCATTTCTATTTTCTTACCCAATATAAACTTCATATTTACATCTTTATCTCAATATCAACTCCTGCCGGCAAATTTAAATTCGTTAAAGCGTCAATCACTCTTGGATTAGGAGTTAAAATATCAATCAATCGTTTATGGGTTCTCATTTCAAATTGCTCTCTTGAATCTTTATGAACAAAAGTAGACCTATTAACTGTGTATTTGTTAATTTCTGTAGGCAAAGGAATCGGACCCAAAACTTCTACTCCAA
Organism: Candidatus Parcubacteria bacterium; assembly: GCA_023134715.1. GTDB lineage: Bacteria > Patescibacteriota > Minisyncoccia > Minisyncoccales > JAGLUP01 > JAGLUP01. The sequence goes on from JAGLUP010000006.1 coordinate 97,935, forward strand.
AACGAAGCGCTGTCTCAACAATCTGTCGGGCGCTGTTGTCTATAACCCTATGGTCATAACCCCGAAGTTTTATTCGAAGCTTGGGTTTTACTTCTTCTTTGACTTCCTTTTCTTTAACTTTCGGCATTTTAGTTAAAAGAACAATTAATTATTCTATTTCTTTATTTGATTATCTTTGTTACTACTCCTGCTCCAACGGTCTTACCTCCTTCGCGAATAGCAAACTTCTGTTTTTCTTCTAACGCAATCGGAGAAATAAGCTTAACTTTTAAATTGACAGTATCTCCGGGCATAACCATTTCAGTACCTTCTGGAAGAGTTACGTCTCCGGTAACATCAGTAGTTCTAATATAAAGTTGTGGTTTATAGCCGGTAAAAAATGGAGTGTGGCGACCACCTTCTTCCTTGCTTAAAATATAAACCTCGCCTTCAAATTCAGTATGAGGAGTAATTGAACCGGGCTTAGCTAAAACCTGACCCCTTTCTATTTCTTCTTTTTTAATTCCTCTAAGCAAAATTCCAACATTATCTCCAGCCCTTCCCTGGTCAAGAGATTTGTTAAACATTTCAACGCTTACAGCGGTTGTTTTTACTGTTGGTTTTAGCCCTACTATTTCTATTTCTTCTCCTGAGTTGACTATTCCTCTTTCAATCCTTCCGGTAGGCACTGTTCCCCTTCCTTCAATTGAAAAAACATCTTCAATTGCCATTAAAAACGGCTTTTCAACATCTCTAACCGGTTCTGGAATATGTTCATCCACGGCATTCATTAAGTCCAAAATTGGTTTAGCGGCTTCGTCATCAGCAGAGCTTGCTTCTAACGCTTTAAGGGCTGAACCGCGAATAATTGGAATTTCATCTCCGGGATAATCATATTTTTTCAAAAGCTCTCTAAGTTCTGATTCAACTAAATCAATAATTTCCGGATCATCTACAGTGTCGCATTTATTTAAAAATACAACGAGCGCAGGCAATCCTACCTGACGGGCAAGTAAAATATGCTCTCTTGTTTGAGGCATCGCTCCGTCTGCGGCAGAAACAACTAAAATTCCGCCATCCATCTGGGCCGCGCCAGTAATCATATTTTTAATATAATCAGCATGACCAGGACAATCAATGTGAGCATAGTGCCTTTTTTCTGTTTCATACTCAACATGACAGACATTAATAGTCATACCACGCGCTTTTTCCTCTGGAGCTGAATCTATCTGGTCAACAGCTTTTTTAGAAGCGCTATAACCTTTTAAATCCAGAACCTTAAGAATAGCCGCTGTAAGAGTGGTCTTGCCATGGTCAACATGACCAATGGTGCCGATATTAACATGCGGTTTTGTTCTCTCAAATTTCTCTGCCATAAATTTTGTATCTTGTATCTTGTATCAAGTATCTTGTATAATTTTTACTATGGCTATATACAAAATACTAAATACTAAATACTAAATTATATTATATTACTTATTATAATACTAAAAACTTTAAAAAAAGTCAACCCCAAACAATCCTAAAACGGTAAATCTTCAATTGTTACCCCTTGCTGAAGCTCTTTTGGCACATCGTCTTGCTTAGAATTTTTTTCTTCTACTTCTGTTTCTGTTCCCTTATTTAACTCCTCTATTATTTTTTTCTTTTCTAAAACATCCTGCTTAATAGGATTTAAGCCCCTCTTTTCTAAAATTCTCTTGTACTCATTAAAATTCATTAAAACCAAAACTGGCTTTTCGTCTTCAATGATTATAAACTTGCCTCCATCTGCCTCTATTAAATTTTTTATTTCATTTAGATTCATATTTTAAGCGTTAACAAGCTTTCTCAAAGGAAAAAACCTCTGAATTTTTGCAAATTCATTTATATTTATTTTCATTATTTCAATATTAACAATCTCTCTATTTTTATCATAGTCAACTACTATGTTTTCTTTTATTTCAGAATCAACACTTTTCTTTTTACTTATTCTAATAGAAAGGATATTTGAATTTTTATCGTATTTTATTTGTGGTTTCATAATTAAAAATATTTACTAATTTTAGATGTATCAATAATGGTAATAACATTTATTGAATCTTGCTTTACTTCAAAAATTATTAAAAGTAAATGGTCTTTTTTTAATTTTTCATTAAAGTAAAGTTTTTTAGCAAGAACTCGCGAAAAATCAACTGATGACTTTTCAATTTTGTCTGCAAACCTGATAGCTTTTTTAACTAATTCTGCAGATATTTCTCTTTCCGCCATTCTTTCTAAAGCATGTGAAGAAAATTTTATCTCTAAATCCATTATTTTCAATATAACAAACTTCTTCCCAAAAATCAAATTCTCTATTCCTCCAAAAACCGAAAAGTAAAAAATATTTGGTTGACAATTTTATCCTTTCGGTTGACCTACACGACCCTTCAAGATAATTATTTCTTCAAGAATTTTATCTATTAAACCAGAGTCCACTTTAGTAAAATAAACATTCACTGTATGTCTTGATGAGTACACTCCTTGCTCCACTCCTTGAAAAAAAACAGCTTCATGGCTAATAAACTCTTCTCCTGTTCCTCCAAGAACAACCGGACGGTCTAAAATAGTTCTTGTTATAAAATAACCTTGTTTTTGATTTTTGCTTAAAATCGGTTCTATCGAAGAATCCAAAATATTTATCTCAAATCCAGGATTAGAGGCATGTATTTCCATGTCTTCTTTAAATGATTGCTGAGTTCCTCTACCTGCTCTACTTTCTATTTTTATATTTGGTCCTTTATAATACCATTCTACATCAGGATTGAGGGCAAAGGCATCAGAAAAATATGCATCTGCAGTGTCCAGTTGAACTTTTTCCCAATTCTCTGGATATTTTATTTCATATCCAAATTCTTCATTTGTATAAACTTTCCAATCTGCGGTTTCGTCTTTGGTGATTAGTGGCGATGTTTCAACTTCTTTCTCTGTTATTTGAAAATGCTGATACGCTAAAATTGCGCCCCCTGCGATAACTGAAACTAAAAAAACAATCAGAAGCGCTACTGGAGTAGCAATTCCTTTATTTAAAATTGATTGAAATTGATTTTTGTTCATATTTTTTGATTTTAGTTTTTATTTATAAATCTCATGGGTGCCGATATTTAAAAATAAAACTTCATCGCTACTGATGAAAATAAATTTTACACGATAAGAATCATTTATCCAAAACGCCCAAGAATGTTGCTGCCCTCCTTTAAGTTTATGAGTTTTAAGTTGAAAATTAAAACAATTTTCTTTAAAAATCTTTTCTTTTTGTTCGGTTTGTTCAACTACCCTTTTGGGCAACTTCTTTAAGGATTTAATAAACTTTTTTGAATATTCAATGTTTTTTATTCTTCCTGTCATAAATCTTTAATGCTTCCTTTAAAGATGGAGCGCTAATTGTTTCTCCTCTCTTATGTTCCTGCAGCCCTTCCTCAACTAATTTATCTAATTCCTTTGCTTCTTTTCCATGCAAATAGTAGGTGGGAACCGCTTGTTCTCTTAATTTTTCATATTCTTTCAAAGGCAAAACCACAAAACCGCCTTCTCTCTTTATGCTTTTTTTTGAAATACTTATTAAATTTTTATCTAAAACTGTCGCCATATTTTTTAATTTTAACAAACTATTCTGCAAAAATCAAATTTCTCACTTACTTTCGCTTACCTTCGATTATTTCTTGGGTAATATTTTGAGGAACTTCTTGATAGCTGTCAAATTCCATTGTAAAATTTCCTCTTCCCTCTGTTAAAGATCTTATAGCTGTGGCATAACCAAACATTTCTGACAAAGGTATTTTGGCGTCAATCACTTTCATCTTCAATCTATCTTCAGTTTTCTCAATCTTGCCTCTACGAGAAGATAAATCGCCGATAATATCTCCAAAAAAATCTGACGGAATGACAACTTCTAATTTCATAATCGGCTCTAAAATAATTGGATTTGCGTTTCTTGAGGCCTCTTGAAATGCCTGAGAAGCAGCGATTTTAAAGGCTATTTCAGATGAGTCAACATCATGAAAAGAACCGTCATATAAAGTTACTTCCATATCTATCATATGATATCCGGCCACAACCCCTTTATCCAGCGCCTCTTTTACTCCTTTTTCTACCGCGGGAATAAATTCCTTAGGAATATCCCCTCCTTTTATTTTATCAACAAATTCAAAACCCTCGCCTCTTTCTTTTGGTTTAATTCTTAACCAAACATGGCCATATTGTCCACGGCCGCCTGACTGGCGAATGTATTTCCCTTCTGCTTCAGCCTCTGCTTTAATCGTTTCTTTATACGCCACTTGAGGCCTTCCGACATTTGCCTCTACATTAAATTCCCGCTTCATTCTGTCAACAATTATTTCTAAATGCAGTTCTCCCATTCCCGAAATAATTGTTTCCCCTGTCTCGATATCACTCTTTATTCTAAAAGTAGGATCTTCTTCTGAAAGCCGTTTCAAAGACATGCCCATTTTCTCCTGGTCAGCTTTTGTTTTTGGCTCAACCCGAATAGAAATAACTGGCTCTGGAAAAGTAATTTCTTCTAAAATAATCGGCTTGGACTCATCGCAAAGAGTATGTCCGGTGCCCGTGTCTTTTAATCCTACAGTAGCTCCAATTTCTCCAGCGTAAATTTCTTCTACTTCCTCGCGAGAATCAGCATGCATTCTTAAAATTCTTCCGATTCTTTCTTTTTTGCCAGTAGTTGAGTTTAAAACATAAGAGCCCTTTATCAAATGACCTGAATAAACACGGAAATAAGTTAAACTGCCGACATAAGGGTCTGTCGCAATTTTAAAAGCCAAAGCGGAAAATGGTTCATTATCACCTGCTTTTCGCTCTACCTCTTCCCTGGTATTAGGATTAATCCCTTTTATAGGCGGCAAATCCAATGGACTTGGCAGATAGTAAATTACACCGTCCAGCACTGGCTGAGTTCCTTTGTTTTTTAAAGCTGAACCGCAAAATACAGGAATAAGCCTATAATCCAAGGTCGCTTTTCTTAAAACTGCTTTTAATTCTTCAACTGAAATTTCCTCTTCAGCTAAACATTTTTCTAAAAGCTGTTCATCTTCAGCTGAAATTTTTTCTACTAATTTTTTGCGCCATTCTTTTGCTTTGTCGTTTAAATTCTCTGGTATTTCTTTTTCAACAACTTTTTCGCCAAGATCTCCTTCAAAATAAATAGCTTTCATTTTAAGCAAATCAATTACTCCCTCAAGATTTGATTCAGAACCAATTGGAATATTTAAAGCAACTGCGTTTGGGGAAAGCTTTTCCCCAATTGAGGCAAAGCTCTTTTCAAAATCAGCTCCCATTCTATCCAGCTTATTAATAAAACATATTCTTGGAACGTTAAATTTATCTGCCTGACGCCAAACTGTTTCTGACTGCGGCTCTACTCCAGCCACGCCGTCAAAAACTACTACTGCCCCATCCAAAACACGCAAAGAGCGCTGAACTTCAGCGGTAAAATCAATATGGCCGGGAGTGTCAATAATATTAAACCTATGCTCGTTGCTTTTTTCTTTTGTTAAATATTCTTCTGCAGACCAAAAACAGGTTGTCGCCGCGGAAGTAATGGTAATCCCCCGTTCTCTTTCCTGTTCCATCCAGTCCATTACTGCTTCGCCTTCGTGAACTTCTCCGATTTTATGAGAAATTCCAGTGTAAAATAAAACCCGCTCGGTTACTGTTGTTTTACCGGCGTCAATGTGCGCGATAATTCCTATATTTCTTGTTTTTTCTAATAAATACTTTCTTGCCATAAATTTTTTATTTATAATGGTTGTTGACATCAATAATTTCAATTGTGTCTTTTTCTCTAAAAACAAAAATCGCCCTGTATTGGTGGATGTTAAGATATTTTCTAATTTCAGAGTGAAGGGCAATTATTTTCATACTTATTTAAAATATAAAGAACGTTTTAATCCTTTTTCTAAACTCTGGATAAATTTTTGATTATACTTTCCAGTTTTTTTAAAACTCTTAACAACTTCTCTCGCGTTTCGAGTCGGCGGAGAAGCAAAAATATTTTCGTTCATTATCTGACGAAGATACTCATACCGAAGCGTGCTTTCAATAAGTTTATTATATTCTTTTTTGGGTATAGTAATAGTAGCCATATATTTTCATATTACCCTAAATTTGAATTTAGTCAATAAATCAAATTTTACCAAGAAAAATGAGCAAAGGCGCGGTTTGCTTCTGCCATTCTATGGGTATCGTTTTTCTTTTTTATCGCCGCTCCTTCATCCTTAGAAGCAGCTAATAATTCTTCGGCTAAGCTATCTCTCATTGGTCTTCCTTTCTTTGTTTTAGCGGCCTGTATGAGCCAACGTATTGCCAAACCTAATTTTCTTTTTCCCTTAACTTCTTTTGGCACTTGATAAGTCGCGCCCCCTACTCTTCTTGACTTTACCTCTAAAAGTGGTGAAGTATTTTTAATCGCCAATTCAAAAATCTCCAAGGGTTCTTTCTTGGTTTTTTTCTTAATAATATCAAAACTTTGATAAACAACTTTTCGGGCAATTGTTTTATTGCCCTTTTCCATAATCTTGTTTATAAACTTAGAAACTAAAACACTGTCATAAACAGGATCTGGTAAAATTTCTCTTGTTTTTATTTTTTTTCTTCGAGCCATAATAATTTATTCTTTGGGAGCGGCTGTTTCTACCGGCTTAGTTTCTTCTACTGGCTTACTCTCTTGCTCTTTTGCTTTTGGCGCTCCACCTCCTTTTTCTCGCTTTGTTCCATATTTGCTTCTCTCCTGTTTTCTTCCCTGCACTCCTTCGGTATCTAATACTCCTCTTACAATATGATATCTTACTCCGGGTAAATCCCTTACTCTTCCTCCTCGAATCAAGACAACCGAATGTTCCTGTAAATTATGCCCTTCTCCCGGAATATAAGCGGTAACCTCTGCTCCATTGGTCAAGCGAATCCTGGCCACTTTTCTTAAAGCGGAATTCGGCTTCTTAGGGGTAACGGTAAAAACCTTAACACAAACCCCCCTCTTAAACGGAGACCCATAAAACTTAGGCCTGTTCTTTAAAGTATTAAAGCTAAAAGCAAGACCTCTTGTCTTTTTTTGCTTTTTTACCTTTTTTCTTGATTTTCTAACTAATTGATTAATCGTAGGCACGTTCCTTCGCTTTGCTCAGTCAAATTAAAAGTTAAAATTTAAAAATTAAAAATGACAAAACAAAAATATAAAAATAATCAAGCGTTTTATGCTTGATATGATAATAACAAAACTAAAAAATTTGTCAAATTTCGCTACCGAATCAAATAAAAATTATCTTAAATCGTCCACCACGAATGGACGAGATAAGATAAAAATTAAAATGGCAGCGCCCCTCCTATTATCAAACTGAAAAGAGGTATGCAGACAAAAGGAATTACAATATAAATCATAAACAAAAGCATTCCCACAAGAACGAAGATAGAATATTTTAAAAAAAGTGATTCAATTTTTCTTGCAAGCTGAGGAAAAAATGTTGAAAGAATATGAGAGCCGTCAAGAGGAAAAATAGGCATTAAATTAAATACTCCAAGAAGAACATTAATCCAGATAAAAACGCTGAAAAAATCGATAAAGGCAGTATTTGATGTTCCTAAAAGCTGCAAACCCAATCCAGCTGTGATAGCCATTAAAAAATTAGAGGTCGGTCCGGCTAAAGCAATTAATCCTGGTCCCCATTTTTGATTTCTTAAATTATAAGGATTAAAAGGAACCGGCTTGCCCCACCCAAATCCTGCAATAAAAAGAAATAATGTCCCCATTGGATCTAAATGAGCAAGAGGATTTATAGTTAACCGACCCTGAAGCTTAGCAGTATGATCTCCTAAAAAATCAGCGACTAAAGCATGAGAATATTCATGAATACTAAGCGCAAAAATAATTGCTGTGGCAATCATAAAAAAAGCTAACGGATTTTCAAAAAGAATTAAAAATAACATTAAGTAAATTATAACAGAAATTTGCAAAAAAATACAATGTTTGCTAATATATGGGCATATGAAAGAATGTTTAGTTTGCGGAAAAAAATCAATGATGATTCAGAAGCTGAAAAAGCTTCGTGGAAAATATAATCCCACCATCAAAAAAAGAAAGTATCCCAATCTTCAATGGGTGCGTATTCCGCTTGATATAAAAAAAGAAAAATATAAAAAATTCGCAGGCAAAAGAATAAAGGCCTGCGCAAAATGCATCAAAGCGTTATATAAAACTAAATAATTACATATACAAAAAACTCCCCACCAATATGGGGAATTTTTTAATTGAAAAATAATAAAACTTAAGCTCCTAAATCAAATCTTTGTTTTATTGCTTCTCTATAGCGGCAATAATCGCAATCACCTGTTCTCTTTGGTATAATATTGCTCATAAGACATTTATGAATATCAGATATTGTCTTTTCCACCCAATCATAATTTCCTTTGTAAGGCAAAATTTTAATGTCAAACTCCAGCTTAGCGTCAAAGGCCTCTTTATCAGTGTCGCCATTGCAGTAGACAAAATAACCTGTGTCTGAAACCTTAAATCCATTTTTCGCGAACAGCCATTGATAAACTTCCATCTGCCTCTTATAGCTAATTTGCCATTCAGCGTCTAAATTCACTTCTCCTGTTTTAGAAGTCGCCTTATAATCAACAATTATTAATTCTTCTTGAGGATCAACCCAAACATCATCTATGCCGCCTGTAATAAGTAAATTAGTCGGCTCGTGCAAATATGTAATCCCCGCTCGTAAAGCGTCTCTCCATTCATTCATTTTTTCATGCTGAAAAGGAACCGCGTCAATTCCATATTCTTTCATTAGGGGATGCGCGGTGTTTTCCGCCCGATGAATATCAAACTCTTTTTTTAAAAGCAAATCAACCGCGTTATTCAAAGAAAAAGGATAACCAGGAGGCCGGGCAATTCCAAGACGGCGGTCAAGATAAAAACAACGAGAGCATTCTAAAAATAAATCAATTTTAGAACGGCTTATTCTAAAAGGCAATTTTGACCCTGGCTCAAAAATATTTGTTGTCCTGTTTGGATTATAATATTTAGACATTTTACAATTTAAAAGTCCTGAGTTCTTTTTATAGAATCTGTGAAAAAAACTCTAAGTGGGTGTCCGCAAATATAACCCAAGGGTCATATCGATATAGAACTCCCTGCGAAAAAATTTGTTCCAGAATCTATAATAGAAGCTCAGAACTACCTATAGTATAGCGCTTCCAACACCCCCTGTCAATATGTGTTATTCCTTGATTCCGTCCAGATTCACATCGTATAAAATTTTATCCTGAACAAGATTATATCTTAAAATCTCATCTTCAGAAAACCAAATTTTAATTTCTCGCTCAGCTTCTTCCGGCAATCCAGAAGCGTGAATCAAATTCCTAACGCTTCTTTGGTCCATGTCAGCCATAGTGTACGAATCAAGCGTAAAATCTCCGCGAATTGTTCCAATGTCTGATGTTAATGGCTCAGTGCCACCGGTAATTTTTCTTACCAGCTCTACCGCCTGATTCCCCTGCCAAATCATAGCTATAACAGGTCCGGAGCTTAAATATTTCGCATTTGCTTTTAGCACTGCTTGACCGTTATCCATATTGGTTTTATACGGAGACTGCAGTCCTTTTTTTTCATAAGCCGCTCTAGCTTTTCTGCCGACCTCTTCAAGCCATGCATCTCCGCCAATTTCATAATAATGCCTAGTTGCCAACTCTATAGAAGGAACTATCATCTTTAAGCTCATAAGCTTTAGTCCTGTACGCTCATACCTTTTAATAATCTCGCCAATTAAAGAACGTTGGACTCCGTCCGGCTTTATTAAAACTAATGTTTTTTCTTCTTTAGGATGCATAAATTATTTCCATCGGAGATAATTTTTATATCTCCATTTAAATCTGTTCTTAATATCTTTATACCAAATTTTTCCAGAGTTGCCAAGACCTCTGGGTGTGGATGACCATATCTGTTATCTCTGCCGCATTGAATAATAGCAATTTCTGGATTAACTTTTTTTAGGAAATTTTCAGCAGACGAGGTCTTTGAACCATGATGCCCAACCTTTAAAATATCTGAAACCAAATTAATTTGTTTTTTAACAAGCTTGCGCTCTACTGATTTAGAAATATCGCCAATAAGTAAAAAAGAGTTTTGCCCAAAAACCAATCGCGCGACAACCGAGGTATTATTAGCGTTTTTAACTTTTTCGCCCTGCAAACTCTCAAACGGATGTAAAACTTCTATGCCTCCGCCAGTAAAAATTATTTTCTGGCCAGCTTGAGCAATTGTTATTTTAGCTCCCTCCTGCTCAAGCAAGCCCTGCCATTCTTTATATTCCCCTGTCTCACGAACAACCCCAGTCCACAAAACCTGCTCAACCTTGTATCTTTTCAAAACCTCAATTAAACCGGCAATATGGTCATGGTCTGGATGAGTTAAAATTATTAAATCAATAGCTCTATCCCAAAAAGGCATTTCTTTTCCCAGCTTTTCCAAAACAGCGGAGGATGGGCCTCCGTCAATCAAAATCTGATGTTTTTGCCCTGTCTCAATAAAAATAGCGTCGCCCTGACCAACATCAAAAAAAACAACTTCTAAAGATTGCGAATTTAAATCAAAAACAACTGCCCACGCTAAAACATTCAAACAAAATAAAAATCCAAAACCGAAAAAAACAATTTTCTTATTCCTGAATGACATTTTAATTAATAGACCCACAGATTATTCTATGGGTCTATTATCATCTTTAAGGTAATTCGTTCGGTTTATTTCAACTTTGCCGCCTGATCTCCAGACAAAACTCTCCAGCATTCATGAGGACCAACCTTTGATTTAGCTACCGCAAAATATCTAGTAGTTGTTTTTCCTGTTTTTTTACTTTTTGACTTTTTTTCTACTACCTTATAATCGTCTGTTTCAAATTTTTCTTTTGACTTTACGTCGTAAAAACTTAATTTTTCTTTTGCCATAATAATATAAATTTAATTGATACTTAGAATCTTAAATCGACCTTTTTTATTTATTCTTATTATTATAGTATAACGAAGATTTTTTTACAATGATTTTATAAACATTCTCAATAAAATCGCCTCCGGCATAACCAATAATAAAAGCCAGGCCCGGACTGATACAACTCAAACCCAAAAAATTGACACCGGTCTCTTCAATAGAAATAGCGCAAAGAAGACCAACTATCCCGGAAATAAACATCATGCCGAAAAAGTAAGGCAAATTAAATCCAACATTTTTATAGGAATATTGATGCTTAACAAAGCCAACCAATCCCCTAATCACTCCTCCGCCAAATCCAGCAATTAAAATCAATAAATACATTAATATATTATAAAGGATTTTAAAGTAATTTGCTATACCCCTGCGTGATTTCTTCAATAATTCTTTCCCAATCAATCTCTCTTGAATCAATGTAATTCCAAAGCGTATAACGTTCAGGCCTGATTGAACTTACTTCTTTTAAAAAACTATGTTGGAATTTTTTATCTTTTAATGGTATAAGCGCAAACTCATAAACTCCAAGATTCTCCATTCTATTTTTTATATCCTCAAACAAATTTCTTGAATTAAATATTAAGCCGGATAAACTATCCGCGTATTTTGAATAAACTTTTGCTGAAATCAATGTTCCAGCGCCAGCAAGCTGACCGTGCAAATATTTTCCATTTATCTTATCTTCAAATAACCTCTCAAGCTCATGTTCACTGCCGGAACAATAACAAGAATTTTCTTCCATAGCAATCCCTGACAGAATCAATGCCTCTGCGAGCTTCCTATCATCTTCTGTATTTATTCTATTTATCGCCTCAAAGCTTAATTTTTTATAAAAATCTGAAAACTTCTCGCCCGCCTTCTCTGCTAAGCTTAAATCTTGAAGCGCAACCATATTAGAAAGCAAATCGCAAATCCCTGACTTTTTTAATTCTTCGGAGTTTTTCCAAAAATTTAAGGGAATAATTAATTTTCTTGGATATTTTCCAGGAACGGTCTCCCGCTTTCCCTTATTATTATAAAGTGAAAAATTCTTAGAAACAAGTCCATCGTGCGAAGGAGCGGTAGGAATGGAAATAAATTTTAAAGAAAGGTCTGAACTTATTTTCTTGGCAACATCTATGGCTTTTCCCCCGCCAAACCCCACAACTGGTTGTTTTTTAATTTGCTTTTTAATTTCCTCTGCTGTCTTTATAGACGCTTCTTTAACTAAATGAAATTTTTTAATTCCGGCCTGTAAAAGTAAATTCTTTGTAAAATCATTATCATTAGTAATAATTTCTTTTCCTTTTAATTCATTAAAAATCAAATCAGAATCACTGATAAACTTTAATTCTATTCCTCTTTGTTTTAATAACTGTTTAATATCCATATTCAGACCTTTAGATATTTTTCAATTACTTTTCTTAATGTTCTTTTAGCTAACTCTGAACAATGAACTTTAACTCCGGGCATATCGCCCAAATGTTTAACTATATCTTCTGTTTTTATTTTCCCTGCCTTGCTTATCGTTATACCGCTTATCATATCGCAAAGAGCAGAGCCGGAAACAAGAGCGCCGGCGCATCCAGTGGTTTGAAACTTTGCCTGTTTTATAATATTATCCTTAATTTTAAGATAAATTTCCATCGTGTCTCCGCACGGTCCGGTATAAGAAGAAAAAACTGAAGCATTTTCAATTTTCCCTAAATTTTTCTTTTCTACAAAATACTCTTGAGCTTTTTCAGAATATCCTAATTTTTTTAATAATTCAACCGTATTACTCATTTATTACTTGTCTTTGTTTTCTAAGATGGCGTCAACGAGAACTTGTTTTTCTGGTTCGCCGGAAAATCTGGTGATTTCCTTGCCTTGTTTATCCAAATAAATAAAAGCGGGTAAACCAAAAAGTTGATATTGCTGTTTTACTTCGGGGTTTTCGTCAACCCCAATATATTCGGTCTCTAACCAGGGATATTCTTTTTCAATTTCCTCCCAGCGCGGTTTCATTATTTTACAGCCCGGACAATTCTTGGCTCCAAATTTTAATACTTTCATAGGAAACAAATTTTTCAATGCAAGAATTCTGGATTTTCTGAGACGCGTAGGGCTCCCTCCCGTCCCGATAGTTTCCGCCTATCGGGACGGGAAGGGATAAAGCGCGAGGAAAAGACAGAATTCGAGCAAAAAAAATTTTAAAATTTAGTTTTTAGAGTTTTCTGAATTCAAAAAATAATTATTATTCAACTTTTTATACAAAACCAAAAACCATAGCCAATCCTAATCCAAAAATAATAAGACCGGCTATTAAATGTAAATATCTTATATTCTTTTCCTTCCACGCGGAAACATCTTCCACTTTTCTTAAACCTAAATAAATCAAACCAATTATTACCAACATCGGAAAAATAAATATCAAATTATACATTAATAGCCAGGGAAAAATTTCCATTAATTCACAGGCAGATAAAATCCCGCCGCAAATAATATAAGGGCCGATAGTGCAAGGAAGTAAAAATACAGTAACAAAAGCGCCTACCCCAAACGCTCCTTTAGGCGAAGTAATTCCAGAGATTATTTTTTTAACTTTTGGCCTTAAAAACATCGGCATTTCAGTTAAAAATCCTCCCGGCTTATACTTTAAAAAATCTCTGATATTTAAAATTCCTAATATAGTTGCCGCTCCTCCTAAAAATTTATAAATCCAAATTTTAACCGAGGTCAGAACCTGAATGGTCTGAAAAAATTTAATAATTATCAATCCATAGAAAAAATACATCACAAATACAGAGGCAACAAAAGCTAAGCCAGTTAATAGAACCCTTTTTTTATCTTTAGGATTATAAGTTAAAATAGCGGTAAGCATTAAAATTAGAACTGCCAAGGCGCAGGGATTTACAGCGTCCACTGCGGCTAAAGATAAAATTTTAGCCAAAGTAAGCTGTGTTTTAATTTTTCCCGAAGATTGTCCTGGGTTGTCTGGTAATGTTTGAAATCCCTGTTTTAATATTTTCGGCTTGCCGGGTAAAGAATCTATGTCTAAATCTTTAAAATGAACAGAAGAGCCATCTATCAAAGGACATTTATTACTGTCTTTATTTTCAATCATTTCTCTAACATTATCCAAAATCGGTTTATCTCCTAAAATATGTTCTTGTTTATTAAAAATTATCAAAGGAATGCCTAATCCTGAATCATAAACAGAATTATATTCGTAAAGCAAGGGGGCGTTCTCTTTCTGCTGATAAATCTCGTATTCTACAATAACTAAATTCGGATATTCTTTTGTCAATTGTTCAAGAACCAATGGATCCGCCTGAGCGCAATGAGTACAGCCAATGCCGGTAAAATAAACTATGCAAACATTATCATCCTCCTGCGCTAAAATCCCCTGACCAATCCCAAAACCAAAAACCGCAATTATTCCCAAAAAAACAAATTTTAATAAAACATTTTTTTGTTTTAACATTTTAATTTTTCTAAATTTTCACCAATGAAGTGAATTTGTTAAAATTTAACAATGTTTTAGATATCTTAAAAAATTCGTCTATATTTTTATTCTTTTTCAGATAAAACTCGGCTAAAACATCCCTAAATCTTAATAATTCCTTTAAGCCCTTTTGCCAGCGCTGGTCATTGATTGTCAAATCTATAAGCTCAAACGCCCTATTTAAACAATTTAAAATTTCTTGCTCATTATTTTTTACCAGCCAGCTCTTTGTACGAGAAAATTCAGCCGCAATATTTAGAATCTGCTCTTCTTTAGAAAAATTCTGCCACTTCTGTGATCCTAAATTTTTATGAAATTTATTCTCCATAAATCAACTTTTTAATTATTTGATTAATTTTATTTCTTATCTCCTGATTTTCAACATTCATTGAGTAATTATCTTGAGAAGGCCTAATATTAATTAAGGAAGAATATTCAATCTGTTCTTCTTTTTTTTGCTTTAGAGAATATAAATTAGCGCCCCATAAATTTTTATTATCAGACCCGTCTTTTATAAGCAATTCAGCGGCATCAGAATGAAGCTCTCCGCCCAAAGCAATTATTTCGCGCTCAATATCAACTACAAACTTAATCATTTCTTTAAAAGGATTATCTAAGAACTTTTTCAGATATTCTTTATTTATTTTTTCTTTAATAATTTCTATTGGATATTCCATTAATTCTAAAGCAGTTTAAAATTATTAATTACCAAGCCGAAATCATAATTTAAATATTTTGCCGCTTTTCTGCAGTAAACCATTCTGTTTGTAAAAATTTCAAAATACTCCATAATCGGCACAAAATTAGTGTCAATTTTAAAAGTTAAAGTAATTCTTTTCTTTGTTTTATCAATTTTTAAACGGCTCATTTTTGTCGCAAAATTAACCCTATCATGAATGTCAGATTTTATCTCATCTATAACTTTGCGAATTACTCTTGAGCGATGCACATCTGACTTGTCAGCCAAAACAACAACAGCGGAAATCGGATTGGTAAAATTCATTTCTCCTTTATCGTGATTAGAAATCGCTTCCATAATTAAAACCAACTCTTCGGGACTAAAATCATTGCTAAAAACCTGCTGAAAAAGCAAAGCTCCGAAATAATTATGATTAGTGCGGCTTAAAAAATTTGCCATATCATGGCAGAACCCGGCAATCGCAGACAATTCCTGCTCTTTTTCACTTAATCCTATTTCTTTAGCAACGCTCCTCGCGCGATCAGCCACTAGATTAGAATGCCTTAAGCCATGCTCTGTAAAAGAAAGAGCGGCAAGAGAAATTTCTGTTTGTTTAATAAATTCTAAAATATAAAGATTTTTTTTAACTTGTTTTAAAGTAATCATAAATTAAATTAAAATTAAAAATTAAAATCAGGCATCTGCGACATTTTTTGAGCCACAGCCATTTGAACTTTTTTTATTGCTTCATTAAAGCAATCCTTTAAAATTTTTTCCTGTTCTTGCTTGCTAAATTCTGAATTAAGCTGAATCTCTTCAATTTCCATCTTTCCGTTGAAAATAACTTTTATTCCTTGTTTTTCAACCTCCACTCTTTCATCTTTAAGAGAATCCTGCAGCTCCTTAAGTCTTTTTAATTGTGATAATTTATCAAACATATTTCGTATTTATTATTTATTATTTATTTTCCTCAATCGCCTCAACTGGACAGGACTGAATTGCCTGCTTTATACATTCTTTATCCTTGTCTAAATCTGCCCCTTGCTTTATCTGGGCTTTACCTTCAATAATCTCAAAAACATCAGAACATAAATTTTGGCAAATGCCGCAGCCAACGCATTTTTCTTTGTTTATTTTAATCATATTTTTATTGTGTTTTATTAAGAAAAATTGTTTGGGTAGGATAAGCCATTTCAATACCCTCCTGTTCAAAACGTTCTTTAATCGCAAAATTCATCTCCTGTTGAGTGTTCATATAATCAACATAATTACTGGAATTTAAATAATAGACAATTTCAAAATTTAAACTGGAATCCCCGAATTCTTTAAAATGAACCCTGTCTATTTCTGCTAACTCAGCTTTTGCTATAATCTCTTTAATAATATTAGGAATTCTCTTTAATTTCTCTGTAGAAATTTCATAAGTCACGCCAAAACCAAAAATAATCCTTCTCTTCTCCATTTTCTTATAGTTATGTATTCTTGCTTCTGTTAATTCTTTATTTGAAACCACTAATTCTTCTCCCTGAAGGGTTTGAAGCCGCGTAGATTTTATGCCAATTTTTTTAACTACCCCCATATCGGTTCCCACAATAATAAAATCCCCCACTTGAAAGGGTTTATCAAAATAAATAGAAACCGAAGAAAAAATATCAACCAAAATATTTTGTAAAGCAAAAGCAATAGCTATGCCTCCGATTCCCAAACCAGCGATTAAAGCGGAAACATCATAACCAAAATTTGATAAAATAATCACTACAGCCACACCCCATAAAGCGCCTTTTAAAACCTTGGTTAAAATATCAATAACGCCAGTATCAACCCCTGCTTCTTCTTTTCGCTTTTCTAAGATAATCTTTTTGGCGCCATAATCAATCAAATCCTGGCATCCTTTTATTACATAGTAAGCAACACTGATAAAAACCGCGTAATAAAGAACAGCAGCTATAAATTCTGGAACTTGAATAAACTGGGAAGCAATATACAAAGGCAGGAAAAAATAAAAAGACCAGCCAATGTTCTCAATAATCTTTATTAATAAATCATCAAGCTCTGTGCTGGTTTTTTCAGCAAGCTTTTTAAGCTTAGCAATTATAAAATGCTTAAAAATCTTCAAAGCAATAACTGTTGCCACAAAAACTCCTAAAGCTAAAATATGCTCTTGTGTAAATAAAAATTTAATCTCCATATTTTTTATGTTATATTTTCTAAATAGAAAACGCAGAAAACAAATTTTTCAAGGCGAGAATTCTGGATTTTCTGAGACGCGTAGGGCTCCCATCGCGAAAGCGACGGGATAAAGCGCGAAGAAAATTCAGAGTTTGAGCCAGAAAAATTTCAAAATTTAGTTTCCGGAATTTCCAAAATTTAAAATTATTATCTTGTTTTTAATTAAAAAATCTTTTACGATTTCAAATATTTTTTCATGACCTTTTGAATTCGGATGCAAACCATCCTCTAATAAATTTTTGTAATCCAATTCTATCCACTTCTCAAAAATCTCAATAAAATAAATCTTATTTTCCGTGCAAACCGATTTTATAATTTCATTATATTTCCGGATATATTCGTTCTTGTATGATTTGCCTGTCTTGCTCCATGGAAGAGGTGTAACTTTTATTTCTTCAACCGGCGTTAATCCAATAAAGACAATCTTTAAGGAATAACTCCTCGCAAGATGAGATAATTCTTGTAAATTTTCTTCAAATTTCTCCAATTCTGTCATAAACTCTTTTTGACTTTCCACAAAACAAGCATCATTAACGCCAATCTCAAATATTATTATCGTTTCTTCATTCTCCGACATTCGCAACATTCGCAACGGCGCTTCAAATTCAAATCGTTTCAGCAAATCTTTAGTCGCATCTCCGTCTATACCGAGATTATAAACTACAAAATAATCTTCTGAATCAATAAATTTTCTATCTAAAAACCTTCTTAATCTCTGAACCCAACCGCCTTGCTCATAATCCCATGCGCCATAGCTAATTGAATCTCCAAAAACACAAATCCTTGCCATAATTTTCTAAGCGACGGAGACTCGTCCTCCCCTACAAACGCAGGAGGTCGGGTCTCCTTTGTTTTACTGATATATTATTTTTATTATAGCAAATATATTTAAAATCGCAACTATCGCGCGCTCATAAAAACCAAAAGAAAAAAGGGACGATTCCCTTTTTATTTATTATTTTATCTATATCTATGAATACAACTCTTTCCTTGCTAACTGAAATCGGTTTTCACTAACAACTACCCCGCACTTATTACAGCAACAATCATTTGTTCCATAAGGATCTTTAATAATCTTTCCCTTACATCCTAACTCATAGCAATCTCCTATTATTTTCCAATTTTTTGACGTTCCTGACATTTTTAATGTGCCTCTTTTATTTATATATAATTTTATTTATATAATAAACTATAATGCCACATTAAAATAAAAAAGTCAAAATAAAAAACAAAGGAGGACGCCGCCCTCAGCGAGGGCGAACCTCGCCAAGAATTTTCTGGACGGGGGCTTCCTTTGTTTTTGATAAATAAAAGCAAAATCAAACTATACCTCTATTCGCTTATAAATCGCAATATAACTTTCCCGCAATATAACTTTTCCAAACTTCTCCCATCAAAATCCTTTCCCATTGAAATCCTTTCCCATTGAAATCCTTTCCCATTGAAATCCTTTGTATAACGCATATAGCACGATCGTTGTATATGTGTTATACTCTGTAGCCCGCAATAAAAAGCAAAAAATAAAAAATAAGATAAAAAATCAAATTTTTATTTATTTAAAATTAAATTTCTATCTCTTTAATCAGGAAAATTTTTACAAATTTATCCAATAAAAAAGCTCTTATTATTTTTTCTAAATCTTTACTTACCTCATAAGGCGAAATCCAAATGCTTCGTTGAAGTTTCTGAAACCCTAAATTATATAAAAATTTTCTGAAGTTATCTCTATATTTTCTTTTCTTTTCTGGAATATCAAAAATTACCATAATCCATTTTTTATCTTTTCGCTTTTTTAATTTTGATTTAAATTTTGGATTTAATTTATATTCTACTGTAAGCGCTTTTTGTTTTCCTTTTACGGTCAATAAAATTCCCCTCCCCTCTTCTAAATTCTTGATTTTAATATATCCTTTCTTTTTTAAATAATTAATAAATTGCCCGAACTGCCTCTTGCTTCTTTTCCGTTCATACTCCCGCCAAAATTTAAAACTATCTGGATTGCAAACATCTCTCCAGCTTCTTACTGTGAATATCTCGTGTGGTTCGGCAATTTTCCCTAATTCTTCAAAAACAGAATATAAATCCCATAAAAATTTGTCTGTTAAGGGAATTTTCATCTTAAAATTATTATAACACATATACCACGATCGTTGTATATGTGTTATACAACCTTTTAGCTTTTTAATTCTTTTTGATATTCGAAATAAGAATAAGCGATTAAATAAACGCTGATAAAAATTACCGGAACTATAATAAAAATAAAAGCATAGTCCTCTAAAATAATTCCCAATAAAGCAATTATTCCCGCTATTTTGAATAACCTGCCGCCTAATTTATGTGTCTTATTCCAAACTATTTCACTGCTTAAAGTCCACGGAGTTTTAATTCCAATAAACCAATTTCTTTTAGCGTTTTCCATTAAAACGCCGCAATAATAAAACAAAGCGCCCAAAGCAGGCATCATCAGCTGAACCATATTAAATCTAAAACCAAGATTCCAAAAAATAGTTAAAATATAGACATACAAAAGAAAACCAATAATTAAAACAATAAATCCATCATAATATTTTCTAAACTTTTCAATATTTTGCTTTAAAGGATCTATCTTAGGAACTAAAAGGAAAAGCAAGAATAAACCAATAGAAAACATTGGCATTAAAAATAAAGCCCAAAATCTTGGCATATAATCATCTACCTCCCCCCTACTGTTCCAATGCGACGCCATTTTTTCCGGCATCTGAGGATACAAATAAACACCAATCAAAAATGATATTAAAATTAGTCCTAATGTAATTACTACGCTTTTCTTCATATTTCTTCAATGTCTTTTAGTTCTTTTTTTATAACTCGTTCAATGTCAGCTAAATTTTTCAAAAGCTCTTTCTCCGCTTGTTTTTCTTCTTCAGTTAATGCTCGCTGTTGCTTGGCTTTCCTGAAGAGCTTGAGCTGAAGCTCTATATCTTTGCAAAGTTCATTATATTCTTTATAAAATTTATTTTTCAAATCTTTGCTTTCTCTTTTAATGGCTCGCTGAGTATTTATAATCCTAAAGAAAAGATAAATAAGAATAATCAGCAAAATAAGCAAAAGAATAAGAAGGAGTAAGTTGAACAAGGAATAATCTATGAACCAGGGACCAAGAACAAAACCAGAAAGAATAACCTTGACAATATATTCTTTGGAAGGATAACTTATTGCTCCCAGAGCGTCTTTTGCTTTTGCTGAAATTATATATTTGCCTGATTTAAACAAGCCATCTTCATTGATTAACCAATCTCCTTTTTCATTGCTTTTTGTTTCCCATTTTTTTATCAACTCTTGAGCTTTCTCAAAGAAAACAATTACTGTGTAACCAGGCGCAGCTGTTCCCTCTATGTGAAACACTTCTTCTCCTGATATAAAGGTCTCAGGACAGACAGCAACTTCAGGCGCAGGAATTGACTCTACGTTAATCTCTGAAAAAGCAGTAAAGGCATTTCCGGCATTATCTATTGCCTTAACTTCTAATGTATAAACTCCGGGCTCTTGAAGAGGTATTTTGTAAGGATTTGCTTGCGGCTCCATTAATGTTAAAATATCTTGCTCCCCGATTTTAATTTCGTAATGGTTTATTCCTGAATCGTCATCTTTTGCTTCAAAATATAAAAGAGGATGAGGATTAGCAGGATAACCTTCATTATCCACGATTATCTCAAAAGGCTCAGGCGGTTCGGTATCAATTTTAATTTTTTCAGAAATGTTTATAAAATAACTGCCTCCTTTGCTTAATTTAAAAATATTAGTTCCTCTCCCGTCGTCGGCTAAAATTATCTCTTTTCCAAAATATAATTTTGCCTGGCCTGAAAATTTTCCCTGAAAAATTACATTCAACACTTTTCCAGAACTGCCAGTATATCCAGGAGAAGGCAGTCCTCCTCCAAAAATAATTGTGCCTGCTCCATTAGAATAAACCGGCTCTTTAACCCACATACCAAAAATAGAATTGGTCTTTGAGACCTTTATTACTTTTAATTGAGCAGAAGGATAATAAAGCACAGCTTGAGCCGCGTTAACAGCCGCTCCATCTGTATTAAGCATTATATTTACAGAAAAACTCTGCCCAATATTATAACTCCCCTGAGATGGAGAAAGACAAAGAGAAGCCCCCTCAGCCCTTACGGGCTGCGCTAAACCAACGCCAAACAACAAGAACACTAAACCGACACAAAACCAAAAATTTCGCGTCTGTTTCGTGTATAAGTTTCGTGTTGGTTTAGTGTTCATAGGTTTCGTGTTCGGTCTCGTGTTTAAATTTTTCTTCCATCTTCTTGAATTGTTCTTTCCTTCTTCTCATTATTTTCTGATGCCTTGTCCATAAATAATATCCAATTAAAATAATTATAATTATTAAAATTAAAATTAAAATCCACCAAGGGAAAGAAACTCCTTTAAACTGAATTCCCTTTTTGTTTAAAGATATTCCGTCTGGAAAAATTTGAAGTTTTACTGTCCCCTCTTTCCAATTTCCAGCTTTATCATAAGCCCTTACTACAATTAAATATTTTCCTATTTCTAAAGAAGGCAATCTATAAGGAGTGGTTATTTCCACAAAAAAACCAGTTGGTTTTTCTTTCTTCTCTTTTGTGATGTCAATATATTTAATCTCATAGTGGTCTAATCCAGAAAGCGCGTCAGTGGTTATAAACGAAACTAAGGGTTGTTTTTCGCTTGTTTTTAAAGACGGTTCCACTGTCGGAGTAAAACCAGCCGGAGAGCCAGCGTCAATTTGAACTAAATAGTGGCTTGTTCCTCCCCAAACATTTTCTTTTTCCACTTTTACATGAAAATACCAAATTCCGTCTTCCACCTCGCCATAAGAGACCGAAGCGTAATCTCCTTCTGCTCTGTTATCAGGCGTCCCGGTTGGATCTTGGTCAAAACTGTAACTAAAATTAGCTGCTCCCTCCTCTCTTTCCCAGCCAAAAGTAGGATTATTGTTTTTATACCACCTATTCTTATCAGAATGAGTTAAAGAAAAGACATTAGGCCCTTCAGGCGGAGGAACTACAAGATTATAAACTCCCCTTCCCATTGAGGTTAAAATATCTGTTCCATCAGGGTCATTTCTAAGAACCTTGGAAGAATCCAAAAAAACAATTGATGTTTCTCCGGGAGAAAGAACTCTAAAAGTAACAGTAGAAACTAAACCCGAAGAGGTATTAATCCCTGGAGAAGGAATGCCGCCCATAAAACTCAAAGTTCCTTCAGTGTTGGAATAAGCAGGTTGAGATATCCAGACAGAAATAAAGGACTTGCCTGCTGTTGGGCTTGCTACTTGAAGTTTTGTTGGATCAAATTTTAAATTTACTTCAACAGCGTTAATATCCTCTCCATTAGTATTAACAAAAATAGAAACATCAAAAGTACTGCCGATAAAAAAACTCCCTGAAGAAGGAGAAAGATATAAAGAAGCCCCCTCAGCCCTTACGGGCTGCGCTAAACCGACACTAAACAACAAGAACACTAAACCGACGCCAAACCAAAAGTTTCGCGTCTGTTTCGTGTATAAATTTTGTGTCTGTTTAGTGTCCATAGGTTTCGTGTTCTGTTTCGTGTTTAAGTTTTTCTTCTAATTCTTGTTTTTCTTTTTTAAATTCCTGCTTTAATTGTTCGGATTGCATTTCTCTCTGTTCAATTTTTTTAATCTCATCTAACGCTTCCCTTATTTCTTTTATTCCTTTCTTAAATCCAAACCTGCCTCTGGTTGAAAAATAAAAAATCAAAGACCCTGTTCCTAAAATTAAAACGGTTATGATAAAATAAATTATCCACCATGGGAAAAGAACGCCTTTTACCTGAATTCCTCTTCCCTCTATATAAGAAACAAAAGGAGCAATCAGCTGAAATCGAACTTCTCCTTCCTGCCAGTTCCCTGCTCTGTCATAAGCTCTAATAATAACACTGTATTTCCCTTGTTTTTTATCCGACATTCTAAGAGGAGAAACAGCTTCTGTAAAAAAGGGCTGCTGAATCGGTATTTGATTAAGGTCTCTTACGCTTACCTCATAATAATCTATCCCTGAATGCGAATCTTGGGTCTCAAAATAAATAAAACGAGAATAAGTTTCTGCTTGTGGAACAAATTTTTGAGGAGGAGTTTTATCAATTTTTACTGAAAAATGACTGGTCTTTCCCCAAATTCCCTGCTTTTTAGCTCTCAGATGAAAATACCAAATTCCATCAGCAACATCGGTATAAGATTTAAAACTAATTTCTCCTTCGGAAACAGTATCTGGAACTTCTTTTGGATTTTGAGAAAAACTAAAACTAAAATTAGAAAGCCACTCGGCTTTTTCCCAAAAAAAACTGGGATTAGAATCACTATACCAAAGGTCAGAGTCAGGATGAGTTAACGACATTATTTTTGGTCCCTCGGGATGAGGAATTAAAATTTCGTAAACACCGTTGATATTTGTGGTAAAAATCGGCGTGCCTTTTCCGTCAGACAAAAGCAACTTTGAAGAATCTAAAATTTCAATCTTAGCTTTTCCAGACGACTTTGCCCTAAAAGTAATCGTAGAGACCAAACCTGAAGAAGTCATAATTCCTTCAGGCATTCCCCCTTTAAAAGAAATAGTTCCTCCGCTATTGGAATAACTCGGAGGAACTATCCACTCTGAAATAAAAGATTTTGTTGCTGTGGGAGATGTTACCTGTAAAATCTCCGGAGGAAATTTTAAATCAAGCTCTACTGCGTTGATTTTCTGATTCTTGGTATCAACATAAACAGAAACAGAAAACGTGCTCCCTACAAAAAAAGTTCCCTGCGATGGAGCGAGATAAAGCGAAGCCCCTGCCGCCTTTACGGACTGCGCTAAACCGACGCTAAACAAAAACACTAAACCGACACTAAACCAAAAGTTTCGCGTCTGTTTCGTGTATAAGTTTTGTGTCTGTTTCGTGTCCATAGGTTTCGTGTATAAGTTTCGTGTCTGTTTCGTGTTCATAAGTTTTATGCCAGTTTAACGTTCTGCTGTCGGTTTCGTGATTTAATCACCTGCCAAATTATTGCAAGTCCGATTAAAATCAACAAAAGGATAGCCATATCTTTCCATGTCGCTTTATATGGTGGTGTAATTTCCGCTATTCTTTTATTTCCCGCTTTATCAATCGTTTTAACTAATATCTTGCTTCTCAAGCTCTGGTCTTCCAGTAAATAAGGACTCTCCCCTACTTTCCAACCTTTTTTGGCGATTTTTAGCGTCCATATTCGCGGTATTTCGCGTATCTCATAATGCTCAATTCCCGAGGTCTTGTCATCGGCCGCGAAAACCAAATAATTCTTTCCTTCAATTTCAGTAATTTTTGGCTCAAATTCCTCTGGAGCCGCAGTATCAATCATTGCCCGAAAACTCACTTTCGGTCCCCACTCTCTTTCGCGACTTTCACGTAAAAGAAAGTAATAAATTCCATCGCCTTGTTCTTTAAAATCATACTCCATCGCTCCCATCCAAAATGCCACTCCCTCTTTGGGCTCTGGCTCATCTGAAATTTCATCTGGTTCAGCTTGAGGATCTCGGCTTAAAATCCAACTATATTCTGCTCCTTCAACTAAATCCCAATAAAGAGAAAGTATATTATTGTTATACCATTTATTTTGGTCTGGATGCGATTCAGAGGAAATCCCGGGCAAGCCCTCTGGCTGTTTTAAAATTTCATATTCTCCTTGTAAAAAATTTGATTGGGCTAACGAACCCTCTCCGTCATTTAATAAAATCTTAGAATTATTTTCAAAAGCAATTTTTGCTTTGCCAAGAGCTTCTGCTGAAAAAATAATCTTAGCCAATAAGCCGTCTCCCTTGAATCCATTCGGCGTCCCGCCGGCAAAAGAAATTTTTCCATTTTTAAATTCCGGCTTTTTTACAAAAAATTTTAAAATTGAATCTCCTTTGCTGAAATCAATCGCTTCTAATAAATTTGAAGGAAATGTTAAATACGCCTCAACCGCGTTTATTTCTTCTCCCTCAGTGTCTATTCTAAGCTCGGTTAAAAAACTATCTCCTTGATAAATTGTCTGCGATTGCGGCGCCAAATATAAACTCGCCGCCTGGCCTCCAAAAGGCCACACTAAACAGACACTAAACAAAACACTAAACAGAATCGAAACCTTTTTATTTTTTTGAACCATAGATTCTTCTAATTATTTGCACACCATCTGGCATGCCGAAATTTATAAGATAACCTAATTTATAACCAGAAACTTTCAAATAATACCAAAATTGTTTAATATCTTCCTGTATTAAATTAGGTTTAACTTTTAATTCAATAAAAATAATATTATTTACTACTAAATCTGGAATATAAGTACCTACCTTTTTATTATTATATAAAATATCAATTCTTTTTTCTTTCTCTACAGCCAAGCTCTTGTTTTTCAAACCTAAATAAAATGAGTTTTGATAAACCTTTTCTTTGTGCCTATTTCTAAATTGTTTATAAATATCAAAAGCCACTCCTTGAATAATATATGATTCTTGTTTATATAATAATTCTGCCATAAGTTTAGAGTCAGTTTCGTGTAGAGTTTAGTGTCGGTTTAGTGCAGGATAATTTTTAACTTATGTTAAAAATTATCCTGTCCATTGATACATCATTATTGAAAAATCAATAATGCTTACATTTCCGTCAAAATTAATATCAGCGCATTTATTTGACGGCCTGGCTTGCTCCCAAAAGTAAAGCAGAATGCTGAAATCTATTATATTCACGCTTCCATCAAAATTTAAATCCGCTCCCTGACAGACTAAGGCGCCTGGCGACACGACCAAAAAAGAAAGGGTTTGAGAAAATGGGCTCTGCTCGCCCTCGCCGAAAAGAGCTTTGGCCCGGGCTTTATGCTCTGCTTCTTCTAAAAAACCAGTATTTAATTTATATGACCATTTTCCATTTTCGCTGGCGCCAGTTGTCTTTACAGTTTCCTTTGAGGAAATAAAAATATTAACCTGGCTCTCTGGAAATGCCTGACCAAGAATATCAACAATGTTTCCTTTTTCCACATGGGTCGGAGTAAGGGCTATCGTAGGTGAAATGAAAATCCCTGAGATAGTAGTGGTCATCTTAGCTAAAACGCTCACTGTAAAACTTAAAGTAACCGATTTTCTTGCATCAGAATCTTCAGCGAAAATTCCAAAAGTGCAAACCCCGCCCGACAGCCCTGTTAATTCTTTTTCAAACAGACCTGATTTTTCAGCAAAAAAAGTGGCTGCAACTTTCCCGTTTTTTAAAATAGTTAAAAAAGCATTAGGATAAGCTCTGCCTTTTAAAATAACCTTTCCCGGCGATACTATTATTGTTCCTCCGCTGCCGCCGCCAGAAGGCGGAGGCTCGGGTTCTTCGCCAAATTCACGCACAGTAGCTGTTGTAGAAATATCTACCGTTGAATCACCCTGACAATAATTTAAATTTACAGCTAAAAAAAATGTTAAAGCAAAAATTATTCCGAAAAATAAAACTACGAATCTTGCATTTCTTTTCGTGTTCTGTTTCGTGTCTGTTTCGTGTCTGTTTCGTGTCTTCTCCATTGTTATATTATAACAAAAAATCACCCAATTTAAAACATTGAATGATTTTATATTTTTCGTGTCGGTTTAGTGTTTTTGTTTTGTGTCGGTTTAGCGCGACTCTCCTCTAATTAAAATCCTGACTGCTGCTGCCCATCTTCTTCGAGTTAAGATAAGCAATATTATAAATATTAATAATCCTAAAACGACTTTCCATGGAAACGCCCAAAAAGTAATAACTTTTGACTCTAAGGGAATATTGCCTGCCCCATAAGTTCCACTCAAGGTAGCAATATATTTTCCTCCCCAAAGCCATTTTTGATTCCAAGAGGCCTCAAACTTTCTTACAGAACTCGGCAGAACACTTTTTTGAACCAAAGGAATTTCCGCTACCTTTTTGCCTTGCAAGTCAGTAATACTTATAGAAGCGCTTGCCCTTGAATGAATTGTTCCTAAATTTTCAAATTTGATTTCAAAAGGAATCGGTCCGTATTCAAAATAATTTCGCGGAGCGCTAAACTCTTTTACTATTAAATTCTCTTTCATTTCTCCGGGAACTGTTAATAAAACCAAAGCGCCAACTCTTGGAATTATTGAAGCTCCGGTTATTCCGGGTCCAGTAACTCCTGTAGAACCAGCTATAACTGTGCCGTAATGCCCGCCCGGCTCTGCGTTCTCTGGAATTCTTATAGTAAATTTTATTTTTTTCTCTTCTTTTGGCGTTAAAATAAATTTTTCGTGCTCGCATTTTGTCCATCTGGCAAGAGAATAACTTTCGGTTTCCGCGGGTTCAACAATCACATGTCCTGACTCTCCGGTAGGAACAATATCTTCTATTGTCATTTTCACTGAAATTGTATGTTCTGAACTTGGATTACCTACTTTAATATAATTTTCAATCACATCTCCCGGATTTCCTGTTATTTCAAAAGTTAAAGGCGAAAGCCCAATACCAGGCGCGTCTGCAAAAACTGCCTGACTCAAAATCATTCCTCCAATAGCCAAAATTAGAAAAAGAAAGTTTTTTCTTTTCATTAGAAATTTTTCCTTTACCCTTTAATTAATAAACGCGGGATTTAAGGAGCTGCGGCAACCATGGTTAAAGTAATAGTATCAGTATAGCTTCCATTCTCCTTATTCGCGACACAAGACGCTTTAATTACCATAGTAATTTCATGACCAGCTACTTCGGTTCGAGTAGTTTTGCTCGCAAAGGTCTGACCTCCGGTTTTTATTTCCCCTACTGTAGTATCTCCCCAGTGATCATAATTAGAGCCAATAGTTGACGATGCAGAAGTGGCTTCAGCGCCATAAATATCAGTGCCTGCCGCAACAGTGCCAGTGGCGCTAACCGAACCAATTGTGCTCGTTGAACCCCAATCCAACCCATCATTAGCGCCCGTTAGGGTAATTTTATATCCGTCAGCAGAGTTGGTTTTAGCAGTTAGGATAATACTGCTGCTAGTGGCAACAGATGTAACACCCGCTGTGCTAACCAAATCAGGACTAAGAGTAGTTGAAGTCGTATTTGACGTAAGCGTCATCCACTCCTGAACCGTAGCTGTAATCTCCACAGAGGTAGCGACCGCTTCCACGGTATCAATATTAGAAGGCGCAAAACTATACATTCCCATTACCCCGGTTATTGTTAAAACCAATCCAATCGCAATAGCTAAAACTATATCCTTATTTTGATTTATTATTTTTGCCATTTTTTATTTTAGAAATTTTTAAATACTTAATTGTCCGACCTTTATTATAATAATATAGTTATTAACAAATAATTTATATTCTTTTATAATAACACATCCCCCCCCACAAAAAAACCAACCTGTGGAAAACTCAAACCTATGTTCCATGTTTCATACCTGCCAGCGCTCTTAAAGAAGCGATAATTCTTTTTCTGGCCAAGAACAAACCTATCCCTATGAATAATAAAATAAAACTGATTTTCCAAGGTAATGCCCAAAAAATTATTGCTTGATTTATGTTTAAAGCGCTTTTCTCTTCTCCAAGGTCTAAAACCACTTTATATTTCCCGATTGGAGTATTTTGAGTTAGAAAATCAAAAGGCGAAAATCCAACTGGGAATCTTCTTGTCTTCCCCGGCAAAATTGTTGTTCTTCTTACCTCGGTCTCCCCTACTTTTCTCCCTAAAAAATCATAAACTAAAATTTTTCCTGAAATTTTATGATGAAAAATGTCATTGTTTTTAATCCTTAAAATAAAATCAGACGGAGTTTTTTCAACAATGCTTATATCCGCGGCCACTGCTTCTGAAATTATATTCCCTGCAAACGCCAGGAGCTTCTCCAAATTTTGCAGCCGCTGCTCTTTTGGAATGCTAAATTCAACAATTTCAACCTGTTTCTCTGTTTCTACCGGCTCCAAGGAAAGCGTCTTCACTGAAAACAAAAACAAAACTCCAACAACCGGAATAGACCTGGGCTGTCCCTCTTTAAAATAAAAAGAAGGCAATTGCGGTTCAAAAAGCATCACGGCATAATGGCCGCCCGGTTCCGCGTTCCCCGGAATCTTAATTGAAAAATCAATATATCTCTTTTCCTTTGGTTCTAAAATAAAATCTGAATTTTCTATCTCAAACCATTTGCGGGAAGCAAAAGAAATGTCTTGCGAAGATTCGTCAAACAGCATCTCTCCCGTCTCATCAGCCGCTGTAAAATCAGTTAATCTTACGGCCACAGGCATTGCGGCATCGCTTAAATTTCCAAGTTTTATCTTTTTCAGAAATGTCTCGCCCGGAAAAACATCCAATTCAAAAACTTGAGGCGAGACCGACATGCCCAAACTATCCACCTGAGCATCCGCCGCATAAAAAGGCAGCGCTAAACAGACACAAGACAAAGTGCTAAACAGACACAAAACTTTTTTTAATAATTTCTTCATAATCGCCAACAATAAAATTTCTCCAAAAGTCCATCATAAGTTAAAAACTTTAATTTTATATCAGGATAAAAACTTTTAAATTGTTTATACTTGCCCTCCTTTGCTTCGGCCAAGTTAAACTTAATTTCAAAGGCCTGATTGCCAATAACAAAATCAACCTCTTTTTTGTCTTGCGTGCGCCAAAACTTAATTTTATTGATATCTTTTGTTGTTCTTAAAAACTCTCTGAAAACAATATTTTCTAAATACGCCCCTTTATCTGTTCGTTTATTTATTGGATTAAAATTGTCTAATAATAAATTTCTCAGACCTAAATCGTAAAAGTATGCTTTGGGCATTTTAGTCAACTCTTTTCTTAAATTCTTATAATAGGGCTTTATCAGCGCAATCTGATATGACTTCTTCATTATATACAAATATTCTTCTACTGTCTTATGGGCTATATTGAGAGTATTGGCTAATTCTTGCGAATTTAACAATTCGCCTGTTTGGCCGGCTATGATTTTCAAAAGAGAAAAATATTTGTCAACATTTTTTATACCGGCATCGCTAATATCTTTTTTAATGTAAGAAGAAGCGATATCTTCTAATACTATTCTTTGAGAATCATCGCTGCCCGCCAAAACAACCTTGGGATAACCGCCGCAGATTAGATACTTGTTCCATAGCTTTATTAATTTCTCTTTATAATAAACCGACAGTTTTTTGTTTTTTCGCTCAAGCAACTCATTCTCTTGGTTAAAGACCAAAAATTCGTCAAAATTCAAAGGATAAACTTCAAATAAAAACTTTCTACCTACTAAGCTGTCTTTAAATTTCTTGTCAATATAAAAAGCAGATGAACCAGAAGCGATAATTTTAATTTGCTTTCTCTTTTCGTCATAAAGCAGTTTTAAAAAATTAGTAGGATCGTTAAGATATTGGATTTCGTCAATAAAAACATACTGTTTTGATTTGCTGTCCGGAATCAGCTCAAAAATATTATAAGGATGCTTGTTTAATAATTCTAAATAAGTGGGATTTTCTAAATTAAAGTAATAACAAGCGCGACCCTTTTTTTCTAAAAAGTTCTTTAACATTATTAAAAGACAAGTTTTACCGGTTTGCCTGGCGCCGGTTAGAATAATAAACTCATCTTTTAACAACGTTTTTTTTATTGCTGAAAAAATTTCTCTTGGATATAACATAATAATTTAGATAATTTATAAGCTATCAATACTAATAATATCAGATATTATAATACTTGTCAAGTAGTATTGAATCTTAAAATTAAGAGAATGGACTACCCTAATTATATGTCATTTAGGGGAATGATATATTAATTCCCACGGATAAACAAATTTAATCGCCCTTTTCGCTTATATAATGGTCTGATATACCAGTCAAGTTTTAACAAAATGTTGTCTGGTATACTGGTCAAGTTATAATCGCCAACAATAAAATTTCTCTATTTGTCAAGTAGTATTAAACCTAAATAAATATTATAATTATCTATTCAAGCAGAGCTATTTTGAAAGGCGCTATGTAAAATATAACGGAAGTTGATTTATTTCCAAATTTTTGATTTTTACATTTGCGCTCTCTAATTTTTTATTAAATAAAATCGCTTTTTTGTTTTTAAACTTATTAGAAAACAAGATTAAATTCTTAAAATCTTTTTCGGAAAACTGATTTCTATATTTTACTTCAATCGGAATAATATTATTATTTCTAACATTAACAAAATCAACTTCGTGTTTATACGCGTCCCTCCAGAAAAATTTATAATCTTTAATGGAAATGACAAAATTTTCAGCCAGCCTGCCAATTTCCATAAAATCTGAAACCGCCCAGCTGAATGAAGGAGAAGCTAAATAAAATCTTTTAAGTTTTTTTTCGGAGGTTAGCAGATTGCGGGAAAAATTATAAATCTTTTTAACTAAAAAAGATTCTTCCAAATAAAAAAGGTAATTGCTTAAAGTCTTGTTGGAAATGCCAATTTCGCGCGACAAATCCCGGTAATTGATGAAAATGCCCGGATTCTGTCCGATAATTTTTACTAATCTCCATAAAATTTCCGGATTGTCTATCGGGAAAATTTGCGGAATATCTTCAAAAACTATTTTTTTAATAATTGAAATAAAGTATTCTTTTCTTTCTTTCGTCCCCATGTCAACACTTTCCACAAATTGGCTTTGTAAAAATATTTCAAATTCTTTTTCAATTTCCGCCCTGAAAACCAATGGTTTTTTTAATAAATCGCTCTTGTTTTTAAAGTATAGATACTCTTTAAAATTTAAAGGAGGGAGAAAAAAGCTCTTTATTCTCCCGGCAAGACTTTCTTGGGTTTTCTTCTTGACAAAAAGGGATGTTGACCCTGAAATAAAAATTTTAAGGTTTGGATAGAGGTCATAATAAATTTTTATTTTTGATTGAAAGTTTTTCAGCTTTTGGATTTCGTCCAAAAACAGAAAAACTTTTTTCTTGCGAAAATCAACCTGCGTTTGCTTCTCAAAATTTTGCAGCAATTCCTCTAAATCTACTTTTTCTTCATCAAAAGTAAAATACCAGATAGAAAAAGCGTCTGTTCTGTTTTTCAATAAATAATTTATAATTTGGAAAAAAAGCGTGGTTTTACCCGTTCTCCTTAATCCCACCAATTCTATAATCTGTTTTTTATCAATATATTCCAAAAGGTCGTTAAAAAAATCTCTTTTTTTTAAAAAAGCATATTTAAATCCTTTTTCCCAGTGCCTATTATATTTTAATAAATTTAAGTTTTTCACTTCTAATGAAATTATATTTTATTGGAAAGTATTTACTTGTATTATATAATATCTAAACATCTTGTCAATAGGTAAAAAGCCTTTCCTTGAATAATATTAGTGTCTGTTTCGTATCCAAGTTTTGTGTCAGTTTCGCGTATATTAGTAATTCGCTGTGCATATATAATGAATGGTTACGCTATAATCTCCGTTGGACTGGATGCTGGAAACAGATGTCCTATACATAATAGTAGTCGTGGCGCCGGAAGCGGGAGCGGCGCTGTCCGCTACCCTATCGCCGGGAGTAGTAGTTGCAAAACCAGCGTATTTAGTGGAAGCGGCAAACCTGTCCACGCTTCCGCCGCCGCCAAGATTATTATCGCTGGTAGTGTAGCCAAAACCGCATGTGCTGGAAGCGTTGCAGGTATCAGGCCAAACAGCTGGAGTGGAATTAGCGTAATTCCATCTGGTAATGTAAGTGCCAGTCGCTCCTAACTGCAATCTTCCATTATCGCTAGCCCAAGCTGTTATGTTATAGCCGCCGGAATAAGAAGTTGTGGCGTATAATATAGTAGTGCCGGTGGCAGTGTAATCGTTTATACTGTTTAAAGTGCCTAAATCAGTTGTGGCAGAACTGACTGAAAATTCCAAATCAGAAGACATTCCAATATACCAAGAACCATTAGTTGGCGGGTCATTAACCGCTGAATAAGGAGTATTTAAAGCTGAAATATCATCTCTCTGCCAATTTTCAGAAATGCACTTATCTACTCCAGAACCTGCAGTGCTTGAAGCAGAAATAATATAGTTGCTTCCGTAATCTGAATAATAATCATAGTTATCAAAACCGCCAAAAGCGATTGCCAAATTATATTTATAAGTGGTAGTGGCAGAACTTGTTTTTGAATATTCCCTAATTCTAACAGCCCCGTCAGTATTGGGCTGAGGAGTTTTACCGTCAGCCCCGCTGCCGGTTGTCTGGGTAGTTGACGCGCTCCCCCAGCCGCTGTTATATTTCCATATCGTAGCCGGAACGCTTGTTTCCTCACTCCCTACGCTGTAAAAAGTGGAAGGAGAGTTTTGGTTGTCGTAGGATGTCTTAATCCAATCCCCGCTCCTTGCTGTATCTGAAACCCTGACTTCATCAATCGTGCCGTCAAATTTTGAAAATCCGGGTAAAGCCCCAATCCACAAAGCATCGTCATCCTGCAAAATCGTTCCTGTGCTCTGGTCGTATGACTGACTGGATTCATCACCATTAAGATACGCCACAACTCTTGAACCATTATACTTTACAGCAAAATGATACCAATCATCTACGGTTAGAACAGCTGTAACATCGTCATAACCTCCTTCATCAATCTCGACATACACTTTGCTATTAAAAAGCCATATCCAATATTGCCTATGAGTATTGTCTCCTTTAGCAATCAGACCTGAATTCTGAATAAAACTGTCGGGCTTAAACCAGAAAGTTACTGTTACATAATCTGGATTCAATGAAGAATCATCCTCACAGCTAATATAATCATCGCTGCCGTCAAAAACATCCGCGCCGTCAATCTGGCCTGTGCCGTCTTGAGTGCTGGTAGAAGTTCCGTCAAAATTATTTGGAGTGCCATCGTTAGAGTTAATAGTAGAATCGGTATGAGTAGCATTTTCTCCAGCATTATATTCCTGTAAATGCTGAACGAGCTTGAAATTAGAATTCCATGTGCCTGTAATGTCCCATTGGTCAGAAGAGCTTGCGTTTCCATAATACATATAGAGGACTGTATCCGCAGAATGAGAAAGAGAATCAACCTCTATCCAGGCAATCACTTCTCCGGTAGAGGAAGCGTATTTTTCTATTTCATGGTCTAATTTTGTTGAACCATCAGCTTTGGTAAAGAGAATGTCTCCTCCGTCAGATTGTCCAACGTGCCCGCCATTGGTAGTATCTTTCCAGTCAGTGCTGGTTGAATTAATAAGAACCGGAAAATTAGTTTGAGTGGATGTGGCCACTTTTGTATGGTCAATAGTAATTTTCTCGCGATAAGACCAACTGCTGTTATACCAAGGAGCAGCGGCAGAAATAGTAATATCATTGTCGCCTGTATCAACATCAGTAGAAGTCGCCGCAGCGTCAACAACATGAGCCCCCAAATACCAATCAACATTTAAAGTCGCGCCTGCGTCAGGCGGGTCTTCGTTATTCAAAGTAGTATTTAAAACCGTTAGAGTCCCTCCGGATAAATTTAGATAATTCCATGTTGACTCTTGAACACTGCAAGTCCCATTGCAAGCAAAATCCCATAAACTGCTTGCTCCTTGTCCAACAATAGTAATATCTCCGGAACTTGAACCACCGCCCTTAACATTTAATGTGGCGCCGGAATCAACAGTAGTGGTGGCATTTTGCTGGACATAAACCTTGCATTGTCTGTCGGCTCCGGCTGTTCCATCAAAATCAGTGGCATAACTCCAATAATCAGTGGTAGTAGAAATTGTATGATAGTCGCCCCAGATAAATAATTTCCCGTCATCGCCTGTTCCGTCTCCCGACTCATCGTGATCCATTGAATAAAGAGAGCCTGTAGAATCAACAGTACTGGTCGCAGAATAAGAATTCCACATCCTGACATCAGTGCTGGCGCCAACCTCTAAGGTGCTGTAAATATCAGCTCCGGTTGAAGTGGAATTGATAGTATATAAAGGAGCGTCAGTTACCCAAGTTGGTTCAGATGCTGTGGGCTTTAAGGTTCCATTATTTCCTTGTCCTGAACTGTCAGCAGTGGTTGTGCCTGTTCCTTCAGCAAAATGCCATAAACCGACTAATCCTGTTTCATTTTTAAACAATCCTTGATAGTGTTCATTAATCTCGGTAGAGCTCAACGCCCGATTGTAAATCCTCACCTCGTCAATTGCGCCGTTAAAATACTGAGCCATAGCGGATGTATCTTCATTATATATAGCTCCAATGCTACAAATCCTGTTATTATCAAGACTACTATACCCAGAAATGTCAGTAGGACTGTTGGCATCCTCAGAGCCATCAATATATAATCTTAAATTATCCCCATCTCTCATTGCGGCAACGAAATGCCACTCCCCATCAGCATATTGTGAAGTGCTGAATACATTTTTTCTCGTACTATTATCGTCTATTGCGACTTTTATTGTTCCATCAGAACGACCTCCGTCAGTAGTGAATGCAATACCATAACGTTTACCTCCTGACCATCCAGAACCCTTCACAACAATCCAACCATCTCCGCCACTGGTTGCTTTAATCCACGCTGACACGGTAAAATTACCGCTTCCCATAAGAAGACTCGAACCATCCCCGCAGTCAACATAATCATTGTCTCCGTCAAAATCCAAAGAAGAATTACCCTTTAAAGAATTAAGGTCTAATGTTGAACCTGTCCAGGTAGTGGTTGAGCCGCCGACTCCATTGAAAAATCTTCCCTGCGCTTCAATGGTTTTTCCTGAAGCAACAGTAAATGAAGTTCCGTTGGCGAGTTGCCAGTTGTGAGTAGAGGTCGCGTTTTCAGAAATTGTCCATCCGCCCGCAGTATTGTTAAAATTAACATCAAAGAAGGAGGAACTGCCAGGGTCTATTGTTTCCCCGGCATCTCCGGAATCAAAAGTTACTGCGCCGCTTTGGGCTGTAAATGTCCCGGAATTTGACCAAGAACCGCCAACAGTAATTGCATAATTTGAACTTGAAGCGTCTAAGGAATTACTTCCTGAAATTGTTAAATCATTATTAACATCAATGCCTCCTGCTAAAGTAGTGGTTCCTGAAAAACTAATATCATAAACAGTAGTAGTGCCTGAACCGCCTAAATTGCCTTCGCCAGATAAACTCACAGCTCCAGAATCAACATCAGCCGCTAAAATTCCGCTGACAGAAATATCTCCTCCTTGGACAACAAGATTTTGTCCGTTTAAATCTAATGTGCCATCTGTAATAGTTAAATCATTGGTAGTTGTAGCCGCGTCCTGAAAATCCCACACGCCGCCAGAACCATCAAAGGTTAAATCATAAAAATCCGAGCCGCCAGTAGTAATAGTTTTACCGGAAGCGGTAGCGTTAAATAAAACCGTTCCGCTGTTGTGGGTAAAGGTTCCTGCGTTAGACCAACTGCCGCCTATTGCTAATGTTCCAGAAGTAGAAGTAACAGCGCCAGTTGTAATAGTCAAATCATTAGTAGTTGTAGCCGCGTCTTGAAATGTCCAGCCGCCGCCAGAACCATCAAAGGTTAAATCATAGAAATCAGAACCACCAGTTGTGATAGTTTTTCCAGTGGTAGTAGCCGTGAATTGAACAGTTGAAGAAGCGGCTGTAAAAACAGCGGTGGAAGAAGCTGTCCAGGAACCGCCGATAGAATAGGTAGATGTAGTAGAACCGGTAAAAGTGGCGCTGCCATCAATGTGCAAATCACCTTTTGCGCCGCCATGGGTTAAAGTAACATTGCCGCCCGGAGCAAATTCTTTACCTATCCAAATATGAAGTTCAGAATCATTATCAACAATTAAAGAAGCGCTTGGAGAAGTTGTCGCTGTAAAATGAATATCTGAATCATCATCTTTATCATAATCAACCATATCAGCGATAGTTAAGGCAGTGCTGGTTTTATCTGAACGGGCGATGACTGCCCCTCCGTAAATATCAAAACCAGTAATATTTGAACTGCCATTATTGGCAATAGTAACAGCTGTTCCTTTATAGGTCGCGTCTCCGCTAATCCAAGCGGTAATAGTTGAACCAGCGGAAATACCTGTAATACTGGTAATCTCATAAACACCGCCGGCAGTAGTGCTGGCAGACCAACTGCCCGCGCCATCTACTTTCAATAGAATGCTTTTATCCGCCCCAATATTAGAACCGCCTTCAGTTTGATAAACAGTTCCTGAAACAGTGATATTAGAGGTCATCCCAATGTACCAAGAACCATTAGTCGGCGGGTCATCAACCGCTGAATAAGGAGTATTCATGGTGCCGGCGCTATTTCTATGCCATGAATCAGAAATACACTTATCCACTCCAGAGCTTTCAGTGCTTGAAGCAGAAGTGATATAATTACTCCCTTGGTCTGAATAATAGTTATAAGCGCCAAACCCTGATTGAGAAGAAACCGCTAAATTATATTTATAGGTAGTGGTGGCGGAACTTGTTTTTGAATATTCCCTGATTCTAATTGCTCCGTCTGTAGTCGGCTGGGGGGTTTTACCGTCAGCCCCACTGCCGGTTGTCTGGGTAGTTGAAGCCGTGCCCCATCCACTGTTATATTTCCATATCGTAGCTGGAACGCTTGTCTCCTCACTCCCAGTTGTCCCTATACTCGGCTCAGGCGAGGCATATTTACGGACAAAAACTTCGTCTACATACCACGTAGCATCATGATGGCCAGTGAAGTGTATATATGTGAAACTTGAAAAAGTGGTATCAGTCTCGGTTCGTCTTGAATTCCCATCAATTTTAAAATCAAGAGTTCCAGCATTGTACCAATCAAGCTCAAATATATAATAGGTACTTGAAATGGTATTGGGAGTTATGTATGGCCATTGTTCTTCAAGTCTAACACCATCATTATATTCCATAAGGCGCTCTCTATTGACATTTATCCTATGGTATATTGCATACCCATTGTAAGGGTCATACGAGGTGGATAAACCATCAGAATAAGCTATCTGAAATGATTCATCACAGTCAGATGAATATACTTTAGCCATAATAGCATATCCTTGATTATCTGTATCGACAGGAGCATGAACTCCATCTGTTACACCTGCTCCCATTCTTAGATGATTCCGTCCATTTTGAACGCTAACTGATGAGCTGCCTGTTGTAATAGACCAATCTCCTTGTCCATCTATACTCCCTATACTATAACTCTCAAAATCATCAAAGAACGCAAAGGTGCTTGTTCCGTTGCTCGTAGTGGTTGCACTTGCG
The DNA here is from genome assembly GCA_023134715.1 of Candidatus Parcubacteria bacterium. Classification (GTDB taxonomy): domain Bacteria; phylum Patescibacteriota; class Minisyncoccia; order Minisyncoccales; family JAGLUP01; genus JAGLUP01. Next base: position 136,430 of record JAGLUP010000006.1, read on the forward strand.
TTTCCATAATACATGTAGATAGTGGTGGTGGCAGAGCCGGTTAAAGTGGGGATCTCTGCCCAGAAAGTAGAAGTTGAAGAAGTTGTATAATCTTCTCGCCAATAATCAATTAAGGTAGTTCCATTGCTGGTGGTAAATCTGACATCATCAAAGTCATCTTGGCAATGACCATCGCAGGTAACATCTCCGCCAGTGGAAGTCGCAACCTCTATTTTAACCTGATAATCGGTTTGAGTAGAAGTGGTATTAGAAATAGGAATTGATTTTCTGTAGGACCAACTGCTGTTATACCAAGGAGCAGCAGCAGAAATAGTAATGTCATTATCGCCTGTGTCAATATCAGTAGAAGTGGCGTCTTTGTTAACAACATGAGCCCCCAAATACCAGTCAGTATTTAATGTGCCGCCTGTAACCGAAGTGTTTCCGGTTTTAGCGTTAAGAAAAGTAGGGGTCCCGGCTTGAATAGTGGTTGTAGCCGGAGCAGTGGAACAACCGTCTTTGTAAAGCCATTCTCCTCCTGCTCCGTTAAAATTAAGCAAATGAAACGCTGACCCGCCGTCAGTAATGGTTTTGCCGGAAGCGGTAGCGTCAAAAGTAACCGTTCCGCTGTTGTGGGTAAAGGTTCCAGAGTTAGAATAACTGCCGCCAACAGTTAAAGTTGCAGAAGTAGAAGTTACTGAACCATTAGTAATGGTGAAATCATTGGTAGTGGTAGCAGCGGCGCTAAAAGTCCAACCGCCGGAACCGTTGTTAAAAGTTAAATTGTAAAAATCAGAAGAGCCAGAGTTAACTGTTTCCCCTGCGTCGGCTGAATCAAAAACAACTGTTGAAGTAGCGCAAGTAAAGGTTCCTGACGAACTATCCCAGGAACCGCCTAAATTAATTTGGCAGCCATCCAGTTCTCCATCGTCAGTGGCGTCTAAGGTGCCATTGATTGTAATGTTGTTGGTAATGTCTAATTCATAACCATTGGTATTTAAAGTATCTCCGCTCTGAACAGTTAAAGAATCCGCGACTAAATCAGATGATAAATCAGTGGTGTCTGGCGAAGTTCCGATTTCCAAATTTCCCAAGTTCTGGTCTTCATCCGCGTCCTGATAAGTAAGGTCTCCGTCAAAAATAACTTTTCCAGTGCCGCCTGCTTTGGTAAAGACACCGCCTGCGGCAATAGCAACATTGCCCGCGATATTAATGTTGTTGTCAGCCGCTTGGGCTAAAGTTCCATTAGTTAAATTAAAAGCGTTATTAACATCTAAAGCGTCCTGCAATGTCCACTCTCCTCCTGAACCATTAAATGTAATACTGGAAAAGGAAGAACCTCCTGCGGTAATTGTTTTCCCGGAGGCGGTAGCGTCAAAGGTTACTGTGCTGGTTGAATGGGTGAAGGTTCCGGTGTTGGACCAGCTGCCTCCTACTGTGAAAGCAGAAGAAGTGGCAGCAATCAAGGTACTGCTCGCTGTAATAGTGACATTGCCGCCAACATCTATAATAGGGTTATGGGTAGCTCCAGTAACACTCATTACATCTAAAGCATTGCCTATTGTTAGATTATTATTAATGGTAAATGTCTGGCCGGTAGTTGTGGCTAAGGTATAGGTCGGACCTGTGGCTGTATATGTGCAGTAGATGGATACTTTCCAATCCGCCTGATAAGGCTTGCCACCATCCCAACCACAAGTAGCTGGCGGTGGATTTGTAGAGTGATATGTTTCATATTCATCCGCAATATGATATCCCGCAATACTATCGTAACTAAACTGGAAATGTTGCGCACCAAACCAAATACTAAGCATATAATCAGTAGAAGCTACAACTGAACCGCTGAGAGACATATTATTCCATTGAGCCGATGTAGGAGCATCGATTTCATTACCATAGCAAATTCTGGAATCATCACTAGTTTTATAAATAATAGGTCTTAATTTGCCTCCAGCTGTAGTTTCTTTGCCATAAAACGATATTTTTGATACAGTTCCATCGCTTACTGGTGAAAAAGAATAAAAACCATCAATATAATTATTGTAATAGGTCATCAAACCGTCTCCTATATCTGTATACCCAAAAGTCAATCCAGCGGCGTGCCTCACGGGATAAACAGCATTGTCTAAAAACTCCTGCGGGATTTCAACTGTTAAAACGCCCGTCTGTTCATTTATGTTTAATCTGCCCCAAACTTCTGCGCCAGCGCTGTCAATTATCTTTGGTCTGTAAACATGAAACGCTTTTCCTGCCCGGTAATTCTTTCCGCCCATTTTGGAATAATCACCTTGCTTTGTGGAGTGATAAACCGCGTAAGAACCAACAACATTTTCGGGTCTGTAAGTCGTGGTGGCATTGTCTTTATAGCAGGCTGTATCTATACAATAATCCGCTTCGGGATTATCCGCTAAAGTCAAAGCTGGCTGATAAAAGAAATCCAAACCCTTGCTTTCAATGTTTAAACTCACAATGTTAGTTGCGGGTTTTTCTTTTAAGATGATTTCAAACTCAAACTCATTATCATTTTGAGGATAAAAATGGGCTTCTCTTTTTTCTTCTATCCACTTCAGCTTGTTTCCCTCTGATTGAAGACTGTTAGTAGAAGCGGTTGTCGGCAAGCTCACGGAAATAGAACACTCCTCATCCCATTTGTTGAGTTTAACATAAGGAGCTAAAGGAGAATTTTCTTTTGTCCCTACTTCAATAATGTCATTGCCTAAAGTTTTTAAAACATATCTTGGAGAATCTGTTTCTTCTGGATTTTTATCTTTAACAGAATAAAACTTTAATGGTTTAATTTTGTCAAAGGTTAATTCCTGAACTTTTTCTTTTTCCAACACTTTTCCGGTAATATAGCTGACTGCTTTATCTAAATGAAAAAAATCAATAATTTTAC
>JAGLUP010000007.1 GCA_023134715.1 Candidatus Parcubacteria bacterium
CTTCTTTCGATTGAATTAAAAATTCCAGTTGAATTAGGAAACCCACTGATTAATATTTCGCCGAACACTAAAAAGAAAATACCTAAAGCCTTTTTGGAAAAATCATTAGCTTATACAACGGCCATTGGTTTAGCTTTAAAGGGAAAAAACAAGGATAATCATGATTAATCTATTATCTCCAAAGGAAAAACTAGTTTTAATACAAGAAGAAAATCAAAAACTCATTTTAATTTTAGGAATTATTCTTTTTCTTGCCTTACTTTGTTTTGCTTTAATTTTACTCTCAATCAAAATTCATATTTCAGGAGAATTAGAGGCTCAAAAAATTTTCCTTGAGCAGAAAAAACTTGATACTTCCTCAACCCAGGAGATTGAGCAAGAAATTGAGCATCAGAATCTTTCCTTTTCCGAACTTAAAACTTTTTATGAAAAAGATTTTAGGAAAAGCGAGATTTTAGAAAGGGTTTCTCAAAAGCTTCCTTCAAGCACTTATTTAACTAATTTTAGTCTTTCAACCGTTATTTCTAAAGATAAAACGAGCGAACTTTCAATTTCTCTTCTTGGATTTTCTCCCAGCAGAGATATTTTGCTGGAATTTAAGAAAAACCTTGAGAGCGAAGATATGTTTCAAGATGTATATTTTCCTCCATCTAATTGGGTTAAACCCAATGATATTGAGTTTTTAGCAAGTTTTAAAGTTGAATTAAAATGAATTTCAAAAATAAAACCCAAACATCCCTAATAATGTTTTGCGTTCTTAATATTGGCCTCATTGCTTTTTTGATTTATCCTCTTATTTCAGATATTAGAAAAAATTCTCAGGAATTGATTTCTGCTAAAAAAGACTTTATTGTGTTTGAGGCAAAAATCAGAAACTTAGAAGAGTTTAACACAACCTATTTAGAACTTGAGCCAAATTTTGAGAAAGCTTTTAATCTTTTCATTGACCCTAAGGCACCAGTGAGATTTATGGAGTCTTTAGAAAAAATTTCTCAGGATTGTCAAATGCAAACTGAAATTCTCCCTGTTCAGATTTCAAGGGTTAAAGAAGATCAGTGGTCATTTTTACCACTTAAAATTACTTCAGTCGGATATTTTCCTAATTTTTTGAAATTTCTAAAAAAGATAGAATATAGTCCTTATTTAATTGAAATTCAAAGTTTAAGTATTAATGGGTTGACTGAAAGAGAAATCAAGTCAAAAGAATTTGAGAATCTTGTATTTGGGGGTGTAAGAACCACTCTTGATATAAAAGTTTTTACTCAACAAGAACAATGAAGATACCTAAAGTTAAAACTAAAAAGATTAAAGATTTTTTAGAAAAAATACCTAAAAAATTAGCTGTTTATGCTTTTTTAACTTTTTTAGGGATTTTACTGATTTTCTTTATTCTTAGTGCTTTTATTTTTTACCAAAACGTTACTTTGGCCCAGAGGAAAGAAATAGAAGTTTCTGAGAGTCCTTTGGGGTTTGACAAAACTACTTATCAACAAGTTCTAGATATTTGGGAACAAAGAGAGAAAAGGTTTGATGAGTTGGATTTTGAGGAACATCTTAATATTTTTATAGCAATTGACTAAACAATTAATTTGATTTAAAATATTGATTACTTGCCCCTGTAGTTCAACGGATAGAATAGGAACCTTCTAAGTTCTAGATCGAGGTTCGATTCCTCGCAGGGGCATTGTAATGGTGGGCGTAGTGTAGTGGATAGCACAAGAGCCTGTGAAGTTCTTAGGGGGAGTTCGAATCTCCTCGCTCGCCCATTTTAAATCTTAAACAACTCTTTAGCGTTTTGGAAAGTAGTTTCTGCTATTTTATCAAAACTTTCATTTTTTATTTTTGCGATATATTCAGCTACAAATTTTACTGCCAAGGGATTATTTCTTTTTTCTTTAAAATCTGGAGGGGTAAGATAGGGACAATCTGTTTCAATTAAAATCCTGTTTAAGGGGATTTTTTTAATAATTTTTTCAAAATCAATTCCTTTGGTTTTTCTAAAAATTATTCCTGTAAAGCCAATATAAAAGCCCAAAGCTAAATATTTTTCAGCTTCCTGTAATGTTCCAGTAAAACAATGCACCACCCCTTTTAGCTTGCACAGACCCGACGTGTGTAAATCTTGAGATAAAATTTTAATAAGATCGTTGTGGGCAAAACGGCAGTGAATAATCATTGGCAAGCTTAACTCTTTGGCTAATTTAATTTGCTCTATTAAAGCTTGTTTTTGCGCATTTTTATCTGTTGGGTATTTATAATCCAAACCGATCTCACCAATCGCGACCACTTTAGAATTTTGAGCAAGCTTTTTATATTTCTCATAATCAAAGCCATCTAAATTTTCTGAAGTCGGATGTAATCCAACAGTCGCATAAACACCTTTTTTATATTTTTCAGCAATCTCAATTGCTTTTTTTGATGTCTTAAAATCCACGCCAACATTTATGAGCCAGACATTATTATCTAAACATTTTTTTATAACTTCATCTCTGTCTTTATCAAAATCAGAAAAATTTAAATGGCTATGAGTATCAATTAACATTAATATTTGCTTTTAGGTAAATTAAATGCTCCCAGAACTCGGGAAAAGATTTTGAAACGCATTCTGCGTTTTTTATAATCGTTCTCTCTTCCGCAACTAATCCCAAAACTCCAAAAGCCATAGCAATTCTATGGTCAATTGAACTAATGACAGCTCCTCTTGGCTTTGAACCCCAAATAATAAATTTATTATTTCGTGTTTTTGTTTTTATCATCATTCTCGCCAATCCTTTCTCCATTTCTTTAATCCGATTTGACTCTTTTAAAACTAATCTTTTAATTCCTGATATTTCACTCTTTCCTTTTGCTTGAGAGCATAAAACGCAAATTATTGGAAAAATATCCGGACAATCAGAAATATCTATTTTTATTGATTTTAGTTTTGATTTCTCCGCTATAACCGCATTTTTTCTTGTCTTAATTTTTGCGCCCATTTTTTCCAATATATTTATTATTTCTTTATCAGCTTGAGCGCTTTTAATATTTAAATTCTTAACTTCTGTTTTTCCAGCTAAAACCCCAATTGCCAATAAAAAAGCTGCTGAAGACCAATCGCTTTCTACAAAATAATTACATGGTTTATATCTCTGTTTTTGGATTAAAAATTTTCTTAAATTATTTGAATGTTTTACTTTTACGCCAAATTTTTTCTGAACATCAATTGTCATTAAAACATATGGCTTTGACTCTAAAACAGTTGTTAACTTTAGTTCAGTTTGCTTTTGACTAAACGGAGCTATAAGCAATAAAGCAGAAATAAACTGAGAGCTAATATCTCCTTTTATTTTTGTTTTTCCGCCAACAAAATTATTTTCAACCACTACTGAAGAAATTTTTTCCTCACAATCCACGCCAAGGTTCTGCAAAGCATTTATTAAGGGTTTAATCGGCCTTTTTAATAAAGAAATTTCTCCTGTAAGCTGACATTTTCCTTTTATTAAAGAACAAATTGCTATCATAAATCTAAAAGTTGTCCCAGATTCTCGGCAAAACAAATCTTGTTTTGGAACAGAAAAATTTCCTCCTTTGACTTCCCAAATTTCTTTCTTTTTTTTAACACTTATTCCTATTTTCTTTAATACATCTAAAGTCGCCCCTGTATCATCTGAGATAAGTGGAGATATTATCTTGCTTTTTCCTTTTGCTAAAGCAGCGCAAATAAGAGCCCTGTGAGTATAGCTTTTTGAAGCCGGAGCTTTTATTTCGCCATATATTTTACTTTTCTGAATTATTGCTTCCATTATTTTTTAATTCTAATTTTATTTTAGAACACTTTAAAAAATAAAAAAAGCCCTCAGAATTCTGAGGGTTTATTTAAATTACTTTCCGGGCAATATCTTTTCTAAATTGCATACCTTTAAAAGATATCCTACCTACTGCTTTATACGCCCGCTTAACAGCCTCGGCATAGCTGTCTCCCAGGGCCGCAACCTCTAAGACTCTTCCGCCAGCAGTGACGATCTTATCGCCTTTGCGGGCAGTACCGGAATGGAAAACCATTACATCTTTCATAGAGCTTGCTTTTTCAAGACCAAATATCTCCATCCCTGTTTTATAATCACCTGGATACCCTTCTGAGGCAAGGACCACACAAACGCATTTCTTGTTAGACCACTTAATCTCTATCTCTTCTGGTCGCCCACTAATTACTGCTTCAAAAATATCAACTATATCGCTCTCAAGAAGCGAAAAAGTTACTGTGCTTTCTGGATCACCGCCACGACAATTAATTTCCATAACCATTGGCCCATTTTCTGTCATTATCAGGCCAAGATAAATAATTCCCTTAAATGGCACTCTTTCGCGAGCCATCCCCTTAAGAAGAGGGCTAAGCATCCTCTTTTTAATCTGTTCAAGGTCGTTGCTGTTAAGAAACGTCACCGGAGCATAAGAACCCATACCTCCTGTATTTGGTCCTTGATTTCCATTATAAGCAGCCTTATAATCCTGGGCTGGAGGCAAAAAGCAGGATGTTTTTCCGTCAGTAAAAGCAATCACCGAGACCTCTTCTCCTCTTAAATATTCTTCGATAACTACTTTGTCGCCAGCCGAACCAAAAATTTTCTTGAGCATAACATCCTTTAAAAAATCTGCTGCTTCTCGATAAGTCATTGCTACCTTAACTCCCTTTCCAGCAGCTAATCCGTCAGCTTTAATAACAATTGGCAAAGGCCTGCCCTGGATATAATTAAATGCTTCATTAAAATCTGAAAACACCTCATATTCGGCCGTAGGGATACTACATTTGCTCATCAATTCCTTAGCAAACGCTTTACTGCTCTCAATGGCCGCCGCTCTTTGGGTTGGACCAAAAATGCGCAACCCGTTTTCTTCAAACAAATCTACAATTCCATTAGCCAACGGCGCCTCTGGGCCGACTATTGTTAAATCAATGCTTTCTTTTTGAGCAAATGTAACTAAATTAGAAATATCATTGATTTCAATAGGAACACATTCAGCCAGTTTTGCAATCCCAGCATTCCCTGGGGCACAAAATATTTTGCCTACTTTTGGACTATGAGCAATCTTCTCAACTAAAGCATGCTCTCGCCCACCCCCTCCAATAACTAAAATTTTCATTTTTAAAGAACCACCTCTCTTTTTATATCTGCTGACTTCAGCAGAGATTGTAGTTTATCATAAAAGAAAACAATCTGTCAAAATTTAACTTACGCCGATTACTCTGATAATGGAGCAGTATTTTTCAATTTGTTTTATTGTCTTTTTTATTTCAGGACAAGGGTAGGAAACATCCGCCTCTAAAAAGAAAAAATAATCCCAAGGCCGTAAATGAGAAGGGATAGAATGCAATGATGTTAAATTCAAATTATTTTGAGCAAAAACATCTAAAATATCGCGCAAAATTCCGACTCTATTGTAAACAGCAAGTAATAATAATGTCTTTTCAGCTTTTAATTTTTTTTGAAACTTTTTGTTTATATCTGGTGTAATTAAATAAAATTTTGTAAAATTATCCTTACTATCCTCTATATTTTTCGCCAAAATATTCAGTCCATATTCTTTAGCGGCAATCTCGCCAGCGATAAAACCAACTTCTTTGTCTTGATTTTCTAAAATCGGAGCGGTTGTGCTTGAGCTGGTTTCTAATTTTACTCTCGGCAAATTCCTTGCCAGCCAATCCCGGCATTGAGATAATGCCTGAGGATGGGTTTTCACAGTTTTAATTTCTTTTTTATTTTTTGTTCTTGCTAAAAAACAATGATGCACAGCTATATTAAAAGACCCACTGATTTTTAAGGGATACTCGGCTAAACAATTAATTGTCTCTGAAACTATTCCTCCAATTGTATTTTCTGCAGGCGCTATTCCCAAATCAATTTCTTGAGAATTAACTTTTTCAAAAATTTCTTTAATTGTTCCTAATGTAATAAACTTTGATTTTTGAGGAAAAACCTTTCTAACCGCTTGATGAGAAAAAGTTCCTTTTGGCCCTAAAAATCCAATTTTTATTTTACTTTTAAGGTTAATTATTTTTTTTGCTTGTTTTATTTTAATCGGCTGCCTGTTAATTATTCTCAATACCTCTGTTGATTTTGTTTGGGAAACTTTTCTGAATCCGTCTAAATACAAAGAGGTCTGCTTAAATTTCTTAACAAAGCTCTTAAGATTTTTGTCTCTTACATCTTTAGACAAATCTTTAATCTGATTTTCAAAATCAATTAAAACATTTTTAAAATAAGGATTTCTTATCTCAAGCTCTGCATAAAGCTCAGGATTTTGGCCTAAAATTCGGCCTATGATTAAGATTTGAAGACGAAATACCGGAGTTAAAAATGAACTTTTTGGAATAATTTTTTGCGAATAAAGCGTTCGGGCAAGCCCAATATTTGTAAAATGAATCAAGGCTTGGACTATTGCCATCTGTTTGTCGTGTTCTTCTGGAGAAACTTCAATTATCTCGGCTTTATTTTTAACAAAAATCTTTCTTAAAAAATCTACCCATTGATTATTTTTTACCCCACAGAAAACAAATTTCTGGCCTTCTAAATTTTGAACTAAAGGACCAAATAAAGGATGCATGCCAAGTACTCCGGATTTTGCTTTTCGCATTGCTTCTACCGGCTCTTCTTTAAGAGAGGTGATATCACAAAGCAAAGCGTCTTTTCTAACAAAATCTCTAACTTCTTTAATAACTCTTACCGTATTTCCTATAGGGACTGAAACAATAACAATATCAGCTTTTTTTGCTAATTCAACATTAGAAAACTTTGTCTTGACATCTGAAACTAAAACTTTAAATCCTTGGTTCTCAAAAAAACCATTAAACCAAGCTCCCATTTTTCCTTTTCCGCCAATAATCCCAATTAAGGGCTTTTTATTCAATTTTTTATTCTTTCTCATTATTAAAAAGTATAACACATATACCACGATCGTTGTATATGTGTTATATTATGGCCTTTTGTGATTTTTATAATTTTTGTGATTTTGGCAAACCTTTTTTATAATCAACTTAAAAAGCCCTTTTGCTAAAACTGAATCAAGCTCAAATTCTTTTGCCCACTCCTCTCTTTGGGTGAAAACTTGCTTTTCTCTTTTCTTGTCTTGCGGCTTTAGATTATATTTATTTTTATACTCCCCAACTTTTTGAGTCAAAGCAAACCTTTTTGCTAAAACTTTAAACAATTGTTTATCTGTTTTATCAATTTGTTGACGCAAATCTTTAAGCTCTTCCATTGTTGTATTATATCACATTATCTATTCTCCAAAAATTGTAATTTTAAAAATACATTTTTTTGCTTGCTCAAAAAAACAAATAAAATTACTTATTTGCTTTTTTCTCACTTCGCTGTGAAAATAAAAAGGATTATTCAAGTAATCCTTTTTTTCTTTTTTTCACAACGATATCGCGCGTGTCGAATAATGAGATACTCTTGTCTCAGGCGCAAACGATGATTCTCCCGGCGGTCTATTATCGCAAACAAGATGGCCTGTTTCTCCGACTATACCATTTACCTTGATGGTTTCTCTTTTCTTTGTCATAAGCGTTGCCTTAATACGAGCCCCGACAGGCAAAGATCTTACTTGCTTTGCGGGCTGCTTATTTTTTCGCAACTTCTTATTTTTCTCTTCTTTTCTTGTGCATCTTCTGCTTTCTTTGCTTCCAACTTTTCCATTATTTTTCCTCCTAAAACTACCTCCACGATCTCTCATTCCTTATCACCTTTCATGTTTTTCATTTTTTTATTGTTAAGGGGCTAAATAGCTCCCTCCTAATAATTACATAATGCCTGAAAATAAAAAATAGTCAACCCCATAGAAAAATTAAATTCTGGGGAATAATGGTTTTCCTCTTTTGACTTGACTAGAGTCGCCTTTTATTTGCTCAAGAATTCGCTCTGATGTTTCTGGCAAAAATGCATGAAGCATCTCGGCGATATTTTTTAAAGCGAATAATAAATCACTAATAACTTGTTTTTGATTTTTTCCCTCTTCCCATGGCCGCTCTTTTTCAATATGTCTATCACAAAAACCAATCAATTCCCAAAAAGAAAACGTCTTGATTCAATAATCGATGATAACGAGCAATAACATCGGCCTGAATAATTTCTAAAGCAAACCCTATATGAGGGCTTGAGTTCACATAAAGAAGAGCAGTTGTAATATAAAATTTTTTATTTTTATCGTAAAACATATTATTATTTCTTAAAATATTATACCACTACTGTTGCATTGTGCAAAAACTATGTTATTATTAAATCAAATCAAAGGTTAATTAAGAAATAAAATAAACTTTTAATTTTTCACTTTTAATTTTTAATTTGAGCGAAGCGAATATGCCTAATACTAAATCTGCTAAAAAATCTTTGCGGCAAAATATAAAAAGAAAATTGCATAACCGCCGCATAAAAAGAAAAATAAAAGACCTCATAAAAGAGGTGAAGATTTTAATTTCTCAAAAAAAGATTGAAGAGGCTAAAAAACTTTTACCAACGCTTTATAAAGCATTGGATAAGGCCGTAAAAACTAATCTTTTTAAGAAAAACACTGTAAGCAGAAAAAAATCAAGAATAACTAAATTGACAAATTCTAAATCCCAGTAACCAGTAAATCAAGCGCTGCTCCCGCTTCTATTCTTCCTGTTTTTATGCTTAGATCTGCTTGAAAAATCTTCAAGTAGATTTTTTTTAGTTCCTCTAAAGAAAATTTCCTTGCCTGCTCCATGCTTTTTCTTGCCACATAGGGATGCATGCCAACAGGACGGGACTGCTCTTTTACCATTAAAAGATTGCGGAATTGAAAATTAATCATTGAAAGAAGATACAAGGGCGAATCGCCTTTTTCTAAATGTTTATGAAGAAATTTTAACGCTTGATTTTTATTTCTCAATGCAATAGCGTCAATGGTTTTAAAAATATCTGTTTCTATTTTTGGCTTAACCAAAAGCTCAACATCTTGTCGCTCTATTTGCTTTTTATTTTTAAAGCTAACTAACTTTCTTATTTCATTTGAAAATCGCCAAAGGTCGTTGCCAACAAAAGCAATTAATTTCTCCAATGCCTCTGGGCTTATTCTTGAATTATAGCTCTTAAATTCCCGCCTGAGCCAATTTTTTAATTCTATTCCCTCTAAAAGCTTGAATTCTTGCGCCTTGGCGCGTTGTTTTAAAAATTTAAACAAAGGTTTATTCGCGGCAATCTTTTCTTCACAATAGAACAAGATTACATCTTCTGATTTTAAATATTTTTCTTTTTCTTTTAAAAATTTCTCCTGAAAATCAGAACTTGAAAAAATATTTTTTAAAATAATAAGTTTCTTCTCTTTAAACATTGACGCGGAGCGAATTACATCTTTAAAGTCCTGAAAAGAAAAAACTTGGGCGAACAAGTCAAAAACCTTTAAATTAAGCCCGCTTTTGCGGACTTTTTCGTAATGTTCAATTATTTCCCGCAATTTTTTGCGGCTGCGATAAACGTCTTGGCCATAAAGAAAAATAATCATAAACTATTTTAAATATTTCTCAATTTTTTCAATAATCTCTCCAGGAGTAAAATGAGCTTTAATTAAATAATCAACAGCTCCTAATTTAAATCCTTTTTCAATATCTTCTTCTTGTCCAAGATTAGATAAAATAATCACAGGCACTTTAATAAGACTTGACTTGCTTTTTATCTGCTGTAAAACTTCAAAACCATCAATACCCGGCAGTATTAAATCAAGCAAAACAAGGTCTGGCTTTTCTTCTTCTGCTTTTTTTACTCCTTCTTCTCCGTCAATTGCTTGCGCTATTTCAAAACCTTGACCCAAAAGCTTGCGAACAATTAATTCTCTTAAAAATTTATCATCCTCAATAATTAAAATTTTCTTCATAATTTCTACTACGAATTTACGAATTACTACGAATTTACGAATTTTTTATTAGTATATTCGCACTGATTAGTAGTTTCGTAGGGGCTATTTGCCTATTTGTTTGATTGTTTTATCAATTACCTCTTGGGGATCAAACTCCGTCTTTATCAGCCAATCTTTAGCTCCAAGCTTTTCAGCCCGATCTATCTCTACCGGCTGGCCAGAATTAGAAATTACAATTAGAGGGATGCTTTTAAGTTTTTTATCCTTGTTCATTTCTTCCATAACTTCAAATCCATCAAGTTTTGGCATAATAATATCTAATAATATGAGGTCTGGCTTTGCTTCCCGCATCATCTGAAGCCCCTCTTCTCCGTCCCGAGCCACTAAAATCTCATAACCCTCTTGAATTAATTTATTTTGAAGAAGATCAAGTAGTATTTCTTCATCTTCAATAATTAAAATTTTCTTCATATATTATTATTATAAATCCTTTTTATTTCAAAGGCAAGCCCCGCATAGGCAAGGAGAAACTAAATTCTGATCCCTTGTCTTTTTCAGATTCAAACCAAACTTTGCCTTTATGAGCTTCAATAATATTTTTAACAATAAAAAGCCCTAATCCAGATCCTTCTGTTCTTGTTTTTACGGCATCAGGCGCTCGAAAAAATTTATTAAAAATTCTTTTCTTTTGGTTTTCAGAAATTCCTATGCCGTTATCTTTTATAGAAAATTTTACTTCTTTTTTGTTATGGCTTAAAGAAGCTATTATCTCTCCGCCAGGTGGTGTATATGATATAGCATTATCAAAAAGATTCTGAATAGCTATTTGCATTTTTTCAGCGTCAATTTTAATTTTAGGAATTTTTTCTTTTGGTTTTTTAAATCTAATTTTTAATTTTTTTCTTTTGGTTTTTTCTTTAAAAAATTCAATCACTGAGCTAACTAAATCTTCAAAATTAACTAATGTTGGCTTATAAACATACCTTCCCTCTTCAATTCTAGTTACATTTAAAAGGTCATTAACCAAAGAAATCATTCTTTCATTGCTTTGATAAGTTTTTCTAAGAAATTCTTCTTGTTCTTTCCCAATTTTACCCAAATCTCCCGCTAAAAACATTTTAAGCGTCCATTTAATCGCTGAAAGGGGTGTGCGTAATTGATGAGCGGCAATAGTGACAAACTCTGTTTTCATTTTTTCAATCCTTTTTTCTCGAGTAATATCATGCAAAATAACCAATGCTCCTATCTCTTCTTTCTCTCTTATAATAGAAACAGTGCTCACTTCTAAAACTAAATTTTCTTTTAAAGTCAACTCTTTCCTGGAAATATTCTTAATATAATCTGGGCCTAGTATTTTTATTAAGGACTGCAAGGATGAAACCTCGGAAAGAGCAGATATAGAAAGCCCGACAACATCTTTATGGACGACATTAAAAAATCGTTCGGCTTGAGGATTAAACAAAACAAGAAAATGTTCTTTATCAAAAAACAAAAGCCCGTCAGTAAAATTAGTAATTATGGCCAATGTTTTATTTTTTTCCTCTTCAGCTCTGTCTCTTGCGTTCTCAACATCTTCTAAAATGTTCATTAACGCATCTCTTCCTGATTTAAATTCTTTTGTTTCTTCTGTCATTTTTTTAATTTTTCTAACCTCTTAATCTCTTGTTTTAATTCTATCATTTTTAATTCTCTTCCGATAGTAAGCTTATGAAATCTCTCCAATTCGTCAACTCTTTCCTGAAGCTCTTTTGTTCTTGCTTTTACTTTTTTGTCTAACCCTTGATTCAGTTCTGCCAACTCTCTCGTCCTTGCCTTTACTTTTACCTCTAACACATTTTTTGATTCTTCGATGGAATCTTTTGCTTTTTGAAGCTCTTTTGTTCTTTCTTTCACTTTATCTTCCAATTCCTCTCTATTTCTGCTTAAACTATTAACTAATCCTTGATACTGCGTTGCATCTGTAAATACTGCAAATCCTCCAATTATTTTCTTCTTTTCCTTTAGGGGTAAAATACTGAAAGAAATTGGAATTTTTTCTTTCTCTTTAGTCAAAAGAAGCGTGTCAAATTCTTTAAAATTTGTTTCTTCTATTAAAGTCTTCTGAATGATTTCATTAATTCTATTTTTTTCTCTTTCTGAAATTAAATCGCTTACTGATTTCTTAACTAATTCTTTCAATTGATATCCGCTAAAATTCTCCAAAGAATTATTAGCATATTCAATAATTCCTTGTTCATTAAATATCGCTATTGAGCTTACTACGTTAACAAAAATATCCTTATAAAGTTTTTGTGTTTCTTTAATCATCTATTTATTAGAAATTATTTTCAACGTAATTTGTCAGATATTCCGAACATGGTGATGGTTAAGTTTGTCGCTGTCGCTTGCCCGGTTTTATAAAATGCCTGCTCGCCAACAGAACATATCCCAAAGACAGGAATATCTTGTTTTAAGGTTTTCTTTATTGCTTCTATTTCTTTAAAATACTGAGTTCCTAAAATATAAGCTCTTCCTCCACAGGAAAAAAAGAAAACAAAATGAAATTTTTTCTCCGCTGTATCATCCATCATTCTCTGGGCAGCTTTTTCTGTAGCTTTTTGAGCATCTTCTGAAGAAATGTTAACTAAATTAAGACCTAATCCTTGTTTTATTTTATCCATAACTATAACTTTTTTATCCTTAACTCCGACAATAGATAATGGCCAATAAAATTCTGCGGCTGGGTCGGAAAACGCCAAAGCCCAGCCCTTCATCCAGGTTTTAAACGCTAATCTTTGAAATTCTTGTTTTTTTATGCCAGCGTGTTTTTCAAATAATGGCGCTAATACCTCAAAAGCAGGTTTATTATTTATTTCCTCGATAGTCCAATCTTTCCCTTTAGTAATTATTCCTACAGGTTCAATAATCTTGGCTCCAGTATCTACTCCATAACCAATTTTAAGGTCAGAATCAAAAACAACAGAAATCACCGCGTTTTTGTAGGCCTTATCATTGTAGAAATGGAAAGGAGATTTGAGCTCTCCTGATGAACCTCCTCTTATTAACCCTCCGCCTATTAACTTTACCATTCTTTTTGTGTAAAAATTTATTCCTTCAAGAATTTGAGCGTCAACAAGTCCTTTTTCAGAAATAGCGCTTTGTGTTCCCGCAGTAAGCAATAATCCATCTAAAAATCTTACATTTTCCATTTCTTTTTCTCCTCTTTTTAATATTGCCATATATGCCAAAACTGGATTATATTCTAAGTTGCTTAATGCCTGCTTTATACAATCAAGGCCAGCTTGTTTCGGATCTTTGTCTGTATTTAAACCTATGCCTGTGCCAACTCGCAAAAAAGGCGACTCTAAAGCCAGAACACAAACTCCAGAAAACTTCAAGGGTTTTATTATCTTCCCTAAAGGTTTTGTTATGATTCCGGTTAATTTACTTATAAGGTCTATATCAAAATAATATTTATTTTTAGCAAAAAAACCTAATACTGTGCCGCCGACTAAAGGTATTTTTTTATCTGGAAAAATTTCTCTTATCGCTCTCATTGCTTTTTCATAATCAGCTTCTTCCTTGTAGCGGACAACATAAGAAAGGTCGCAAAAAAACATCAAGAGTTTTGGTTTTTTGCCCTTTATTTCCTGTTTAGCTTTTTGAGCCGCCTCTCTTGCGGCTTCTATTAAATTGTCTTTTTGGGATATGCCGAGCCCAACATTTACTTCTGCCATAATTTATTTATTTTCTAATTTCTCTTCTAATTTTTTAATCTCTTGTTTTAATTCTATCATTTTTACTTCTCTGCCTATGGTTAATTTATGAAATCTTTCTAATTCATTAATTCTATTCTGAAGTTCTTTTGTTCTTGTTTTGACCTGTTCTTCCAACGTCTGGTTTAACTCTGCCAATTCTCTCGTTCTTGCTTTGACTTTTATTTCTAAAGACGCCTTTTCTTCTTCAAGAGCTGTTTTAGATTTTTTTAAATCCTCTACCATTGCGTTAAATGAACTTGTAAGCTCTCCAATTTCATCGCGGGATATAACTTTTAACTTTATATCTAAATTTCCTTCTGACACTTTTCTTATTCCTTTTATTAAATTCTGCAAAGGACGAACTAAATTCCGATTAAGAATTATACTGACGAATATCACCAAAATTAGTACTAAAAGAAAAGTTAATTGAGTTTGAATTTTAACATTTTGATAGGTAAGAGTTAAATCCTGTTCAACTAAAGGCAATTCTTTAGGAAAGTATTTAGTAATTACCTCTTGATAAGTAGAAATAATTAAAAAATTAGAAATTATCAAAGGGATAATTGAAACAATTATAATAACTATTAGCAATTTGGTAAAAATTCTCCGTTGGATAGGAATTTTTTTTCGTAATAAATTTTTCATTAAATTATAATTTTTCAAATTTAGTCATTACTTCTTCGCTAGTATAGGAAAGATAATTAATTAAAATAGCGACTAAAAATAGAATTCTAAATAGAAATAATTGCCAACCAGCCGCAAAAAGCCCGGTTGTTTCCATGGCTAAAATACAACAAATCAAAAATATGGTTAAACTGGTGAACCATTTATAACTATCTATAACCCTTTTGTTTTTAATCCAGTTCCCAATCCGAGCAACTAAATCATAGATTATAATTACGTATTTTCCTAAAAATCCGATGTTTAAAACTATCCCCCCAACACCTAAAAGAGAGTATTGATTTCCCCAATCAGTAATTATTGGTCCTTTTATTCCATCTTTTAACATTAATAAAAGAACCGTTAACATCATTAAAGAACCAGCCAAACCTGCTATTTTGGCAAGTTTTTCCTGAAAACCAATTTTTAAAACCAAATGATAAAGACAAGGAGCCATTGCTATCGGAGCTACTACAAAAAGACCGTAAAAAAGAATCCTATCAATTTGAGAGTAACCAAGATAGGAAAACAAAAGCCGAAGCCCGTCTAAAGCAAATATCAGCAGAATTAAAAATAAATACCAAGCAAAAGAAATTGATTCTTTGTCTTTTCTCGCTTTTTTAAAAATAGTTCTAACTGTAAATAAGCCGACTGCGACACAAAGAAAAAGAATAAATATATTGTAAAATACTAAAGAAATCATATTCTTTTATTTTAACACAAATTTTAAAAAAGTTTTCTGTTATAACTGTTAATATCTATTTTATCTTCTGATAATCTTTTTATTAAGCCATAAAATTCAAAATCCTTAAGGATTCTTATTGCTTTTTCTTTATCAAAATCTTTCCAAAGACAATTTTTTAAATTAAAATCAATGGACACGTCGCATTTAATGGTGGCCAGCATTTTGCTAAAAAACGCCTGGTCCCGGTATTCAAACAACTTATTCTTCAAAGAATCTTTAATCTTTTCTGCTTGCTCGCTTTTTTCGTCTAATTCTTTATAAAGATTTTCCAAAGAGCCAAATTCTTTAATTAAAACAATAGCGGTTTTCTCGCCAATTCCTAAAATGCCCGGAATGTTGTCTGAAGCGTCTCCTTTTAGCCCTTTTAAATCAGCCATTTGTTCTGGTTTTACTCCTCCGTATCTTTCTTTAACTTTTTCTTCATCATATAAAACCGCATCCTTGACGCCTCTTCTTAAGGCAAGAACTTTTGTGTTTTTATTTATCAACTGAAGCGCGTCTAAGTCCCCAGTAATAATAATTGTTTCTATGGGCGACTGAAGGGCGATTGTCCCGATTAAATCATCTGCCTCAAATCCTTCCTGCTCAAAAATCGGAACATTAAATTCTCTTAAAATATTTTTTATCTTTGGAATTTGCTCATAAAGCTCGTCAGGCGCTTTTTGCCTTTTCGCTTTATATTCTTTATATTTTTTATGCCGAAAAGTAGGGCCGGGCAAATCAAAAGTAGCCGCAACATAATCCGGCTTAAATTCTTTCAACGCTCTAAAAAAAACCAATAAAAAACCGTAAACAGCGTTAACTAATTCCCCTTTTTTTGTTGTTAAGGGCGGCAAAGCGTGATAAGCCCTATGGACTAAAGCGTTGCCGTCAATAACGATAAGCCGTTTCTTTTTTTCTTGTTCCATTGTTTAATCTTAACACGTCTGGTGTTTTGAGCAATAAAATCAAACTCTATAATCAGAGCGTGTTTTGGCAATATGTCCTGAATCTGGTCTGCCCATTCAAGAGCGACGATATTTTGGGGATTAGAAATAATTTCTTTAAATCCTAAATTTAAAATCTCTTTTGGGTCTTTTATTCTATAACAATCAAAGTGGTAAAAATTTTTATATCTTTTCATAATTACAAAAGTTGGGCTGTTGATTTTGTCCTTAATTCCTAATCCTTTGGCAAGACCCTGAAGAAATGTGGTTTTCCCTCCTCCTAAATCTCCTATTAAACCAATAACAAAAGCGTCTTTTTTTTGAGAGCAACTTAAAATCTCTTTAGCTAATTTTTCTCCTAATTTCTTTGTCTCAGAAGAACTATTCGTTAAAATTTTCATAGAAATATTGACTAATACTTAGATTTAAGCTAATTTAAGATAATCATGGACTCTTTAACCCGAGCAAAAAACATTATTCAAAAATCTCAGATTATTTTTATCGTTCCTGATCAAAAGGTTCAGGGAGATATTCTCGGCGCAAGCTTTGGTCTTTTTTATGCCCTAAAAAAAATGGGGAAAAATGTAAATCTGCTTCTGGAAAAAATTCCAGAAAATTTCCAGCTTTTACCTCCGCCCCCTCTTGTCAACGCTAACCCCTTTTTAAAAGATTTTATCATTTCAATTAACAATCCACAAGCAGAAATTTCCCGCGTCTATTATGAAAAAGATAAAAATAATTTAAAATTTTATTTAACTCCTAAGAATGGAACTATTGAAGAAAAAAATGTTTTTTTCAGCGCCGAAGAGTCAAAACCAGATCTTGTAATAACTTTAGGAATAGAAAAACAAAACCTCAATATTTTCCAAGACGTTCCTGTTTTAAACATTGACGACATAAAAACCCTTAACAGCTCTTTAGCTGAAACAACAACTATCCTCGTAAAATCAATTGACGAAAATCTATTCAGTAAAGATGCGGCCACATGGTTATTATCCGGTGTTATCTGGGCTTCACAAAATTTTCAAAACCAAAAAACCAATCCAAAAACATTGGAAACTGCCGCTTATTTGATTGAGCAGGACGCAAATCATCAAAAAATAATTCATTATTTCCACAAATCAAAGCCAATGTCCTATCTTAAACTTTTAGGCCAGGTTTTAAAAAAAATAAGTTTTAATTCTGAAAAAGAATTTGCCTGGGCGTCTTTAACCTCTCAAGACTTTAAAAATTCCGTGTCTAGTCCCCTTGATTTAGCTCTTGTGGTCAAAGAATTAAAAACAGGGCTTTTTAGATTGCCAGGATTATTGATTCTCTGGGAAGAAAATTTTTCTCCGATTTCTATTAAGGGAATTTTCTATTCTGACAATCCAGAATTAAGAGAAAAAATTTTGAGAAATTTTGAAGGAATTTCAAGAGGTCAGGGGATACTGTTTTTAGACAGAAACCCAAATCTTGACTCTACCCAAAATAAAATATTACGAATTTTAACTAATTAAAATTTATGACAAAAATTGCCGGCAAATTCACAATTTCTAAAATTAATTTTGACAATTTTCAAGAAAAAATAAAAAATATTGATGATTTTAAAAAAGAACTTGAAAATGCTTCAGAGAAAAAAACAAGCGACCTCTTAGAAATTATTTTAACAGGAGCAATAATATTAGACGCTTCTGATTTTCATATTGAGCCGGAAGAAAAACAAGCAAGAACGCGCGCAAGAATTGATGGAATGCTGCAAGACGCAACAACCCTAAAACCAGAAATTTATAACGCTTTACTTTCTCGAATCAAAATGCTTTCAGGAATTAAATTAAACATTACCAACAAAGCGCAAGACGGCCGATTTTCTGTAGTTATAAACACCGCGACAATTGAAGTTAGAGCGTCTACCTTGCCTGCTGAATACGGAGAATCAATTGTTTTAAGAATTCTAAATCCTAAAAACCTAATGGAGCTTGAAAAATTGGGGCTAAGAAACAGCTTATTAGCAATATTTAATCAAGAAGTAAAAAAACCGAATGGAATGATTATTGTTACCGGACCCACTGGCTCTGGAAAAACCACCACCTTGTATGCTTTTCTAAAAAAGATACAAAAACCAGAAATTAAAATCATTACAATTGAAGATCCCATAGAATATCATTTAAAAGGAATTTCTCAAACTCAAGTTGATCCTAAAAAGGGCTATGATTTTGCCAATGGTCTTCGCTCAATAATGAGGCAGGACCCTAATGTAATTTTAGTTGGAGAAATCAGAGACTTTGAAACAGCTCAAATTGCGCTGCAAGCCGCTTTAACCGGCCATTTGGTTTTAAGCACGCTTCATGCTAATGACGCGGCAAGCACTATTTCCCGCCTTATCGACCTGGGAGTCAGCCCTAATTCTATTGCTCCGGGACTAAATATGGTTGTGGCTCAAAGATTAGTGAGAAAAGTGTGTAAAAAATGTGCAAAACTTGAGGAAATCTCTGTTCAAGATATGAAACAAATAAAAAAAGCTCTTAAAAACATTTCTTCTGAAATAAAAATCCCTGACTTAAATGGAAAAATTAAAATTTATAAAACAGGAAAGGGCTGCGAATATTGCAACTTTACCGGACACAAAGAAAGAACCGGTATTTTTGAAAGCTTTATAAATAACGATGAAATAAAACAATTTATTTTAAGCTCTTCTTCTGCTTCCGGTTTAAGACAAATAATAATAAAAAGGGGAATGCTCACGCTATATCAAGACGGCCTAATAAAAGTTCTTAAAAGAGAAACCACCTTGGAAGAAATAAAAAGAGCAACAGGAAAATAGTAAAACCCAATAGAAAAAGGGCTCTGAACTGCAGACAATCCCTCCGATTCTTCGGAAAGCGAGAACTTTCCTGAGGAATGGCCTCGTTGAAAAACCAAGCCACCCATCAAGAGAAAGTTCCCATTCTCTGTCTGCAGTTCAGAACCCTTTTAAACTTAATATTATAGCAAATCCTAAATCTATGTCAACCCCTGTCAATAAAAACACAAAAGAAAATGAAATTTTTGATTTTACTTTAAGGCCAAAAGCATGGCAGGATTATATCGGACAAGAAAAAATAAAAAAAAATATTCAAATAATTATTGAAGCTGCAAAAAAAAGGCAGGACTCTTATTTTGAACACCTGCTTTTTTACGGAGGACCTGGATTAGGAAAAACCACGCTCGCTTATTTAATCGCTGAAAAAATGGGAACAAACATTCGAACAGTTTCCAGTCCAACTATTGAAAAAGCCGGCGACCTCGCTGCTATTTTAACCAATCTTTCTGATGGAGACATTCTCTTTTTGGACGAATGTCATCGCTTAAATAGTGTTTGCGAAGAATACCTCTACTCGGCAATGGAAGAGTTTAAACTAAATTTAATTTTAGGCAAAGGCCCAATGGCAAGAACAATGGAGCTTGATATTCCTCGTTTTACTTTAATCGGCGCCACTACCCGCTTAGCCATGCTCTCATCTCCTTTAAGGTCTCGCTTTGGAGCAATTTTTCAACTTGGTTTTTATGAAAATGAAGAAATTGAAAAAATTATTCAACGCTCCAGCAAAATTTTAAAAATACAAATAGAGCCAGAAGCAATCAAAATAATTGCTAAACGCTCTCGATTCACTCCCAGAATAGCCAACCGACTCTTAAAACGTGTTCGGGATTTTGCTCAGGTTGAAGAAAAGGGATTTATTACTTCCCAAATCGCTCAAAAAGCGCTGAATTTTTTAGAAATTGACGAAGTCGGAATTGATGCAAACGACAGAAAAATTTTAGAAACAATTATTAAAAAATTCAATGGAGGACCAGTTGGTCTTCAGGCGTTAGCCGCAGCAAGCTCAGAAGAAGAAAACACTATCTTAGATATTTATGAACCATATTTAATGCAGCTCGGCTTTATTAAAAGAACACCTCGCGGCAGAATAGCCGGCGAGTTGGCTTACAAACACTTAAAAATAAAATATAAAAATCAAAACACCTTGATATAGAAATGGAAAAATTTCTAAGAATATTTCTATTAATTTTATTTGCTTTATTGTCAGCTGATTTTGTTTTTGCCGCGAACTCTCCTGATATAGTTATTAATGAAATCGCATGGATGGGAACAAACATCTCACATAACGATGAATGGATTGAACTTTATAACAACAGTAATTCTTCAATAAAACTTGACGGCTGGCTCTTAAAAACTGTTGACGGCTCTCCAAAAATTGAATTAGAGGGAATAATCCCTGCTAAAAGCTTTTACTTATTAGAAAGGACCAATGATGAGTCAGTTCCTGAAATTCCCGCAAATCAAATTTATACCGGAGCGCTAAGCAATAAAGGAGAAAAATTAGAACTTTATGATAATCTCGGAAATTTAATAGATTCTGTAGATTGCTCTTCTGGCTGGATTGCGGGCGACAATAAAACCAAGCGAACGATGGAAAGAAAATCCCCAAAACAACAGGGAAGCCATCCCGGTAGTTGGCAAACCAGTCAAAATCCTAACGGAACCCCAAAAGCGAAAAACAGCATTATAAAAGCTAAAGCAGAGGAGACCCGACTTCCGCCAAAATTGGCGAAAGTTGGGTCTCTGGAAACTGAAAAAGTTTCAGACGTCGGGTCTCTGGAAAATGTAGAAAATTTAGCCGCCATAGGCGAACAAGTTCCTATGTCTAAATCGCCTACGCCCTTTTTTATCTTATTTGTCTCTTCAATTATCGCAATTTTCTCTGGAACAATAATTTTAACTCTTAAAAAGAAAATTGAAACCAAAAAATTGATTTAGGCAAAATTTAAAGGTAAAATAAAACAATGTCAGGACATTCGCATTTCTCAAGCATAAAACATAAAAAGGCTATTACTGACGCTAAGCGAGGAAAAATTTTTTCAAAGCTCGCCAAGCAGATTTCAATTGTTGCCAAAGAAAAAGGAGGCGACTCGGAAGCCAACTCCTCTTTAAAAATGGCTATTGAAAAAGCCAAGAGTTTTAATATGCCGAAAGAAAATATTGAAAGAGCTATAAAACGAGGCACAGGAGATGTTGAGGGCGCAAAATTAGAAGAATTTATTTTTGAGGCATACGGGTCAGGTAAAATAGCAATAATTATTCAAGGAATTACTGACAATAAAAATCGCGCGTTGGGAGAAATTAAGCAGATATTAGCAAAAAATAATGGAAAATTAGCTGCTCAAGGTTCAGTAAAATGGCTCTTTGAAAGAAAAGGAGTTATTGTCATAAATCCAAAATCCAAAGAAAATTTAGAGCTTAAAGCGATTGAGGCGGGAGCAGAGGATATTCATTGGCATAATGCCGCCCTATATGTTTATACGAAAATAGAAGATTCAGAAAAAGTAAAGAAAAATTTAGAAAATCAGGAAATTAAAATTGAGTCGGCGAGTTTGGACTGGGTGGCGAAAGATGAAATTGAATTAGACGAGAAAAACAAACAATCTTCTCAAAAACTTTTTGAAGCATTGGATGAAAACGACGACATTCAGGAAATATACTCAAATCTGAAACAATAAAATTATGATTATATTAGGTATTGATCCCGGAATAGCCACTGTGGGATATGGAATAGTTAAGAAAGGGGATGAGAAAACACAAAAATTGGAGTGTTTAGATTTTGGAACGATTAAAACCGACCCGTCATGGACAATGGGGGAACGTTTAAAAAAAATAAATAGTGAACTGACTAAACTAATTAAACAATATAAACCAAATATTTTAGCGGTTGAAAAAGTTTATTTTTTTAAAAACCTAAAAACTGCTATGCCTGTTTCTCAGGCAAAAGGAGTTATTTTGTTTACAGCCGCCAAGAAAAAAATTCCTGTCCATGAATTCACTCCTTTGCAAATCAAAACTGCCGTAACGGGATATGGAAGAGCAGATAAAAAACAAATTAAAGAAATGGTTAAAATTCTGCTTAACCTAAAAGAAGCCCCTAAATCTGACGACGCGGCAGACGCTTTAGGCGCGGCAATTTGTTATTCCCAGTTTTTTAACACTATGGGGTTGACAAGTATTTAAGAACGTTTATAATATCTTTATTAACCATTAATGACAGAAAAGGTCGATGACAATTAAATATATCAAAATAATAACTAAATAAATTTAAAATTATGGAATTTAAAACTATTGTTAGCCAAGATGAAACTCCTGAAACTCCTGAAACCACTGAAGAAACTACTGAAGAAACCAGCAAAGAAGGAGAATCTTCTAACGAAGAAGAAGAAAGCGAAGAAACTACTGAAGAAACCAGCAAAGAAGGAGAATCTTCTGACGAAGGAGAAGAAAGCGAAGAAACTACTGAAGAAACCAGCAAAGAAGGAGAAAAAACTGAAGAAACCGAAGAAACTACTGAAACACCAGGACTCTAACTCAAAACCCCGTCCAATGGACGGGGTTTTAACTAATTATATTATAAAACCTACCCTAAGGTAGTACAGGAAAAATTAAATCAGTCCTTAAGACAGCGGACAGAAAAGCCGTACGCCCGGGCGTTACTCTCCATGCTCACGCCGCTGCCGTAGAAGGATAGAAAATCGGCAAACACGTTCCACGTTCCACTGCTCCAATAGTTGCCGGAGATGCCTCCGGATCCGACTATAGCATCGCCGAAATACCGGTTACCGGCCGCTGTTAATTTCAGAGGACTGAAAAAAGCTCCGTTGCGGTTCTGTTGACTCCAACTCGCTCGCTCAGTGTCCCATTCTGTTTCAGTCGGCATCCGCCAGCCACTTGGACAAGGATTGTTAATGCCTGACACTCCCTGCCACAAATTATTATTTTGAGGAAAACGCCAGTCACATTCAACGCCACCACAAGCTGTTACGGCCACTGGGATAAAATTACTGTGACCAGGATCGTCAAAAGCAGAACAATATCCTGACCCCATAAAACACATTAATGTTGTTGGACTATTGCGATCTTGATGGCCATCATCAAGCCGCCCCCACTGAAACAAATCGCCATAGGCAAGGCTGTCATTATAAGCTGTAGCTACTTGTGAAGCGCCAAGGTTGCGGTCAAGCCAGCATTCATTAGTAGCGCTATTATGAACTGAACCGTAAGCAACTGGAATGTCTCTGTAAGTAAAAATTACATTATCTCCGCACGCCCACTCCTCTCCTCCATATTCTATCCCTCCTCC
>JAGLUP010000008.1 GCA_023134715.1 Candidatus Parcubacteria bacterium
TATCCCTGTAAATATGTGTTTCATTGTCTACATTATAACTTATTTATATTATAACTTAAATTCCCAATTTAAAAAAGCTACCCTTGTGGATAGCCGAATATATATTTAGGCAGACAGCCGCAACTCAAACAAACATAACAAATCTCGCCGATCGACCTACTTTGTTACGCTCCCCAATCAAAAAAGCCATCCTTATGGATAACTTATTTAATCCCAGCTTTTTTTACTATCCCCTGTAATTGGAATTGGTTCTCCTAAATATTTCGACCCAAGTTGAAGATTAAGTTCGAAAAAACTTTTTATATTTGCTATTTTTTCTCGAAATTCATTATATTGAATGTTTCTATAAGAATGTTTGTCTGCGATAAGACCATAAGCATCAATGCCTAAATTTCTTCCTAAATATACTGCTCTGGGTAAATGAAAATTTTGAGTAATAATAATTAAAGATTCTACTTGGAATATATGTTTAGCTCTAAATAAGCTGTCATAAGTATCAAACCCAGCATGGTCTAAAAAAATATCTTCTGCTAAAACTCCTTTTTGCAAAAGCCAATTTTTTACTGTATTTACTTCATCATAATCTTTTTTTCCATGATCTCCGCTTATTAAAATTTTCTTTACCTTGCCATTATAATATAGCTCAAGCGCTGTTAAACTTCGGTCTTCAAGCATAGAGCTCATTCTTTCTTGTTTAAAAACCTTTGCTCCTAAAATTAAAGCTGTTTGAGCTTCGGGGGCATTATTAATATCTGAAAAAATATAAACGGCACTTTGTTCTTTGACGCGCGAGTTTATCAGATAAATTCCCAAAATTAATAAACCAAAGATAATTATGGACGCAATGACAATAATTAATTTTTTCTTAAATTTCATAGTTTAATTTTATTTTATTTCAGGAATAGGAAATCTAAAATGGTAAGCAATTGGTGTCGGCCATTTCAGCAAATGATTACTTTCTTGTGTGCCTAAACCATAATTATGAATTACATAAGGAATGCCGTTTTTTCGCCTTTGATTAGATATTATGCCAATGTGCATTTTTCCTGATGGTAATTTTTCCCAAATCACAATATCCCCTCCCTGCCATTGATATAAATTTTCAGTATCCCATGAATTAACTTTAGTTGTTAAAGGCTGGGCATATTTTTGAAAGAATGGAATTAAATTTAATACTCTTCTGAAATCAATATTAGGATCCGGGTCTCCATTAACGCGCGGATAATAATCAGGGTTTTGTTTAATATCATTATCAAGTATTTCTTTCAAATCAAAGCCGGCATTTTTAAAACTTCGCCAAATAACATCAGTGCAAACACCGGTATTTTCTGGAGGATATCCTCCCATATAATATTGGTCTTGATAAAATTTCGTCTGTCCTACTCGTTTTTTTGCTCCTTCTAAGATATCGTGTAAATCATCTATGCCGTCTTTGTCTTGGTCTGTCTTAAGAAAAAGTTCAGGAACAGTTATCCGTTGAGCAAAAGAATAATAATTAAAAAACAGCCATAATAAAAAAGCTATAAAAATTAAGCTTAAAATTGAAAATCCAATTATTTTCCAAGAAAAAACCTTTTTCATTTTTTTATAAAAATTAAAATAAAATTAAAATAAAATTAAAAATCCCAAATATAGAATAACATAAAATAATAAACATAACAAATCTCGCCGATCGACCTGATTTGTTATGTTTCCCAATCAAAAAAGCTATCCTTGTGGATAGCCGCGACCCAAACAAACATAACAAATCTCGCCGATCGACCTACTTTGTTATGCCTCTCCCCAATCAAAAAAGCTATCCTTGTGGATAGCCGCGACCCAAACAAACATAACAAATCTCGCCGATCGACCTACTTTGTTACGCCTATTCTTTTAATAATTCAAGTAGCTTTTCTTCTTTATCGGCTTTATCTATAGTAAAAATATGAATATCCTGAAAAAGATTATTATCAATTAGGTCTTGATAAAGATCATCGGGAATTGGATATTTGCCGATATAAGTACTCTTTTGGAGAGGTTTGAACATTAATAAAGATAATTCTGCTCGAAACCATTCTCTGAAGCGTCTTCTTTTTTCTGGAATATCAAAGACAACCACTCTTATCTTTTCATCCCACGGCTTATTTAAAATAGAATACCTGTCTTTAATGTATATAATCATTTCTTTTCCTTTGTCTGTAAGCAAAAGTTTTTTATTCTTTGTTTGTTTTATAAGCCCTTGTTTTTTAAGCCGAGAAATATTTACTCTAATAATTTCTTTTTTAAATTTCTTTTCTGAACTACAGCCAAACATATCTTTCATAAGTTTGAATCCGGGATAACAATCAGGCAGCTCTCCTATAAACCCTTTAGTAAAATCCTCGCCAAGATCTTTGATGCCAAACAAAATATAACTTCCAGCATTTAACCCTTGTTCAAAAAGCCGCTTAGTGAAACTTATTTTTCTTTTTTGAAAAATATATTTTGGATTTTTCATTTTTTATAAGAAATAAAATTAAAAATTAAGAATAAATACAAAAATTCTAATTATAAGAATAAATACAAAAATTCTAATTAAAAGTAAAAGTTAAAAATTTGAATTAAATTAGAATAAAATTAAAAACTCTAAGCATAGAATAACATAAAACAATAAACATAACAAATCTCGCCGATCGACCTACTTTGTTATGCCTCTCCCCAATCAAAAAAGCTATCCACAAGGATAGCTTTTTTGAATGTTTTTATAGTTTTTTGCCCATGAACTCGGCGAATTCGGCTAAACGGCAGGCATAGGCGAATTCGTTGTCATACCATGCAACTACTTTAATCAAATTATCTTTCACCATTGTCAAATCAGCGTCAACTATGGATGAAAAAGAATTCCCAATATAGTCAGAAGAAACCAGGTGGGCATCCTCTATACCTAAAATTCCTTGTAATTCTTTTGTTTGAGACGCTTTTTTAAAGATAAAATTTACTTCTTCGGCACTAGTCTTCTTTTCAGTTTCACATATTAAATCTACTACGGAAACAATCGGAGTCGGCACCCTAAGAGCGATTCCGTCAAGTTTTCCATCAAGTTCTGGTATAACTTTTCCTATCGCTTTAGTTGCTCCGGTTGTTGTGGGAATAATATTCACAGCTGCTGCCCTGGCTCGCCTTAAATCCTTATGAGGCAAATCTAAAATTTTCTGGTCGCTGGTATAGCTATGAATAGTCGTCATAAAGCCCTTAATAATTTTGAAGTTTTTATGCAAAACTTTCACTACGGGCGCTAAACAATTAGTCGTGCAAGAGCCCATGTCAACAATTTCATCTTTTTCAGAATTATATTTCTCTTGATTTATTCCTAAAATATAAGAAGAAATTTCCGGACTTTTTGCCGGAGCGGAAATTATTACCTTTTTTGCTCCTGCTTTAATATGTTTTTTCGCGCCCTGTAAATCTCTAAATACTCCGGTGCATTCTAAGACAATATCAATCCCTAATTTTTTCCATGGCAAATTTTCTGGATTTTTTTCAGCAAAAACTGGAGTTGATTTTCCATTTACAGAAAGTTTATTTTTAGTAAAATCTACTGCTTTATCATAAATTCCATATGAAGAATCATATTTTAAAAGATGAGCCAAAATTTTTGGTTCAGTTAAATCATTGATAGCCGCTATTTCAAGTTCAGGATGTTTATTTAAAATTGTTTTAAAGGCAGAACGGCCTATCCTCCCGAAACCATTTATTGCAATTTTTATCATATTTAGTCTTTGATGTTTAATAATTTACATATTTCCTCTCTGTCAAAGCCCTCTATAATTTGTCCGTCAATATCAAGCACAGGCACTTCATATTTTCCGGTTTTCTCCTCTACTTCTTTCACAGCTTGTTTATTTTTCGCAATATCAATATCTTCAAATTGAATTCCATGCTCTTTTAGAAACATTTTTAGAGTAAAACAATAAGGACAATTTGGAGAAGAATAGAATTTTATCACGAATATAACACAAATTAAATCTGATTAATTAATTCTTGGACTTCGTTACAAATATCAGATGGTTGATTTCCAGTTAGTTTGCAAATCAAAGCGGTTAATACCTTGGACTCTTGTTCTTCGCCTAAGTTTTGGCCAGAGCCAGTCCTATGATATTTACAACCGATTACTAAAGCAGGAACTCCTCCTGTGCTGTATTTTGAAAATATATCCATATCTTCTTGGGAATCCATATTGTTATGGAAAACTATATTTTCTTTAAATTTTAAAGCAACACTTTCTATTAAAGGATGCTCCCAAATGCAATGAGGACAACCTTGAGACCCAAAAAAATAAACAATTGGCTTTCCGTTTTCTTGGCAAACATCATCTTTACTTGCTGAAAAATTGCCAATAGTTTCCAATGCCTTTTGTTCTGCCTCTTTGGCTAAATCAATTATTTGAGGAAATAAATATTTTGCGTCTTTGGTACTGTAAAAGTTATATTTTTGTCCCTCTACTTCAAAATTAATTTTATATACGCCATTTTCTTCTATCGGAGTTTCTAAAAGAGAAGCTGTCGCCTGTCCTTGTAAAAGATTTTCATTAATATATTTAATAATTTGCTCTCCAGCTTCTTGAGTAGATAAAACATTTTGATTATCTTGCTGATTATCTTGCTGACTGCCTTGTTTTTTTGTGAATAAAGAAGGATTAGAATAAGCGACTGCTCCGATGGCTAATGCTACGACAATAACGACGAGAGGTATTAAGTTTTTATTTATGTTTTTCATATAGGTCTATTCTAACAAATTATTAATTAAAAGCAAATTATTATGGAATATAATCGCCACTCAAAGATAAATTATCTGCATTATCTGCATTTAATGTATAAGGATTATCACAAAATCCATCTGTATTTGAATCAACGCAGTTATCAGAATATCCATTTCCTGAAGGATTTGTCCAATAATTACCTCCTATCTCTGGTCCATTTCCGTAGATTCTTGTTCCTGTTTGTTTTGCTATGTTCCAGTGATTCGTATAAATTGTTCCTCCGAAACCAATATGATTCGTGTTGTTAAATAAGTTGTTATAAATTAAATTTGCACTACTCTCTCCTGCGTTTAAAAGATGCATTGCATAAGATATTCCTGTTCCTCCTGGTGAACCAGTGCTATATCCCGCAACTCCCCCCATGCCTCCTGCCAAACTAGAAATTATATTACTGGAAAAAGTATCACCATTTGAAGATGACAAATAAATCCCTGTTGAAATTCCTCCTGTGCCTCCGTTATAATAAAACCCGCCCGCGCCTCCTGTGCCTCCTGTTAGATTAGAGACTGTATTAGCGGAAAAAGTATCACCATTTGAAGATGACAAATAAATCCCTGTTGAAATTCCTCCTGTGCCTCCGCCATCATAACATCCGCCCGCGCCTCCTGTGCCTCCTGTTAGATTAGAGACTGTATTAGCGGAAAAAGCGTTACTTTCTGAATTTAACAGGTATATACCTGCTGAAATTCCTCCCACGCCTCCTAAAGAACTAAATAATCCGCTTGATCCAGACATTCCTTCAAAATTAGCTATAATATTATTCTCAACTATTGAATCAGTTATATTAATGAAAGCTAAGCCCGTAGAAATTCCTCCTGTATCACCCGAATAAATTGAACCGCCGATTAACATTGGTATTGTGCTGACTTCTATATTAAAATTTGAAATATTTAAATTGGATTGATCGTAAAAGTATAAAATAGGTTTTCCATCTATTGTATTTAATTTATTGCTGTCTGGAACATTATCAGAACCATAAATTATTGTCAAAGTAACAATATTGTTATATGAATTAATATCAAGCCATACTCCCGCTGATGCGCCAGGCGAACCATCTGACCCATTACATCCTGTTGCGCCGCCTATTCCGCTTATCAAATTTGATATGCTATTTGAAGTTAATGTATTACTATTTGAAAATGACAAATAAATCCCTGTTGAAATTCCTCCTGTGCCTCCTGATCCCTGACCAGTATCAGCCCCTCCTGCGCCTCCTGTTAGATTAAAAATTGTATTAGAATGCAAGCTATTGCCCGATGAGGCAGACAAATAAATCCCTGTTGAAATTCCTCCTGTACCCGATGGATCGCCATATTTAGCAATTCCTCCTGTGCCTGCTATCAAATCTTTTATGACATTATTAGAAATCGTATTATTTAAAGATTTTGAATAAATTCCTACTGCTGTTCCTCCCAAACCTCCGGGTTGATCGCTGACCGTAGATCCTCTGGTGCCGTACAAATCCTGAATAGTGTTGCTGTCTATATTTCCGTTATCCGCTCCTGTATCAAAATAAATTCCTGTTTGCCAATTCGTAATTACGCAATTTTTTATTGTTGTGTTAAGCTGATTTGAATAAATCGCATATTTATTATCTTCGCTTGCTCCGTTTAAATTAAAACTTCCATTAATTGTATGCCCCTGACAATCAAAAACAATATTTGGCGCGGTTATATCTATGCAATATGAAAATGTTGAATTTACAATATCCGACGTTAATAAATAATTTGCTCCTTCTTGATCCAATGTTAAGCAATTAGAAACTTCTATGCCTTCACTCCCTCCTCCATATTCTATCCCTCCTCC
>JAGLUP010000009.1 GCA_023134715.1 Candidatus Parcubacteria bacterium
CATATTTTTATATCCCCAACTTGTTAGGGGGTTAATTATTATTTAATTTTCCAACCATATATTTCCCAACCATACTCAATAAATCCACTTGGAACATCAACTCCATTTTCTCCTATTTTTGTAATTTTCTCCCAACCAGTTTTTAATAAAATTTTATTACCTACTTTTACATTTGTTCCTAATTTGTAAGTCATAGTTTTATAGTTAAAGTTAATTAAATTATCTCTCGCCAGCCCCGCCGCAGACGGCTTTTACTCTTTGCGATATTCTGTAATAGCCGTTTGCGGGTGGGGTAGCGAGATTGTTAAAGTGATATTCTATCGGCAAATTTGCACTTCTTATCCCAAAATCCGAGTTGCTGTAAATCTTTTTTAAACTGTAATATTTTTTCGTAGTAATTTTTCAAGTCTTGATTTGTGCGGTGCGTTTTAAATATTTTAATCTTGCCATTTTTTGTATTTGCATTTACCAAACAAGCGTTATTGTAATTCTTCTTTTTGAATTTGCTATAAGCCAATAAGTAGTGCGATATTTGGTCTGTTTCGTCAACTCTTTGTTGCGACCACGGCGATGCAGATGTTTTTAATTCCATTAAAGTGTTGTCTTTATTCATACCGTCTGCTAATGAAAATAAGCAAAAATCTTTACAATCTGCATATATCTTTTGTTCTCTAATATCAAACCTTTTTAAGTTAGCGTTTATTTTATCTGCCACTCTAATATAATCACTTGTAAAACCCGCGTCAATAATAGCTTTTTTGTAATCGTAATCTTCTTTTTCGTATAATGCGTGAATTATAGTGCCAAAAACCATCGGTAATGTTGGAGGTGTTTGTATGCCCAATACATATTTCTGAAAATACACATTCTTTCCTTCGTTGTTAAAGCACCACATTTGAGAATACGAGATATAGTTTTTATTTTTCATATTATTTGCTTAATTTTTGTAATTCTTCAATTTGCTCTGATGAGAATTGATTACTGTCTATGGCTTTAGAAATTGCTTGTTTTTTATGCTCTTCTTTTTCAATTCCGACTATCAATAGTTTAGTTTCTGCAAACAAGCTGTCGTTTTCATCAAATTCAATTTCTTTGTCCTGCTCTTCAATTTTTTTCATTTCAGTATTTTCGGTTTGTTTTTCAGGTTTTTTTTCTTCTTTTTCTGCTCCAACGGCTTTTTCACTACTCCATTTAAATTTTTCAGTGCCTTGACACGCTTTAATAATATCGTTAAAGTTTGGCGGTATAATTCCTCCGAGTTGTCCTGTTCTATCTTTGGCTGTAAATTTATCAGAAGTTGGGTCTACTAATAATACTCTTTTTGTTTCATCGCCGTCTTGAATTATTGTCATATAAGCAACAACATCTACAAGATTGACTAATTCATCTGAAAGTTTTGTCATTAGCATTGGGCGTTTGACAAGTCTATTGTCATCTGCTTTTTCTTCAAGATGAGCAACAATGATTATATGCTTTCCGCTATCTCGTAAAACTTTAAGATACATTCTCATTGTTTTTTTAAGCCAGCCCCATCCCGCCATCGTTGGATTACCGTCTGCTTGCACTAATTTTCTGTTAGCTTGATTTGACATAAAAGTCATTAATTTTTCCATCAATTCTCCGATTGGGTCAATGACAATAGTAGAATACTTGTCTGTATTTGCTATTGCTAAAAATTCTTTCATCTCACTCCATTGTTGAATTGGAGCAACATCTAATTTAATACCTCTTAATCCAAAATACTTTGCTCCTCCCTCACAATCTGCAAGAATTGGTTTTGGAGCAGTTGATGTAAAAGTAGTTTTACCCACGCCTCCTTCTCCATATACTAACATTACAACTGGAGGTTTAATTTGTTTGTCTTGTGTGTTAATAATTTTCATAGTTTTGTTTGTTATATTTTATTTTTAATTGTATAAGGTGTATGATTAATATTATTGTATTTAATATCATATTTTGAATGGCAACTTCTACATAAAGGAATATAATCTTCTAAAATTCTTTTGTAAGTATGGTCAACATTCGCCCAATCTCTTGCTTGTTTCAGGCAATATTTGCATTTGTATTCACTTGCTTTTCCTTTTTGTCCAATAATCCAAAAGTGCATTGCCCCTTTACTGGCTTTATCGCCTTTCCAATTACAATTTTTTTCTTCTGTGTGCATACCTTTATGCTTTTCGCTTATTTTCTCTTTGTGTTTTTTAGATAATTTTTTGCCTAACATTCCTTTATGACTTTTTTTCATTTTTCTTTTAGTTGTATCAGAATGAAATTTGCCCGTCATTCCATATTTTATTCCTTTTTTTCTTTTATAGATACCTTTTGGCATAAATTTATATTTTAGATTTTATCAATACAGATGTAGACAATAATTGTTCCTTAAAACAAAATTGTTTAGTTTCTCTTGAAATATCACCTCTTTTCACGCACTCATCAAATATTTTTTTGTCTATTTCAGTTTTAATTCCACCATCTAAATCTAACGCATTATATTCCATTTCATTTTTTAATTCTAAAAATTTAACATAGCTGTAATCCTTTTTATATCTTTCAATATAACTAACTTTTACATTTTCATTTTCAACATCTTGTTTTGTTTGTTTTATTTCTTCTTGAAGAATTGCTTTCGCATTCAATAAATTATTTTCTAATTCTCCTAATTCAGCAAATGTTTTTGCGTGTAGTTTTTTGAATAGTTCTAAACGCAGTAAATTTTCAGTGTAATGTTTAAGAGTGTTCATAGTTTTTATTTACTTAATTGAATAATTAAAGATTGTTTTGAGTAATCATTTTTTGAAGCTATTGCATTTTTCAGTTTAGCTATTTTATCTGCATTTTCCCAAGAAACTTTTATATTGCTTAAAATAGCTTTTAATTGTTCGTCTAACCCTATTTTTTCTTGATTTTTGTCGTCTAATTCAGCTTTAATATGTTTATAGGCAACAATGTATCCCTTTTTTATTATCGGCTTTATAACGCCGTCTTCTGTAAGATTTCGCAATTTTCTATCTGTTGTGGCAATATCCCATCCGAATGGTTGTTTTTGTGTTTTAATATTCCTTGCGTAATTCCGTAAAGCATCTCTTGTGATTTGACTACTGGCTTCTATTTTATTTTTTAAGATTTCTTTTAAAGTCATTATATTTCTGTTAAATCTATTAAAATATTTTTCCAATCATTACCTAATATGTCTATTGGATATTCTCCTGTTAATTCTAAAAATTCTAATTTAGTCATATATTTTATTTACATTCCCACCATTGCGGGAATTTATTATATAATTTCATAAAACAAGCAATATTATCATCTGCATTTTTCCTGTCGCCTTTACAATATCCATTCCAAGTGCCTATCATAAATTGATAAATTCCAGTCGCTGAAGAATTAGGATTTTTAGCATTCGGGTCAAATCTACTTTCACAATGGGCAATTCTTAACGCTGTTTTGATATTTACATCATTTTTCTGTGCCGATTTTATAATCTTGTCAATTACCGTTATTTCCTTTTTATCATAACTTTCAAGAAGTCCTGTGTTTATTGCTGTTTCGTTCGCCAAAGCTATCGGGCTAAACAGCTTTATTAAAATTCCTGTAGTGGCTACTATGAGAGCAAAGCCTGATAACGCTTTAACATCCGCCATTGATTTTTTGTGCTTGTGATAATAAATAAGTGATTTTGAGATTTTTTGTCCTTTTGTTTTTTGTTTTTTCATATTTTTGTTTTAGTGAATTATTTATTAAAACGGAGGGCGATATCCCTTAAGAAAAATATCGCATAAATAGGGTCGAAGCTATTTATCGCGTCCTCCGCCATTTCAATAAATTATTTACTAAAAATTAAATAGGATGATTATGTTAATTAATTAAAGTTTTTTACTATCCGTATTTTTGCTCTTTATTGAGTGCCTTTGCCACTATCTTATAATGTTGATAAATTATTTCTGTAGCATTCTCCAATTCGTCAATATGCTCTTGCACTTCGTATGTCCCAAAAAATTGTTTATCCATTAACAATTTTTTTATTTCCGCCCAATCATCAGACGGAACAGGCAAATTGCCATAAGCCTCCTCTAAGCTGTTAAAATAAATATCGCGAGGCATTTGGTCGTGTTTTGCTTTGATTTTTTTTGTAAATATATGCATATGCTGATAATTTATATCCACCCTATTTAATTTTTAATGAACAATCACAAATAACTCATTATCCCGCCCCTTTTAAGACTTTCCCAAAAAGCTATGTTTCTGATTTTAAAGTATTTCCAAGTGTATTTGTATTGCATAATATTATGTTATAGAAAATTTATATATTTTAATATTTTCTCTCCAGCTTCCTTCTTCTAAATATTTGATTAATTGATAAAAATATTTAACACCAATACCATAATCAATTCTTTCTAATAAATTTTTCTTTCCATTTTTAAATAATTCAACATTAAATGGTGCATTTCTACTTACTCTATCTAATTTTATTCTATATTCTTTAAAAATATATTCTTTTTGAAAGATATTATTTTTTGTGCATTTCCATTGTTTAGAATTAATTTTTGGTATTTCTTTTAATGTCATATATATAATTTTAGTTAATTAGTTTTTAATACTCCCCATTAGAATACTCAAATTTTATTTTCTCATCTCGCAATTCTCTTGTTTCTTGTTTGTTTAAAATTACTTCCTCGGAATTGCAATTTGGACAGGGTT